>NZ_JADYWE010000001.1:0-710066 GCF_015864955.1 Salinibacterium sp. NK8237 | reverse complement strand
GAATGATGCCGATCACGCGCTTGAAGACGCCGTTGGGGTTAGCGAGCCAGCCGAGTTTGCGAGCGAATGCCTGACCGAGGAACGCGATCATGAGCAGCGCGACGGCGAGGCCGATGGCGTATACGACGATGTAGAGCAGGCCCTCGGCAAACGAGACCGGCAACACTGTCGCCAAGATGAGCGCATAGGTGGGAGAGCAGCTGCTGAAGGTCGGGCCGAGTGCTGCACCGAGCATCACATCGCCGCCAAGGCCGCCGCGTGAATATGAACGGTTCATCACGGCGTTTGCCCGATTTTGGATGCCCGTGGCGAGCATAAAGCGCTCCCAGAGAGCGGGGAATACCAGCGTGAGGCCGAAGATGATCAGGATGCCGCCGGCAATGATCTGCCACACCAGCTGCGGGATCCCTAGCAGGGCTGTCGTTGCTTTGAGCAGCAACGTGAAGATAATCACTGAGCCGGCGAGGCTCACCGCAATGACAACGGGGCGGAACCACTGGCGTTCAGCCACCGTGGAGTCACTGCTGGTGCGCGCGATCGAGCCGCCAACGATGACCGGCAACAGCGGCAGCACGCAGGGCGCGGCAACCGTCAGAACTCCCGCCACAAACGAGAGCAGAATCAGGCTGAGCATCGGGGGTTAGCCGAGGGCGGTGAGAACCGCGTTCAACGTGGGTTCGACGGTTGCAACAAAGTTTTCTTGTACCTTTTCGCCGTTGGAATCGACCTCAACAAACGTCGTCTGCTGAGTAACACCGTATTCGGCTCGCAGATCTTGGTTGGTGTCGTAGTCGACCTTCACGATCGTGATGCCCGACGGAACACCTGACGCCGTGATGTCGCCATCGGCCGAGACGCACTGGGGGCACCAGGTGGCGTGGAAGAACAGGATGACGCGACCATCGGCATCTGCAACAGCCGAGGGGCTGTAGTCGACGTAGGAGCCGCCACCGTCGTTCTCGACAGCAACAACGTCCTCGGCTTCGGCGCCGGAGTCGCTCGAGCTCTCAGCGCTCTGAGACGTGCTGTCGGTGGCAGTCGACTCGTCCGAGCTGTTCGGATTCTGGGCTGCGACGATCGAAACTGCTGCAATCACAACGACGGCAAGAGCAACAATGACCGCGATAATTCGCTTGTTCATGCCATCCAGTAACGCACGGAGCCTCAGAAAACTTCCGCGAGTGGCGAAGTTTCTCTGGTTATACCCAGATTTCAGCGGTGTGCGAATACAGCTTGAGATCGCCGAAAGTCAGGGCACCCGTGAATCTGGCTCGCGTATACGGGAGCAAGACCATGAGTGCGGCGCCCGCTTTGTGCTCGATTCTCACTTCAATCGCGTCGGATTTGAGCGACGCAACTCGCGTGTTCGAGATGATGGCGCTGCAGCGAGATAGCGCGGCCAATTGGCGCAGCTGAGTCACGGTCTGGGCGATGAGTTTCTCGGCATCCAAGTGCTTCTTCTTCAGCGCCTCATCGGCAGTCATCTCGAGCACTCGGCCGCTGGCATCCGTCATCAGCGCGAACGTCATGAATTCACTCGCATGGCTCAAATGGCCGCGTGCCACATTGAGCGCAGAGTCGAGAATTCGATCAACGTCAGCCTGCTGCTCGGCGTTGAGCGCGTCCCTCCACGATTTCATATTCCAAACCGTAGCGACTCTCGGACCTTCTTGTCGTGCAAAGCGCCCAAATCACCCGCGTTTTGGTGCCACGACGGTTTTTCGGGCTGTGCGTTTGATTGCCCAGAATTTCCACGTTCGTCGTACCGCTGCGCTAACGTCGAACCATGCAAAAAGCGCAGCTCACCAGTGCACAGCGGGGTTATTCTCTTGTCGCGGGCGCGCTATCGCACGCCGTGTTCTCTATTGGTTGGCTCATGCTTGGCTTCGTTGCTGTCGGTGGCGGGCTCACCTTGCTCCTCGGCGGCACAGCTTCGAGCCTGAGCGGGCTCTTTGGCGATGTTCCCGCAGTGCGCGATTTTGTGAGTGGAGCAGGCGGCGTGATCGGCACCGTCATCATCGTGATGGGTATTGTCGCTCTGCTCTTGGTGGCGCTCGCCGCGTTCGGCAGCATGTTCTTGCTCAAGCGTGGTGCGGTTCGCAAGCCTTGGCAGGTCACATTCCAGTCCCTCGGCATCGTTGCGTTGCTCGACGTTCCGCTCTTCGCGGTCTACCTCACGGTCGCCGCGAATGTCACTGACTCGGCTGTCGGTGGCACGGTTCTTCTCGGCCCGCTCGTGGGCATCCTCGGCTCTGCCATCGTCGGCGCTGCCGTGTGGTGGTGGATGGCGTGGTCACGTCGCGGATCAGCGTCCAAATTTGCTGGGGTCACCGCCACGGCATCAGCTACCGCCGTTTCGACTCAGCAGCCGCCGAGCGTCGATGGTGATAGTGGCATGAGCGAAACGAAGTAGCACGACCTTCAGCAGTATCGAGCAGAGAGTGCATGATGACGGCACGGATTGACACACTGATCATCTTGGGTGCAGGCGGAGACCTCACGTCCCGCCTGCTGTTGCCCGGCCTTGCGTCGTATCTGGCCAGTGGTGAAGCCACAACGCTCGCTCTGATTGGCGTTGATCGTCAAGAAATGGATGACGCGGCTTGGCAGAAGCGCGTTGCGGCGTCGTTTGCGACTCAGGCTTCGTCTGCTGCCGACGCCGTGGCCAGTGCAGCGCACTACGTGCAGGCCGACGTCACCAACGCGCAGCAAGTGCGCCAGGTGATCGAATCGGCTACCGGCCGTGTCGCGCTGTACTTTGCGCTGCCTCCCGCAATCGCCCAACAGGTTGTTTCGGTATTGGCGACATTCGATTTGCCCGAGGGGATTGTGTTGGCCCTCGAGAAGCCATTCGGAAGTGATGAGGCAAGCGCCCGCGATCTGAATCGAGTGCTGCAGACGATTGTGCCTGAGCAGCAGATTTTTCGAGTTGACCACTTCTTGGGCAAGTCGACGGTGCTGAACCTCATCGGTTTGCGATTCGCGAACCGCGTTTTTGAGCCGCTGTTGGCGGCGCCCAATGTGGCAAAAGTTGAGTTGATTTTTGATGAGGCACTCGCGCTCGAAGGCCGCGCCGGGTACTACGATCGCGCCGGTGCTGTTGTTGACATGATTCAGAGCCACTTGCTTCTTGTCATGGCGCTCACGGCGATGGAACCGCCGGCGAGTGTGAGCGCAGAAGATCTGCGGGGGTCAATGGCTCAGGTGCTTCGAGCAACGCGAGTGCAGACGGCAGATGGCACGTGCGCTCGGCGGGCGCGCTACACGGCGGGCACGATCGGCGACCGCACTCTTCCGGCTTACGTTGACGAAGATGGTGTGAATCCTGATCTCGGCACAGAGACTTTGGCTGAAGTGACGTTCGAGATCGATAACTGGCGTTGGGCTGGCGTGCCGTTCGTGCTGCGTTCGGGCAAGGCCATTGGCAAAGCTCGCCAAGACATCGTGATCACGTTTGCGCCCGTGCCACACCTTCCTTACGGGCTCACGGGCAGCGAAGATCCTGCGAAGCTCACCATCTCGATCAAGCCGGCCACTCTTGAACTTGATCTCATCGTGAACGGTGCTGGCGACCCCTTCACTCTCGACCGTACGCAACTGACGACAACCCTTGGCGATCCGGCTATGAGCGCCTATGGCGAAGTCATTGCCTCTCTCGTCGATGGCGACCCGGTGCTCTCGGTGCGGGGCGATGTTGCCGAGCAGTGCTGGCGAATAGTCGCTCCCGTGATCGACGCTTTCCGCAACAATCAGGTTCCCCTTGAGGAGTATCCGGCAGGCTCGCCCGGTCCTGAATCGTGGAAATCCGCATGACTCGCGCCGTTAAGCGTGGAGTGACGGCAACCGCGCACGCCCGCACTCGAACGAATGCTCAGCAGGCGTATGAGTTCTCGGGTCCGCTTGACCCTGGGCAGTTTTATCCCCGGTTCGGCCCGTTGCCAGCGGTCGTTACGGTGCTCGAGCAGTCGGGAACGTGGAACGCAGTGGGGCACTCTAGGCGTCTTGTTCTCTCCGACGGTGGCCACGTGATCGAAACGATTACCGACGCTGATGCTCCTGAATTGTTTGCCTACGAACTCAGCGACTTTCAGAAACTCTTCGGGATGCTCGTTTCTGGTGCCCGAGCTGAATGGCGTTTCGACGACCGCTCGACAGGTTCGCGCATCCGCTGGAGCTACACCTTTTTCGCCAAACCGGCCCGTGGCTGGATTGTGTGGCTGATTGTTCGACTGTGGTGGGGGCGCTACATGCGTCGAGTGCTGCCACCCATCGCGCGTGAAGTGGAGCGGCTCGCGGCACGCTAGGGGAGCGCAGTTATCGAATCGTTGTCATAAATGGCGTTGTTCACATCCCGCTTCCACCCTTCTCACAACTCGCGCAAAGATGCGCTTGTGACAATGTTTGAATGTTCCGATCGAGATTTGCCGTTGCGGCCGCCGCAGCGCTCTACTTCGCCGCCCTGGCGAGTCTCGCTTTCGTGATCGCCCCGGGCAGCAACGGTCGCTTCTGGATCTGGACCACCGTTGCGTTCATCCCCGTTGGCATTTTCTTGGTTGGCATGTTCGGCAGGCGCCGTTGGTGGGCAGCACTCGCCTTCAGCATTGTTGCCGCAGCGTGGCTCGAAGCCGCCCAGACGGTGTGGATGCCCGCCGGCTACGCCGATGTCGTTGACATTCTGCTCGCGGCAATCGGCTCCGGAATCGGAGTTTCGATAGCCGTCAGTATCGCTGTCGTGCGTGAACATGCCCAACAGCAGAATGCGGCTTACGCACAGCCGTCGAGGAACCTCGCACGCTCTCGTCGCGCCTCCGCCAGCAACCCGGCGGCACCACTTAACCTCAAGCGGTGACTGACGACCGCTACTCCCACGATGTTCTCGCTGATTTCACCATTAGGCGCGGGCCAGCCGTGCTGCCGAAAGTGCCGATCGAATCAGGAATGGTCGTCGAAGTCATTGCTGACGGCTACGTCGGTGCCTTGGTCGGTTTCGCCAATGGCCTCATGGAACTCGAAGATCGTCGGGGCTCCGCTCGCGCCTTCCCTCTCGGTAGCGGCTATCTCATCGACGGTGTGCCCGTAGAGCTCGTCAAGCCAGCGCCCAAGGCTGCTGCCGCCCGCAAGACGGCCTCCGGGTCGTTTGCCGCCCCCGATCAGCGCGCCCGCACCGCGCTCGCGAGTCGCATCTACGTTGAGGGCCGCCATGACGCGGAACTCGTCGAAAAAGTCTGGGGCGACGACCTGCGCGCTGAAGGAGTTGTCGTCGAATTCCTCGGCGGCATCGACGATCTCGAGAAGATCGTCGCAGACTTTGCCCCCACCTCCGACCGCAAGTTGGGAATCTTGGTGGATCACCTTGTTCCCGGCTCGAAGGAGAGCCGAATTGCGGATGCCGTGGGGCGCGGCAAGTACGGCAAGCATGCGCTTGTGGTCGGTCATCCATTCGTCGATGTCTGGCAGGCCGTGAAGCCGCAGAGCCTCGGAATTGCTGCGTGGCCTACGGTGCCGCGCACTATCGAGTGGAAGCACGGCATCTGTGAAGCATTCGGCTGGCCGCACGACGACCAAGCCGATATCGCTCGGGCGTGGCAGTTTATTTTGTCGAAGGTCACCAACTTTGGTGACCTCGAGCCAGCGCTCTTGGGGCGCGTCGAGCACCTGATCGACTTCGTGACGGTTGATCAGGATTCCTAGCGACGAGCGCGCCTAGTCGAGCTGCGGCACGACCTCGCGAGCGAGGAAGTCGAGCTGGTCGAGATCGTGGAAGTCCATGATCTGGAAGTACACGCGAGTAAATCCGAGTGCTTGCAGCTCTGAAATCTTGTCGACGACCTCGCTGGCGGTTCCGGCGAAACCGCCAAGGCGCAGGTCGGCGGGAGTTCCGTTGGCGGCGGTCGCTCGCGCTTCGATCTGAGCTTCGGTGGTGCCGACCGCAGTTGTGCCGGCGATAGAGAGCACGAGCGTGGCGGGGTCCCGGTCGAAGTGTTCGCAGGCATTGCGAACCCGAGCGATGCGTTCCTTCAGCGGTGCGATGGTTGCGAAGCCCGCGTTGTATTCGGCGGCGAACTTAGCGGTGAGCGCCGGCGTACGGCTTGGACCACTGCCGCCGATGATGATCGGCAACGGGTTCTGCACGGGCTTCGGCAGCGCGGGTGACTGGCTCAGCTGGTAGTGCTTGCCCTCATACGAGAAGGTCTTTCCGGGCTCCGTTGCCCAGATGCCCGTGATGACGTCGAGCTGTTCTTCGAGCATCCCGAACCGCTTCGCCGGGAAGGGGATGCCGTACGCAGCATGTTCACGTTCGAACCAGCCGGTGCCGAGCCCGAGTTCTACTCGGCCACCCGACATGTCGTCGACCTGTGCCACTTGAATTGCCAGAATGCCCGGATGCCGAAAGGTAGCGGAGGAGACGAGGGTGCCTAAACGAATGGTCGAAGTCTCGCGCGCAAGCCCCGCCAGCGTCGTCCAGGAGTCCGTTGGACCAGGCAGCCCGCCGTTGCGGTCATCCATCGTCACGTAGTGGTCAGAACGGAAGTAGCCGTTGAAACCGAGCTTCTCTGCGGCTTGCGCAAGAAGAAGCTGATCGGTGTAGCTGGCGCCGTTCTGAGGTTCTGTGAAAATGCGGAAGTCCATAGTGCGAGCCTATTGATGATTAGACTGGGTGGCGAACACGGGAGTCCGGTGAGCCGGGCTGAGAGGGAGCTTCTCCAAGCTTCGACCGTCGAACCTGATCTGGATCATGCCAGCGCAGGGAGCAGACACTCTTGAAACCCGTGCCATTCACTAGTGAAAGGCACGAAAGTGACCACAACAGCACCATCCTCATCCACGTCTACCCCGACGAAGCCCGGATCGCGTTTTCAGTGGCGGGTGATCGACATCGTCGTGGCGAGCGTTATCGGCGTCGCAAGCGGTTTGATCTTCGTCGTCTGGAACGTTGCCTCCGCTCCCGCTCTGGCCCCGTTCGCTGCGCTCCTGCCCGGCCTGCAAGCGATTGGTGGCGGTTTCTGGCTCTTCGCCGGTGTGCTCACCGCACTCGTCATCCGCAAGCCGGGTGCCGCGATTTACGGAGAGATGGTCGCCGCCTCCGTGTCGGCCCTTATCGGTAACCAGTGGGGTGTACTCACGCTCGTGAGCGGCTTCACACAGGGCATTGGTGCCGAGATCGTCTTCGCTGCCTTCCTCTACGCCAACTGGCGCGTCAGCGGTGCGATTCTTGCGGGCGCCGGTGCCGGCCTCGCGATGGCTATTACTGACTTGCTGCTCTGGTACCCGGGATCAGCGCTTCCCTTCATCATCATCTACACGATCGCCGCCATCGTCGGCGGGATGCTCATTGCTGGCCTCCTGTCGTGGCTCGCGACACGCGGTATTGCCGCAACCGGAGCGCTCAACCGCTTTGGTGCTGGCCGCGAAATTGCGAAACGGGTCTGAGCCCCACCACGCCTGTTGGCGTCACCGTCGAAGGATGGGGGTGGCGCCATTCCAGCAGGCTCGCTTGGGCGGTACGCGGTCTCGATCTGCGTATTGAACCGGGCGAACGCGTGTTACTCCTCGGCGAGTCCGGGGCGGGAAAGTCAACGTTGCTGCATGCCCTCGCCGGGGTAGTCGGCGACGACGAAGGCGAAACAGAAGGTTCCCTGCTCGTTGCGGGCGAGCATCCGGCCGCCCATCGTGGGCGCACCGGTCTCGTGATTCAAGACCCCGACAGCCAGGTGATCTTGGAGCGCGTCGGAGACGACGTTGCGTTCGGTTGTGAAAACTTGGGTGTTCCGCGCGACGAAATCTGGATTCGTGTGCGTGACAGTCTCGCCTCCGTCGGCCTCGAGGTTGCTCTCGACCGCAACACCAGTGCGCTCTCGGGCGGTCAGAAGCAGCGGCTCGCGCTCGCCGGGGTGCTGGCCATGCGGCCAGGCCTGATCGTGCTTGACGAACCGACAGCCAACCTTGACCCTGAGGGTGTGACCGAGGTTCGGGATGCCGTTATCCGGGTCGCAGAATCGACCGGCGCCACGATTGTGGTTGTCGAACACCGTGTCTCGGTGTGGAGCGACGTTGTCGACCGCATCGTGGTGCTCGCCGCCGGCGGGGGAGTCATTGCCGATGGGGTACCCGCCGACGTGCTCGCACGGCAGGGCAAAGAGCTCGCGGCCCGTGGCGTCTGGATCCCGCAGTATCCGCCGCCGCGCCCGGTAAGGGCAGTGCGGGCCCCGCAACACACTCTGCTCAGTGCTCGCCAGCTGACCGTTGGCCGGAGCAAAAACGCGCTTGGCGCTCCTCTCGACCTGGAGATTCTGAGCAGTCACGCTCTTGCGATCACGGGTCCTAACGGGGCTGGAAAGTCCACGCTCGCCCTCACCCTGGGCGGGCTTCTGCCGCCCGTCGGTGGTGCCGTGGAGGCGAGCCCGGCGCTGGCGAGCGGGGCGGGCGAGCATCCGATCCGCTGGAAATCGCGTGAGCTGCTGACCCGCATCGGAACAGTCTTTCAAGACCCTGAACATCAGTTGCTCACCAGCACGGTGCGCGCTGAACTAGAAGTTGGCCCGCGGGCGTTGAAGCTTCCGGACTCTGAAGTGGATGTTCGCGTTGACGAGTTGCTCACAAGACTCCGCCTAGACCGGCTAGCCGAAGCCAACCCGTTCACACTTTCGGGAGGCGAAAAGCGTCGCCTGAGCGTCGCCACAGCCCTCGCTACGCGGCCGCAGGTGCTCGTGCTCGACGAACCCACGTTCGGGCAAGACTCGCGCACCTGGAGCGAACTGCTGGCTCTGCTCGCTCGACTCGTGGATGACGGCAGCAGCGTGATCGCTGTCAGCCACGATCTCGATTTCGTCGCTGCACTCGCCGACGCAACGGTGGCGCTCGAATGATCCCTATCGCGTCGGTGAATCCCGTGGCCAAACTTGGAGCAGCGCTCCTCGTGAGCCTGTTCTTGCTTGCCACGATCGATTGGGTATCGGCGACGACCGCGCTGGTGCTCGAGCTTGCCATCATCGCGTTCTTCGGGATTGAGCCGAAACGCTTCTGGCTGCGCACCTTGCCGGTGTGGCTGGCCGCACCCCTGACCGCGCTCACGATCCTGCTCTACGGCCGCTACGACGGCACCGTGTACTTCGAGTTCCTCTTGATCAGAATCAGCGACGGTTCTATCGAGCTTGCTCTGGCAACCTTCTTGCGCGTGCTCGCGATCGGGCTTCCCGCAGTTGTGCTGTTCATCTCGATCGATCCCACCGACTTTGCCGATGGCCTTGCCCAACGGCTCCGATTGCCCAATCGTTTCGTTATTGGCGCACTCGCCGCCGTGCGGATGGTTGGCCTCTTTCTCGAGGATTGGCGCTCGCTCGAACTGGCGCGCCGCGCTCGCGGCGTGGCAGACCGCGGCCGTGTGCGCCGCATCGCCGGTCAAGGTTTCGCGCTTCTCGTGCTCTCGATTCGTCGAGGCAGCAAGCTGTCTATTGCGATGGAAGCGCGCGGGTTCGGCGGCGACACAACTCGCACGTGGGCGCGAGAGTCACCGTGGGGGCAGGCCGAGTGGCTCACGCTCTTCGTGGGGCTACTCATCGGCGTCACCGCTACAGTCGTTGCCGTGCTCACGGGAAGTTGGAACCTCATTGTTGGCTAACTTGCAGCCGCAGCCCCAGTCCCAGCAGCCTACGAGTTTGCCTGCCCCGCGCTGGCGGTGTCTCATCGACGGCCGCTCGGGTTCAGGCAAAACAGAGCTGGGTCGTGCCATGGCTGCACTGTGGCCCGAAGTGCAGCTAGTAAAGCTCGATGACTTTTATCCCGGATGGGATGGGTTGGATGCCGCTAGCGCCCTAGTGCCCCGCATCCTCACCGAATTGCGCTGGCAGGAATGGAACTGGCTCACGGATTCGCTAGGGGCCCGGCACGAGCTCGACGGCGATCGCCCCATCGTGTTCGAGGGAATCGGTGCCCTGAGCCGCGCATCCGCCCCTCTGGTCGACCACAGCATTTGGGTTGACCTAGACGACGCGTCACGCAAGAAACGAGCACTCGACCGCGATGGAGACACCTACGCCCCTCATTGGGAGCGCTGGGCGCGCCAAGAGCTCCGCTTTATGGCGCGCGAAAATCCTCGCGAACTGGCGGATGAGACGCTCGACGGTGCCGATGTCTCACGCTGGTTCGCCAGTCGCCTTTAGATCCTTGCTAGCTGACCTTGCTCCACAGTTGAATGAAGTCAGTTCCGCGAGGGTTGATCGTCATTGCGTCAGCCTCGCAGGTGAGAATGAGCCCAAGCATGTCATCGAAGTCGCTCTGAGGGATCGTGTACTTCAACTCTTCAACAGGCTCATCGTCGAGCACCGCGGAGGTTTCAACCGTGTAATCCGAGATGTCCCAGTCGCGGGGGATCGCGACATCCACGTTGATCTCGGCCTTGCCAACAACAGTGCCCGTGTAAGACTTCGTGATCGTCATCACCTGATCCGACTTCGGTTCAGCGCTGATCGTGAATACGAGATCTGACTCGATAGTGAGCGCGCCGTCGCTCTGCCATGTGAGAGTCTGACCACCGCTCGGCTCAACAGCGGTCACAGGAACGTCATCTGCTTCTAGTTCGGTCAACAGCTTCTCAGAAAGATCGGCCGTGTCGAGCGTCCACGTGTGATCCATCGCGCAGAGTTCCATGGCCGTGGGCGGCTCGCTGGTATCGGCGGGTTCGATCAGTGCGCAACCCGATAGCACCAGCATGATCGCAGGGGCTACCACCAACGCACTCGCGCGCTTGCTCGAAATCATCAATCCTCCTGAGGTTCGTGACACTCACGAAATCCTACGCGGTCGCGACCCCATGTCGGCTCAATGACCGGCTATGCCCAGCCGAGTTCGTGCAGCTGTGCATCGTCGATGCCGTAGTAGTGGGCTATTTCATGCACGAGTGTGATGTGGATCTGTTCCTTGAGCTCGTCGATCGACTCACAGATAGCCAGCAACGGTTCGCGAAACAGGATGATGCGGTCGGGCAGTTCGCCAAAGCCATATTGTCCCCGCTCCGTGAGGGCGACGCCGTCGTAAAGCCCGAGGATCGACAGGGAGCCATCTTCGGGGCGATCCTCGGTAACGAAGACGACATTGTCGAGCCCATCAACGATGTCGTCTGAGAGCGCATCGAGGCCCTCGACCACGAGCGCCTCAAACTGTTGCTCGTCGAGATTCTCCATGAGTACATCCTGTCAGTCGGCGCTGACGCGCGTGGGGCATGGTCGGTAATTCGTGCGCTCGTTCGCTGAGCAGTTCGGGTGAAACTCGCGTCGCGGTCTTAGCAAACCGATAGAAACTTTTCTTAGCGTTGCGGGCATGGATAGAAAAAAGCTCTTTGGCGTAGTCAGCACTACCGTCGTTCTCACTCTTACACTCGCGAGCTGCTCCGTGGGTACGAACGACACCGCGGGAAGTGCTGGCACAACAGACTTTGTGAACGTGAGTCTCACAACCGACACGTCCTCCTTTTTCGATTCTTCTGTTGTGCACTCGATCGAACTTGATGTCGATAGCGACGAGGTCTTAGCCATGGTCGAGACCTATCTCGATTCCGGCGAGAAGGAGTGGCTGGAGGCAACCGTGGTGATCGACGGCACGACCTATGAGCAAGTAGGCATCAAGCTCAAAGGAAACTCGAGCTTGCGCGGCGTGACAGCGGACACTCCGGTTGAAGAACTACCGTGGCGAATTCGGCTCGATAAATACGTCGATGGACAAAGCATCGAAGGAGTCACCGATGTTGTCGTGCGCTCGAATAACACTGAGACTGCACTGAACGAGGCCGTGGCTCTTGAGACATTGAGCGCGGCTGGATTGGCAACCGAAGAGTCAATCGCGACGCGGTTCTCCGTGAACGGCAGTGAAGACACTTTGCGTCTCACCGTCGCAGTACCGAACGAATCATGGTTAGAGCGAAACTATGAGGCCGGTTTGCTTCCCTCAGATGACGGCATCCTCTGGAAGGCGGAGAGTGAAGGCGACTACTCCTGGTTAGGTGACGACACGGAGCTCTACGCGGATGTGTTCGACCTTGAAGTGGGGGCTGAGGACTACGAGCCCCTCGTCGACTTTCTCGATGTCGTGAACAACACGACAGATGAAGAGTTTGTCACTCAACTTCCCGAGGTTCTTGATGTGGAGGCCTTCGCGCGTTATCTCGCGATTGAAGACCTCATTGACAATTTTGATGACATCGATGGCCCTGGCAACAACTCGTACCTCTATTACGACCCAGATTCCGGCCTCATGTCCGTTGTGGCCTGGGACCACAACTTGGCGTTCGGCACGGTAAACAGTGCGGGTGACGCCGCGGGCGACGCAGCCGCCGAAGGTGCGGCCCCCGGCGGCGAGCTTCCGGATGGCGAGCTTCCCGAAGGTGGGCTTCCCGAAGGCGCGCCAGAAGGCGATGCAACAGACCTACCTAGCGAGGGCGAGCGTCCGGGCGGCGCTGGTGAGGGAGGAGCTCCTGGAGGGTTACCCGCTGATGGCGCCGGCGGGGATGCCGCCGGCGGTGGGCAGTCTCAGCAAGACAACAACATTCTGACGACGCGGTTCACAGAAACTGCGGAGTTTGTTGCGATGTACGAGGATGCGCTCGATGAGTTGCAGGAGGAGATCTTTGAGAGTGGGCAATTCGAAAGCATCGTCGAGTCGCGTTCCGAAACGCTTTCTGATGATGCATCTGATCTCGTCGATGCCGCCGTACTGCAATCCGAGATTGACGACATCCTTGCTTACTCTTCCGGGGAAGTGAAAGAAAACACCGCCGGTGAAGGCGAGGCTCAAGGGGGCACTCGACCTGGCAACTGATGATTGAGCGCTCGCTGCAGCACAAGCACAGCTGAGAAACAAAAATGAGGCCCAACCCCTCGCGAGACATAGTGCTCGTCTCGAGGGTTTGGGCCTCATTATCTTGGGGTGAACGACGGGGCTCGAACCCGCGACTTCCGGCTCCACAAGCCAGCGCTCTACCAACTGAGCTACGCCCACCAAGGTTGTTTTTCGCCTTGCGGCGATAAGCAACTGTATAAGTGTATTACAACCGCGGAGCGAATCCAGCCACTACGTCAGCAGAAATTGCTTGAACCTGTTCTGTCGTCGGTCCTGGCTCGCCCACAAAGACCGCTTTGCGGTAATAATCGAGCTCGCGAATGGACTCGAGAATGTCGGCGAGGGCCCGGTGACCGCCGTTTTTATCCGGCGCGTTGAAGTACACGCGGGGAAACCAACGCTTCGACAATTCTTTGATCGAAGACACATCGACGCTGCGGTAGTGCAGGTGAGTGTCGACGCGGGGCATGTACTTGGCTAGGAAGGTGCGATCGGTGCCAATAGTGTTGCCGGCCATCGGAGCGGTGCGGGCGTTCGGCACGTAGCGCACGATGTACTCGTTCACGGCGAACTCGGCATCCGCAAGAGAAACGCCGTTCGGCATCTCTTCGATGAGCCCGCTCGAGGTGTGCATCTTGGTGACGAACTCGCCCATATTCTCAAGAGCAGCCTCACTGGGCTTAATGACAATTGTCATTCCCTCATCGACGGGAACGAGGTCGTAGTCAGTGATAACCACTGCAACCTCGACGAGTTCGTCGATTTCGACATCCAGTCCCGTCATCTCGCAGTCGATCCAAACCAGATAATCAGCGTGTGATGCCATGCACCGATTCTACCGCTCCCGAAATGTCACCAGCGTTCGCCCACTCTTGTCTGGTAAACCTGTGGTCATGAGCGAATCAACCCCCACTCTCGCGCACGGCGACGAGTACATCGTGTTTTTTGTCGGCGGCCCGTACAACGGCCAGAACGATACGCGTATTGCAACCGAGGAGGGATGGGATGATTATGTGACCCTGATCGCCGCAGACGCTGTAGGTTCCGAAACGCAATTGCGTTACGAATCTCCGGTAGCGAAGCAGGTCGGCGATAAAGTCCACGTCACTTACACGTGGGATCAGGCCGATAGCGACCCTCTGGAAGACCTTGACGAACGAAACGACCTCTAACAGCAGCACCTCTGAACAGCCAACCGTGCTGTTCTTTTCTTCTGCCTTTTGTGACCCGTGTACGACGGCGCGCCGAACCCTCGACGAGGTGGCGCGCCTCGTACCCGCGGTGACATATGCAGAATTGGATGTCGCCCGCGAGTCGGACCGCGCCGAGCAGGCTGGTATCACCTCTACTCCCACCATCGTTATCGTGTCTGCGCAGGGAGAAGAAGTTTTTCGTGCCCAGGGCGCCCCTACGCTCAACCAGATGCTGGTGGCGCTCGCGAAAGCCGTGTAGCGGTTGAAACGCCACCACGCGGCTGACACGCTATCGTTTAACGCGTATACCCCGCCCTCGTAGCTCAGGGGATAGAGCAGGAGCCTTCTAATCTCTTGGCCGCAGGTTCGAATCCTGCCGAGGGCACCGCAGAGAACGGGATGGTTCTGACGTGAATGCATCGAACAAGACAGCCCCCACCGCTGTCACTGTCGCTGAGTTCATTGACTCCGTGCCAACCGAGCGCCGGCAAGATGAGGCGCGAATTCTGCTGGAAATCTTCGGTCGGGCCTCGGGGCAGTCCGCGGTGATGTGGGGGCCATCGATCATCGGCTTCGGGTCAAGTCATTACCGCTATGCCACTGGTCGCGAAGGCGATACGGCCACGATTGGTTTTTCACCACGCAAGGCCAAGATCTCGCTGTATACGGCTCGCAATTTTCGGGAGTTCCCTGAGTTGTTGGAACGCCTTGGTGCCCACGAACTTGCAGTGGGCTGTCTCTATATCAAGAAGTTAGCGGATGTCGATCTGACGGTTCTCGAGGAGCTGCTGACGCGCAGCTACGAGGTTGCCCGGTTCGATTTCGACGCGCTGGCCACAGACAACTGAGGCATCGCCGTGAATTCTCGGGCTGCTCTCGCCGCGGCCGTTGTCGCAGTGGTGTCTTTGGCGACGCTCTCGGGGTGTATTGCTGGACCCGAGCCGACGGTCGCTATTTTTGAGGTTTCCAGTGGCGGGCAATTCACGATTGAATTGGCGACGCCGGAACTCATTGAGCATGCCAAGGGGTTGTTGGCGGGGGAGAACTTGGAGACTGTGCCTCAGGGTGTCGTCGTGCGTGGGGATTCGTCGGTAAATGCACCGTGGTCGTGGCACATCGATCCTGCGACTTTCACATTCACCAACATCACGGCTGAGCAGTGCGACGGTATTCCGCAATATGTGGAAGATGACGCTTTGGTTTCAGACAGTTTTTGTCCGTGGTCTGCGCGTGTAATTGCCGTTGAAGGCCCCGACGCGTAGAAGGCCCGCTTTGCGTATTTTTAGTCGCGGTCGGGAGTGATGGCGACGGTGGGAGTCGCTTCCGAACCGCTTGTTGATGCAGAAGAGGGTGTCGAGGTCGTCGTCGTTGTGCCCTCGGCAGCTTGACGTGATGCCCACTCTTGCTGCTTGACGACCAGTTCGTCTTCGGCTTCGCCGGTCTCATACTTCCAGCTGGCGAGGTCTTGAGCGAAGAGCTTTTTGGCGCGACCGGGGCGGGCTTGCCAATTGAGGAGACCTTCTTGAAGCTCTGCGAGGTCTTGTTCAGCCTGGAAGCTGTAGTTGACCGAGTTTTTCTTCATCGCGGCGAGCTTGTGAGAAGCCCAGTCGGCGGCGATGTCTGCACCCTTGAGGGGGAGCAGGCGAACGCGAACTTCGGCTTCGCTCGCCAGATAGTCGACGTGCTCTTTTTCGCCAGCGGAAAGAGTGCTCCAGGTGGCAGCGCGACGGCCAGAAGAGATGAGCGCGGCAACAGCGGCAGCTTTGGCCTGACGGTCTTGGTGGCCGATGAGGCGACGCAGCGACGAGCGCGCGATCAGGCCGACGATGATTCCTCCGACAACAATCGCGAGGAAGGGCACAAGAGCGTTCGTGATAAACGTCCAGCCCGCATCGGAGTTGAACCAGTCGACGATGTCGTTCCACCACTCAAGAATCATGTTGGCACTGTAACCCGGCTAGCGCATGTGGCCCGATAGCGACAGGCGCGTCACATCAAAACCGGAAGATATCCAGAGCATCGTCGATGGTCCAAAAATCTCCGAGCGGCAAAAAGCGGCGCTGGCGCTGAAGCATGCGCTTGGCTTGAAAACGGAACCCTGCAGTGGATTGCCAGCGGTGAACGTAGCCCAACACTTCGCCGTCGGGGCGCGTAATGCGCCAGAGATCGTCGTTGAGTTGAACCGTCACAACGTTTGAGCGAATCGAGCGCGTGGGGCCAGCGAAGTCGAGAGTGGTGGTCATGGGTGCTCCTGACAGATATCGAACGCGAATAGGAATGATTCGAATATATGTTCGAACACTGACATTCGTTCGTCAGGAGCACCTCAATGACGAGGTTTGGTTAGCGCAAAGCCGTGCCGTCGACCGCGAGCGGCTCGATGGCGGCACGTTCGGCATCCGTCAATGCTGGGCCTTCGAGGGCCGCGAAGCTGTTCTCCAACTGAGCGACGCTGCTAGCCCCCACGAGGGCCGACGTGACCTGCGGATGACGCAGCACCCAGGTGAGTGCGAGCTGAGCGAGACTCTGCCCACGGTTCTGAGCAATCTCGTTCAGAGCTCGAACGCGTTGCAGGTAGGTGTCGCCGATGGGGCCGGGCTGGAGCCAGCGACCTTCTGACGCACGAGATCCGTCGGGGATCGTGCCATCCAAGTAACGGTCGGTCAGCAAGCCCTGTGCGAGCGGAGAGAACACGATACTGCCGGCACCAACCTCGTCGAGCACGGGAAAGAGTCCGCCTTCGATGTGGCGATCGAACATGTTGTAACGCGGCTGGTGAATAGTGAGCGGGATGCCGTACTCCGCGAGTGCGGCGGCGGCGGCAACGGTCTGCTCGGGGCTGTAGTTCGAGACGCCAACGTACAGCGCTTTACCCGAGTTCACTGCGGTGGCCAATGCGCCCATCGTTTCTTCGATGGGGGTCTCGGGATCGGGGCGGTGGTGGTAGTAGATGTCGACATAGTCGAGGCCCATGCGGTCGAGGCTTGCATCGAGAGATGAGAGCAAGTATTTGCGTGAACCCCAGTCTTGGTATGGCCCAACTCCCATTGTGTAGCCAGCCTTGGTCGAGATGATCAGTTCATCGCGGTAGGGCTCGAAGTCGTCGGCAAAGATCTCGCCAAAGTTGCGCTCGGCGGCACCGATTCCGGGGCCATAGTTGTTAGCCAGATCGAAGTGAGTGATGCCGAGATCGAAGGCGCGGCGCAAGATAGCTCGCTGTGTCGCGCGCGGGCGGTCGTCACCGAAGTTGTTCCACAATCCCAAGGAGATCGCGGGCAGTTTTAGCCCGCTGTGGCCTACGCGGTGGTATTCAGTGGTGTCGTATCTGGTGAGGGAGGCTTCGTAAGGCATTCGTTCAGCATATGCCCAGAGACTGAGGGAACACAGCGCGCGAGGTGTGCGTTGTATGAGACATCCAGCCCAAGAAAGTAGGCTCAACTTATGCACACATTTCATCTCGCAGGCGGCTGTTTCTGGTGCCTCGATGCGGTCTACCGCACCCTCAACGGCGTCACCGACGTAGTCTCTGGATACACCGGAGGCACAGTGCCCAACCCCAGCTACGAGCTGGTATGCACTGAGACCACCGGCCACGCAGAAGCGGTTGCGGTCACCTTTGACCCTGAGGTCATCCCCGACGAAGTCATTCTTGACGTGTACTTCACCCTCCACGACCCGCGCCAGCTCAATCGGCAGGGCAACGATGTCGGCACGTCGTACCGTTCGGCGATGTTCTACGAAGACGACGAGCAGAAGGCTCTCTTTGAGGCCGCCCGTGACCGCGCATCCGAATACTGGGATGGTGGCATCGTGACCACGATCGAGCCTCTCGACACGTACTACAACGCTGAGGCGTATCACCAGGACTTCTTTGCCAAGAACCCCGGTCAGGGTTACTGCATGGCGGTGGCATTGCCCAAGGTCAACAAGATTCGGTCGTCGTTCTCGAGTTACATCAAGTAATCCGCGACAGCCACACATTCTGTGCGCCGTCTCAGGTGAAGGTCTTTATCTTCATCGCGAGGCGGCGTACGGTCGTTAACAAGCGACAGTGGCGTCGTTTTCTCACTAATTCGAAGGAGGTTCGGAAATGACAAATCACACTCTGACCGGACAAACCTGGGTGGCGTTCACTCAGGCAGGAGCAGTTGGCTCGGTGCACCGGGTAACAGACGGGTTCACCTTCAAGTTATTGAAAGATGAAGACTATCGAGCGGTGTATCCGACTCTGGATGCCGCGAAGTCCGCTCTGCACGCAAACCTGCTTCCCGGCACGGCCTGGCCTGAGTTCCGCGAGCACTAGGCTGGCTGCCCACTTCTCCTGATAGCGGGCGCGGTGTGTCCTGCATCCACAGATGCTGAGGCGCACCTCGCTCGCTGTTGCGTGCTGACGAACACTGGTGTCAGACGGATGCCGGGTCGGCTTCCCGGCACGAGTGTCGGCCCGCATCTGTCTCCCACATCGGCCGCGTTGTTCGCTTCGTGGCCCAGACGAAGGAGCAGATATGTCAGACACCATCACCGTTTCCGGGCTCGTCGCTACTACGCCGCGGCACATTGTCACGAGCGAAGGCTTGCCCATTACGTCGTTTCGGCTCGCATCTACGCAGCGTCGGTTCGACCGCAACAATCAGCGCTGGATCGATGGCGAAACCAACTGGTACACGATCACGTCATTCCGCCAGCTCGCGATCAACAGTGCTTCGTCGATCGGCAAGGGCGACCGTGTGGTTCTCAGCGGTCGGCTGAAGATCCGCGAATGGGAGAACGCTGACCGCAGCGGTATCAATATCGAAATCGAAGCCGACTCACTCGGCCACGATCTCATGTGGGGCACTGCTCAGTTCTCCCGCACCATCTCCAGCGTTAGCTCCGCGAGCAACCAGACCGAGAGCGACGACACCTTCCCCGCCGCTGAGGCTGAGGCTGAGGCTGAGGCTGAAACTGGAACCCAGGCGTCAGAAGACGGCGAGCTCGTTGCGGCAGGAAGCGGCGCAGTCAAGCCCTTCTGAGCGGATCGTGCGCGCAAGCAATCTAGACTTGATGCGGCCCTGAAGTCTCGTGGCCGACGAAGGGAATGCAATGCGCGTACGACCCACTCGCCGACTCGGTGCGATTCTTGCCCTCACCCTTGCGACGGCGGTCGCGCTCAGCGGTTGCATCCAGGAAACGCCGGAACCTTCGGCAACTCCTGCCGAATCCACCACCCCAGCCCCCGAGGCCAGCGAGACGGCCCCTATGCTGCGCCCTGGCGAGAATGCGGCGGCCAATCGTCAATTCTTCGATCAGATCAACATCGAATACCACGAAGCCAATGGCCGTGGAGATGGCCGCAGCATCGTTGACAACCTCGTCGAGAACGGCTTCGAGAAGCAAGACATGGAAGTTACCGCCGACACCACAGCGATCGGCCTCGCCACCGACTCCATCGTGGTGTCGATACGGATCAAAGGCGAGTGCCTCCTTGGCCAGTTCGCCCCCGATAACTACGTGTCATCCATCGAACCGCTCTTGGGAACTGGCGGTTGTCTCGTCGGAACAACCCGCGCAATCGACTGGTAACGCCCCAGCGGGTTCGACTCGTTCCCCAACGGGTTCGACTCAGGCTCAGCGCTCCGTAGAATGGTCACATGGCCGAATTCATTTATTCCATGGTGCGCGCGCGAAAAGCGGTCGGCGACAAGCTCATCCTTGACGACGTCACAATGTCGTTCTATCCCGGCGCGAAGATTGGTGTGGTCGGCCCCAACGGTGCCGGTAAGTCCACAATCCTCAAGATTATGGCGGGCCTCGACACCCCCAGCAACGGTGAAGCCCGCCTAAGCCCTGGCTACTCGGTCGGAATCCTCATGCAGGAACCCGAGCTTGACGAGACCAAAACCGTTCTCGAAAACGTGCAAGAAGGCGTCGGACCGATCAAGGCCAAGGTCGACCGTCACGCGGCCATCGGCCTCGAAATGGCTGAACCAGATGCCGACTTCGATGCGCTCATGACCGAAATGGGTTCGCTTCAGGAAGACATCGACGCTGCTGACGCGTGGGACCTCGACTCCCAGCTCGAGCAAGCAATGGATGCGCTGCGTACGCCGCCAGGCGACTGGCCCGTCAACAAACTCTCCGGTGGAGAAAAGCGCCGCGTTGCGCTCACCAAGCTTTTGCTGCAGAAGCCTGATCTGCTGCTTCTCGATGAGCCCACTAACCACCTCGACGCCGAAAGTGTTCTCTGGCTCGAGCAGCACCTCTCTAAGTACCCGGGCGCCGTACTGGCCGTAACCCACGATAGGTACTTCCTCGACCACGTCGCCGAGTGGATTGCTGAAGTCGACCGCGGTCACCTTTACCCCTACGAGGGCAACTACTCCACTTACCTCGAGAAGAAGCAAGAACGTCTCCAGGTGCAGGGCAAGAAAGACGCCAAGCTCGCCAAGCGTCTCTCAAGCGAACTTGAGTGGGTGCGCTCCAACTCCAAGGGCCGCCAGACCAAGTCGAAGGCTCGACTCGCACGCTACGAAGAAATGGCGAACGAAGCGGAGAAGACCAGAAAGCTGGACTTCGAAGAAATCGTCATCCCGATGGGGCCACGCCTCGGCGCGCAGGTCATCGACGCCAAGAACCTCAAGAAGGGTTTCGACGAGCGCATCCTGATCGATGGGCTCAGCTTCACCCTTCCCCGCAACGGAATTGTGGGAGTCATCGGCCCGAACGGTGTCGGTAAGACCACGCTGTTCAAGACCATCGTTGGCCTTGAGCCACTCGACTCTGGAGACCTAAAGGTCGGCGAAACAGTCGACATCTCTTACGTTGACCAGACTCGTGGCGGCATCGACCCCAACAAGACGCTGTGGGAAGTTGTTTCTGACGGCCAGGACTATATCCAGGTCGGCAAGACAGAAATTCCGTCGCGCGGGTACGTCTCGCAGTTCGGCTTCAAGGGGCCAGACCAGCAAAAGAAGGCCGGTGTGCTCTCCGGTGGTGAGCGCAACCGCTTGAACCTCGCGCTCACGCTCAAGCAGGGCGGAAACCTTCTCCTGCTTGACGAACCGACTAACGACCTGGACGTCGAGACTCTCGGAAGCCTCGAAAACGCCCTCCTTGAGTTCCCTGGCTGCGCTGTGGTGATCACTCACGATAGGTGGTTCCTCGACCGTATCGCGACCCACATCCTCGCTTACGAAGGTTCGGAAACGAACCCCGGCTACTGGCACTGGTTCGAGGGAAACTTCGACGCTTACGAAGAGAACAAGATCGAGCGCCTCGGCCCCGACGCGGCCAAGCCTCACCGCAGCGCCTACCGCAAGCTCACCCGCGACTAGCCATGAGATTGCACATCCCGCTCCCGCTGCGCTGGTCAGACGTTGACGCGTACCAACACGTCAACAATGCTGAAGTGTTTCGCCTCCTCGAAGAGGCGCGCATTCACGCATTCTGGCCAGTAGCGGGAGCGGATGCGCCTCTCACCGCCGTGCTCGACGGTCGCCCCGGCGGCGACACCATGACGCTCATTGCGCGTCAAGAAATCGAATACCTACTGCCGATTCCGTATATGCGCGAGCCCATCGACATTCAGATGTGGATCGGACGTGTCGGGGGAGCAAGCCTCGAAGTTTGCTACGAGATCTACAGCCCTGAGGGCGTTGAACCGCAGCTGCTTTTCGTTCGAGCATCCACCACTTTGGTGCTTGTTGATGCTGCGACCTCGCGGCCCATGCGTATTAGTCAAGCCCAGCGCACTGTATTCAACGACTACGCCGAAGAGCCGCTCCAGTTCGCGAAGCGGCGTTAGTTGCCACGCTCTAGCTTCGAAGCACTAGCGGCCAAGCGTTAGTTGCCGAGAGTCGCGTCGTCGTCGCCCTCTTCGTCTCTGAACTCGGCGTCGAGGTCGGTAGGTTCGAACCATTCGGCGATAGCGTGCGCGCCCCGTGCCTCGAGCAGTGGTGCCGCCAGTTGGAAGAGTTCTTTGCGGCTCTCGATGCCTGAGCCCAGAGGAAGGGCCACATCGATCCCGGCCGCTTTCGCTTCGCTCGGGCTCATGCCCACACTGCCGGCGATAACTGCGAGCCAACCGCTTGGGCCCTTGGCGCCGCGCAGGTAGTCAACAACTTTGCCGTCGAGCGACTGCGAATCGAAGCGGCCCTCGCCGGTAAGAATCACGTCTGCGCTTGCGATGACCTTGCTCAAGCCGATGGCATCCGCCACGAGCTGTGCACCGGGAACCAAAACAGCGCCACAGAGCGCCACAAGGGGAGCAGCAGTTCCGCCGCCGGCACCGATACCGGGCAACGCTGCGATTCCGGCGGCAGAGAAGCCGCGCTCGGCAGCCAGCGGCGTCTCTGCAAGCACTTCGGCTAGGCGGGTGAGTCCGGCATTCAAGATCGTGACATCGGATGCTGAAGCTCCCTTCTGAGGCCCAAACACGTGAGCGGCGCCCTGTGCTCCGACTAGGGGATTGGTCACGTCGACGGCGATGCGCCATTGCGTCTCGAGCGCGCCGGCGATGAGCCCGCTCAGGTCGATCGTTGAGAGGGAGGCTAGCGCGCCGCCTCCGGGTGCCAACTCATTACCCGCGGCATCAAGGAATCGCGCACCGAGCGCGCGCAGCAGTCCTGTACCCCCGTCGGTGGCTGCGGAGCCGCCGAGAAAGAGCGTCACATCACGGGCGCCGCCTTCGATGAGGCGTGCGGCGATGAGGCCAACGCCGTAGCTATCGGCGCGCAGAGCTTGCAGTGGCACATCGCTGACGTGGGGGAGTCCGTTGGCCTGCGCTGCTTCGATGACTGCGCGGTGGCCTTCGCTGTCGAGTCCGTAGCGCGCTTCGCGTTTGCGGCCAATGGCGTCAACGGTCGTCATCGTGAGGGCGGGTTGAAGCCAGGCAGCCAATACGGCGTCAAGAGAGCCTTCTCCGCCGTCAGCCATGGGAAACGTGAGCACCGTGGCGGACTCGGGGAGCATTTCGCGGGCTCCGCGCTCGAGGGCTGCCGCGGCATCCGCAGCAGTCAGGCTGCCCTTGAACGAATCAGGAGCGATGATGACGATGGGGTTCTCGTTAGCTGGCACCATTCGACCCTAGCGTGACACAGGAAAGATGCCGTGCACGCAAAAAGGGGCCGCCCGAAGGCGACCCCTTTTCGTGAGTTACAGCACCGAAGTGCTGGAAGCTAAAACAGTATTAGCTGGTGAGGCCGTCTACGTAGTCCTGGTTCGCTGCAATCCAGTCAGCAACGATGGGCTCGAAGTCGGTTCCTTCGTACTCGTTGTACATGACGTTCTCGAGCGAGTAAAGAAGCTCGGAGTCCATCTTGAAGCTAGAGATCCACTCAGTGACCTCAGGCATGTCGTCGCTCAGGGTGTCGCGTGCGAAGGAGTGAATTTCTTCAACGTCTCCGAGCGTTCCCTCGGGGTCAGCAAGGTCCTTGATGTCGAATGCATCGTAGGCCCAGTGCGGACGCCAGAGAGTGACGGCAATGTTCTCGCCGTTGTCGAGTGCAGCCTGCAGCTCAGCAAGCATTGCGGGGGTCGACGACGTGAGAAGTTCCATGTCGTCGAGGCCGTAGGTCGGCATGGTGTTGTTCAGGACTGCTTCAGTGAGTCCTGCACCAGGCTCGATGCCCACGATGCGGTTGCCGAATTCGTCAGCGTTTGCTGCGAGCTCTTCGAGCGAGTCGATGGGGGCATCAGAGTTGACTGCAACGGTCAGGCCAGCTTCGCTGTTCCATGCGCCGAGGTCTTCAATGGTGTCGCCGTACTCTTCCATCAGGCTTGCGTGAGTGATGGGGAGCCATCCGTCAAGCGCGATGTCGTAGTCACCGGTGCTGAGACCCGAGAAGATCGGGGTAACGTCAGCGTATTCGAGCTCTACGTTGTAACCCTTGTCTTCAAGGATTGCCTTCCAGAGGTACGAAACTGCTTCGCCCTCAGGCCATCCGTTGAATACGGCAATGCTGAGATCTTTGCTCTCAACAGCGTCGTCGGACGCGGTGTCGTCTCCGCCTGCGGCGCAAGCCGACAGACCGAGGAGCGCAGCGGCTCCGATTGCAATTGCAGCACGTGTCTGCTTCTTCATTGTGTCGTCCTTTTCTGTCAACGCTAAAGCGTCGACGATGTTGACGTCGATGCACACAGGGTTCTCTGTATGCGGGGAAACGAGCGCGGGTTGGCGCCCGAAAATTAGCGAACGGGGGGAGTGTGTTCGGCTGGTTCGGTCGTAGCGGCCGAGCTATCTGCGGTGGTCTCAACCACTACAGATTCTTCACCACGGCTACGAACCTTGAATGACTCGATAATGAACTGGAAGTAGCCCTTGCCCGATCCGAAGGATGCCGTGAGGCGGTCCAGGAAGATGGCCAAGATAACTACAGACAGTCCAGCCTCGAAGCCGAGTGCGACATCCGCTCGGCTCAAGCTCTGGATAACGGGCTGGCCGAGGCCGCCGGCACCAACCATGGACGCGATAACGACCATGGAGAGCGAGAGCATGATGACCTGGTTAATACCGGCCATGATTGACGGCAGAGCCAGCGGAAGCTGAATCTGTCGAAGGATGCGGCCGGGCGATGCACCGAAGGCCTGTCCTGCTTCAACAACTTCGCTATCGACGCCGCGAATTCCGAGTTCGGTGAGGCGAACACCGGGAGCGAGCGCGAAGAGCACAGTTGCCACGATTCCGGGAACATCACCCACGCGGAACAGGATCAGTGCGGGGATGAGGTAAACGAAGACCGGCAGAGTCTGCAGGAAGTCGAGAATGGGCTTCACGATCGTGGACACCGTGCGGTACTTTGCGGCAAGAATTCCGAGCGGAACGCTGATCAACACGGCGATAGCCGCGGCAACCAGGACGAGCGCCAAGGTATCCATCGCGTTTTCCCACTGATCCAAGCTGAGGATCAAGAGGAAGCTGAGCGCAGTGCCGAGCGAGAAAACCCATCCACGTGCAACGAACGCGATAACCGCGAGGATGATGACAATGACCCAGAATGGCGGCGAAGTGAACGCGAAGCTCATTCCGTCGGCGACCGAGGAAACGATCAGCTTGATGAAGTCAAAGAAGAAACCGAATGTGTTGGTGATGAAATCAACACCGTTTTCGACCCACTGGCCGAGGGGAATTCTGAGGAAGTCGTTCATCGTGCGTCCTCCTTCGCGTCGGAGCTCGTATCGCTGGCGTCAAGGGCGTCGGTAATCACCGAGGTCGAGACGGTAAGAGGTGGTTCGATCGCTTGAAATTCATCGGTGTCGGTGGTGACGTTGCCGAGAGCGGCGAGGAGGGTGACGCGCGGAACGACACCTCTCAGGCGGCCACGCTCGTCGAGAACAGCGAGCGGAAGCGGGCTTTCGACCGACGGAACGAAGAGTTCCGACAGGTAGGTGTTTTCGTCCACAGCGTTGTATTCGTCGCTCAAAATCGTCGTCAGATCGCTGACGCCCTTACGGACGAGCTTCATCACGTCGGCATCGCGAACGACGCCCTGAAGCGTGCGGTCGCGGCTGATCACGAAGGCGGTTGAGGTCTGAAGGTCACGCATGACCTTAAGCGCGGCGCGAGGTCCGCCACTGGCGAATACGGTTGCGCGCACAGGCTCCATGACGCTGGCGGCCGTGAGAACACGTGAGCGATCAACATCCTGAACGAACTGAGCAACATAGTCGTTGGCCGGGTCGGTGAGGATGTCCTCTGGCGTGCCGATCTGAACGATACGGC
Source organism: Salinibacterium sp. NK8237 (assembly GCF_015864955.1). Taxonomy (NCBI): domain Bacteria; kingdom Bacillati; phylum Actinomycetota; class Actinomycetes; order Micrococcales; family Microbacteriaceae; genus Salinibacterium; species Salinibacterium sp. NK8237. Next base: position 684,344 of record NZ_JADYWE010000001.1, on the reverse strand, counting down.
CGTCACGCATCACTGCGATGCGATCTCCGAGGAACATTGCCTCGTTGAGATCGTGAGTGATGAAGATGATGGTCTTGCCGAGCTCGGTCTGAAGCTCGAGCAACTGCTCTTGCATTTCGCGACGAATCAGCGGGTCGAGGGCGCTAAAGGCCTCGTCCATAAGAAGGATGTCGGTGTCGGCGGCGAGGGCGCGGGCGAGGCCGACGCGCTGCTGCATTCCACCAGAAAGCTCGGAGGGAAGCTTGGAACCCCAGCCCTTGAGACCTACGAGGTCGATGGTCTTCTGCGCGCGAGCGAGACGCTCAGTCTTCGGCATTCCCTGAACTTCGAGAGCGTAAGCAGCGTTCTCCAGCACCGTGCGGTGCGGGAACAGAGCGAAGTGCTGAAAGACCATCGAAATGTGACGGCGGCGAACCTCGCGAAGCTTGGGACCAGAAATTCCGGTGATCAGGTCGCCACCGACGGTGACGCTGCCTGACGTGGTGTCCCACAGTCCGTTGAGCATGCGGATGAGCGTGGATTTTCCCGAACCGGAAAGGCCCATGACTACGAATATTTCGCCGGGGCGAACGTCGAAGCTGGCGTCGATTACGGCAGCGGTACCAAGCTCTTTGATCTCATCGCGGGTGGCGCCATGCTGAAGCCTTTCAACGGCTTCCTGTGGACGGCGTCCAAACACCTTGTAGATGTTCTTCGCACTGACAGCAAATTTCTCGGTCACGTTCTCCTGATTACTCGGCACCTTAAGGGCTTCGCTTCTCTCGATTACGGTCCGGGTTGAACGCAGGGCTCTAGCGAATCCGGGGGTGGTTCTGGTGGGAAACGATAGGGGAGCGCTTTCGGAGCAACTCCACTGCGAAACAACCGTACGAACGACATCCCGGTGACGGGTTGGCGCGCGCGGCCTGATTTCGTAGCACCTTGCTTAGAGGGCCCAAAACGGGGCACACCTGCAGCAAGGCCGATGTCAACGGTAACGTTTTTTGGGCTTTTCCGCAGTTTCAGGTCCACCAGATTGGGGACATACGGTGACGGTGTCCGAGCTCGATCCGCGGCACAGTAGGGATCGAACGGGGTCATCTTTGTTACTGGTTTGTTACCTATCGACCGTAAAACTGCCGTCCAATTTGACGAATCGAGACCTTTTAGCGGGGAGGACGCACCATTCCCTCTTGTGCAACGCTCGCGATTAAACGGCCAGAGCGGTCGTAGATCCGACCGAGCGAAAGACCACGGCCACCAATGGCGTTCGGTGATTCTTGGACATAGAGGAGCCACTCATCAACGCGGGCGTCGCGATGCCACCACATGGCGTGATCGAGGCTCGCCACCTTGATCCCGGGAGTGACCCAGGCGAGGTCGTGGCGTCGCATGATCGACTCCAAAATCGAGTAATCGCTTGCGTAGGCCAACGCTGCCCGGTGCAAGTTCATATCGTCAGGCATCGGTCCAACCGATTTGATCCACACTGCCTGATGAGGGACGTTGCCGCCATCAACGCTCATAAAGATGGGCGATGTCACGTATCGCATGTCGAAGGGGCGCTGCGATGACCAATAACGGGCTACCGGATGATCGACACTAGCCAGAGACTCGGCCGTCGTCGGCAGCGACTCCGGGTCAGGAAGGTCGGCGGGCATGTCGATCTGGTGATCAAGACCAGCATCGTCATCCTGAAAAGAGGCAATTGCCGACAGGATCGGTACGCCCTCTTGGTAAGCCTGAGTGCGCCGCGTCGAGAACGAACGACCATCGTGAATGCGGTCTACCGAGAACGTGATGGGGAGGTTGACATCGCCCGGGCGCAAGAAATATCCGTGCATGGAATGCACGACGCGGTCCTCTGCGAGAGTGCGCTGCGCGGCAACGAGAGCCTGCGCTAACACTTGCCCGCCGAAGACACGGCCCTGCGGCATCCACTGGCTTGGGCCGGTGAAAATGTCTTCACTCGTTCGTGCGCCGGTGTCGGTGAGATCAAGGGCAGTCAGAAGTCCAGCCATAGGGTCCGTCATGCCTGTAGTTTAGAGGCCTATGACTGGATCGTTTACTTTGGTCGACTCCCTCGCGCTGGGTGACCTGCAAGTGTTCTTAGGCCGCGCTGCCCGAGTCGATGAAGGATCGGTGCGTCTCATCGGCGGCGCTGGCGTTCTTGCCGTGTACGTTTCTGTTCTGCACCCCGCTGGGTTACTCGATCAGAGCCCCACAGTGCTGGGACTTCGCACCTTCGCTTTGTCATCAACGGATGATTTCGATGCCGTCGTTCCGGTTCGCTCACTGCTTGGCCGCATTGAAAGCGCCGTCGAGGCTTCAGCCGCTAGCTTTTCTGAGCCTGTTGCCGTCAACTTGCCGATGAGCGTCAACACCGTCACCTGGGCGGCAATTTCACCGCCGCGAGGGGGATGGGTTGCGATCGATTCTGTTCCGAGTGCTGTGCTCGAAGAAGCAGCGCGGGCAGGCATCGAAGAAGTCGCCGCAGCTATTCCCACCGGAACCGGCGAAGCGATCGTGCACAAAGTGCGCACCGAAGTGTGGGGGCGTCCGCTCGACGAACCCGACTACGTGCCCGCAGGTGCAGGGTTCGCCGCCGTTAGCTTGGGTTTTCTCGCCGACGATGAGGCCGCATCCGTCTTTGAATCTGGAGCGTGGACGCGACTGTCGACTAAGCGCGGTCACATTCTTGTGAAGCGCCGCGCCTGGTCAGTGGCTCGCTAACAACCTGGCGAGCTCATTCACGGCACCCTTAGTAGGGAACGTTTGATATGAAGTTCGTCATCTCGCTGAACACGGAGACCATGAGGATGACGCCGGCGAGGAGTGCGATGAGTTGCACCGCGATTGCTGCCCAGAGAGGCCCGAGACCCTGACCGGTGCGGCGTCGAACCACTACGGATCGTCCAATCACATAAACAATGGCGCCCAAGAAAACAAAGGCCCAGTGAAACGGTCGGTCGACGCCACGGGAGCTAAGTGCACGGCGATCAAAAATTGCGAGCGGAATGCTGAGCCCGTATACCAGCCAGCCGGTCGCTAGCGTCAGGAGATAACCAGGATCGGAGTATTGACGCAACTGAGCGGCGAAAGGATCTTCGCCCGCTACCGGGAACCAGGTTGACACATCAATCGCGAACTGGCCCGGGATCACGATCAGGGGCAGTAAGACGAGCACCCAGATTTGCCAGGTGCTAGTGGCAGCGTCGCTGAGTTCTCTGGTTGGCGCGGGAGTGTAATTTGTGGCCGGGCCGACGGTTGCCGCTGACGGGATGGTTGCGGCAGGCGTAGTTGCAGCAGGCGTGGCGCTGGCGGCTGGGCTTGGTAGCGGGGTCGCATCAGCGGGCACCGTATTGGCGGGTGCCCACTCGGTTCCGTTCCACCAGCGAGGTGCAGCTCCTCCCGCGGGGTCGCGGTACCAGCCAGCAGGGGGAAGGGGAGTCGATGCGTCAGTCACCCTGCGAGTCTAACCACGGAAAGTCGATAATGTGACATTTACTCGCTGGAGTCGCTCTTCCCTGCAACGCTCCGTCCGGCTGCCCGCCCGCTGAAGAGGCACCCGCCGAGGAAGGTGCCCTCGAGCGCACGGTAGCCGTGCATCCCTCCGCCGCCAAAACCGCTCGCTTCGCCCGCAGCCCAGAGTCCGGTGACGGGGGTGCCATCGGCTCCAAGCGCGCGGGCCGAGAGGTCAGTCTGGATGCCGCCCAAACTCTTGCGGGTAAGAATATTCAGCTTGACCGCAATGAGCGGTCCCGCTTTCGGATCGAGGATGCGGTGGGGCTTGGCCACCCGAATCAACTTGTCTCCGCGGTAGCGGCGAGCTTGGCGAATCGCATTGATTTGGGAATCTTTGGAGAACTGGTTGGTGAGTTCGCGGTCGCGCGCCTCGATCTCGCGGCGCACGTGCGGGAGGTCGATCGCGACATCCGGGGTCAGATTCTGCATGCCCGTGAGGAGTTCGTCGAGGGTGTCGGCGACGATGAAATCCGCACCGTGTTCTTTGAACGCTTCCACGGGAGCTGCCGCGCCCTTACCGAGTCGTTGCTTGAGCAGTTCGAGCACACTTTTGCCGGTGAGGTCAGGGTTTTGCTCGCTGCCGGAGAGGGCAAACTCCTTTTCGATGATGGCCTGAGTGAGCACAAACCAGGAGTGCTCGTAGCCGGTCGACAGAATGTGCTCAAGGGTGCCGAGGGTGTCGAAGCCGGGGAACAGGGGTGTCGGCAGGCGGTGGCCGGTGGCATCGAGCCACACGCTTGACGGGCCAGGGAGGATGCGGATGCCGTGCTTCGGCCACACCGGATCCCAGTTCTGTATGCCCTCGACGTAGTGCCACATGCGGTCGCCGTTGATGAGGCGAGCACCGGCTTTTTCGGTGATGCCGAGCATCCTGCCGTCGACGTGAGCAGGTACACCGCTGAGCAGGTTCTTGGGCGCAGCGCCCATCCGCTTCGGCCACTGGGCGCGCACGAGCTCGTGGCTGCCGCCGATTCCGCCCGAGGTCACGATCGTGGCGGGAGCACGGAGTTCGAAGTCGCCGATGATGGTTCGATTGCTTTCGGCACCGCGCCGGGCGTCATCCGAGGCTAATGTTGCCCCGCGAACCCCGACCACGGCACCGTTCTCGACGATGAGGTCATCGACACGGCTGCGAAAATGGAAGCTCGCGAGCCCATCGGCAACGCCCTGGCGCGCCGCAGCAATGAACGGCTCAACAACAGCGGGCCCGGTGCCCCACGTCACGTGAAATCGGGGAACCGAGTTGCCGTGCCCGAGCGCCGTATAGCCGCCGCGTTCGGCCCAACCGACGACGGGAAAGAAACCGACGCCGCGTTCGCGCAACCATTCCCGCTTCTCGCCGGCAGCGAACCTGAGATACGCCTCCGCCCACCGGCGCGGCCATTCATCTTCGTCGCGGTCGAAACCAGCGGTGCCGAACCAGTCTTGGCGGGCAAGCTCAAGTGAATCTTTGATGCCCATGCGCCGCTGTTCGGGGGAGTCAACGAGAAAAAGGCCACCGAACGACCACCACGCTTGGCCACCGAGACTCGCTTCGGGCTCCTGCTCAACAATCGCGACGCGCTTGCCGGCGTCCATCAATTCGGCGGCAGCGACGAGGCCAGACAGGCCAGCTCCGACAACGATGGCATCCAACTCGCGCGACTGCGGCATCCGTGACTCCTTCGACACTCGGTGCCGCCGACATTGGCGACCCCTGCGCTGACAGTATGCCGGTCATCCTCACAATCTGACGCAACTTTGGCGTGGAACCTTGTGCCCCGACCACGGGGTAGGTACCGTCAGATTAACTCCGAGCGACGAGGCTCGGGTCAACCTGTGATTTACCAATCGCGGTTGTGAGGATCGCTAGGGCGCAGCACATCAGCAGGCGCGCTGGCGGATCGGAGAAACGATGAGTACCACCGTGCCCGTGAAAGCCCCGATGTCTGGAGCGAAGAAGCAAACTCCTGAGTTTGTGCAACTTCTTGACCCAGACGGAAAACGGTTAAGCGACGAACTCTACGACCCCTGGGTGTCAGACGTCACCGGTGATCAGCTCGCGAGTCTCTATGAAGACCTCATCATCGTGCGCCGTATCGATACGGAAGCAACCGCTCTGCAACGTCAGGGCGAACTTGGCCTCTGGCCACCACTCCTCGGGCAAGAAGCCGCTCAAGTCGGCTCTGCCCGCACTCTGCGCCCCGACGACTTTGTCTTCTCCAGCTACCGCGAGAACGCTGTCGCGTACTGCCGCGGGGTGAAGCTGCCCGACCTTCTTCGCGTCTGGCGCGGCACGGCATCCTCCGGCTGGGATCCCTTCGAGGTCGGCATGGCGACGCCCGCTGTCATCATCGGCGCTCAGACTTTGCACGCCACCGGCTATGCCGTTGGCTGTAAGTTCGACGGCGTTGACAGCGTCTCGGTCGCTTACTTTGGCGACGGCGCTACGAGTGAGGGGGATGTCAGCGAAGCGATGGTATTCGCGGCCTCCTTCAATGCTCCCGTGATTTTCTTCTGCCAGAACAACCAGTGGGCGATTTCTGAGCCCGTGGGGCTGCAAGCCCAGCGGCCGATTGCCGACCGGGCTCCGGGGTTCGGGATTCCGAGCATCCGCGTCGATGGCAACGACGTGTTGGCCGTCATGGCGGCGACCCGCAGTGCCCTTGACCGGGCGCGCAATGGCGGCGGGCCTACTTTCATCGAGGCCGTGACGTACCGTCGCGGGCCGCACACGACCTCCGATGATCCGAGTCGCTATGTCGACCCGGTCGTTGCCAAGGAGTGGGAAGCACGCGACCCCATTGCGCGCGTGGAAGCGTTTTTGCGCAGCGAAGGGGTGCTGACCGACGAATTGGCGGCATCCATCCAAGCGCGAGCGGATGCGGTGGCGGCCGAATTCCGCGCCGGATGCTTGGCGCTCGAGAACCCAGAACCGCTCAGTGTGTTCGACAACGTCTATGCGACCGAGCACTCGGGGCTGGCGCGTCAAAAGAGCCAGTACAAGGCTTACCTTGAGGGGTTTGAAAAATGACTGAACTCACTCTTGCGAAAGCTCTCGGTTCTGGGTTGCGGCGTGCCCTCAGCGACGACGACAAAGTTGTCTTACTTGGTGAAGACATCGGCACCCTCGGAGGCGTTTTCCGCGTGACCGACGGTCTGCAGCGCGACTTCGGCAAGGAACGCGTGATCGACACCCCGCTCGCTGAAGCCGGCATCATCGGTATGGCTGTCGGCCTCGCGTTCCGTGGCTACCGGCCAGTCTGCGAAATTCAGTTCGACGGCTTCATCTATCCCGGCTTCGACCAGATCGTTGCCCAGGTGGCCAAGCTGCACTACCGCACCGCAGGCAAGGTGCGGATGCCGCTGACGATCCGTGTTCCCTATGGCGGAGGTATCGGCGCTGTCGAGCACCACTCCGAGTCACCGGAGGCGTACTTCGCGCACACCGCTGGACTGCGCGTTGTCACGTGTTCGACGCCGCAGGACGCCCACAGCATGTTGCGCGAAGCCATTGCGAGCGATGACCCGGTGCTGTTCTTTGAGCCCAAACGTCGCTACTGGACCAAGGGCGAGGTCGACGAAGACGCCACCGCTCTGCCCATGGGCAAAGCGCGCGTCGTCACCGAGGGAACCGACGTCACTCTCGTGACCTACGGCCCGCTCGTCGCCACGGCTCTGGATGCCGCAGTCGCCGCCGCCGATGACGGCGTCTCTATCGAGGTGGTTGATCTTCGCTCGCTGTCCCCGGTCGACTTCGACACTGTTGAGGCCAGCGTGCGCAAGACGGGGCGGCTCGTGATTACCCACGAGGCCTCGGAGTCTGGCGGGCTCGGTGCCGAGATCGCCGCGACGCTCACGGATCGTTGTTTCTACTATTTGGAGGCAGCGCCAGTGCGCATCACGGGCTTCGATGTGCCGTACCCGGCCGCAAAGTTGGAGGACCACTTCTTGCCTGACCTTGACCGCATCCTTGACGGTGTTGACCGTGCGCTGGGTCGCGTGAATTCACTCACCGGTTGGAGCGCGTAATGGCTGTCAAAGAGTTTGCTCTGCCCGATTTGGGTGAGGGCTTGACCGAGTCTGAGATTGTTGAATGGCATGTTGCTGTCGGCGACCTCGTGACGCTCAACCAGCCCATCGCGGAGGTCGAAACGGCGAAAGCCATCGTGTCGTTGCCGTCGCCCGTCGCGGGGATTATCTCGGCGCTGCACGCTGAGCCCGGCTCCACCGTGCAGGTCGGCACCCGCATTGTCACGTTCGAATTGGATGGTGGCTCTGGCGCCGCCCCTGACGCTGCTGGCACTCCGGCTGTCGGTGGTGCCGCTACGGACGCTGACGCTGGAACTGACGCTGGCGCAGAGAGCGCGAAAGCGGATAGCGCGGAACAGGCGCCGGTCGCTGAGGCTGCCCCTGAGCGCAACGCCGTGCTCGTCGGGTACGGTCCCGCCGTCGAGAGCGGCAAGCGCCCTATGCGCAAGCCTCGCGCCGCGCGGGCGGCATCCGCAGCCCCTTCGGCTGCGACTGTTGCGGAACCCGCGCCAACGGCCGCGCCAGCGCCTGAACCCGAGACCGCGCCACAGACGGCGCCCGAGCCTGCCGTGACATCCTCCGACGCCCGCACCAAGACGACTCCACCGGTGCGCAAGCTCGCGGCCGATCGCGGCGTCGACCTGACGCAGCTGACCGGCACGGGCCCCGAGGGCATCATCACTCGTGATGACGTGCTGAGTGCGGCGGAGCAATCGTCCGTCGCGGCGGCGACCAGCGAGGAGAGTGCGGCAGGAGCATCCGCATCGCAGACGGCGAGAGCCTTCGCGGGCACTCGTCCGCGCGAAACCCGCACGCCGATCAAGTCGGTGCGCAAGGCAACCGCGGCCGCGATGGTGGCGAGTGCGTTCACGGCGCCCCACGTCACCGAATTCTTGACGATCGATGTCACGCGCACGGTGGAGCTGGTAGCGAAGCTGAAGGCGAAGGGCACCGCAGCATCCGTTCTCTCCGTTGTCGCGAAGGCGCTGTGCATTGGAGTGGCGCGTCATCCGTCGCTGAATTCGCGGTGGGATGCCGAAGCTAATGAAATCGTCGAGTTCGGTTATATCAACTTGGGTATTGCTGTCGCGACGCCACGGGGCCTGATGGTGCCGAACCTCAAGGATGCGGATGCCATGAGCCTCGCCGAGCTCACTGAGGCGATTGGCGACTTGGCGCGTAATGCGCGAGCGAGCAAAGCAACTCCGGCATCGCTCAATGGTGGAACTATTTCGATCACCAACGTGGGCATCTTCGGTATCGACGCGGGCACCCCCATCCTGAACCCCGGGGAAGCCGCGATTCTGGCGATGGGTGCTGTTCGCAGGATGCCGTGGGAACACCACGGCGACATCGCCCTACGCGACGTCATGACGCTGAGCCTCTCGTTCGATCACCGCCTCGTTGATGGCGAGCAAGGAGCCCGTTTCTTGACCGATGTTGGTTCGATTCTGAACGATCCCGGCACGGTTCTGTCGATGGTGTGAAAGCAGCGGCGGCCGCAACAGGTAAGAATGGTCTTATGACCGAGAATCTCGACCCTGCTGCGGCCACCCCTTCTTCACGCGCGCCACGCGCTCCGCGCCGCCTGTTGGTTGGTGTTTTCGCGCTCGCCGCTTTTGTGATTGCGGCAGACCAGCTCAGCAAGTGGTGGGCTGAAACCAATCTCGGTGGCGGCATCAACATCCCCATCATTGGTGATCTGTTGTCGTTCCAGCTGGTCTACAACCCCGGCGCTGCCTTCTCGCTTGCCGAGGAATACACCTGGGTGCTCACGATCATTGCGGCGCTCGCCGTGGTCGCGATCACGTGGTACGCGTGGACAGTTCAGTCCCGCGCTTGGGCGATCGCGCTCGGCATGCTCCTCGGCGGTGCCATCACTCACCTCGGTGACCGCCTGTTCCGTGACCCCGGTTTTGCGCGCGGTCACGTTGTCGACTTCATCAACTACAACGGCTACTTCATTGGCAACATCGCCGACATTGCCCTTGTGGGCGGTGCGATCATGATCGTCATCATTTCCCTCATGGGAATCGCCGCTAAGCCCGAACCCGTCGCGAGCAGCGACGCGGATGCTCCGGCGGAAGCAACGACCACCGAATGACCGATCTCAGCCTGCGCATGCCCAACACGCGTCTGCGGGCAGTGCTCAACCTCGGAACGCAGCGCTCACCGGCGCTCGACCTCCCGCCTGCGCTGAAAGCTCCGGAGCTCTTTGGCGACTGGGATGACGAGGCTCAGGTGAGCGATCTCTACGTTGAGTATCCCGATGGGCAACTGCACTTCGAAACAACGAGTGCGGGCAGCGATCACCATTTCCACACTCCGGCCGGTGAGCATCGCGGCTCGAGCCCCTGGTCGGCTAACGACACCCGTGTGCTCCTGCAGTGGGCAACGCAGCTTGCCAGCGCCTTTCACTCTCTGCTGCCAAAGCTGCTCGACGACATCACCCAGGCTGCGGCTTGGCACGATGCCGGGCTCGATCTCTACATTTGCGAGGTCGAAGAGCCAGTGCAGCTCGATCTGCTCGAGATCGAGGTCGAGGGAGAGCTCTTGACGCTCCCGTGGCTCGGTGCCGGCACAGTGACGCACGACCACATCGAGGGCGAGAATCATCCGATTGCGCTGCTCTGGGGCGCAGCTGAGTCAGAGCCCGACCGACCGATTGCTCAAGCGTGGACTGATCCGCGCACGGGCGAGCCCCGCTCTCAAGCGGTGCCCGGTATCGACTGGAACGTCATTGGGCTTGCTGCCGAAGAGGTCTTGCCGTGGCTCGAGGGTATTTACCTCAACCACCATGTGATTCCGGATGCCGCGGGCACGCTCTTGAACGCAGTCTTGCGGCGTCTGGGCGGCCTGTCTTCAGACCGCGCCTCGTCGTAGCGCTTCGTAACGCTTTGTAGCTAGTCGAAGCTGATCGACGGCTCGTCGCTGACAGACAACGTCAGCACGGCCTTCTTGATCAGATCATTACCCTCGATCGAGCGTTCGAGCTCACGCAGTTGACGTGCGACTTCTTCTTCGCGGTGGTTGCCCTCCAGGTCGATGGCTGCCACGACGAACAGTTGTGACGGGCCCACAAATTCGAGGTGCAGGTAGGTGACGCGACTGATTTCGGGATGCTCGGCGAGAGCCCGCCCGGCTACAGCGCGAGCAGCATCGCCCGGCGTTTGACCGACGAGGAACCGGCGGTTGCGGTTGATGAGAACGATCGCAACCACACCGAGAAGGAGGCCGATCGCGAGCGAACCAACGGCATCCCACACTGAATTGCCCGTGAGCTGGTGCAGCAGGATGCCGAAGAAGGCGATGGTGAGGCCGATCAGGGCGGCAGCATCTTCGGCCAGCACCGCACGAAGGGTCGTGTTGGAACTGTTGAGCGCATATTCGAGGGTGCGGCGGCCGAAGCGCGCGGCTCCCTTTTTGGCTTGGACCATCGACTGCACGAAGGACACGCCTTCGAGCACAGCAGCGATCGCGAGCACGAGGTAGGCGATCCCGAAGTCGCTCGCCGGTTCAGGATCAATGAGTTCGGAGATTCCATGCTGCACCGAGACAACAGCGCCCGCGGTGAACAAACCAACGGCCGCGAAGAGTGACCAGACGTAGGTCTCACGCCCGAATCCCAGCGGATGGCTCGCGTCGGCTGGCTTCACCGCTCGCCGTTCGGCAATGAGGAGAAAGATCTCATTGCCGGCGTCGGCCCACGAGTGTGCGGACTCGGCGAGCATTGAGGCCGAGCCGGTAATCAATGCTGCGATCGATTTCGCAATTGCTACGAGAAGGTTGGCAACGAAGGCGACCACGACGGTGCGCACTTGTGCTGTTTTCTTAGGAGCGTCACTCATAGTTACACGCTAGTACCGTGGCTCCTCGCCGCAGTACGCAGGGCTGGTCGATCAGCGCCGAGCGCTGCGTCAGTCTCCGACTGCACCGGCGATCCTGGTGCCGCCCCGGACTTGAAAACGAAGCGTCGCTGCACCTGGAAACTGATGATGTAGAGCGTGACGTCGGAGAAGACCTTGGCGATGACGAGCGGAACGCCCCAGTCGACGAGCACCGAGAGCCACACGTAGCTGGAGGCGACGAGCGCGAGCGCCAGGATGACGTAGCGCAGGGCATCCCGGGCCACATGGTCACGATTGCTGGAGTTGAACACGAGGTGGCGGTTGATAAGGAAGTTCACGGAGGCGCTCACGAGCCGAGCGCCGACGACAGACACGAGCAGCGACTGCGTGAGGGCAAAGAGGATGAAGAGGCCGATCGCGTCAATCAGGAAGGCCGCCAGCGATGAGGAGATGTAGCGCAGCAGTGGCGCGAACACTTTCACCGAATCAACGATCGGGCGAAAGTGCGAGGAGGCATTGTGCTGCAAGTAGACCGTCTCAATCTCGATTTCTTCGATGCGGATGCCGGCCGAACGCGTTGCCAGCAACGCGTTCAGTTCGTACTCGAACCGTTCGCCCTTGATGCTCAGCAGCCACTCGAGCATTGAAGCGGGGTAGCCGCGCAGCCCTGTTTGAGTATCGCGCACGGCAACACCGGTGGCGAATTTGAAGGCGGCGCGCGAAACGGCGTTGCCGAAGCGGCTACGAGTGGGAACGTCGCCAGCAAAGGCGCGTCCGCCGAGAACCATGGCGCCGTCGGACGCCTGCAGTTGGGCAACAACGCGCAGGATGTCGCTCACTTTGTGCTGTCCGTCGCTGTCGGCGCACACAAGGGCTTCGCCCGGATAGTTGTCGCGGATGTGGCGGAAGCCGAGTTTGAGGGCGTGGCCTTTGCCGCGATTGTCGTCGTAGCCGATCACCTCAGCGCCAACGCGCTGCACGGCAGCGAACAGGTTGGCATAGGCCGGGCCGCTGCCGTCATCCACGATGACAACGCGGAGCAGAGGGGCAGTCGCACGCAGATCGCACACGAGTTGCACGAGGCGGTCATCCGGTTCGAAAGAGGGGATGAGGATGATCATGATGCGGCTCCCACGTAGAGGATGTCTGAGGTTTCGCGTTCTCCGCCATTGGACGGTTGGTTGATGACAGTGCCGTTGAAGTACATGGTCGAGGAGCCGCCACCGTCGAGGTTGTAGGCGGTAGTGGCACCGAGATCTTGCATGATGACGGCCAGGTCGGGCAGGGTCACGCCGGCGCTGTAGCCGGGGTCGCGGCCGTCGACGACAACGAAGACGAGGTGGTTGTCGTCGATCACGCCGACCGCAGTGCGGGGCTGTTCGCCCTGGATGGAGTGATTGCCGAAGTTGGTGTCGATCTCGACGTTCTCAATACCGGCAACGACATCGCCGTCTTCGACGATTGCGGGCCCGAAGGAGAGCGTGTTCCAGACGCCGTCGGCGATCAGCTCGTCGGCAGAGGTGGTGGTTTCGTCATAGACCTCGACGCTGCCGTCGAGGTAGAACGCGAGCCCATCGCGGGCCGGTTCGTCGCGGTAGGTGACACCGTTGCGGATGACGATGCCGGTGTCGCGAAAGCCGTAGTAGTCGCCGTTGATGGCGAAGATCGCATCGTGCTCAGCCGCGATGGACGAGGTGAGATCGATGATGTTCTCACCGAAGCTGTTCTGGGCAAACGCTGACCGCAGGGCGGTGGCATCCGTCAGTTCGACATCCGCGACGTAGTAGGTGACGGTATCGGCACCGCTGCCGGAGACGACCGTCGAGATTGTGACGTTGGCGTCGTCGGAGGTATAGCTGGTGTCGGTAAGAACGGGCTCGGTCGTCGCTGCGGCCGTCGGCTCGGTACTCGTCGTGGTGGTGCTGTTGTCGGCTTCGTACTGCGCGACGTCAGAAATCTCGACGTGCTCGATGACAAATCGATCGAGAGCCCACGCAGCGGTGCTGCCCAGACCGAGCACGAGCACCAGCACGGAGCCGATGACGATGTGCCGTTTTCTCAGAGGTTTCTTTCGCATGGTCCCAGTGAATGACGAGTTGCTATCGCGACCTCATGAACTAGCTGTGAGCCTGCAAGGAGCCGCCAGAGAGTCTGCTTTGAAGACAAAGAAGGGCCTGCGACCGATCAGTCGCAGGCCCTTCGTCCTCGGGGGAGGTGCTGGGTGGTGGTTAGTCGTCGGTAGGTGCTTCTTCGACCGCGTCAGCGTCCTCATCACGGTTGGGTCGGTCTGCGACGTCGCCGCGATCGCCGTGGCCCGCGCGGGCGCCCGGGGTGCCTTCGCTGTCGCCGTCGCCGCCGCCGACGCGTTCGTCGCCCGAAGCTTCCCTGGCGGCTTCGCGGTCAGTTCGAATGTCCGCAAGTGCGGTGGTTACCGCGTCTTCGTCAACGTTGAGTTCGGCAGCGAGAGCCGTCACGAACGCGGCCTGGCGGGCATCCTTGGCGGCCATCTTTTCATCGGCGGTCGCGTCTTTATCGAGCGTTGTTTCGGATGGTTCGGTTGCGTCCCGCACAGCAGTCACGGCATCAGAGACTTCAGTTTCGGTGAGTCCGAGTGCGGTCGCGAGAGTTGCAGCATCAATGTGGGCACCGCCCTGGCCGTGACCGCGAGCAGCACGGTCGCCGGTGGCGGAAGTGCCCGATTCAGAGGCGCTTGAGCTGGAGGTGGCGGTCGTGAGAGTCTCGGCCTGAGCGGGCAGGGCCACTGCGAGTCCGACGCACGATGCCAAAACTACTCCGGCCGCTCCTGCAATCATTGTCTTCTTCATGGTTGATCCTTTTCGTCATTTCCGGAATCTCCGGTGTACGAAACCAACACTGCGGGCCGGGTCTATCAAGGCACTGTGCTGGCACTGCACGCCCCGTGGGGAAGTGCTGATGTAACCCAATGAGGCGGCTATGCGCGGCGCTGAGTTCGGCCGCGGGATGCCGGCGGCTGGCCGGCGTCGAGAGCGGCTACGCGTCGAGGGCGGCTAGCGCCATCCGCTCGAGCACGGCACTGGTGGCGCCGGCCCGCCCGCTGTGGGGAGTGGAGTTGATGAGCCCGAAGGTGGCGTGGGCGCGGGTGCGCAGCTCGGTGGTCGCGGCATCCGGATGAAGTTGAGAGAGCACGCCAACCCACAGCTCGACGTAGCTGCGCTGCAGGGCGCGCACCTCGTGTTGGTCGCTGGCGGTCAGGCTGTCGAGGTCGCGATCTTGAACCCGGATGACGTCGGCATTGCCGAGCGCAAACTCCACATGAAACTGAACGAGGCTTTCGAGCGCGGCTCGCGGTGTGGCGGCGTGCTCGATCACGTTCTGGGCTCCGCGGCACAGGTTGGAGCTGGCATCCACAAGCATCGCGGCGAGCACGTCTTGTTTGCCGTCGAAGTGGCGGTACACAGCGGGGCCGCTCACGCCGGCGGCGGAACCGAGTTCTTCGAGCGAGACGCGCGTGAAGCCGCGCTCGGCGAAGAGGCTGGCGGCGGCGTCGAGGAGAGCCTCGCGGCGGTCGGCCTTCGCTTGGCTTCGCGGAGTTGGCGTCTCGTTCATGTTCTGAGTCTAGACAGTTCGGTTAATGCTCGCTAACCTAAATTCAGTTAGTAATGACTAACCCAAGTGGCCACAAGCTGCGATGAACGAAGGTGTTCGATGGAGAAGATTTCCACGGCCGCTCAACCGTCTCACCCGACGTTTGCGGCTAACGAAGAGTCAATGCGCGGCCTTGTCGAGCAATTGCGCGAACGACTCGCGACGACGGCTCTCGGTGGCTCGGAGAAGTCTCGCGAACGCCACGTCTCCCGCGGCAAGCTGTTGCCTCGCGACCGAGTCGATGAACTGCTCGATGAGGGCAGCCCTTTCATTGAGATCGCCCCGCTCGCCGCGAATGGAATTTACGACGACCAGGCTCCCGGCGCTGGCGTTATTGCCGGTATCGGCCTCATCCACTCTCGCCCCGTGCTCGTGATCTCCAACGACGCGACGGTCAAGGGCGGCACCTACTTTCCGCTCACGGTGAAGAAGCATTTGCGGGCGCAAGAGATCGCGCTCGAAAACAAGCTTCCGTGCGTGTACCTCGTCGATTCAGGCGGCGCGTTTCTCCCGATGCAAGACGAAGTCTTTCCCGACCGCGACCACTTCGGGCGCATCTTCTACAACCAGGCTCGACTGTCGGCCGCGGGCATCCCGCAGATCGCCTCGGTCATGGGATCGTGCACCGCGGGTGGTGCCTACGTTCCCGCGATGAGCGACGAGACGATCATCGTGCGCAATCAGGGCACGATCTTCTTGGGCGGCCCGCCGCTCGTGAAGGCCGCCATCGGCGAGATCGTCACGGCCGAAGAACTCGGCGGGGGAGATGTGCACGCGCGCACCTCGGGCGTCACCGACCACCTCGCCGACGACGACCGTCACGCGCTCGAAATTGTGCGGGACATCATCAAGACGATCCCCAAGCCTGCCGCTCCCGCGTGGGATGTTGTCGCCTCGCGGCCTCCCGCCGTCAACCCTGACGAGCTCTACGGGGTCGTACCCACTGACGTGCAAAGCCCCTACGAAGTGCGCGAAGTGATCGCCCGGCTCGTCGACGGTAGCGAGTTCCACGAGTTCAAGAAGGAATACGGCACGACGCTCATCACCGGGTTTGCGACGCTGCACGGGCATCCGATCGGCATCGTTGCTAACGCCGGGGTGCTGTTCAGCGAATCGGCGCTCAAGGGCGCGCACTTCATCGAGCTGTGCGACCAGCGCGGCATCCCGTTGCTGTTCCTGCAGAACATTTCGGGCTTCATGGTCGGCAAGGAATATGAGGCCGGCGGCATCGCTAAGAACGGCGCCAAGATGGTGACCGCGGTCGCCACGACGCGCGTTCCCAAGTTCACGGTCGTGATCGGCGGCTCGTTCGGTGCCGGAAACTATTCGATGTGTGGCCGCTCGTATTCACCGCGCTTCTTGTGGATGTGGCCCAACGCCCGCATCTCGGTCATGGGCGGCCCGCAGGCTGCTGCTGTGCTTTCCACGGTGCGCCGCGATCAGCTCGGCGAAGACGCCTTCACCGACGATGACAAGGCCGAGTTCGAGAAGCCCATCCGCGAGCAGTACGAACGCCAGGGCAGCCCCTACTATTCGACAGCTCGCCTGTGGGATGACGGAATCATTGACCCCAAAGACACCAGAGACGTGCTCGGCATGGCCCTCGACATCGCCGCGGCCACCCCGCTGCCTGAACCGGGCTTCGGCCTCTTCCGGATGTGATTGCCATGTTCTCTGCCGTTCTGGTCGCCAATCGTGGCGAAATTTCCTGTCGCATCACGCGCACCCTGCACTCGATGGGCATCCGCTCGATCGCGGTCTACACGGAGCACGATCGTGATGCGAAGCACGTTCAGGTTGCGGATGCCGCAGTACTGATCGACAGCTACCTCTCGGTCGAATCGATCGTCGCCGCCGCCCATGCCGTAGACGGCATGCAGGCCGACGCGGTTCACCCGGGCTATGGCTTCCTCTCCGAAAATGCGTCTCTGGCAGAGGCCTGCGCCGCTGCCGGAATCACGTTTATTGGTCCGGGCGTTGAAGCGCTCGAGATTATGGGCGACAAGATTGCGTCGAAGAAGCACGTGACCGAGCGTGGCGTCGCCGTGATCCCCGGCATCGCTGAGCCGGGCATGACGAACGACGACCTGGTGGCCGCTGCCGCCGAGGTCGGGTTCCCGCTGTTGATCAAGCCGTCTGCCGGTGGTGGTGGCAAGGGCATGACGATCGTGCGCGAGCCTGATGCCGTTGCCGGTGCGCTCGACTCTGCTCGTCGCGTGGCCAGCGCCGCGTTCGGCGATGACACGCTCTTCCTTGAGCGCCTCGTGGAGAAGCCTCGGCACATCGAGGTGCAGGTGCTGGCCGATAGCCAGGGCACGATCATCCACTTGGGCGAGCGCGAATGTTCGCTGCAGCGTCGCCACCAGAAGATCATCGAAGAAGCTCCATCACCGCTGCTCGATGAAGCGACTCGTCAGCGCATCGGCGAAGCAGCCTGTGAGGTTGCGCGCAGCGTGAGCTACGTCGGTGCGGGAACCGTCGAGTTCCTCGTCTCCGACAATGCGCCCGACGAGTTCTTCTTCATGGAGATGAATACCCGCCTGCAGGTGGAGCATCCCGTCACTGAAATGGTCACCGGCATTGACCTCGTGGAGTGGCAAGTGCGAATCGCTGCCGGCGAGACGCTCACGGTGGAAACACCGGCGCTCACCGGTCACGCGGTCGAAGCGCGCATTTACTCCGAAGACCCCGCCAACGACTTCCTGCCCTCCGCCGGCCAGATCGTGCACCTGCACGAAGCTGGCGACGGCAGTGCGGCCAGTGCTGGCACGAGCCGCGCCAGCACGACGAGCCCAGCCGCAACCAACGTGCGCGTAGACAGCTCACTTATCCAGGGCGGCACCGTCTCGGCCAACTACGACCCAATGCTCGCGAAGGTCATCGCCCACGGCGCCACCCGCGCCGAAGCCCTCCACGCCCTCGACCGCGCCCTCGCCGACACCGTCATTCTGGGCGTCACCACCAACATCGAATTCCTCCGAGCCCTCCTCAACCGCGACGACGTACAAGCCGGCGATCTCGACACAGGCCTCATCGAACGAGCTCTTACCGAGATCGAGTTCGCCGCGCCAACCCCGGCGGTGCTCGCAGCGGCGGCTCTGAGCATCCATTCGGAACGCTGGATGCCGGGCTCACCCTGGCAGCAGCCCAGCGGCTGGCGTGTGGGGCAGCATCGCCCTGCCCGCTACCGTCTCGCGTGTGCGGGGCAGGTGCACGAGGTTCTGGTTGCCGGCCCGCCGAGCGCAGCGGAAGTCACGATCGACGGCACCACCACCCCGGCGCGCTTGACGAGCACCGGTGTCGAGTGGGGCGCCCAGAGCATCCGCCTGGCGATAGAAACAGTTGACGCCACGGTGTGGATTGGGCAGGTGGGCACTTCCTGGGCTCTCACTGCGCAGTCTCGCGCCGAGTCGCTCGCGGCCCACCGCGCCACTCTCGCGAGAGTCGCCGGTGTGGTCGATCCCGAGTTGCGTTCGCCCATGCCCGGCACGGTTGTGGCCGTGGCCGTAGCGAACGGAGACTCCGTGACTGCCGGTCAGACGGTGCTCACGATTGAAGCCATGAAGATGGAACACCCCGTTGTCGCGACCCTCGATGGGGTTGTCGACATCAGTTTGAAGCCTGGCGATCTGGTCACACGCGATCAGATCGTTGCCCGAATCGAATCGCCACAAGCGAGCACTGAAGGAGAAACCTCATGAGTCACGACGCTACCCGCGGCGAAATCACCCACCTCGGCCTCACCGATGAGCAGCTGAAGTTGAGCGCTGATGTGCGCGACTTTGCTGACAAGGTTGTGGCTCCGGCCGCGTATGAGTACGACACGAAGCGTGAACTGCCCTACGGCATCATCGCTCAAATGGGTGAGATGGGTCTCTTCGGTTTGCCGTTCCCCAAGGAGTTCGGCGGGCAGGGCAAAGACTACGTTTCGTTGTGTCTCGCGATTGAGCAGCTTGCTCGTGTTGACCAGTCGATCGCGGTGACGCTTGAGGCCGGCATCGGTCTTGGTGCGATGCCGATTTTCAAGCACGGTAGCGAAGAGCAGAAGCAGCAGTGGGTTCCGATGCTCGCGCGCGGTGAAGCTCTCGCGGGTTTCGGTCTGACTGAAGCGGATGCTGGCTCCGATGCTGCGGGAACCAAGACCACTGCCGAGCTCGTTGATGGCGAATGGGTTATCAATGGCACGAAGCAGTTCATCACTAACTCGGGCAGCGAGATCACGAAAGTCGTGACGGTCACGGCCGTTACGGGTCGTCGTGAGAATGGGCGTCCTGAGCTGAGCGCCATCCTCGTTCCGAACGGTACGCCCGGCTTCACGGTGCACCCGCCCTACGACAAGGTCGGGTGGCACACGTCGGACACGCACCCGCTGTCGTTCGACAACGTGCGGGTTCCCGAAGAGAACCTGATGGGGGAGCGCGGCCGTGGCTTCGCTAACTTCATTGAGGCTCTGGATGAGGGTCGCGTCGCATTCTCGGCACTCTGCACGGGTGCGGCGCAGGGGTGCCTGGAGGAGTCCATCCGTTACGCCAACGAGCGTCACGTCTTCGGTCGTTCTATCGGTTCGAACCAGCACATCGCCTTCAAGATTGCGCGGATGCAGGCCCGAGTTCACTCGGCACGCTTGGCAACCTACGACGCAGCCCGCAAACTGGTTGCCGGAGTTCCTTTCAAGATGGAGGCGAGCTTGGCGAAAATGATCAGCAGCGAGGCGGCCATGGATAACGCTCGGGATGCCACCCAAATCTTTGGTGGTTATGGCTTCATGAACGAGAACCCTGTCGCCCGCCACTACCGTGACTCAAAGGTGCTGGAGCTCGGTGAGGGCACCACTGAGGTGCAGATGATGGTCATTGCTCGTGAGCTGGGGTTCGCGACCCTATGACCGGCAAGCGTATTCAGCAGCGCGGTCTCTGGTTCGACGAGTTCGAGGAGGGCTCGGTTTATCTGCACGCTCCCGGCCGCACTGTCACGGAGGCTGACAATGTTCTTTTCACGACGATGACGATGAACACCCAGTCGCTGCACTTGGATGCCGCGTGGTCAGAGCAGCAGCCTTTTGGCCAGCGTTTGGTGAACTCGATGTTCACACTCTCGACGATGGTCGGAGCCTCCGTAGCTCAGCTGACGCAGGGCACGATTGTGGCGAATCTGGGCTTCACGGAGGTCAACTTTCCGCATCCGCTGTATCACGGCGACACGATGTATTCCGAGAGTGAGGTGCTGGAGAAGCGGCTGTCGAAGTCGCGCCCCGGCCAGGGAATCATTTCGTTGCGTCACACGGCCAAGAATCAGGATGGTGTTGTAGTGGCTGTTGCGACCCGTTCGGTGATGGTCTGGACTGAGGAGGGCGCACCGTGAGTTTCACTCTAGGGCCGTCGATTCTGTTTGTTCCGGGCGATCGCCCCGACCGTTATGCCAAGGCACTGGAACGCGCGGATGCCATCATCATCGACCTTGAGGATGCCGTTGCCAGTGTCGATAAGGCTGCGGCCCGCGCTGCGCTTATTGCTAACCCGATGGATCCGGCCCGCACGATTGTGCGACTGAATCCGGCCGGCACGGAGGATCACGATAGTGACCTCGAGGCGCTGGAGCAGACGGAGTATCGCACGGTGATGCTCTCCAAATCGGAGTCGGTTGCTGACTTCGATGCGCTCACTGACCTCGACGTGATCGCGCTGTGCGAGACGGCGCGGGGTGTTCTTGCGGCCACAAGTTTGGCGGCGCTGGATTGTGTGGTTGCCCTCATGTGGGGTGCCGAAGATCTGGTGGCATCGCTCGGTGGCTCGTCGTCGCGCGAAGATTCCGGCCCCTACCGTGGTGTCGCGTTGCATGCGCGCTCGTCGGTGTTGTTGGCGGCCGGAGCCTATTCGAAGGCTGTGATTGACGCGGTGCATCTCGATATCGCAGACCTAGGCGGTCTTGGTGCTGAGGCTCGGGATGCCGCTGCGCTCGGGTTCACGGCAACGGCCTGCATTCATCCCTCTCAGGTCGCTATTGTGCGCGAAAGTTATGCGCCCACGGTCGAGCAAATCGCGTCAGCCCGGGCACTTCTCGCCGCAGCGGAATCGCAGCCCGGAGTCTTTAGCTTCGAAGGTCGCATGGTCGACGGCCCCATCCTGCGGCACGCGGAGTGCGTGGTGGCGCGGGCAGGGTTGCGCGAGGGTTAGCTCGTCGAGCGAACCCTTACTCTGAGATGCTGCAAGTGTTTAGGCATACAACGTGCGGATCATCACGCGCGTGACGGGGTTGCTTTTCTCTCAATACGAATGCACACGCACAAAAGGCAAAATGGACACGATGAATTCGCTTGCATCTGCAGATAGATGTCGCGCCACGAAATTTGCGTGCGCAGTCGATTTCTAAGTTCCACTCCTCGTTGATTTGGGTGGTATTTATTTCGAGGTCAGGTAGTGAATCTCACTGTTGATGCGTTGAAGAGCGTCTTCGACCTCCAAGATCGTCACTTCACTACGAAGCCGTCCAAAGATTGGATACCCTGCGGCATCTGCCCTCTCTAGCCGTTTCGGCGCTTGATAGGTTTCAAGCACTCATTCGATAGCCGACGCGGAGTAGCGTTCGATTGCGCCTTCACCGCCACATAGAGTCGGCACGAATTAGGTCCTTGCCATATGGAGAACGACGGTGTCGAGCCAAACGCTGTTGAGCGCGGCGCTTGGCAAGGCATCCACAAACTCAGGCGTCTGTGCGTATCGGACTTTGGCTTGTGCTCGGTGGGTAATTGCTTCACGTTGATTACGCTCTCTCCAAGCAGGACCGAAGATGGTCGCCATAGCACTTGAAATCCCCACCAGAGCAGCACCGGCGCTGCTAAGTAGCGCTACAAACACGAGCTCATTCACGAGCCATATTTTGGCTGTTTCAACCCGTTGCAGCTCGCGCACTCATGTGCATACAGCGTCGAGCGGGCAGCTCGCAAAGCCGCTGAGCGACAATCGCTTTCAACCTAGCGCCCTCGATAGAGCGCGATCCTTGAGTGCCTTGACCCCCGACAGCACCTCGATTCTTACGGGGGCAAATAGACGGATCCGAGGATCATGAATTTTCTACGATCCATTCCGCTCGGGCTAATAGCTCGTCGAAGGTGATGATTTCTGGCTCGTGGAGATTTCGACGGTACAGCTCAAAGGACGTGATCTGTTCTGAATTATGACCGCCCTGTTCGTTCGTGAACTCACCAAGCCTGCCCGCGATCAAAAAGGCCCGAGGTCTCACCAAATACGAAACCTCGTCAGTCTCAAACCCATTCTCATCGCTTTTGCGCAATCGGCTCCCGATCTGTTCGACCGCTCGATGGACGGTTACTTGAGATTGAGAAACTCCGCCAGCAAGCTCCTTAGACGGAGGCCATACACCAGAGCGGTATTCAGGTCTGGCTAAGAGCTGGGTGCGATGGTGTTTGATCTCTGCAAAGACCAAAGATTTGATGAGTCCATTAGTTTGAAGAAGCGCATCTGCACGCTTTCCAACCGCAGCAATTGAGTACCCTGCAACTACTTGTTCCAACTTTGAGTCTGACCAAGATGTGAAGAGCTGTGCCCCAAGCCCGATGCCGAGAACCCATAGGTTTGATTCAAAGAATCGCTGCCAGACGGCTTCTTTCCCCACCTGTCCTTGAGCTAGAGCATCGAAATAGGAATCGTCGGCGAGCAACTTACGAAATTCTGTCAGGGCGCTTCTGCGCCCTTCCAGCGCAACTATGTCGCGCGCGTTTGCATCGGACGCAACCATCATTCGAAGCTGGTCGGATCCAGAATTATAGACCCGCTGAATTGAGGCCGGATCGTTGATCAATTGTGTCAGCATCTCGTCGTCGATACGAGTCCCCTCGGACGCACCAGCGGGTTCAACTAGCATCAGCCGACGAAAGAACTCGGCCATCCGGATTGCATCGTCGCGCCGCACCCTGAGCACCTCTTTTACAGGGCCGATAACGCCCGCTGCTGGCACGCGTTGAATCCAGAGATCGACAAGCTGTCCGGCCTCCCGGGAGATAAGAATCTTGATTTGGGTTCGAGAGCTCTCGCCCGCCTCTACCGTCCATTCTTCGCCAGTTCGGATTAGGGTCGAAGCAGCACCGTCATCGTCAAAGACTTCGTAAACGAAGCGACTAGGTTTCCCGAAATCTTTCGAGTGTGGATTGCCATTTTCAAAGCTCTTCGAGACGTAAGTGCGGCCGGGGATCCGCGATTGCGCAAAACCTGCTTCGATGAAAGGGGAATCAGAAGCTGATTCAAAATCCGACTCGGTGGGCATGGGGCCTTCTTTTCTAAACGTAAGTTGCATTCGCTTTCAGGATATCGAGTTGGTCATTCAGCTACTTAGACCACTTCGGGGGTGGTCGCTGAGGTACCAAGGGGAGGGCTTTCCTTCATGCTAAGAACGATGTGTTCGTTCTTGTGGCATCGTCGGGTATCGCCTTCTGCGAGGCGGTTGCATCTGGACACAGTGATTAAGCAAAACTGAGTAGCTCCTCGCGCTCGTATCGGTCTCGCGAACACGCTTGGCGCTAGAAATCAACATGATTGCGATCGGCGTCCTCTGGAAAAGTTGGGTCGAACGCTAACTGCAATTGCTTCTGCCTTAGGCAAGAATGATTCCGTGGCTAACATCGAACAACTTGCTGTCAACGCGGTAACTGACCTCATAGGCCGCTGCCCGAAGTTGTCTGATTACATCGCGTCGAATGATCGGACGCCCGTGACCGATGGGCACATTGACGTTCATAGCAGTGAGAAGAAGAGCAATTCCACTCTTGTAGGACGCGTGCCAATCCAGGTCAAGGGCAGGGCGACTGATAAGAAGATCAAGCAGCGAAGAGACAGCATAAAATTCCCGGTGAATTACGAAGTGCTGCGGTTCCTTCGAGACGACGGCGGCGGCATCTATTTTTACGTTTCGATGCTACCGGACGGGACGAAGCGCACTGTGTTCTACGCTGTGCTCGCGCCGTACAAGATCGACAGAATATTGAACGGAAAAGGCCTCGATCAGAAGTCGTTCTCCATACCATTCAAAAGATTCCCCCAAGATGCCTCGAAGATTCAAACAATTGTGGGATATGCGTTAGAAGGTCGCAATCAAGGCAAGACGTCAGGCTTCGACGGCAATCTTCTTGAGCAGATGCAGAGCCTCACTATTTATTCGGTGGACGGTATAAACGCTGACCGGCCTACGGTTCTCAATTTGGAGCAGAATGATTTTGCGGTAACTGCTCATACAGCCGGAGGGCTTAGCCTCCCCGTAGATATCGATCTCACGGTCTATCCCGGGAGTTACGCATCCCAAGGACTTGAAGTTGCAATTAGCTGTGGAGAAATCGAATACCTTGACCCGATGATCCAGTTTTCTGACGAGAATACAGGCTGTATTCAGTTCTCTAAGGGACTGGCTCTCAACTTCATCGGTGGAGCGAACCACTCATTGGAAACGAGTATCGCTCTCAATCTCGAGGGAAGTGTAAGAAGCCAGTTGAAAGATTTGGACTTTTTCCTTGCAGCGCGACGTGGAATGCCTCTCGTCATTGACGGGGTCGCTCAGGCATTATTTAGCGCCACGGATGAACTTAAGGGGCAGCCTGAAATACTCCGCGACAAGATAGCTCGGTTGATGGAGCTCTTCGACGCCTTCGGGCTAGACGACACCTATATTGATGCTCTGGAGCTCACGGCCGACGACAAACGCACCTTGCTCACGCTCCACAAAGCTATTGTTCGGGGCGAAGAGGTGGAAGCGACCTCGGACGGCATCGGTCGCTACGATTTTCCAATCGGAAAATTCAAGATCGTCACACTCGTCACGAACGGCTCGACCGAAGGCCATAAGCGGATCATTGACCCGTTTGACCCCGGAATGCGGGCGAAGCTTCGCATTTACAGTTCAGTCGGTGATAGCGCGGTCGAGGAAGCCGAGTGGGGGACTGTCTACGAGCCGATGAACGGCGAAGACTTGGCCAACACAATGAACCTTCGTCTGAACGGCATCGTGCGGTCATATGAGATGTTGGAAGATCGTCAGGGGGCTATTAGCACTGCTAATCAAAAGACGCTCGATCTGATAGCCGCTGCGGACTCGGTCGAGGGGGCTCGCCGTGACTACCTACTAGACGGAGCTAACACGCTCTGCGAATGGACGGTCGCGTGTGGCGAAGACACTTTGGTCTACAAGATTAATTTGTGGCAGATAGCTCGGCGTCGGGGCAGATTATCGGCGCAGGATAAACGTGACATCCGAACCTATCGACGCACAGAGCAGCAGAGTAGTGCCGATAACGCAAAACTTCGAGAAGCATGCCTTTCGATCTTGTTAGAGGATTACGAAGAGCTAGATCTCGCGCTAGAGAGCTTTACAGAAGCTGATCTGGCGCAGATTCGCAGCTGGCCAATTTGGACACTGTTCGCCCTTTCCTGAGCAACGTACTCTCGACGCGACCAGGGCATATCGTACGGGGTCTTTTGACCGCAGGCTGGCTGTTTCCCTCGACAGGAGCGACCGGTGACAACGACAAACCGTCAGCGGTCGAGTTCATCTAAGCGGAAAAGCGTAGAGCTGTTGCTGGCGTTGGGGCCGCGGAAGATGCTGTCGGCGTTGTGCGCCCAAACAAAGACCGGGCGCTTCTCAGAACACAAGCCGTCGACAACCAGACAAATAGCCTAGTTGGTCTGCCAACTTTCGAAGATGGAGCACCCCAACTCCACGCCTTAGCGATCAAGGTTTGGATATGCACGTGCACCCAAAGCTGCTGTCCCCAAGTCTCTGGGCGCTGATCTTTCCGCAGCGACGACATTTCGTGAGGTGTGGATCGTCGCGAAGTGACGGTGCAGTTAGCGGCCCCAAATAGTCGAATCCATTGTCGTCGAGGTGTGACTCGGCTTCGCTAAACGACGTGGGTGTTAGGTATGACGAGTTCCCTCGCGCCTCAATAGCCCAATATCGCCAGTAACAAGCGCGGCAGGTTCGCTCATTCCAGCTGTTCTTTTCCAGAGTGTAATTGAACCGGTAGTGCGCCTGAACAGCGCACGTGAGGCACTCAGTGAGCTGCCAGTCGTCGGGATGAGTGAAAGTCTCCAAAGGACGGAGTCCGCCAACGAGTTGAATCTCCTCGACATGGGATACACACCATGTCGGTTTCTTTCGAGTCTTGAATGCTGCTGTCGATTCGCAGCCCTCAACCGAGCAAACTTGTTCGGTTGGCACCGGGTTTCGACGCAGAGGTTTCGGAGGTGATACCGGCTTTGGTCGCTGTAGCGGTTGCCGCTCAGTGGTGCCAACGCCCCGACTTCTAATTGAACCGGATGGCGGTGTGTGTGACTCGCCGTCCGCGCTTCGGGGCTCGCTCGCGTTGAGAATCACCTCCGCGCCATCGAGTCGGTTTCCGTCGAGGCAGCGAAGGAAATCATCCTCGGTCATCACCTCAATCTCCTGCCCCTTGTCTTGCAACTCGAAAGCCTTCCGTGCTTTGCCCGTTACGTTCGATCCTGGGCGTAAGGACGCTACGTTGATATCTCCGACCACGAGGACGTTTGTCCGTTTTGTGGTGTTCTGTTCGGGGATTGCGCCGGCTTTAGCGCATTCCTGCCGAGCCGCATCACGGGTCATTGAGATCAGGGCCCCTGTGAAAACCACAACTCGGCCGTAGAGGTAGCCGCTTGGGTCGGCGTCCACATTTACTTCGATAGGGGAAAAGCCGCGGTCGCCAGCGTGGTCGGCCACGCAACCGCGGTAGCCGCCGGTAGATAAATGACCTACACGAACGCCTACGCTCGCAGCGAGGCTAGAAATGTCGGGGGATTCTTGTCGCGTCGCGAGTCGACCTATAATCTCGACCACACCCATCGCATCCGAGAGGGCATCATGGTGGTTCTCCAACTCGAAACCCAGCGCCGCGGTTACAAAGGGGAGTCGGTACGAGGGCAACGCCAGGGCCCGGCGAGCCATGACGAGGCTACAAAGGAATTGAGTTTCGGGCCATTCGATTCCGTCTACTTCGCACGCGTAGCGGATAACCCCGAGGTCAAAGGCTGCGTTGTGAGCGACAACCACGTCGTCACCGATGAAATTGACTATCCCCGGAAGCGTTTCTCTCCATCTAGGGGCGTCAGCTACCATCTCGGCGGTGATCCCGTGAATCGCTGTGTTCCAGGCATCGAACCAATCAGCGCCTTCAGGCGGGTGGATCAACCAGTGTTGCGTATCGACTACCCGCCCGTCACGGACTTTAATAAGCCCAACCGAGCAGGGAGAGCCGCGAAACGAATTAGCCGTTTCAAAATCAATCGCAGTGAAATCGAGCATCAAACCTACTTTGAGAGAGTTTCCACCAGATGTGTGGCACAGAGATTTTTACCCGTTCGCGGACGAACGCAACGGTGCCGCTGTCTCGACTCTATGACATCGTTGAGCGGTTTTCAGCATCTAGGAGTTGGTGCGTCGCGCCTTCGATGCGCTCACAGAGCTCGACGTGATTGCTCTGTGCGAGACGGCGCGGGGTGTGCTCGCGGCGACAAGTCTGGCGGCGCTGGATTGCGTGGTTGCCCTCATGTGGGGTGCCGAAGATGTGGTGGCGTCGCTCGGCGGCTCGTCGTCCCGCGAGAATTCCGGCCCCTACCGTGGTGTCGCGTTGCATGCGTGCTCGTCGGTCCTGCTGGCGGCGGGAGCCTATTCGAAGGCTCTGATTAATGCGGTGCATCTCGACATCGCAGACGTTGAGGGTCTCGGTGCGGAGGCTCGGGATGCCGCTGCTCTCGGGTTCACGGCCACGGCCTGCAGTCATCCCTCTCAGGTCGCTATCGTGCGCGAAAGTTATGCGCCCACGGTCGAGCAAATCGCGTCAGCACGAGCACGTCTCGCCGCCGCGGAATCGCAGCCCGGAGTCTTCAGCTTCGAGGGTCGCACGGTCGACGGCCCCATCCTGAGGCACGCGGAGTGTGTGGTCGCGCGGGCGGGGTTGCGCGAGGGGCAGCCATTCGCGGCAGTTTCATTTCCCGCGCAGATGGATCGACTAGCCCGCGAACGAATTCGTCATTGCGGTCACATAGGTGGCTCACGCGGCCCCAAGACCCGAATAAGTTCGGCCCTTCAGCTGACTGTAGACTCGCTCGACAAAGGACGACTCGCGAAGTCGAATGGCAAGAAAGTCGGCTGCACGAGGCAGGATGCTTGTAAAACAGCTTCCGCTTCTTCAGGCGCGAGAAGTCGGCTCTTTGTGGAGACAGCGAGGCTACGAGCAGTGGTGGGAGATAGACCCCCTTTATGGGGAAAACTCTAGATATAGATAGCTGATTTCGACTGCGTGTTGGAGGATGAGCAGATGGTGAATCAAGTGATCGTGCGCAGGCGCCGGTCGGAAGAGCCTGTCTTTGAAGCGATTTCGAACGAAGGCTCAGCACCTCCGCTTTCTTTCGAAAACTCGGCATCGGGTATTTATGTGCCACGCTTGGGTTCTGACGACCTGATTTACATCGCGGCATTTGCGAAGTCCGTTGGGTACCTCGTAGACGAATTCGCGGTTGTGGGCCGTCATGGAGCGCCGCTTGAAGAACGCGCCGCTGAGCTAGTCTCAGCGAGCCTCATCGGCAATCTCGCGTCCGGCGCTAACTATGCCGCAACCATATTCTCTCGTGAATATCCGGGGCACTTCGTGGCAGGTCTTGTGCTCACCTCGCCAGATATGCATTCGCTCACCGTCCGGCGTCTGGGGGTGATCGAGTCGGATTTGCCTTCGCTTGCCACAGATTTCCTGTCCTCAGCTTGGAAGCAGCTCCAGTTCGCATGAGCCCTGTATTGAAGGCAGCGCTAATTCATGCTGCACAGCTCGCAGTCGCAGTATTTGTGACAGTTTTCTGCGAGCCTCGGGCAACAGAAATTTTCCCTGAAGCTCCCGCTTGGGCTGTGCTCGCAGGCCTCGCGATAGCGTCCGCGTTGCTCGTCGAGTTCATCAGCATCCTGATTTTCGGGCGGCCCGTCATGGAGCTTGTGTGGCGATTGGAACAAGATCCGACTCCTCTTTTTGAAATTCAGGCCGACATGCCTACAAGTTTGCGCTACTCAGTTCAGGCGACGTTGACCGGCGGGAGCTACCTGACGAGGTTCATGGTGCTTTCACTGATCGATTCCGATGCTGTTATTTCCGTTCGTTTTCCCTCTTCGCCCGCCAAAGTCGTAGTCGATCGGGCACCGCGCGATCCGAAAACCGAACGAATGCGCGCTCGGCCCAATGACGGAAACGGATTCGACTTGGAACTTGCGAACACCACGCGCCCTAAGAGCTTGTGGACGTGGGCGGAAGTAAGGTTTGAGACCGCAGCTCCGGGGCTGAATGGACTAACAATCGACACGATTTACAAATGCTCAAGTTCCGGCTTCCGCCATCGTTTCTCTGCCAAGGTGTTGAGGGTCAATTCAGAAGTGAAGATAGCGAAGTTCCGGAGCGTGTAGTGGCAACCATTAGTACAGGCCGAGTCAGCATCACACCGATGCGAGCCACGACCTCGGCGACCCTTAACCAAATCTGTGCGCAGTTGGGTAACAATCCTCCGGTTGTGGCGTCGCTCTCACCCGGCTGGGCAATCTTCGACGAGACCGACGCTGGGATTGGCGTTATTGGCGGTTCGCCGAGCAATCTTGCACACCCGCACATATACCCGCAAGACGGTGCGCACCCAGAACGGCTAATTGCTCGCTACTACCACTGGGTGCACGACGCTTCACGCGAAGCGGTTCTAGCTGCCGCCGGTATCTCGCCCACGCTGTTCGAGACCCATCGTCTCGAAGCCGTCGATTTTGTTTTCAGTGAAGAAAACTCTTCCAACGACTACTTGGTGCTCGCATCGACCCGGACCGAAAGCGAGCTAAACCCACCGATTGCCTCGGTGTTGAACGCTATGCTGTCCATCGATCCATCCTCTGAATTTGATTCCATAACGCAGTCGGCGATTCACGTTGGTGGTAGCGATTTCTTCTTGTGGATGGTTGAACGCCGAACGACCAACCCAGTGGTTGATGCGAACCTAACTATTGCTTCAATCACTGGTATTGAGACCCGCGACAATCGAGCCCGCCAAAACTTGTTGAGAGACGAGATCGATGGCGACAGAGCCAACTTTCTCACTGCAGTCGCTGATGGGCACGACCTCGGCCCTATCCGGTTCACGATTCGTATCCCGTCGATCCCGGCGAAAATTTCTCTCACTTTGTGGGCTGATGGCTCTTTCACTTTACTTCTGAGTGGTACGCATTACGCAGTAAAAGCGGGCGTACAAAATGAGTCCCTTCAAGCCGTCTATGATTTGGCTTACGTTCATCTTCCAAGATTGATCGCTTTCTACCGTGCTGACACCGACTGGACGACTTCGAGACGGCTTGCTTATCGCACCCAAGCAAGATTGAAACTCGAAATTCGGTACTCAGCAGTTGCGGCTGTGCCCGCGATAGCCCCGTAGCTCGCTATGCTCCAATTGCAGCTCTCAAAACTCATTCCTGAGCTTGCGGATCCACAATTCTTGAGCGCTAACCTCAATTCTAGCCCGCTTTGCGCGAGGTAGGAATCCCCATAGCGATTAGCTCAGATGCGCTAACCATGGCCTGCGCAGCCCGGTCTAAGCGCACCCAGATTTCAGCATCGTGGAGCGACGGTAATTCGAGCATGTTGAAGGTTGCCTACGTGCGCTAAACCCAGCCGCCACGCGCATTCGGGTTCACTTGAAAAGACATATGACGCATGGCAGGCAGCGTGTTTGCGCTACTGGCCGCAGGTATTCGCGCACCCGAAAGCTGTTTCAAGAGGCTGGTTAGGTGTTCGATGGCACTCTCAAGGTCGGGCTACTCCGAACCCCGCACCGCCTCAAACCATCGACCCAAGATCCGACCCGGTCGTCGGGTAGGCGGCGGTTGTCGACTTGATTTGGCGGGTGGTGAGGCCGTTCTTCATGGCGAGAGCGATCGTATTGGCGAGTTCGGCATAGTCGTGGCCGAGGAGGTGGGCGCCGATGATGCGGTCGGTGCTCTTGTCGACCAGAATCTTTGTCGCGCCAGTCGTTTCACCAATGCGGTAGTTGGAGAACCATCCGCTCGTGTCGGTGAAGCGCACGTCAACGTCGAGTCCGCTCTCCTTGGCCTCGTGCTCGAGCATGCCGACTCTAACGAGCTCCGGAATGGTGAACACCGCAGTGGGAATGGCGCTGTAATCCGGTGTCGCCGAATTTGGCTTCAACATGTTGGATGCCGCGATCTTCGCCTCGAACACCGCTACCGGTGTCAGCGGCATCCCAGGGGTATCTGCAGCATCGCCAGCCGCATAAACATCCGGATTGGTGGTGCTCTGAAGGTGCTCCGAAACCTGGATGCCGCGAGGCCCGAAGGCGACATTGGCCGCTTCGAGATTCAGGCGACTGAGGTCTGCGGTGCGCCCGGCACCGTGCACGACGAGGTCAACATCCATCGTGGACTCCGTGCCACCCTGTTGGGTCGTGACGCGGAAACCTTGGGCGAGCTTCTCGACGCTCGTAATGGTCGTTTCGCGCTGCACCGCGAGGCCAGCGCTCTCGCCACGCTTGAGCAAGAGTTCAACGAGGTCGGGGTCAAAACCCTTCAGCGGGATGCGGCCGCGGTCGATTACTACCGGGGTGCTTCCCGCGCGGGCAGCGATGTGCGCAAACTCGAACGATACGAAGCCGCCGCCAATGAACGCAATCCGTCGCGGAAGCTCGGGGAGGTTGAGAAAGCCGGTGCTGTCGATGAGGTGTTCGTGGCCGGGAAAGTCCAGCTCGCGGGGCACCGCACCGGTAGCGATCAAGAACTTGTTCGCCTGAAACTTCGTGCCGTCGATCTCGATGTGGTTGGTATCGATGAACGTCGCGATGCCGTGCAGGGTGTCAACACCGGCCGCCTTGAGGCTCTTCTCCATGCTCTCGGGCACCGGATCGGTGAAGCCGTGCTTGTGCTGCATGAGGTCGGCCCAGTTGACGCTCAGGTCATCCGCGTTGATTCCCTTGTCCGCGAAGAGGCGGGCAGAATCGACGATCTCTGCCGCACGCCGAAGGATCTTCTTGGGGTCGCATCCACGAAGCGCACACGTGCCGCCATAGGGGAGTGCATCCACGATTCCGACGTGCCACCCGCGTGACGCCGTCTTCTTCGCGGCGGCAATGCCAGCCATTCCGGCGCCGATTACGAGCAAGTCATAGTTGTTGTCACTCATGGCTGTTCAACTTCTCTCGCAGCTGGTCAACGGTGGGTGCGCCGGCAAAGCCATCCGGGGTGATGTAGCGGCGGCAGGCAAGCCCGACCGGGGCATCCGGCTGGGCAAAGGGATCCACACCATCGAAGAGGATGCTCGGCGACCCGCGGAACCCCACGCGCTCAGCTTCTTCGACCGTGTCGACCAGGTGTCGCGACACCGTGATCTCCGGGAACTCTTGTACGAGTTCGGTGATGTGCTGATCGGCAACCTTCCAGTTGGGGCAGCCCTCGAAGTATTGCAGCGTGATTTCCATACCTTCACCGTAAACGAGAGAACAAACATCCAATATCACCTTTAGAGGGGCTAAAGTTGATTTAGCACACCAGTCACCCACGTTAGGAGCAGTTCTCATGGCCTTTTACATCGACCTGCTCTGGAATCCACACGATGCCGCCCACCTCAGTCGCAAAGACCGAGCGCCGGGCCACTACCGTGCCTACGTGCCCGACGAACTGGGGGAGCAGCTTCCCCCTATCGGCCACGAAGCGCAGCAAGCGGCAGAAGATGCGCTCGCGGTTCTCGCCCGCGCCGACGAGAGAATCGGTGCTCGCGGTGGGTACCTCAACCACCTGCTGATCCGCTCCGAAAGCATCTCCTCATCCTGGATCGAAGGCAACCGGGTCACCCCCAAGAAACTCGCGATCGCCGAATTGCTCCAGCACGGCACCCGTGTCGCCTTGGATGTTGTGGGCAACGTCCGTGCCACCGAGGAAGCAATCGACTCCCTAGCCGACCGGGAGCGCCCCGTCACGACGGCTGACATCGAACATCTACAGCACGTGATTGAACCCGGGCTAGACGCGGGATTGCGCACCGAGCAAAACTGGGTCGGCGGATCCGGCTGGAGTCCGCTTCGCGCCGACTTCGTGCCCCCGCCGGAATCTGAAGTGCGACGGCTCGTCGATGATCTCAGCCGTTTCGTGACCGCAACACACGGCAACCCTGTCGTGCGCGCGGCGATCGCCCATGCGCAATTCGAAACCATTCACCCCTTTATTGACGGCAACGGCCGAACCGGGCGTGCCCTCATCCACACTGTCCTTCGCCGCACGGATGCTCTCAGAAACACCCTCATCCCCATCAGCACGGTCTTTGCCGGCGACGTCAACGACTACATAGCCGGGCTCACCGCATTCCGACAAGACCCACCCCGAGTGGATGACTGGATCATCGCATTCGCTAACGCGGCCGAGCTTGCCGCGGCAAACGCAGTGCGACTCTCCGATGACATCGCCGCGCTCGATAATGAAATCCGAGACACGCTCGTCAGGTATCGACAAGTCGAAGGTGTCTCACCCGCGACACCCCGCCGCGATGCCGTCATCCTGCGGATCCTCGACGCGTTGGCTACGGAACCCGTGCTCACGATAGAAACGGTGGCTGCGCGGCACCAAGTTTCTCTCGCCGCAGCACACCGAGCACTCGTACAGCTCGCGGAGGCTGGCATCCTCGGCCGCAACAAGGACCACAAAGGCAAGTTGATTTGTTGGACTGCCGACCGACACCTCGCGCTCGTCGCGCTCACCGAACGCAGCAACCGAGTCGGAGGCGGAGACACCGAACACCAACGCCCGCGCCGCGGACCCGACGCGCCAGACCCCACGCAGACCGGGTTGCTGCGAGCGAACCCGACACCTCGCGCGACCCGAGCGTGAAGTCGAGCGTCACCCCGGAACTCTTTGTGCTACCTTTTTGCTACAAGTTGTACTAGTTTAGTGGCACAACAACACGCAACGGGAAGTGGGCATCGTGTTCTGGGACAGATTTGATTCACGCAACTTTTTTGAGATTTTCGGGTGGGCGCTATCAGTGCCGCTATTTTCTCTAATCCTCGCGGTCTTTGTCATCGGGGCGTTCGTCCTGCTCGGTCGGCTAAAAAACGCTGGAGGTCAGTCAGGCTCCCGCTCAGATTCCGCCGTCGCCATCCCGGCGGAATATGAGGTCGAGCGCCGAACGCTCGGCATCGGCGCGATCGCCGTAATTGGCATGTTCGCCGTTGAATTCGTGGTGCGCGGCTTTCTGCTCAACTTGTCAGATACCGTCGACTGGTGGCGTTACGCGACGCCTCTGCTCACCGCGGTGCTTATTCTCGCGGTAGTGCTGTTCCAGATCGCTTCGCGCAAAACCGTTGCTCCCGCGCGTCCGGTCGTGGCAACGGCCCGCCGAACCTGGCTGAGCTTCGGCCCTCGTGCAGGCATCATTGGCGCCGGCGCGCTCGTCGCGGCATTCGTCGCAACAACCCTCGCAGCGGGGGCAGCATCGTCGCCGGACGATCGCGGACGATACATCTACATCGAGCTGGTCGCAGCGAACACAACGATCGATCCGTTGCGCTTCTGGTTCTACGGATGGGCCTACGGCATCCCGGTCATCATCTGCGTTGGCGCACTCGCCATCATGGCGTGGTTGACGCTTCGTGCGAATGCCCTACGCCCCTTTCGGATGCCAGAGAACACCGGCATGGAGCGACGTGCACGTGGACAGATTGCGGCTGGCATCACCAGCATCTCGACCGCGGCGATGCTGCTCGCGTTAGGCGGCGCCTTCCGGCTGATCAGCAATGCCAGAGGTCCCTGGGGGCTCACGATCAATGGCGACCCTCACAGTGAGCCCTATGAAATGACGTGGCATTACGCCAACCTCGCTGCTGCCGCAGGGTGGGTAGCGCCGTTGCTCGAAGTCGCGGCGTTTGTGCTCCTCCTTATTTCCGCGCGTCGGCTGCTTCGGGCTCACCCGCGTCGGCAACCGAGCGAGAACGCCGTAATTGCCGAGGTAGTGTGATGAGCGAGCAGGCTGGCGCAGTGCCCGCCGATGAGGGCAGCCCTGCGCAGGAAATCTACCGGCAATTTCGCGGGCTAATTACCTCAGGCCAGCTCGGTTCCGGAGAACGCCTGCCCACCGTGCGCCAAACCGCGAACGATTTCGGGGTTGCTCCCGGCACAGCGGCAAAAGCCTACAAATTTCTCGAGCGCGACCAACTCGTCGTCACGCGCACCGCGGCAGGCACGCGAGTCTCGGAGACAGCAGCGGTGCTGCCGGCATCCGTTGTTCGTCGCATTCGTGATCTCACCGCCGAAGCGGAAGAGGCAGGTTCCGACTTGGCCGACGTGATCAGCGTGCTCCGCGTCATCTGGAACAAAGAAGTGGACGCCCCGTGAACGGCGTCCACAGGTAGTCCGGACGATGACGGAGGCGTGCTGGTGAGCGCCACAGCCACGCTCAGAATTCGTAAATCTCAGTGAGCTCATCTGACAGCAGCACCGTGTGCGGAAGATCGCGCAGAGCGTCGGCATCAACCGAGATGCCTCGGAGCTGTGCGGCCTCGGCATACGCTTCCCATGGGAAGGAGTCGGGATTCTCGCGGTCATCATCGCGCACTAGAGCGAGAACTTCATTGATCACGTCGGCTGCGGGCTGTTTCCGCGACACGACGTCGCGGCGGCCATGATGAAAGCCAGTCACCCCACGATCCATATCGAGGCGGATCATCGAATCGTCGGAGAGACGTAAATACTGGGTCATCTTCATGCTCATGTGCGGCCCGGTGTTCTCTGGAACAGGCTCATCGAGTTCGCACATGATGACGAGACCGGTCACCGACAGCGAGCGCATCGACTTGAATTTAGAGATTCTCTCACCTATGCTGTGAAGACCGAACGTCGTCGCGTGCCGCGCACATAACGACCCCACAAACAGAGTATTGCGCTCACCGCCATCGGCCGTGAGCGATATGCCTGTGGCTAATCTTCAAACGTGTTGACCATGGCGTGCGCGGCACGGTCGAGGTATGCCCAGATTTCGGCATCGTAGAGCGG
The DNA here is from genome assembly GCF_015864955.1 of Salinibacterium sp. NK8237. Lineage (NCBI taxonomy): Bacteria > Bacillati > Actinomycetota > Actinomycetes > Micrococcales > Microbacteriaceae > Salinibacterium > Salinibacterium sp. NK8237. The sequence continues at coordinate 648,276 of NZ_JADYWE010000001.1, read as the reverse complement.
CGGTAGCTCGAGGGTGTCGAGGGCGTTGCGCATGTGATGTAACCAGCGGTCACGGGCATCCGGGTTCACCTTGAAGGGCATGTGGCGCATGCGCAGGCGGGGGTGTCCACGTTCCTGGCTGTACGTGTTCGGGCCGCCCCAATACTGTTCCAAGAAGCCCGTCAGGCGCTGGATGGCACCCTCCAGGTCGGGCTGCTCCGGGTACATCGGCAACAGAACCTCGTCCGTCGCGACGCCAACATAGAACTCGCGCACGAGCTTCTCGAACGTGTCGCGACCGCCGATGAGTTCCCACATCGAATCGGCCGGAGCATCTGGAGTCACCGCCGGCTTCGCAATCAGGCGAATTTTCGGCAGCTTCGTGGCGGCAGCATTCGTCGCAGCAGCATCGCTTGTCGGCGCGGCGCTATCAGTGGGCTCTGCCGTGTTTTCAGACCCGGTCACGTTCTCAGCTTCAGTCATTTCTTGGGCTTCTCCTCGCCAAAGTTCAGCGGCACCGGACGCGTGCGCGGCGGACGCGCACCACGAACGCTCGCAGCACCATCGAACCCACTCAACACGATCGAGTTCAATGCGGGAAGTTTGACACCCATCTCATCGAGAGACTTCTTCAAGCGCGCCCGCAACTCGCGAGCAACATCATCCTTAGTGGCGGATGCCGTCTTCACCACCAAACGAACAACCACGGCTTCATCCGAAATGGACTCGATGCCCCAAATCTCGGGCACCTCCAAGATACGGGTAGTCCACTTGGGAGTCTTCGACAGGTCGACTGCCGTCTTCAAAATCTGCTCCTGTACGGCATCCACATCAGAGTCATACGGCACAGCAAGATCGATAATCACGCGCGCCCACCCCTGCGACATGTTGCCCACGCGGGTGATCTCGCCGTTGCGCACAAACCACAGGGTTCCGTTCACATCGCGCACCTGGGTGGTGCGGATGTCGACCGACTCCACGACACCCACCGCCGGCCCGAGGTCAACAATGTCGCCAACGCCCAACTGATCCTCGGCCACCATAAAGAGACCGTTCAGCACGTCCTTGACCACGTTTTGGGCGCCGAAACCGAGACCAGCACCGGTCGCCGCCGTGATGAGAGCGAAGGCGCCAGTGGCGTTGGGGGCGAAGAGATCGAAGAGCAACAGCAGCACGACGATGACGATGACGACCGACACGAGGCTCGAGAGCACCCCACCAAGAGTGCGGGTGCGCTGCACCACACGTACTGCGGCGAGGGGAGAGGTCAGCAGAACTTGAGTGTCGTGAATGTTCTCTTTGTGCTTCACGCCGTTCACAACGCGGTCGACGACACGCTTGATAATGAACAGCAGAACGAGGCGCACAAACCACGCCACCACGATGATGACGACAGCCGAGACGAGATTCTTAATGACCGGCCATGCCTCAAAAAAGGCAGCAACGCTGTCGCGCAAGCCGCCCAGAGTGAAATCTTCCATGCTCGGAGCCTAGCGAGTGACTTCTGTGTAGTCACCGCTAGGCCCCAGCATGCCCGCCGTGAGGCGGCTGAAAGGGGTTAGGAGTTGTCGCGAGCCTGAACTACCAGCGCGCGCTCAACACCCGCAAGGTTTTCCACGATGATGCGGCGCAGGGCCGGAACATCGGGGTTCGCCTCGAGCCAGGCGTTCGTGGCATCCACGAGTCCCTGGTTTGCCAGCGGTGCCGGGTAGAGGCCACGCAGAACCGTCTCGGCAATCGCGTAGCTGCGGTTGTTCCACACATCGTTGATCGCCTCGAAGTACGGAGCCACGAAAGCTTCCAGCACAGCGGGGTCGTTCACGTGGGTGTAGCCCATGGTCACGTTGCGCACGATCGCGTTCGGCGCCTTGTCGCTCTTCACGAGTGAATCAAACGCAGCCTGCTTGCCCGCTTCGGTCGGAATCGTTGCGCGTACCCGAGCCGCAGCCTGCTGGCCGTTTGCCGTCTTGTCGTTGGCGAGAGCCTCATCCACTTCAGCATCGCCGGCAGCACCGTTGAGCACGAGGCCCTCCAGCAACTCCCAGCTCAAGTCAGTGTCAATCTCGAGACCCTCAAGCGTGGTCGAACCGCTGAGCAGAGCGCGAAGCACCGTGACGTGCTGTTCGGTGGAGGCCACATTCGCGAAGTACTTCACGAACTGGAACTGAGCATCCGATCCAGCCTCAGCGCTCTGATCGAGAGCCCAGAGCGTGTCGCCGATCTTCTCAACCGTGGCCGCACGACGCTCAGGAGCAACGTACTGCTTAGCAACCAGAACCAGCTGCGCGAGCGTGGTGCGGATGGTGGTCGACTCGGTCTCCGAAGCAATGTTGCCGAGAACCAGGGCAACATAATCGCTGGCCGGAGTCTCAGAATCACGAGCAGCATCCCACGCGGCACCCCACACGATGGCGCGAGCCAGCGGGTTAGTGATGTCCGAGAGGTGCTCCATGGCCACAGCCAACGATGCGTCATCGAGACGGATCTTTGCGTAGGCGAGGTCGTCATCGTTGATCAGGATGAGGTCGGGGCGCTTCGTGCCCACGAGCTCAGGAACCTCGGTGCGCTCACCCTCGACATCGATCTCGATGCGGTGGTGGCGAACAAGCTTGCCGTCCTCCAGCGAGTAGTAACCGATAGCGAGACGGTGCGGGCGAATCGTGGGGTAATCGTCGGCTGCGGTCTGAACGATTGCGAAGCTTTCGACGGTTCCGTCTTCGGCGGTCACAACATCCGGACGCAGCGTGTTCACGCCAGCGGTCTCAAGCCACAGCTTGCTCCACTCCATGAGCTCGCGGCCACTGGTCTTCTCCAGTTCAACGAGCAGATCCTTGAGCTCGGAGTTGCCGTAGGCGTGCTTCTTGAAGTACGCCGCAACGCCGGCCATGAATGCTTCGAGGCCGACCCAGGCAACGAGCTGCTTGAGAATCGAGCCGCCCTTGGCGTAGGTGATGCCGTCGAAGTTGACGAGAACATCATCGAGGTCGTTGATCGAGGCGTAGACGGGGTGAGTCGACGGAAGCTGATCCTGCTTGTAGGCCCAGCTCTTCTCCATGGCCGCGAAGGTGGTCCACGCTTCGGTCCACTCGGTAGCTTCAGCGGTCGCGATGGTGGAAGCCCACTCGGCGAACGATTCGTTGAGCCACAGGTCGTTCCACCACTTCATGGTGACGAGGTCGCCGAACCACATGTGAGCCAGTTCGTGCAAGATCGTGACAACGCGACGTTCCTTGATGGCGTCGGTCACCTTCGAGCGGAACACGTAGGTCTCGGTGAACGTGACAGCGCCCGCGTTCTCCATGGCACCCGCGTTGAACTCGGGCACGAACAGCTGGTCGTACTTGGGGAAGGGGTACGGGTACTGGAAGTGCTTCTCGAAGTACTCGAAGCCCTGCTTGGTCTTCTCGAAAATGTAGTCAGCATCGAGGTACTCGCTCAGCGAAGCACGCGTGAAGATGCCGAGGGGGATGACGCGGCCATCGCTCGAGGTGAGCTCGTCGCGAACCTCGACATACGGGCCCGCCACGATCGCGGTGATGTAGCTCGCCATGATCTGAGTGGGTGGGAACTCCCACGTGGCATTTTCGCCATCCACCACAGGCTCGGGCGTGGGCGAATTGCTGATCATGGCCCAGCGTGCCGGCGCGGTCACCGTGAACTGGAAGGTCGCCTTGAGGTCAGGCTGCTCGAACACAGCGAAGACGCGACGCGAATCCGGCACCTCGAACTGCGAGTAGAGGTACACCTCTTCGTCAACCGGGTCAACGAAGCGGTGCAGACCCTCACCGGTGTTGGTGTATTCGGCATCCGCCACAACCTCAAGAACGTTGTTCTCCGCAAGGTTGTCGAGCTGGATGCGCACACCATCGTTCACGGCAGCAACATCAAGTGCGGTGCCGTTGAGCGTGACCGAGTCAACCGTGCGGGTGATCGAATCAATGAAAGTGGATGCGCCAGCAGTGGCAGTAAAGCGAACAGTCGTGCTGCTCTTAAACGTCTCAGGACCCGTTGTGAGGTCAAGCGCAATCTCATAGCTGTCTACGTTGACAATCGCTTTGCGTTCTTGCGCTTCAACTCGGGTGAGGTTCTCTCCGGGCACGTACAACTCCTTCGTGTTGGGGCGGTTTGTGACCGCACCCAACTAGCTTATGCCGCGCCTCCTCAATGTCAGCACTACCGCTCGAATGCGACCGTAGACTGGATAAATGCGCATCCATATCGCCACCGATCACGCTGGCCTCGAGTTCAGCGCCACTCTGCAGCAGCACCTCACCGATGCAGGCCACGACGTGATTGATCACGGCCCCGTTAAGTACGACGCTCTCGACGATTACCCCGGCTTCTGCATTGCCGCAGCGCTCGGTGTTGCCGCCGACCAGACCGCCGGCGTCGAAGCCCTCGGTGTTGTCTTCGGTGGCTCGGGCAACGGTGAGCAGATCGCCGCTAACAAGGTCACGGGCATCCGCGCCGCCCTCGTGTGGAACGACTCGACCGCCGTTCTCGCTCGCCAGCACAACGACGCCAACGTCATCTCTATTGGCGCCCGCCAGCACACCGTCGACGAAGCCACCCGTTTCATCGACCTCTTCATCGCGGAACCTTTCTCGGGCGACGAACGCCACGCTCGCCGCATCGCTCAGCTTGCCGAGTACGAGACGACAGGCGCCATCGCCGCGCACCCCTTCGAGCAGTAATGCCTGAGGGGCATTCCGTACATCGCATTGCGCGCCAGTTCGCGCTGCACTTCGTCGGCAAAACCGTCGCAGTGTCCTCACCGCAAGGTCGCTTTGCTGCGGGAGCCGAACGCCTCGATGGTCTGCGGATGCTCAGCGCCAAAGCCGTGGGCAAGCAGATGTTCCTCGAATTCGAGCACGACCGCTGGCTGCGCGTGCACCTCGGGCTCTACGGAGCCTGGGATTTCGCGGGCAACTTCACCGCCGACGCGACTACGGCATCCGCTGCCGGTCGCATGGGGCAGACCAACCAGCACGGCACTGTTGTGGATGGCACTGCTGTTGACGGCGCGGATGCCGCTGGCGTTGTCGAGATGAGCAGCGCTGCGGCTGGTGCGGGCAACTCAGTGGTGGGGGAGCACGAAGACTCGCTCGCGAGCATCGGCGCCCCACGACGCACCCGCTTGCGGATGTCGGAGCAAGAAAAAGCGACCGACACCGTCGCAGAGTTTCCACCCGAGCCCATCGGCGCCGTGCGCGTTCGCCTCCTGACCGACATGACCTGTGCCGACTTGCGCGGGCCAACCGCATGCGAAGTGCTGAACCCCGACGAAGTTCAGGTCGCCCTCAACAAGCTCGGTCCCGACCCGCTCGTCGACGACAATGGCGAAGGCGAAGAACGTTTCGTGGCGACCGTTCGCAAGAAGCAGACACCGATAGGCGTGCTGCTGATGGATCAGTCGGTCGTCAGCGGCATCGGAAACGTCTACCGCGCCGAGATTTTGTTCCGCGCACGGCTCGATCCGCATACGCCGGGCAAGCTAATCCCTGAAGAGTTGCTGCGCGAGCTCTGGCGCGACTGGGCGCACCTGCTCGAGATCGGGGTGCGCACCGGTCAAATGATGACGATGGATGGGCTCACTGGCGACGACTACACGGCCGCGCTCGCGAGCCGGGATGACCGCCACTGGGTGTACCACCGCGAAGGGCTGCCGTGCCGCGTGTGTGGCACGAACATTGCGATGGAACTTGCTTCGGCCCGCAAACTGTACTGGTGCCCCAGCTGCCAAGCACCGCTGGGTAGCTAACGTGCGTCACCGCTCTAACTGCGCGTACGCTAGCTCAGAACTGGCCGCAGAAATGACAAGGGCTTTACCGAGTGAAACTGACTAACGCGCGCATCGTCGGCAACGATGCCTCCGCCCTGGTCGATGTCACCCTCACCGAGGGGCGCATCTCCGCTATCGAGCCCCACACGCGCTCGGCGGATGCCGCTGCCGACGATGCTGCAGATAGCGGCGCTACCGACCAGGACCTCAACCGCGACACCATCGATCTCGACGGCCGCTGGATCATGCCCGGCCTCTGGGACCAGCACGTGCACTCCAGCATGTGGGCGCAGCAGTCGCAGCGCCTCGACCTCAGTCACACGACCTCGGCTACCGAAGTTGCCGTCACCCTTGCCACGTCAGTTCTTCCTGAGTCCGACGGCATCATCGTCGGTCAAGGATTCCGCGACGCCCTCTGGCCCGACCAACCCACCCGCGAACTGCTCGATTCCGCCGTCTCCGACATCGCCGTCGTGCTCGTCAGCGGCGACCTGCACTCCTGCTGGCTCAACAGCCTCGCCCTCGAACGCTTCGGTTTTTACGACCACCCCACCGGGTTTCTGCGCGAAGAAGAAGCCTTCGCTGTCGGAAGCGCGCTCAGCCGAGTGGAACCCGACATTCTTGACGGTTGGATCCGTGACGGGGCTGCGGAAGCGGCATCCCGCGGCGTCGTTGGCATTGTCGACCTCGAAATGACGTGGGAGTTCGAGAACTGGCAGCGCCGCATGCTCGAAGGGTTCGACCTGTTTCGGGTGCGCGTCGGCGTCTACCCGCGCTTTCTCGAACGCGCCATCTTCGAAGGCCTCACCACCGGTCAACAGCTGGCACCGCTGCTCGAAGTGGGCCCGTTCAAGATCATCACCGACGGATCGCTCAACACGCGCACCGCGTACTGCGTCGAGCACTACCCGGGCGAACCACACAACAGGGGAGTGCTCAACATCCCCGCCGATGAACTCATCGAGTGGATCCGCACTGCCAGTGGCGCAGGATTGTCGCCCGCCGTGCACGCCATCGGTGATGACGCGAACACTCTTGCCCTCAATGCGTTCGAGATTGTCGGATGCCGTGGCCGCATCGAGCACGCCCAGTCACTTTCTGAGTCGGACCTGCCTCGCTTCGCGGCTCTCGGAATTGCCGCAAGCGTGCAGCCCGAACACGCCATGGATGACCGAGATGTAGCGGACGCTCTCTGGCCCGGACGCAACCACCGCACGATTGCGTTGCGCTCCATGCTCGATGCTGGCATCGAACTGCTGATGGGCTCGGATGCTCCCGTCGCCCCGCTTGACCCGTGGGCAGCGATCGCGTCGGCTGTGAGTCGCAGCCGCGATGGGCGGGAGCCGTGGTATCCCGAACAGCGCATCACTGTGGCCGAAGCCCTCACGGCGTCAGCCCAGTCGACCATCGCCGTCGGCGAAGTGGCCGACATTGTCGTGACACGCAAAAACCCGCTCGACTGCAGCGGTGAAGAACTGCGGGCGATGCGGGTTGACGCGACAATCCTAGCCGGGCGCTTCACGCACAACCAGTTGTAACTACGACGAATCGTAGGCGCAACTAGTCGCAGGCGAAGCGACCGCCAGAGAAGTTACTTGGTGGCGAGGTGAGCGAAGAGGAACCAACGGTCCTTCTCCAGCCCACGAGCGATCTCAATGGCGACGTCTTCGCTGACCTTGTCGAGCTCACCGAGCTCATCAACGGCGGTGCGGACGGTCACGAGAGTGGCATCGATCGCAGCGATGACTTCAGCGATAACGTCGTCGGCCTGCTGGAAGCCGGCGGTCATGCTCGGGGTCGTTGCCTTAGCGCCGACGGTCTGAGTGCGAGCGTCGATCGGGAGTCCGAGGGCGACAACACGCTCTGCAGCAGTGTCAGCCCAGTCGCGGGCGTGGTCGACGATGGTGTCGAGAAGTTCATGGATGGCTTGGAAGTTCGCACCGCGAACGTGCCAGTGAGCCTGCTTGCCGTCAATCGACAGGGCCGTGAGGTCGGTGACAACCGGGCCGAGGAACTGGGCAACACCCGAGGTGACATCAGGGTCTGCTGAGGTCTGCGGAACTGCTTTAATTTCGGTCATTGTGTGCTCCTTCGTTGTTCTACAAAGACAACGCTACGCAGCCTCAAAAATTTCACAAGCAAGCTGAGGCAACGCTAACCCGCCGCGAAGCGGGGTTTCCGGCAGCGCCTAATGGATGCCGGCCCGCAACGCAGAGCACGCTCACGGGGGATATCCCCACTGCCGGTCTGTGTGCATCCACGCTGGGGAGTGTGCCTCGATTTCGCGATTCTGTAGGAGACGAACATCCGCCCCGCGAATGCGCGAGACTAAAGCGAGAGACCCATGACTACAGACACCGTGACGAAGCCCCGAAACCCGTATTGGCAACTGTGGCGCACCACGCCAAAAGAGGTGCTGTACCTCATTGTCGGTTTTCCGATTGCGATGACCGGATTCGGCGTGACAATCTCCCTCGTCGCCACCGGCATCGGCACGCTCGCTGTCTTCCTCATCGGCTTCTTTGTCATGATTCTGGCGTTGTACGTCGGGCGCGGGTTCGGGCTCGCGCACGTCAACCTTCTGGAATGGACTGGCCGGGCCCGGCTAGAGCGCCCGGATTGGCAAGACGACCGAGCCGCTACAGGTTTCGGCGGCTGGCTCGCTGCGACGCTCGGCAACGCCCACTACTGGCTGTACCTGCTGCACACCACAATTCTTGGCTTCACTCTCACGATCATCACGTGGACGATCTCTTTCGTGTGGCTCACCGTCGGACTTACCGGAATCTTCGCGTGGGCCCTCGATGGTGAAGTGCAGACGGGCGACCCCGACTGGTCGATCGGCGAGTGGTCCTTCGGCCTCTTCGGGGTCAACACTGCCGGTTGGAACCCTGTAATTGCCGACAACATCGTTGCGTTCGTCATCGGCCTCATCTTCATCGCCACCCTCCCGTTCGTCACTCGCGGCCTCGTTCTGACCCAGTGGTGGCTTGCCCGCGGAACCCTCACCGCCTTCAAGTCGGATGGTCTTCGCCGCGAAGTGCAGTCCCTCGAAGAGTCGCGTGGCGCTGCCCTCTCGGCAGAAGGTCACTCGCTTCGCCGGCTGGAGCGTGACATCCACGACGGCCCCCAGCAGCGTCTCGTGCGGTTGCAGATGGATCTCGCGGCTGCTGAACGCCAGCTCGACACCAATCCAGACAAGGCTCGCCAGTTGCTCACGGAAGCCCAAGCGCAGTCGGCTGAAGCACTCGAAGAACTGCGGGCTCTGTCACGCGGGTTCGCACCGCCACTTTTGCTCGACCGTGGCCTTGTGGCAGCCCTTGAATCAGTAGCCGCGCGCGCAGCCGTGCCAACGACGCTCACCTCCGAGCTTCCGACCCCGCTCGTTCTTCCAGGCGAAGTCGAGCGTGCGTCGTATTTCGTTGTCGCTGAATTGCTCACCAACGTCGCCAAGCACGCTCACGCTGGCCATGCCTCCGTTCGGCTTCTCACCGAGCAATCGGATGGCCGTCCCTGGCTCCTCGTTCAGGTCACGGATGACGGCCAGGGCGGTGCCGCGGTGCTCGCCGACCACGGTCTTGCTGGCATCGAAGAACGTGTTCGCGGTGTCGGCGGACGCCTTGAGATCGAGAGCCCCGCTGGCGGGCCAACGACGGTAGCGGCGCGGCTGCCTTTGCCCAAACTGAGTGCGGATCGGGCGCCCGTTGACCTCTAGTCTTAAGCGCATGAGCCCTTTGCGTGTTGCCGTTGCTGATGATTCGGTACTGCTACGCGAAGGGCTCGTGCGTGTGCTCGTCGAAGCCGGCTTCGATGTTGTTGGTGCGTTTGGAGACGCGGATGAGCTGCTCGCGAACCTCGACGACTGTGCTCCCGATCTTGTGGTGCTCGACGTGCGCATGCCGCCGACGTTTCGGGATGAGGGAGTGCGCGCCGCCATTCGCTTGCGTGAATTGCGGCCCCAGATCGGCATCCTCTTGCTCTCGCAGTATGTCGAGGTTGTGTATGCGCAAGAGCTCTTGTCGTCAGGTCGCGGCGGGGTCGGCTACCTCTTGAAGGACCGCGTCGCCTCTCTGGATGAGTTGCAGGATGCGGTGGAGCGGATTTCTGCTGGCAGCACGGTGCTTGATCCCGAAGTTGTGGCTCAGCTCGTGGGCCGCCGGCAGGATCCGTTGATGTCGTTGACGCCGCGGGAGCACGAGGTCATGACGCTCGTGGCCGAGGGCCGCACGAATGCGGCTATCGCTAAGCAGCTCGTCATCGGTGTTGGCGCGGTCGAAAAGAACGTGACGGCAATCTTTCAGAAACTGAATCTCGAAGATTCGGGCAGCGACCACCGCCGCGTTCTCGCGGTGCTCACCTGGTTGCAGCGCTAGCGTCGCCTTCTTCCTGCTTAGCGAAGAGCGCTGAACTTGGTGTTGAGCGTCTTGAGATCGCGGATGCGCCGCTCGAGCGTAATGCCGAGGAACAACACGATCGCGCCACCGACTACAGCCCACAGCCACCACGAGGTCAGCTGATAGAAGCTGATGAGCGCGGGAGCAAACGTGTGCGAAGCGTGAATGAGAACGACAATGGTGGCAATGATGAGGGGCGCTTTGAGCTTCAGCCATGCTCCGAGCACGATGATCGTTACGGCGACGATGCCGAGAGCAACAATGCGCCACTGAGTTCCCGCGCTATCGGTGTCCACAAACGTCGCGATGAGACTGGGGGCCAGCAGCACAACGAGGCCGCCGCTCAGCCACTGCATGCTGCGCGCATCCGGATCGCTCATCATCCGCAGCCCTCCGTGGGCGAGCAGAGCCACCCCGAGAAGCACGGACACCCACTCGAGTGGCTCCACGAGCGTTCCGAAATACCCGATCACACCAAGGATGCTGGCGAGGGTGAAAGCGAGGTAGCTCATGCGGTGGGTAAGCGGTCGTGTAGAGGCACGAGCCGCGAGCACGAGAAGAACGCTGCCGAGTGCGACCAGGCCAATGATGCGAACGGCGTCGACCGACGCGTTTCGCTGGTCTGTGCCGAGCAACGCCAGAATTTCTATCCCGTATAGCAGCACGAGGGCACTGCCGAGCAGCACTTCGCTCATGACTGCCCATCCCGGGCGGTTTTCGTCACGAGAGAATCCGCTGGCAGCGGCACCGAAGCTGGCGAGAGCCAGTAGCGCAACCGCGACCAGCAGACCGGAGTCGAGTTCGGGCAACAGTCCTCTATTTTCAGACAGCAGGATGAATGCCCGTGACGCGGTCGCGAGAATGAGCCCGGATGCGGACGCAATGATTGCGACGCCCCAGAAGTCGATGAGCTCGCTGCGTGGTTCTACGAAGGCGGCAGCCACTAAGAGAGCTCCGCAGAGTCCCGCAATGATGAGAGTGCGGAGTCCGTTGCCGTCAGCAGCATTGAGCGCGAGGGGAAGCACGGCAATGAGGAGACCGACGAGCGCGATCGCCGGTGCGGAAGCTAGCCGCGCCGCTCTCAGCTCTGCGCGTGCAATCAGTATCGAGAGGGCGATCACGACGGCGCTGAGAGGCAGAACGTACGCTTCAAGAGCGTCGACGCGGGCCTGATCGAGTCGAAGCCACAGTGCCCACGTGCCGAACGCCACCGCAGCCCACACCATGTGGCGGCGAAGCGATGCCGACCCGAACACTCCGTCAGTCGAAATGGCACTGAGTAGCAGTGCGACCGACACAAACAACACGATCAGCCATGGTGTGCTCTGTGGATCGATAACCGCACTCACCGTCGTGATTGCGGCAACCGTAAGGGCGCTGATCTCGCTTGCTCGACGAACGGCGCTACGGTGATCCCGCAGTCGCAGAACCATGCTGAATGCTGCGACGAGCACGGCTGTGGTTGCGGGAGCTAGTTCGATCACGACTGCCGAGAGCTCGAGCAGTCTGGCAGTGCTATCGAACAGCCAGGCGGTCGCTGGGGCGAGAGCTGCCGCTGCGGCAATGTTCTCGGGCGCAAACGTGTCTGAGCCTCGCGCGAAAATGGTGAAGCTCAACGCCACGACGAGCAGCGCGGCACCAAGGGCGTTGATGAGGGATACATCGAGCATGAAAGGAGCAGTGACTCCTGATCCGCCGACGACGTTTGCATTCCAGAAGTGTGCTCCGGCGAATACGGTCGCGCCGAAGCCTGTCCACCAGAGTGTTTGGGTTTCGAGCATCGAGGCCTCACGCGAGCGAATAATCAGTGCTCGTACGATCATCCCGAAACCAAGGATGGCGGCGATCAGCCAGAACTCGAGGTACTGCACAACGCCCAGGGCGTAGGTAGCGAGTGCAATGAACGACGCGAGGGTGAACGCAAGGTAGGTCACGTGGGGGGTGAGAGGCGGCGTCGTGAAGCGCGCGCCCACAACGAGCAGTACCGCGCCGAGAGTGACTAAGGCAAGCAGCCGGATGTCGGAGAGCGGTGTCGACGAAGTGGACGGGTCAATCACGATGATGCCCTCAACCACATACAGCAGTGTCACGGCGGCGCCGAGCAGCACGGGCCCCGACCGCTGCCACAGGGTGGAGTGCGAGACACTCACGAAACCGGCGGAGGCGAGTCCGAAACTCGCGATCGTCATGAGGGTTACAGCGCCGACGAGCCACACTTCTGCTTCGGGCAGCGCGCTCGGTGCGGCGGTCACGGAGTAGAGAACGCGCGCTGCCGTGGCGGTGATGAGTCCCGTGGCTGAGGCAACAACGGCGATTCCCCAGAAACTGAGCAACGACTCGCGCGGCGCAATGAACGACGCGGCAATCAGGAGCGCCGCACACAGGGCGGAGATGACGAGGGTGCTGGTGCCTGAGCCACTTGCGGAGTTCAGCGCGAGCGGCACAACGGCGATAAGGAGTCCAGCGAGAGCGATGAACGCTCCAGAGCGCAGGCGGGATTCGCGTAGTTCTGCTCTGGCCGTAAAGATGGCGATTGCCACCACAACCGCGGCGAGCGGCAGCACGTAGGCCTCGAGAGCTTCGACCCTGTATTGCTCGAGGCGCAGCCACAAGGCCCACGTGGAGAACGCGACCGCACCCCAGATAACGAAGCGCCGTGGCGAAGCGGAGCCTACAATTCCGTCGGCGGAGATCGATGCCAGCAGAAGGGTGATCGAGACGAGAAGCGCGATCAGCCAGTGTGTCTCGTGGGGCTGAAGAATTGCACTCGCTGTCGTGAGCAGTGCGACGGTGAGCGCGCTGAGTTCAGCGATACGTCGCACGAATGTGTGTCGGCCCCGCACACGCAGGGTCATCGTGAGCGCTCCGACCAGAACGGATGCCGTGGCCGGTGCTAATTCGATCGCTATAGCGCCGAGACCAGCGGTACGGCTCGCACTATCGAGTGCCCACACCAGTGCGGGCGCGAGCGCCGCAGCGGCAACGAAGCTTTCGATCGAGCGCCCTGTCGGTGCACTCGGTGCACTCGTTGCGCTCGCGGCATTCGTAGCGCCCGTATTCGCTGATGCTCGGGCAACTAGCGCGGTGTTGTTCAGCATCGTGACGATAAGCACTGCGACGAACAGCACAGAGACGAGCAGGCTGATGGTTGTGAGGCTCAGGGCGAGTGGTGCGTTCGCGAAAGGGGCTCCGCTGCCTGTTGCTGCCCAGAGAATGGTGCCCGCAACTGCGGTGCCGACAAACCCTATCCACCACAGAACCTGTCGTTCGAGGGCGGTCACTTCGCGGGTGCGGGGCCAGAGCGATCGCGCGCTGATGACGACGGCAAGAACGGAGACGGTCATCCACGATTCGAGCGGATGGGGATCGAGGGGAGTGAGCGCAAATTGCAGCTGTTCTCCCAGGCCCGCAGCCGCGAGCAACAGCACAAGCGTCGTTAAGCCCAGCATCGTCGTGCGAACTGAAACGACGGTCACGAGGTAGCGGGCAGCAAAGAGCACGGCCGCTGTGCCGAGGCTGGCGAGAAGCCACGTTCCGTAGCTCGACCATCCTGAACCGAAGGCAAGCGCTAACGGTGTGAAGCCGCCCAGGGCAAGAATGACTGTGCTGAGGCGCGGTCCGGGGCGGCGGCGTTGGCTCACACCGATTGCCACGACAGCCAGTACAGCTAGCGCAAGCCACACGGCAACAGCGAGCAGCAGTGTTCCGGCCAGCGGCGCTGCCAGGGCGAGCGCTGCACCTGCGCTCGCGAGAAGCAGAGAAAGCCGAGCGCGGAGTTGGCGCGTAGCCCACCACGCCAACGCCATAATTACTGGAACGCTGAGGAGGGCAAGCTGAGGCCACCCATTGTCGCTGATGGCGAACGGCGCGCTCGCCGCGGTAGTGCGGCGCAGGGACGTCTGAGAGAAATACTGCAGCGCTACAGAGAGCGACGCACTGAGGGGCGCGATCAGCGCAATCGCGGTAATCGCCCACACGCCGAGCGATGCCCACAGGGTGGTACTCCGGCTTGTCGGGCCGAAGTGTCGCCCGCTCGCCTCGCTCAGCACCGCAAGAGTGGTGAGCGCAGCGGCAACGGAGAACACCGCGATAGGGGAGTCGTTCGATAGGAGAGTCGACACTGCTGTCGCGATCGTGAGACCTGCGATCATCGCGAAAGTGTTGCGGATGATCGGATCGAAGGCCGCGCGATGAGCCGCGACGCTGTGGATTGCCGCTACCGCGCCCAAGACGAGGAGCCAGATTCCCGTCGAGCGATTGCCAGCGAATTCTGACGAGACGAACAGAGAGATGATTGCGCTGAAGAACCCGATCGAGAGCCCCAGGCAGGCGAAAACGAGCATGGTCGTGCGCTCTACTCGCCCAGAGTATTCTCCGTGCGCAGCTACGAGGTAGATGAGCGTCGCGGTGGTGAACGCCACCATGGGGAGCAGCACATTTGCCTCAGGGAACCGTCCGTCGGTCAAGCCGGCGACGACGAGGGCAGCCGCGGGCGGGAAAGCCACGAACGCCACCACATTGACGAGCCTGATTGTGCTCGCCCGATGCCACCACATGAATCCCAGCGCAGCGACGATCATCGCTGAGCCCCAGTACACGCGGCCGGCAGAGTCGCCGACGACAAGTAATTCATTCGCACGCACAGCGTAGATATCGAGCCCGACAAGCACGATGGCAAGTGCGGATAGGGCTTCAGCGGTAGCAGAGAGCCCACGCTTCTTCACCATGGTTGCCCCGACGATGCTGGCGATAGTGATGGTTGCGATGATCGCCGACCGCCAAATGAGCCCAAAGCTAATGAAGGCGTAGATAAGGAAGAAGATTGCGCCGACTGAGAGCAGCGACACACCCACGATCAGCAGGATGACTTGGATGCCCGCGTGCGAGCGAGCAGCGGGGGCGTCGATCGTTGTCGGAGCTGTGGCTTCCGCATCGTGGGGAGCTGAAACGGGAGTCAGCGTCGTGGAAGCGGCCGGAGCGGGAATAACCGGCGTGGAGACTTGCGGCGTGGGAGCAGCGATGTGCGCGGGCGGCGGGAACTGGGGATGCGCCGGAGATTCGATCGGAGCCGGCGTCTCTTGGGCCGCAACGGTGTGATCGCTGGATTGCAACATCGCGGCCGCGCGGGCTGCGCGTTGTGCTGTCGCAGCTTCGAGCGCAGCGTATTCGGCATCCCGAGCTTCGTCACGAACGCGTTTGCGTTCGGCTGCGGTCTCGAAACGAATCTTGCCGATGAGCTCGAGCCGGGAATCGAGCAGTGTTGCGACGTCGAGTGATTTTTCGCGGAGAAGGGCGGCATCCGGGTGATTGAGATCAAGCCCACATTGTGAGCACACCGCGGAAGGCGGGAGCGCGACAAAGCACGCCGGGCATCGCGAAGTATCTGTGAGGTCTAGCGGGCCACGGGGAAAAAGAACGTGACCGACGTGCTCTATGAACGAACGCGGTGCATCAACCATGTACTCGGGACTTCCTTTCGGGAGGAAGCCCCAGAGTATCGCTGACTAAAGCTTAAGAAGCGATAAGGCGCGAAAGTGTGGACTGATTGTGGTTGTAACCGTGTGCGGCCTGAATTTCGGGACGAGGCTTTTCGAGACGATTAGTCCATGCCTTGCCGTCCCACCAGCGCAGCATGTGACTGCCTGCGGGGTCCGGGTACCAGCCAAAAGGGGGAAGTTGAGTTGCGGTGTTAGACATCGGGGGAGTCCAAAGTTGCCCTGCCACGAGGGGCGATACGGGGTGTGGCATTCGATCCAGCCGCGGAGGATCAGTTCGGGGTAACGGCTAGCCCCAGTATAGGGGGCACGCGCGAGCCGTGACAAGAGGTCACTTTCGGCGGCGCGGGTGACTTCGAAGTTCCGCCCCGCATGAGTAAGATGGAGCCGTGAATATCTTCGGTTTCGTAATCTCCTTCGTACTCTTTGTGGGCGGCATCTACATGATGGGCGAAGCTTTCTACGTGGAGGGCCTTGAGTCGGTCGTATTCATCGGCGGCTTGCTCGTTACCACGGCGGGTGTCTTCATCCCCATTCATGTCATGAAGCGCGTCGACAGCTAGCTCACTATGGCGAGCCTTCTTAGCCGGCTCGCTCCACTTGCGTTAACCCTGCGAGGGTCCAAACGCATGTTCAGCGATCCCCAGCGCACTCTTGCGCGGATCGATGAACTTCGAAAGAACCCAGTTTCGTTCGAGCCACCCGCATCGATTTCTCGGCACGTGAACGTGTCATCCCACGAAATTGGCGGCTGGCCAGTGTTTACGATCGCGCCGAAGACGCCATCGAACGCCGGCCACGTTGTCTACCTTCACGGTGGGTCTTACGTATTCCAGATCAATCCGCTGCACTGGAAGTTCATCGCCCGCCTCGTGCGTGCCACCGGAGCAACGTTTACGGTGCCGATCATGCCGCTCGCGCCTGAAGCGCGTGCCGCCGCTGTCGTCGATCGTGCGGCAACAATTGTTCAGTCGATTGTCACCGATGTGGGTGCTGAGAACGTCAGTGTCATGGGCGATTCCTCGGGCGGCGGGATGACAATGGCGGTGTCAATGGAGCTTCGAGATCGCAAGCTTCCGCCGCTCCACTCGATCGTGCTGATCGCACCGTGGCTCGATATCAGCGGCACAGATCCAATGCTCGCAGAGATTGCGCCGCGCGACCCCTGGCTCGCGGTTCCGGGTACCCACGCGGCCGGTGCCCTCTATCGTGGCGAACTCGACGAGAGTGATTGGCGCGTCAGCCCCATCCACGGCGACCTCACTGGTCTCGGGCCGATCACGCTGTTCACTGGCACACGCGGCCTTGTGCACGCGGATGCGCTGCGCCTCCGTGCGCGCGCAAAGAGCGAAGGCGTTGCGCTCGACTTTCACGTTGGCGAGGGCATGATCCACGATTACCCACTCCTGCCGATTCCCGAAGCCGCGGATGCTCGACAAGTGATCGCGAGCGCGATCACTCGCGGTAGCTCTGCTGCTTAGCCCGCACTGCAACTAGCGCTCCGTTGCCGGCGCCTAGCGCTCTCTCGAACGGGATGCGGCCTGAGCGTTAACGAACGAAGGCCACCTCAACCGAGGTGGCCTTCGTTCTGTAGTGGAGGGGATACGGAGAATCGAACTCCGGTCATCAGTTTGGAAGACTGAGGCTTTACCATTAAGCTACATCCCCACTCGGCACCCGATCATGCTGTGCACCGAGGAATACTGTACCCGAAACCTGGCAAAGTGCGAAGTCGAGATCGCTACCCGCGTAATTCATCCGTAAATTACTGGGTTCTAGCCCAGTAAATGCTCTCAGCGCGGCCCGAAAAAGACTGATCTGGGTATCTCGTCAACATTCGGTGCGCGCTCAGGCTAGACTTGCCGAGGTCAATTTTGTAACGGCACCGCTACCCGGTGCCATGACTGCATGACAGCACAACAGCACGGCGCCCCGGGGCGTAGCTCAGCTTGGTAGAGCGCTCGGTTTGGGACCGAGAGGTCGCAGGTTCGAATCCTGTCGCCCCGACGAAATACACCATCGAATTACAGGAGATCCACGACGTGAAGACAACCGTTGAGAAACTGAGCCCGACCCGCGTCAAGCTCAACATCTCGGTCACCCCCGAAGAACTCAAGCCGAGCATCGATCACGCGTATGGCCACATCGCCTCGCAGATCAACATCCCCGGTTTCCGCAAGGGAAAAGTTCCGCCGCAGCTGGTTGACCAGCGTGTCGGCCGCGAAGAGATCCTGAACCACGCGGTCAGCGACGGACTTGACGGTTTCTACCGCCAGGCCGTCACCGAAGAAGAGATTCGCGTTCTCGGTCGCCCCGAGGCAGACATTGTCACGTGGCCCGAGGTCAAAGACTTCAGCGGAGACCTCGTTCTCGCGATTGAGGTAGACGTTCGCCCCGAGTTCGACATGCCCGCCTACGACGAGCTCACCCTCACGGTTGAAGAAGTCAAGGTTTCGGCAGACGACGTCAAGGACGAGCTCGACACCTTGCGTGCCCGCTTCGGCACGCTCGTTACCGTCGAACGCCCCGCCACGAAGGGCGACTTCGCTCAGCTCGACCTCGTCGCCAAGATCGGCGAGACCGAGGTTGACTCCGCAACCAGCATTTCCTACGAGCTCGGCTCGGGTGAACTGATCGAAGGCATCGACGAGGCACTTGACTCGCTCAGCGCCGGCGAATCGACCACCTTCGAGTCCGTACTGCTCGGCGGCGACCACGAGGGCGAAACCGCTGTAATCAGCGTGTCGCTTCTCACCGTCAAGGAGCGCGAGCTTCCCGAAGCAGACGACGACTTCGCTCAGATGGCGAGCGAGTTCGACACCATCAAGGAACTCAAGGCAGACCTCAAGGAGCAGATCAAGCGCTCCAAGTCGTTCGGCCAGGGTGCAGAAGCTCGCGACCAGATCGTTGACGAGCTGCTCAAGAGCGTTGAGATCCCCGTTCCCGAGAAGCTCGTTGAAGACGAAGTTCACCGTCACCTCGAGAACGAGAACCGCCTCGAAGACGACGAGCACCGCGCCGAGGTCGTTATCGCAAGCGAGAAGACCTTCCGTTCGCAGATTCTGCTCGACTCCATCGTTGAGTCCGAAGAGATCAAGGTCAGCCAAGAAGAGCTCACCTCGTACCTCGTGCAGGGCGCACAGCAGTACGGCATGGAGCCCGGCGAGTTCATCCAGATCCTGGACAAGAACGGCCAGATCCCGGCCATGGTTGCTGAGGTCGCTCGCAGCAAGGCTCTCGCAGTCGTGCTCAGCAAGGCCAAGGTCGTTGACACCAAGGGCAAGTCGGTAGACGTTTCGGCATTCACCGCCGTAGCAAACGCCGAGCCCGTTGAGGAAGCTCCCGAAGTTGCTTCAGTAGAAGCAGCAGACGACGAGTCCTAAAACACTTCGCTTAACCCTCACGGCCGACTAGTTATCTAGTTGGCCGTGAGGTCGTTAACGGGCCGTTTCGCTTGAACTATCGTGTGATCGTGTCGAGGAACAGCTTCGCGTAACGAGCGCTATCGATCCCGAGCGCCACATCAATTCGGCGGAAAAGGGGATCTCCTGCTCCGGCCTGGTCGTGGCCGGCCGTGCGATGATCCACGACCGTTTGTCCGCGAGTGAGAGGATCAGCCAGGCTCACTCGCACCGGCAGATGTGTGGTGCTGAGTCCATCCGGATCGATCGCAGCGCACACCGCGCCCGCATCGCCAATATCGCCGTGTCCATCACCGGCGACGCGCACCTCACTGCCTTTTACTGTGACCAAATGCTGCAGCAGGCGCCCGGCGAGCTGCGTGCCGGGTTCGGGACTGGCGGCGAGCCGAACGATGTCCTCAGGCGGGATTGTCACGGCATAGAACACATCCAAGCCATACATGGTGATGGGGACACCAGAGGTCAACACGATTTCAGCTGCCTCGGGATCGTGCCACGTATTGAACTCGGCAACCGCAGTGGCATTGCCGACAGAGGCTGAACCTCCCATGAAGACGATCCGCTCCACGTTGTCTAACACTTCTGGGTACAGTCGCACGAGAAGCGCAATGTTGGTCATCGGCGCAAGCGGCACGAGCGTTACCGGCGTCGGGCTCGCCAGAATTTCTCGACGCAGCAGTTCAACCGCGTGCAGTGGCACGACAGTGCGCGGCGACTCGGGTAAACCGAGGTCGCCAAGACCGTCAGCGCCGTGCACGTGAGCCGCTGAATGAGCCTCAGAGAGCAGCGGACGGTGAGCGCCTGCCGCAACCGGAATATCTCCCGCGCCCGCAGCATCCAAGACCGTCAGAGTGTTGCGCACCACCTGTTCGAGGCTCGCATTGCCGGCGACGCACGTGACAGCCCGCAGATTGACTCCCGGATGCCGCACCGCCAACAGGAGCGCGAGCGCGTCATCAATGCCGGTATCAACGTCGAGAATCATTTGCTGCATTCGGCAATGCTAATGGTCGCAAAGAGCCTGCCGACGCTGAGGCGACTGAGGGGAGTGGGGTGCCGTAGTGCTGCCGTGGCAAGCGCTGGGTGACGCTACTCCGCCACCAGCTCCGCTGCGTAGCCGCGCACCGAACGCTGATAGATCGGCAAATAGTTAGCCAAGGCCATCAGCGCGACCGAAGCCCCGAGCGTTGGATCGCCGCGAGTGGTGAGGGCAAGGGCGAGAAATGCGGCGGTTGGCCCCGTCCACTCATCGTCGGGATGCTCGTGCAACTGCTGCTCGAGCAAAGCAATCGACTCATCGACGCGATTGAGATTGCGCAGCGTACTCGCCAACTGGATGACCGCGCGTGGCCGCAGGGCGGCATCCAACCCATTGTTAAGAGCACTGCGGTACAGCGGCTCTGCCTCAGTCTCACGCCCGGCATAGTCGCGGGCGCCCGCTGCCTCGAACAACGCCTCAGCGTCGTCAGCGGCACGTTCAGCAACGAGCTCATCAATTGCCGCGACAACATCTCCCTCGGCCATAGTGGCGGCGTGGGCCCAAATATCTGCGATTCGATCGCGCCAAGTCTGCTGCATTTGGCGAGCCTACAAGCAGCCTCCGGCGACGCGGTACTTTGCCTAGGGCGAACACGCCAGAATAGCGGCGCGTACTCGGATAGATTCGTATCACGCGATAACTGAAATGGAGCGCAACAATGGCCCAACCGGCATTGGTCTCGAGCATCTTCGACCAACTCCTCAAGGACCGCATCATCTGGCTCGGCTCAGAGGTGCGCGATGCAAACGCGAACGAGATCTGCGCAAAGATCTTGCTGCTCGCAGCAGAGGATCCCAAGCGCGACATCTACCTTTACATCAACTCACCCGGTGGATCCATCACCGCGGGAATGGCGATCTACGACACGATGAAGTTCGTGCCGAACGACATCGTCACCGTCGGCATTGGCCTTGCCGCCTCGATGGGGCAGTTCCTGCTCTCCTCGGGCACCAAGGGCAAGCGCTACATCACCCCCAACGCGCGTGTGCTCCTGCACCAGCCGTCGGGTGGATTCGGTGGAACCGCTGCAGACATCCAGACTCAGGCTGGCGTCATCCTCGATATGAAGAAGCGCATGGCCGAGCTCACCGCCGAGCAAACAGGCAAGAGCGTCGAGCAGGTTCTCATCGACAACGACCGTGACAACTGGTTCACGGCCAAAGAAGCCCTCGAATATGGCTTCGTCGATCACCTCCGCGAATTCGCCTCCGACGTCGTTGGCGGCGGCGGAACTGAAGACAACGCAACCGGCAAGAAGGACTAATTATGGAGAACTTTAACCTCGGAGCACAGGCTCCCGCCGGCATTGGTCGTCCGGATGCTGATGCTCGCTACATCTTGCCGACGTTCGAAGAGCGCACGGCCTATGGCTACAAGCGTCAAGACCCGTACGCGAAGCTGTTCGAAGACCGCATCATCTTCTTGGGTGTGCAGATCGACGACGCTTCCGCTGACGACGTTATGGCTCAGCTTCTCGTTCTCGAGAGCCAAGACCCTGACCGCGACATCGTCATGTACATCAACTCACCCGGTGGATCGTTCACCGCGATGACGGCGATCTACGACACGATGCAGTACATTCGTCCGCAGATTCAGACCGTTGTTCTCGGCCAGGCTGCATCAGCGGCTGCCGTGATCACCGCTGGTGGAACCAAGGGAAAGCGTTTGGCTCTGCCCAACGCGCGCATCCTCATCCACCAGCCCAGTGGTGGTTCTGAAGGCTCGAGCCAGGCATCGGACATCGAGATTCAGGCTCGCGAGATTCTGCGCATGCGCGGATGGCTCGAAGAGACCCTGTCGTTCCACTCGAACCGCACTCCTGAAGAGATCAACAAGGACATCGAGCGCGACAAGATCCTGAGCGCAGCTGAGGCAATGGAGTACGGTCTCATCGACCAGGTGCTCACGAGCCGCAAGACGCTTCCGGCGATCACCAGCTAGCTTTTATGTTCCAACGTACTAAGGCCGCCACTCATTCAGAGTGGCGGCCTTAGTACGTTAACGCTTCGTTTCAGCGTCTAGCGTTGATGGAGTCTCGGTCGCTAGGACGCGTCGTGTTCGTCCTTCTTACGCTTCGCGGTGATCAAGAAGATCGCAACCCCCGCAACAAGCACGAGAGCGATAGCTCCACCGACGAGCACGATGGTGCCGGCGTCTGCTGTGGCGGCTTCACTGTCAGCGTCGTCCTGCGCTGTGTCGGGTGAATCTGCCGGGGGAGTGGACTCCTCCAGGGTTCCGCCTCCGCAGGCTGGAGGTCCGCTCAGGGGCTCAGTAACGACTTGTTCGGCCTCTGGTGCCCAGGTGAAATCTACCTCAGCAGACACAGTGTGGCCGTCGGCGGAAACCAATTGCCACAGCATTCGATAGTCGCCTGCTTCACCCAAGGTCGCGCCAGTTGACAACGTCGCGTCGCGGATGGTGAAGCAACCGTCACCGTAGTAGCCGCCCTCGGAATCCAAGATCTGAATCGCGAACCCACCACCGTCGTCAGCAAGATCGAGCAGCGTGTCGTTTGTGGTGACCGAAAATTCGTCGGGGAGCACGGTGAGGGTCTCGCCCTCAAGGGGGGTGCTCTCGACGAGATAGTTGTGGGCGTACGCGGGCGCGGCCACGAGCAGCGTGAGGGCTGCTAGCGTGACCGCGCCGAACGCGGCGCCGACGCGAATAACTCGACGCATGGGGTGAACTACTTCGCGGTGGGGCGGCGGAAAGCGAATGCGGCGACGAGACCGGCGAGACCAGCTACGAGGCCGGCGATGCCGAGACCGCGAGCGACGGCGTCACTGCTGCTTGAGGAATCGGCAGAGTGCATTTCCTCATCGGCCTCGTCAGCGTCGTGGTCGCCTTCGTCGCTGTCGGTTGCAGCGTCGTGGTGGTCGACCGCTTCGTCGTTGACGTAGAGGATCGGCGCAGGCTTTTCGGCATCCTCTTCAACACCGTTCCAGCTGACAACGCTTCCGTCGGTGTAGCTCTGGTCTGCAGCGAGCACAACACTTCCGACGTCGGGAACCGGGCCGAGGGAGACGGGGAGCAGCAGGAGTCCGCCATCACCGAGCTCTGAGCCGGCCTGCGCTGTCCACACGATCGAGGTCACAGCCTCGGTGATTTCGCTTTCGCCGATCATGACAGGCTCGGGCAGTTCGCTGCGCACGAGTTCAGCATCCCAGCCGGCTACCGGCACGAAACGCACGCTCGTGAAAGGAGTATCGGTGGGCAAGAACAGCTCTACCCGATTCGTTTGTTCCGTTTCCGATTCGTTCGGAACCTTGACGGTGATGAGTGAGTAATCGCCTGGTTCTGCCTGGCCGGGATCGATCGTGACGTGGGCCATGGCGGCGAGTGGTGCTGCAATGGCGAGGGCGGCGCCCGCAGAAAGTGCGAGTGCAGCTTTAGTGAAATTCTTCATTAGTTTCTTTCTCAAAAGGGGTCGCGATAGCGCGACAAATATCGGGGATGCTGAGCGGCGAAGTGCTAAACCGCGGGCACGGTGGCTGGTGGGCCCCGATAACGCATGATGGAGAGAACTCGGGCAACGAGCTGCGTTGCTGGCGCTGCTACTGGCACAACTCGGAATTCGAGAATGTAGGTTCCGGCGAGGGTTGCGGATGCGAGAAGCCGCGACACAAAGACGCGGGCAGTTTCGAACAATCCCCAGAACGCAACCTCGGCGTAGCGGAACATCAGAATTGTGATGACTGCGGCAGCGAGATGCGAGAGCGACATCGCGGAATCCGCTGTCTGGGCCGCCGAGGAGAAGTCAAAGGTCATGGCCGCCATGTTGTGCGGCGCGATGCCGTCTGGCGCCAGCATCGCGCTAAACAGTGTGTGGTAAAGCGCTTGGCTCGCGAGAATTGAAGCGCTCAGGCGAACGATTGAGACCGTGCGGCCGGCCAACAGTGTGCAAATAGTGACTGAGATGACGAGAGAGACGCCGATGCCGAACAGCGAGGGGGTGACGCCGCCCGCAATGTGATGCGAGATGGCGGCCGCGAAAGTTGCGAAGAGCGCCGCGAGACTGCCACGAAGCACGCGCATGGCACGGGTATGCATGGGGCTCCTTATCTCAAGCGGCGTTAGCCCCTCAAGCCTAGTTCGTATAGCGCTGTAGCGACGCCGGGGGAGCGTGGGCTGAGCCCCGGTGGGCGACTCGCCGAAACGCCGCCGGGAATTGTGACGGAGACTGAACGAATATCGGGTTAGGCTCGTAATCAAGGTATTTACTCAAGGAGAGGAACCGGCATGGCCCGAATTGGGGAAAGCGCGGACCTGCTCAAGTGTTCCTTCTGCGGCAAAAGCCAAAAGCAGGTACAGCAATTGATTGCCGGTCCGGGCGTATATATCTGCGACGAGTGCGTAGATCTGTGCAACGAGATCATTGAAGAGCGTCTTGCTGAAGCTGGCGAAGAAACGTCGAGCGAATTTGACCTGCCTAAGCCGCGTGAAATCTACGACTTCTTAGAGGAATACGTCATCGGCCAAGAAGCAGCCAAGCGCTCGCTTTCGGTAGCCGTCTATAACCACTACAAGCGTGTTCGTGCCCGCAACACCATCACGTCGGCGGATGCCGTGATTGATGATGTCGAGATCGCTAAGTCGAACATCCTGCTGATCGGTCCTACCGGTTGCGGAAAGACGTATCTCGCACAAACTCTGGCTAAGCGCCTCAATGTGCCCTTTGCCGTTGCGGATGCCACTGCGCTCACCGAGGCTGGCTACGTCGGCGAGGATGTCGAAAACATTCTCCTCAAGCTTCTCCAGGCTGCTGACTACGACGTCAAGCGTGCTGAGACGGGCATCATCTACATCGATGAGATCGACAAGATCGCTCGCAAGGCCGAGAACCCTTCCATCACTCGCGACGTATCTGGCGAGGGTGTGCAGCAAGCTCTCCTCAAGATTCTTGAAGGCACTGTCGCTTCTGTTCCGCCCCAGGGCGGTCGCAAGCACCCGCACCAGGAGTTCATCCAGGTGGATACCACCAATGTGCTCTTCATCGTTGCCGGCGCATTCTCTGGCCTCGAAGAGATCATCTCGAACCGCGCGGGCAAAAAGGGCATCGGCTTCGGTGCTCCGCTGCACAGCAAGGGCGACGATGTGAACCTCTTCGGCGAAGTTCTGCCAGAAGATCTCCACAAGTTTGGTCTCATCCCTGAGTTCATTGGTCGTCTGCCTGTTGTAACCACGGTTACGCAGCTCGACCAGGTGGCTCTGATGGACATTCTGACAACGCCAAAGAATGCGCTCGTGCGCCAGTACCAGCGCATGTTCGAAATCGACGGCGTTGAGCTTGAGTTTGAACGCGATGCACTCGAATCGATTGCTGATCTTGCCGTGCTGCGTCAGACAGGTGCTCGCGGCCTTCGTGCGATTCTCGAAGAAGTTCTCGGCCCGATCATGTTCGATGTTCCATCCGACGAAACTGTTGGCCGCGTCATTGTGACGAAGGCGGCCGTGTTGGAGAACGCAGCACCCACGATCATTCCTCGTGAGCCCGTGCGTGCCGAGAAGTCGGCCTAACCGCACCGCATAGAACCGCAGGCGACCCACTGGGTCGTCTGCGGTTTTTCGTTTTCGGACACGCACGCGACCGTGAACACGTCCCAATTGTGCCTATTGTCGCGCCGAAACGCTGGGTTGTCTGTGCCGGTGGTCTCGTGGCCATTGACAGGGGGCCGTACTTAATTCTATGGTTTGTTTAGTCCTGAACTAAGGGGAACCAATGGCGATTCGTCCGATGGCACGTACCGATGTAAACCGGTCAGCAATCCTTGCTCACCTGGGTGCACACGGTCCGGCATCCCGTGCTGAGCTTGCTCGCACGCTGAGCCTGTCACCGGCGCTCATGACGCAACTCACCAAAGATCTGCTTCACGACGGACTTTTGCGAGAACTCGAACACCAGGCATCGCAGGGCGGACGACCGGCACGGATGCTCGGCCTCGTCTCGAGCGCAGGGCGCGCGGTTGGCGTGAAGGTGGCCTCCGATCACGTGGCATTCGTTGAGGTCGGAATCGATGGCACCGTGCTGCGAACGGCTAGCGAACCCTTTGATGCCTCGGCGACCACGATGCTGATGTCACTTGCTGGGTTGCTTCGCTCCTTCATCGCTGGTGGCTCATCTGCCCCGCTCCTCGGCATCGGAGTCGGTGTTCCCGGCTCCGTCGATTCTCAAGCCGCGGGGGTAGTGAGTTCCACACAGTTGAAGTGGAACAACGTGCCGATCGGCGCCACTCTACGTCGCGAACTGGGACTCCCCGTTCTCGTGGAGAACAACGTGAACGCTCTCGCGATGGCGGAGCGTCTCTACGGTCTCGGCCGTCGTCATCGCAACTTTCTCGCCGTGACAATTGGAACCGGTATCGGCGCCGCAATCGTGATTGACGGTCTCATCGTTCGCGGCTTCGGCGGCGGTGCTGGCGAAATCGGACACATTCCGGTGCGTGACGATGGTCCCCGCTGCACGTGCGGAAACATCGGATGCCTTGAGACATTCGTATCGGAGAGCGCGCTAGTGGCGACGGCTCGTGATCGCAACATCATCGCTCCCGGCGCAGGAGTTGCGGCACTTCGTGACGCAGCAGATCGCGGGAATGCGGATGCCATCGCCGTCTTTGGCGAGGCCGGCCACCTGCTGGGCCGAGCAATTGCTGGGCTCGTTCACGTGGTTGATCCCGAGATCGTCATTCTGCTGG
Source organism: Salinibacterium sp. NK8237 (assembly GCF_015864955.1). Classification (NCBI taxonomy): domain Bacteria; kingdom Bacillati; phylum Actinomycetota; class Actinomycetes; order Micrococcales; family Microbacteriaceae; genus Salinibacterium; species Salinibacterium sp. NK8237. The sequence goes on along the minus strand of NZ_JADYWE010000001.1, from coordinate 621,473 downwards.
GGGAGGGCACAGCCGACTGGGGACACTGGTCCTATGGTTTTGAGCCGGCCTTTCGAGCGGCACTCATTCCCGCGCGTCGTGGTGTGCCCGTTGCTGTTGAGACGTGGCAGGACGCCAGTTGGGCTCAGGGTGCAGCCACGCTCGTGCTCGCGACTCCGTTCGATGCTGAAGGAATCGCCGGCGAGCAAGGCGACCTGGTTCGTCAGCGCCTTGTGCAGCAGGCGTCTCCGCAGGAGAACTCCTGATGGTTCTGCCGACCGTTCTCACAGCGCCAACGGCGCCACCACCGCAACGCGCACCCCTCAGCCGGAAGAAGAAACGCGCTAGTACCGGCTATGTGCTTACCGTGCTCGCCTTCCTGCTGCCGAGCGCCATCCCGCTGACCCTCTTCGTGCTTGGTCCGATGGTTGCGGCGGCGTGGATCAGCTTCACCGAGTGGAACCTCATCACTCCAATGGAGTTCATCGGATGGGAAAACTATCGTTCTCTTCTCGCCGACGAACGCACCGGGCAAGTCTTCCTGCACACTATCGGCTACATCGCTGGGTACCTGCCGCTCGTCTACATCGGGGGACTAGCATTAGCGCTCGCGCTCAACCAAGCGCTCAAAGGGCGTTCGTTCTGGCGAGGCATCTACTTTCTGCCTGTCGTCACAAGTTGGATCGCCGTGGCCATTGTCTGGCGTTGGCTCCTTAACCCCAACAACGGTGTCGTCAACCTCGCGCTTGGCTGGTTCGGCATCGATGGCCCCGGTTGGTGGACCGACCCCGACTGGGCAATGATCTCGATCATCCTTGCGAGCTCGTGGAAAGACCTCGGCTTCGTGATGGTCATCCTGCTCGCTGGACTGCAGACGATCAACCCTGATCTGTATGACGCCGCCAAAGTCGATGGCGCGGGGGCATGGAACCGCTTCTTCAACGTCACGATCCCGATGCTGAGCCCCAGCACGTTCTTTGTCATCGTGATCTCGCTGATCAACGGCTTCCAAGTATTCGACCAGGTCTATGCAATGACGGGCGGTGGACCGGGCGGATCAACGCAGGTGGTCGTGCAGCAGATTTACGACCTCACATTCCGCTATGGCGCTGCGGGCGAAGCATCCGCCCTCTCATGGTTGCTCTTCATCGTGATTCTCGCGGTCACCGTCATTCAAATTATTGGACAAAAGAGGTGGGTTCACTATGGCTAAGTCGCCGCGCACTCGCCCCCGGTCGATCGTCTTGCATGTCGTTGTCATCGCCGGCGCGATTGCGATGTTCTTCCCCTTCTTGTGGACATTCATCACCTCGATCACTCCGGGCGCTGGGTTCTCCATCGCTCCACAGCTGTGGCCCGAAAACCCATCATTCGAGGCGTACCAAACGCTGTTTACGGAGCGACCATTCGGTCGGGTAGTCGCGAACAGCATCGGGCTCGCCCTCGTGACTACGCTGGCGCAACTCTTCACGAGTGCCACCGCTGCCTACGCCTTCAGTCGACTACCGTTCCGCGGTCGCGGCGTTGTCTTCGCGGTCTACCTCGCGACCATGATGATTCCGCTTCAAGTGCTCATCGTGCCGCTCTTTGCTGAGCTCAAGGCATTCGGGTTGCTCGACACCTACCTCGGTGCTCTGCTCCCGACGTTTGCGAGCGCCTTTGGAATATTCTTGCTTCGCCAGGCCGTGAATCAGGTTCCCCGAGAGCTTGATGAGGCGGCGAAGCTTGATGGTGCTGGTCACTTTCGAGTGTTTACCCAAATCATCATCCCGAACATTCGCCCCGCACTCGCAACGCTGACCGTGTTCGCCTTCATGAGCAGTTGGAACGCGTTTTTGTGGCCACTCGTCGTGCTGCGCTCACCCGAGTTGCAGACACTTCCGATCGCTCTAGCGGGGCTTCAAGGTCAGTACACGACCGCGTGGGACGTCGTGATGGCTGGCTCGATCGTGAGCATCTTGCCGATGCTCGCGCTCTACATTTTCGCCCAAAAGTACATCATTCAGGGCGTCGCAAGCTCAGGGATCAAGTAAGGCCCCGAGGCACCAGAGATCCATTCATAACCTGACATCAAAGGAGATATCTAGCATGAAACGTTCACTACTTGCTGCGGGAGGAATCGTCGGCGTCTCAGCACTGCTGTTGAGTGCCTGCGCCAGCGAACCTGCCGCCGAAGACGGCCCTGTCACCATCACCTACTCGAACTTCACTTCTTCGGGCGGCAACGAAGACAACCTTCAGACGATCGTTGATGCGTTCGAGGCAGAGAACCCCAACGTCACTGTTGACATCACGACGCTTCCCTATGGCGACTACTTCACCACCCTCCAAACCGACCTCGCGGCCGGAACGGTGGCGGATGTCGTCGACACCAACTACGACTTCTTCCCCCAGTTGGCTTCGAGCGGTTCGCTCGCTCCTCTCGAAGTGACTAACCCCGAGTCATACCGTGAGTCGCTCATCGACGCGTATGCCGTTGACGGCACCAGTTATGGGCTGCCCAGTTCATTCTCCGATGTTGTGCTGTATTACAACGCTGACCTCTTCGATGCGGCCGGACTCGACTACCCGACGAGTGACTGGACCTGGGCTGACGAGCAAGCGGCAGCGGAAGCTCTCACTGACTCCGGAAGCGGAACCTGGGGCGACCACCAGCCTGTGTCGTTCTACGAGTTCTACAAGGTGCTCGACCAGAACGGTGCATCGTTCTTGAGTGACGACGGAACCTCCGTCGCGTTCAACACCCCGGCAGGTATCGAGGCAGCGGAGTGGCTCACTGACAAGAGCGGCACGGTAATGCCCACTATTGAAGAGGGTCAGGGCACAGCAGACTTCGACACGAACCTGTTCCTCGAGGGCAAGCTCGGCATGATGCACTCCGGCATCTGGGTCTTCGGCGCACTCGCCGACGCACCATTCACGTGGGACATCGCCGTTGAGCCTGGAAATACCCAACAGGCCAGCGCAGTGTTCTCTAACGCGGTCGGTGTGTCAGCAGCATCCGACCACATTGCCGAAGCGACCGCATTCGCAGAGTTCCTGACGTCATCCCAGACGATGATCGATGTTCGCCTCGATAGCGGTTGGGAACTGCCGCCCACGAGCGACGAAGATCAACTCGCCGTCTACCTGACCAAGGACACTCCGGCTAACCGCCAGGCCGTCTTTGACTCGCTTGACTCGATCGCGCTTACCCCACTGGTCGAGAACGGCCAGCAGGAGATGCAAGACATTGTCACCGAGGAACTGATCGAAGCACAGGCAGGACGCAAGTCCGTCGCCGACGCTCTGGCCAGCGCTGAAGAACGAATCAACGCCGTAATCGGATAGTACGTCTCCCGAGTGAGGCCCATCTTGTTGACGCGAGATGGGCCTCACTCCCAGCTGGCCCAGGAGGGCACTTCATGACTTCACGCCTGGACGACGAGTCCCTCGCGTCGCTCGCAGCGCACAGCGTCGAGCTGATCTCCACGTTGCAGCACCCCAGTGGGGCGTACCCCGCCAGCCCTACCTTTTCGGCATACACCGGCTACTCCTGGTTCCGTGACGGCGCCTTCATCGCTGACGGAATGTCGAGCGCCAACGCCGTCGAATCTGCCTCACGCTTCTTCGACTGGTGTGCGAGCATCCTTATCGCTCGCCGCACCCAGATTGAGACCATCGAGCGAGCCGAAGCGGCAGGCACTCCGCTCGATAACTCCCAGATGCTTGCTACCCGTTTTACCTTCGATGGCGCCGAGGGCGACGACGACTGGTGGGACTTCCAAACCGACGGCTTCGGCACCTGGATGTGGGCGGCAGTCGCGCACTCCCAGCGACACGGGCTCGATCTTGAGCGGTGGCGTGAAGGCATTGAGCTTTCCGTCCGCTATCTGCTCGCGACGTGGGAGCGCCCCTGCTTCGACTGGTGGGAAGAGTTTGAGACCGAGCGTCACGTGTCAACGCTCGGCTGTGTCATTGCGGGGCTGAGCGCTGCGGTATCCGCTGATGTGCTCCCCGCTGATATTGCCACTCGAGCGATGGTCGCCGCGACCGCTGCCAGAGAGATCATCGAATTGGACGGTGTTCGCGACGGTCACCTCGTCAAATGGCTGGGATCAGTTGCCGTCGATGGTTCCCTTGCCGCGCTCATCTCCCCGCTGGCCGTTGTGGATGGCGCGAGCGCTCTCGCCGCTGCTACTACCGCGCGCATCGACCACGAAATCACGGTCGACGGTGGTGTGCATCGCTACCGGGGCGACACGTTCTATGGCGGTGGCCAATGGCCGCTACTCAGTTGCATGCTCGGCCTGGCCTATGCGGCCTGCGGCGACACTGCACGCGCACGCAGCCAACTGGAATGGGCGGCCAGCACGGTGACTGCGGAGGGATTCCTGCCAGAACAGGTCGACGATGACCTGCTTGATCCCAGCCGTGTCGCCGAATGGCAGGAACGCTGGGGGAGTGTGGCGACACCGCTGCTCTGGAGTCACGCAATGTATGTGCGCCTCGCCGTCGAGATTGGCGTGTACTCACCACCAGCAGAGTGGCCGGCGTCACTCGCGACCACCGAAAATCATTTCAGAAACGAAAGCGAGACCGACTAGTGCTGAGACATAGACCACTGGGTTCGGGGCATCCGTACTCTGTCGACACCGAACAACGTCACCCCGCCGTTCCCATTGCGGGCGAGGCCCTCCGGCTCGGCGTGCGTGCCACAGCGGATGTCGACGTTGTCACTCTCGAATGGGATGACGGAGAGTCAGTCGCCGACTTCGCCCTCAAGCGAGTGCAGCAACGCTCGCGGGGCCAAGCCGTCGACGGCGGCCACCTCGCCTCGGCGCAAGCGAAACTGGCACGAACGAGCACCGGTTTCGCTGTTGATGTTTCCCAACTCCAAGCAACGGCCGGGTATCGCTATCGGTTCGTCGGTGGCCCAACGGCGGCACCGCGCTCGCAGTCCACCCGCTGGTTCGACGTGCGAGTGGCCGGATGGCGCGCTGCGCCCGATTCGATCGTTGCCGCTAACGAGACGGTTGGCCTTGTCGCCGGCAGCACCACTGTTCTCGACGACGGCGAACGCATCCACCGGGTTCGGTTCGCACTGCGGCTCGACGAGCGCGAGCACGTCTCCGGCTTCGGCGAACGATTTGACGCCCTCGACCAGCGCGGTGCGAGCCTCGACTCGGTCGTTTTCGAGCAGTACAAGTCTCAGGGTGCGGAACGCAAGACGTACCTGCCGATGCCATTCGCTCACGTCATCGGCGCTCGCGGGTGGGGCTTTCACGTGCGCACCAGCAGGCGTGTGTGGTTCGATGTTGCCGATAGCGATGCCGGCCTGCTGTGGATCGAATCAGAGGTTGATTCGCCCAGTGACGCCTCCGAAGTGCTGTCGGTTGGTGGCTATGCGGGAACGCCGGCGGAAGTTCTCGATCAGTTCCTCGGTGAGGTCGGGCGCCCCGAAGCGTTGCCGAGTTGGGTTCACCGTTTGTGGGCGAGCGGCAACGAGTGGAACACTCAAGCCGAAGTTATGCGTCAGATGGATGCGCATCGGGAGCACGGTATCCCGGTCGGATCTGTGGTTATTGAGGCATGGAGCGACGAAAGCACGTTCACGGTCTGGCGGGATGCGCAGTATGCGCCGAACGACAGCGGTGGGCCGCTGCGGCTCAACGATTTCAGCTTTCCCGCGGAGGGCGCGTGGCCCGACCCGAAAGCCATGATCGACGAGCTGCATGATCGCGATGTGCGCGTGCTGTTGTGGCAGATTCCCCTTATCAAGATGCGCCCGCATCCCGTGGGTCAAGCTCGGTTCGACGCCGAGGCGGCTCAGCGAGACAACGTGCTCATTCAGGATGAGACGCCGCGCGGTGTGCTCAAGCCGTACCGCAATCGTGGTTGGTGGTTCCCGCTCTCGTTGATGCCAGATCTCACCGATGATCGTTCTGCGCAGTGGTGGACGGAGAAACGTCGCTACCTTGTAGAGGACATGGGCGTCGACGGCTTCAAGACTGATGGTGGTGAGCACGCGTGGGGCTCTGAACTCCACTATCAGGATGGCCGCCGCGGCGACGAGAAGAACAACACATTCCCGGTGCACTACGCCCGTGCCTACGGCGAGCTCCTCAAGAGCGCTGGCAAAGCGCCAGTGACGTTCTCGCGCGCCGGATACACGGGATCGCAAGCCCACGGAGCTTTCTGGGCCGGAGATGAGAACTCCACGTGGGATGCCTTCCGCTGGTCGCTGTTCGCCGGGCTCAATGCGAGCGCGTGCGGCATCCTTTATTGGGGCTGGGATCTCGCTGGTTTCAGTGGCGACGTGCCCACGGCAGAGCTCTACGTTCGTTCACTCGCTGCCGCGGCCTTCGTGCCGATCATGCAGTACCACTCGGAGTTCAATCACCACCGATCACCGAGTCGTGACCGAACGCCCTGGAACATCGCCGAGCAATCGGGGGATGCACGCGTGCTCGAGATGAGCCGCAGCATCGTCGAATTGCGCGAACGGCTCGTGCCGTACCTCACCGCCGAGAGCGAGTGGGCTGTTTCTGCTGGCACGAACGTCATGCGGCCGCTGTTCTTCGACTGGCCTGACGATGAACGCCTCTGGGCACATCCGTTGCAGTGGATGCTCGGGCGCGACATTCTCGTATCGCCCGTGACTGACGAAGGCGCCACCGATCACACGGCGACTCTTCCTCGTGGCGACTGGATATACGCGTTCACTGGCGAACGGGTCGCGGGCGGCAGCGTCGATACTCGCGTAGTGCCGTGGGATCAGGTGCCCGTGTATGTGCGGGCTGAGGCCTGGGAGCGTCTGGCGCCTGTCTTTACGAGCTAGACAGTAAGTGGTGTTCCTGAGGGCGATCGCACCGGGCAAGTGCATCGCAGCCGAATTCGGGGGAAGCTGCGAAGAGATCGCCCTCAGGGCACCGTGCTAGGTGACGTCTAAGTGTGAGTGGCCGCGACAAGCGCGACCCGCACTATTGTGCACGAGAGCAGGTCATTAGCGAAAGGTTTTCACCAATTTTTGTGGAGCCAGCACAACAATTAGTCGTTGTGCTCCGGTGCAGCGTGGGGAAGCGACAACCAGTTCTCTCGCACGGCTACTAATGCCTCATCGATTTCGCCGGCGCGCGCATGTTTCACGATCAATTCGTGTTGGGGGACCGATTCGCGGCCCGAGTGCGAGCTGAACCGCATGCGTTCCACCCGTCGTAGCACAGGGGTCAGCTGGCCGAGCACTTGAGCGATGGTTTCGTTGCCGCTCGCAGTGATGAAGACGTTGTGAAAATCGTCGTCAGCGTCCAGAGCTCCGTCGACGTCTTCGGCGTCGAGCGCCGCAGCGAATCGAGCGTTTGCCTCGTCCATTGCGCTGAGTTGTTCAGCGGTGACGACGGGCAGAGCTAGCCGTGCGGCGAGTTCATGGAGGGCTGCGGTGACCTGCTGAACCCCGAGGGTGGATGCAGGGTCGTGTGGTGCGACAAGGGTGGCTTTGCCGGGGTGCGACACGACTAGTCCGCCACGTTCCAGGCGCAAGAGCGCTTCGCGAATAGGAGTGCGGCTGACCCCGAGCCACTTTTCGAGTTCGGTGTCGCGGAGGCGTTCGCCGGGGGCAAAAGTGCCGTCGACAATGGCGTCTCGGATCGAGGTGTACACATCATCGCGCAGCAGTGAGCGTTTGTGTACGGCATTCTTCTCGGGCACTGGCATGCGAAATATTGTATGTCGCAACCGAGGCTTTGCGGCGCAGACTGTTGACATCCGGGCAAATGAGTTGCAATATATTGCATATTGGCTTTGCTGCGAAGCCCCCAAGGACAGGAATCCCCATGGCTATTTCAGACTTCGAACGTTACCCGCTGACTTTTGGGCCCAGCCCGATTCACCAACTTCCGCGCCTCAGCGCACACCTCGGGGGAGCGACCGTCTGGGCGAAGCGCGAAGACGTGAATAGCGGACTCGCCTTTGGTGGCAACAAGACCCGCAAGCTCGAATACATCGTTCCTGATGCCATCGCTCAAGGAGCCGACACCCTCGTCTCCATCGGTGGCTACCAGTCCAACCACACGCGCCAAGTCGCAGCGGTGGCCGCGAAGCTCGGAATGAAGGCAGTGCTCGTGCAGGAAAACTGGGTTGACTGGCCCGATCCGCTCAGCGACCGCGTCGGCAACATCCAACTCTCGCGCATCATGGGGGCGGATGTTCGCCTCGACAATTCTGGGTTCGACATCGGTATTCGCGACAGCTGGAAAAACGCGATCGCGGATGTAGAAGCAGCGGGCGGCAAGCCGTACCCGATTCCCGCTGGCGCATCCGAACATCACTTGGGCGGCCTGGGTTTCGCTAACTGGGCCGACGAAGTCGAGCAGCAGGAACGCGAACTCGGAGTGTTCTTTGACACCATCGTCGTCTGCACGGTCACGGGCTCGACTCACGCCGGCATGATTGCCGGATTTGCTGGTCAAGAGCGTCCGCGCCGCGTCATCGGAATCGACGCTTCAGCGACGCTGGAGAAGACTCGCGATCAGGTTGCTCGCATCGCTCGTCACACCGCTCAGCTCATCGGTCTCGAACGTGAGTTGCGCGACGACGAGATCACTGTGCTGGAAGGTTGGGCTGGCGATCTCTACGGCATCCCTGTCGATTCCACGCTCGAAGCCATCCGTCTGGGCGGAACCCTCGAAGGCATGATCACCGACACCGTGTACGAAGGAAAGTCGCTTGCCGGTCTCATCGACCTCGTCTCGAGCCGCGACATCCCGGCAGACAGCAACGTTCTCTACGCCCACCTCGGAGGTCAACTCTCCCTCAACGCCTACAGCGGCCTCTTCCGCTAACGGCGACGCCCCTGTCGCTCCCGCGCAACGACGCTAAGGATCAATGAGCATGCCGAACGAAACCACCGCTACATTCGAGACCGCCGAGCCCACCGTGAACTCGCGTCCACTTTCAGCAGCCGCAAGTCTCGATGATGACGTGCTCGACTCGATCGCTCAGCGAGTGCTGTGGACAGCAACCGCCATGATCGATGCGGCCAACCGAGGGCGAACCAACGAGTCTGGTGTGAAGGTGGGCGGTCACCAGTCGTCGAGCGCATCGATGGTCGGCATCATGACCTCGCTCTGGTTCTCGGAACTCACGTCGATCGACCGGGTATCAGTGAAGCCACACGCCTCGCCGGTATTGCACGCCATCAACTACCTCATGGGGGAGCTGGCCGAAGAATACCTGCCGACCCTGCGGTCACTCGGCGGGTTACAGAGTTACCCGAGCAGGCTCAAAGACCCGGACACTGTTGACTTCTCCACTGGAAGTGTCGGAATCGGTGCGACGGCTCCGTTGTGGGCAGCCATGTCGCACCGGTACGTGCGCGATCAGTTTCCGGAAACCCCGGAATCCGGCCGCTTCATTAGCTTGCTTGGTGATGCAGAGCTTGATGAAGGTGCCGTGTGGGAAGCGATCACTGACTCGGGCGCGCGTCAGCTCGGTGAACTTGTGTGGATAGTTGACCTCAATCGACAGTCGCTCGACCGCATCATTCCCGACGTTCAGATCGCTCGGTTGCAGGGGATGTTCGCTGCCGCAGACTGGCAGGTGCTGACGTGCAAGTGGGGTCGGCGCATCCAGTCCCTGTTTGCCGCTGAGGGCGGTGCCGAGCTGCGGGAACGACTCGAAGCAATGCCCAACGAGGAATACCAACGGCTGCTGCGCAGTCATCCTGATCAGCTTCATGGCCGATTGCTTGGAGAAACGCCAGCGATTGCGTTGCAGACCCTTCTCGCGTCGCTCTCGCCCCAGGAACTTGCCGCCAGCATTCGGGATCTTGGTGGTCACGACATCACACTGCTGCTCGAAACCTACAAGAACATCGACCCGGCGCGTCCGACTGTCATCTTCGCGTACACCGTGAAAGGGCGCGGGCTCGCGACCGAAGGACACCCAAATAACCATTCCGCGCAACTCACCGAAGGGCAAATGACGCAGCTTGCTGAGCTATCCGGAATGTCCCTCGATGCGCCGTGGCAAAAATTCTCCGCCGCGAGCGATGAGGGCATTGTCTGCCACGACGCAGCCGCTCGGTTACGCCGGCCGCCGGTTGAAATGCATGAGGTTGCTCCGGTTCCGCGCGAACTTCCGTGGGGCTACAAGCCCGTCATCTCGACGCAGGCGGCGCTAGGCCGATTCCTCCTCGACCTGAAGCGAGCGTCGCCCGAGGTCGCGCGGCGAGTCGTGACGTTGAGCCCTGACGTTGCGTCATCCACAAATCTGGGTGGATGGATCAACAAGACCGGAGTGTGGTCGGTCGGTGAACGCCATGACTGGTTTGCCGATGACACTGATCGCCTCCTCAAATGGAGCGAAGGTTCCCAAGGTCAACACATTGAACTCGGCATTGCTGAAGTCAACCTAGTGTGCCTTGCGGGGGAACTGGGCGCCACGTGGAGTCGGTGGGGGCAACCTCTCATCCCGATCGCCACGATTTACGACCCCTTCGTTTCGCGTGCCCTCGAGCCGTGGTCGTACGGCATCTACTCGGGTGGGCAGTCGATCCTGATCGGCACACCGTCCGGCGTGACGTTGGCGCCCGAAGGCGGCGCGCACCAGTCAATTACGACACCGTCGATCGGCCTGGAGCAGCCTGGTTGTATCGCGTGGGAGCCCGCGTTCGCTCAAGACCTTGAGTGGTGTCTGTTGGAGACTATGGGGCAGATGGGGCGCGCCGACGGAGAGTCGGCCTACTTTCGGATTTCAACCAAGCCGATTGACCAGCAGCTTGCACCATTGCCGGAAGACCCCGCGTTGCGAGAACGGCGCCGACAGCACGTCATTGCTGGCGGATATCGGTTGAGTGATCACGATCCCGGTGATGACGCCATCACCTTGGTAGGCGTCGGCGCGATGATGCCCGAAGTGATGGATGCTGCCGCCCGACTCACCGCGCGCGGTCTCTCGGTGGGCGTGGTGTGTCTCACGAGCCCCGATCTGGTGTTCCGCTCGCTCAACCAGCGCTATGACGTTGCGTCGTCCTCGCGCAGCTCGATTGCGGATGAACTCTTTCCGGCGCACGCGCGGACACCTCTGGTCACCGTGCTCGATGGACACCCTCACACGCTCGCGTTCCTGGCCGGCGTGCGTGGCGACCGCATTCGCAATCTCGGAGTCACGCAGTTTGGCCAATCTTCGAATCTCGAGGATGCCTATGAGCTGCACGGAATCAATGCCGATGCGATCGTGCGCGCAGCAACCGACCTCTTGGGATACAGCCGCTGACGCCACGGCATCGACGCCACGCTCTCCCCGTTAGTTCAAGCCTCGACGATTCAACAGCGGCTGCAGCTCGGCATCACGGCCGCGGAAGTCGCGGAACGCTTCGAGCGGGTTCTTGGAGCCGCCCACGCCCAGCAGTCGCGAGCGGAAGCGGTCGCCGTTGGCACGGGTGAGCCCACCGTTTTCGGTGAACCACTCGACCGTGTCGGCGTCGAGGACCTCGCTCCAGATGTAGGAGTAATAACCCGCGTCATAGGCCGAGTTCGCGAAGATGTGCTGAAAGTAGGTGCTCGAGTACCGGGGCGGCACCGCGGGGTTGTTGAGACCGACCTCGGCCAGCGCTTGTGCTTCGAAGGCCGCGACATCCGTCACGTCGTCGTCGGCAGCTATGCGGTGCCAGGCCTGGTCGATGAGGGCGGCGGCGAGGTATTCGCTCGTGAGGAACCCCTCATTGAACGCGGCGCTGGCCTGGATGCGCTCCACAATCTCGCGGGGCATGGGCTCGCCGGTCTTGTAGTGCTTGGCGTAGTTGTCGAGAACCGCGGGCCAGAGCATCCACATTTCGTTGACCTGGCTGGGGAACTCGACGAAGTCGCGGTACGTGTTGGTTCCCGCAAACTTGGGGTACGTCACGCGAGCGAAAAGCCCGTGCAGCGCGTGGCCGAACTCGTGGAAGAGCGTGTTGACCTCGTCGTAGGTGAGGAGCGTCGTTTCGCCAGCAGCAGGCTTCGGCACATTCAGATTGTTGGTGACGATCACCGGATGCCCGAGCAGATCCGACTGCGAGATGAGCGAGTTCATCCACGCTCCACCGCGCTTCGAGTCGCGCGTGTAGAGATCGAGAGTGTAAAGGCCGACCTCGCTGCCATCCTCGTTCGTGACCTCGAAGACGCGAACGTCGGGGTGGTAGGCGGGCAGGTCGCGACGTTCGGTGAAGGTAACCCCGTACAGCTGGGTCGCCGCAAAGAACACTCCGTCGCGCAGCACGCGCTCGGCCTCAAAATAGGGGCGCATCTGGGTGGTATCGACGTTGTACTGCTCGGCGCGCACCTTCTCGGCATAGAACGCCCAGTCCGCTGCGGTCACTTCGGTGCCCGCGAGCTTCTCTAAGGCAGCGTGCTCTTCGCGCGCATTGCGTGCCGCGGCAGGAGCGAGCTTGCCGAGCATGTCAGCGACCCGCTGCGGGTTTTGGGCTGTCTCGTCGGCGGTAACCCAGGCGGCGTGGCTTTCGTAGCCGAGAAGGGCCGCACGCTGCGAACGCACCTTCGCAATCTCCAACACGAGCTCGCGGTTATCGAACTTGCCGCCACGGATGCCACGCGAACGTGACGACGCCATCACCCGGCCGCGAACATCCGCATTCTTCAGCACCGACAGGTGCGGCTGGTTCGTGGGCAGAATCAAGGTGATGAGGTATTTGCCCGTGAGACCACGATCGTTGGCCGCGCTGGCAGCGGCAGAGATCTCTGACGGCTCAAGACCATCGAGCTCCTGGATGCTGTCAACCACGATCGCAAGATCGTTGGTGTCGGCAAGCAGGTTCTTTTCGAACTTCGTGGTGAGGGTCGAGAGGCGCGAGTTGTAGTCGCGAAGGGTCGCTTTGGCGTCTTCGGAGAGGCCGGCGCCGGCAAGCGTGAACTCGGTGAAATAGCGCTCAACAAGGTAGCGGGCTTCGGCATCCAACTCGGTGTCGTCGAGTGCTTCACGGATGCTGCGGATGCGTTCGTAGAGCGCGCTGTTGAGGCTGATGGCGTCATTGTGCGCGGCAAGTTGGGGAGCGATGACTTCTTCGAGTGCATCCGATGCTGCATCGCCATCGGCGGAAGTCTTGTTGAAGAACACGGTGGCAACCCGGTTGAGCAGCTGGCCGCTCTTTTCGAGCGGGATCATGGTGTTCTCGAACGTGGGTGCGTCGGCCTGCGAGGTGATCGCTTCAATCTCTGCGAGCTGCTCTGCCATGCCTTTGTCGAAGGCCGGTGCGAAGTGCTCATCTTCGATATCGGCAAAGGGGGGCATGCCGAAGGGCAGCGTGCTGGGCTCAAAGAAAGGATTGGTCATGCATCCACTCTATTCTCGTCAGTATGACTAGCGAGCGTTATACCCACGGCCATCACGAAAGTGTTTTGAAGTCTCACACGTGGCGCACCATTGCCAACTCGGCGGCGTACTTCGAGCCGCACCTTGAGGCAGGGCTTTCGTTGCTTGATATCGGGTGTGGGCCGGGCACGATCACGGCCGAATTGGCTGAACGTTTGGCTCCTGGCCGTGTTGTTGGTTTGGATGCTGCTCCCGCAGTGATCGACAAAGCGTCGGCTTTCACTGCCGACAACCTCAGTTTCATCGTGGGGGACGCGTATGCGCTGCCGTTCGAGGACAACAGTTTCGATCTCGTGCACTCACATCAGACTCTGCAGCATTTGGGCGATCCGGTCGCGGCTCTTGTGGAGATGAAGCGGGTTGCCAAGCCCGGTGGGCTGATTGCGGTGCGCGATGTCGACTATGCGGGAACTATTTGCTTTCCCGAACTGCCGGGGCTGAAGGTCTGGGCTGACGTGTACGACGCGGTACACCGCAGCAATGGGGGAGAACCTAATGCGGGTCGGCGGCTGAAGTCGTGGGCGATGCAGGCCGGATTGGCTGACGTCACAACGTCGGCATCGATCTGGAATTTTTCCGACGACATCGACCGGGAGTGGTGGGGGAGCATGTGGGAGGCGCGAGTGCTGGAGTCGGCATTCGCCGAGGACGCTCTGAGCAAGTCGTTGGCGACTCAGGATGTTCTGCAGGAGATTAGCGCTGCGTGGCGCGAGTGGGCTGATTCGCCGGAGGGGTGGATGGCGATGCCGCACGGTGAGGTTGTGGCGCGAGTGTGAGCGGGCGCAGTTTCTCGAATCTCGGGGTTTGTGAAGCTAGCTAGCAGCCGATGCCGGTGGGGTTGGCGATGCAGTCTTGGTCGACAAGAACTGTAGTGGCGTGGCCCGCGGTGGCGGCGAGGGGTGGGACGACGATGGTGAGGGTTCCGACGACGTTCTGCCAGCGGCTGCCGGCGACACGGTATTCGGCCGCGTAAGTAACGGCGAGCGTGATCGTGTAGTTGCCGGGTTCTTCAAACACGTGGCTGGTGGGGGTTGGATCGAATTCGGCGATCCGGTATTTGCCCCAAGTCCTGCCGGGGTTACTGGTGGCGGCGGTGCTGCCGTCGCCGTAGTCCCAGTTGTAAGTGACCGGAGTAAATCGCACTTGGGCGGTACCGCCGAAGAGGGTGCCGTCGATGACATGGGCGGTTGCGTTGGCGTAGAAGTTGGTGTCGAGGCCGACGATCATCCACTGGTTGGGTTGCATGCCCGCAGTGGTTGCTTGTGGGCGGAAAGTGGCGATGTCGGAGATAGTGATCGGGCCGGTCTCACCATCGGCGTCCTCGGCCGGCGGGGTCCAGGGTGCGCACTCGAAGCGTTGGATATCGCACCAGGCTTCCTCGACACTGTCGTGCTCATCGTCGACGGGAATGTAGGCGGCACCTTCGGTGTCGTATCCGGTGTCGTATCCGGTGTCGTAGCCGTAGCTGCCGCCAGAGGAGCCGCCGGTGCCGGGCACCTCAGCGGAAGCACCGAGTTCGATGCTGTCATCCCCGACATCATAGGTAGGGCAGCTACCGTCATAGTACGAAAGCGCTCCGCAAGTAGGCTCGTCCGCGAAGGCGCTGCTAGCTTCGGTTGAAACAAGCAACATGACGAGAAGTCCCAAAACGGGAATCGAAAGAAGAGTCTTTAGCACTCCCCAGCGCTCCAGACTTCCACGTCGGACACCAGAAGCAATTCACGTTCAACGCTGAAATCGAACGTGACCTGCATGGTCGACTCGTCAGGTCGATCATCGGAAACTAGCGAATTTCCATCGTGGTCTGTGAGGTCTAAACCTGAGACGTTCGAACACAAATAGACGGTGATGACCTCAGCGGTGCTGCCACGGGGAGAATATCTTTGGAGTTCGAACCCGTTGTTGCGAACATCTCCGGATGCGTGACCACCTTTAGCTGCGAATTCCTCTAGCCCGTCGACGGACGCGTCCAGAAAGGGGCCCACCGCGACGGACTCGAGGCGTGTCGGGTCGGCCCCGCCATCCTGCAGAATCTCACCGACCACCCGCGTATATTCCGCATACGCCGCTTCAGCCGCAGCCAGCGCTTCTTCGTCGGTCGCGTAGGGCGCAACGAAGGTGGAGGTCGGCTCTGCCGGGGTGGTGACTTCGGAAGGCACGCATCCGCTCAGCGTTGCGAGGAGGAGCGTGCCTATCGAGAGTCGGACGAGGTTCGGTAGCCGCATACAACGACGCTAAGCATTCAACGCGAAGTGAGCGCTCAACTGTCCACAACAGGAGTAGAGGCTAGGAGGCAGCTTCTTCTACTGAAACGCTGCCGTCGGCACTCTGGCGCACGATGGTGCCGTCGTCGAGTTCGGCGACGGGGCGTGATTCGAGCCACGTGAGCGTCCAGCGCCACGCGCTCGTATCGAGGTGGGCGACATCCGCTTCAACGCCGGCGATCGCTTCGCGCATTTCTGCGGAAAGACGATCGGGCACCGCTGCGCCGACCGACCATCGTGTGCCGAGCTGCACTACACGCTCTTTTCGTACAAGATCCACGACGTGCGGTCCGCGACCTTGTCGTAGAGACGCTTGGCGCTGTCGTTCTCCTTGTTGGTGATCCAGCGGAGCTTTCCGCCACCATCTTCTGCGGCACGCGCAGCGATGTCGTCGATGATCGTTCCGGCAACTCCGGCACCACGGTGCTCAGGGTCGACGTAAAGGTCATCCATAAACCAACCCCACGAAGCAGTGAAAGTATCGGGCAGACGACGGTAGAGACCAAAGGCGCACACAATGCCGGGATCGGGAGCGCCCTCAGGAGCTACAGCAACGACCGCGTTGAGCTGTGCTGAGTCATCCATGAGCCATTCCCAAACACCCTGAACGATGGCATCGGTGAACTCGGTTTCGTAGAACACTCCGTAGTTGACGAAGTGGTCTTTCCACACTTCGAAATCGGTTTCTTGAATATCGCGAACGGTGTACGAAGGCTTCTCTGAGTTCGTCATTTACTCAACAATACGCGGTTTTTGGGTTCGACGCCGAACTCGACGCCGAACCCTTTGCCGGACTTTAGGCCGAAGCTTCGGGTGCTGCCTCAACCAAAACGATGTCGCGAACCTCAATCTCTTCCGCTTCAACAATCGTGAGGTCGTGGATGCGGCCCACAGCCTTCAAATCGTCGATGGCGGCAGCGATCAGGGCTGGGCCCGCGAGGGTAGCCGAGGTCACTTCAGTCTTCTGCGAAGCCTTCGCGTCTGTCTTAGCGCGACGGATGCTGATGAGCGCTTGGCTAACCGCGTGGAACAGTCCGCTCGGCTGTGCCGTGACACCGAGCTCGTCGGCGGTCGGCCACGAAGCGGAGTGCACTGAGGTGTCGTGCGTCCAGCGCCAGACCTCTTCGGTAGCGAAGGGGAGGTAGGGCGCGAAGAGACGCAAGAACACGTCGATGGCGGTGTGCAACGCACGGTTGGCGCTTGCTTGCGTTTCGGGAGTTCCGGCGCCATAGGCACGTTCCTTCACGAGTTCGAGGTAGTCGTCGCAGAAGGTCCAGAAGAACTTCTCCGTGGTTTCAAGTGCCTTGGCGTGATCGAAATTTTCCAGAGCCGTGGTGGCCTGGTCAACGACCGACGCTAGCTCGGCGAGCATTTCGAGGTCGAGCGCTTCGGTAACTACCGCAGTCGAGCCCGCAGCAACAGTGGGCGCCGGGAACGAATAAACGAACTTCGACGCGTTCAAAACCTTGATCGCGAGTCGGCGACCGATCTTGATCTGCTTCGGGTTCTGCGGGTCAAACGCTGCGTCAGTACCGAGGCGACTGGATGCTGCCCAGTAGCGCACCGCATCCGAACCGTGGTCATCGAGCATGCCCTTGGGCGTAACAACGTTGCCCTTCGACTTCGACATCTTCTTGCGGTCGGGGTCAACGATGAAGCCGGAGATGCCGGCGTTCTTCCACGGCACTGTTCCGTGCTCGAGTTCCGAACGCAGCGCGGTCGAGAACAACCACGTACGAATGATGTCTTGGCCCTGACTGCGCAGCGAGTAGGGGAAGACCACATTGAAGAGCTCGGGGTCGGTCTCCCAACCACCAGCAATCTGCGGGGTCAGTGATGACGTGGCCCAGGTATCCATGATGTCGAGTTCGCCCTCGAAACCACCGGGAACACCACGCTGGTCTTCCGTGTAGCCGGGAGCGGTATCCGACGAAGGATCGATCGGCAGCGATGCCTCGCTCGGAACGATCGGGGCACCCTTTTCACCCTCGGCATTGAGCTCGTACCAGACGGGAATCGGAACGCCGAAGAAGCGCTGGCGCGAGATGAGCCAGTCGCCGGTGAGGCCACCCACCCAGTTGTCGTAGCGAACCCGCATGTGGTCGGGGGTGAAGTTGATTTGCTTGCCGGCCTCAAGAAGGCGGCTGCGGAGCTTCTCATCGCGGGCGCCGTTAGTGATGTACCACTGGCGCGTCGAAATGATCTCGAGAGGCTTGTCGCCCTTTTCGAAGAACTTCACCTGATGCTGAATCGGCTTGGCATCGCCGATCATTTCGCCCGACTCCTTGAGCAGAGCAACCATGGCAGCCTTCGCGCTGAAGACCGTCTTGCCCGCAAGCTCGCCGTACGCAGCCTGAGCGGCGTCGCCCACGATGACATCGGGAGCCTCGGCAATGATGCGACCGTCGGCACCAATGATGGTGCGGTTCGGCAGGTCAAGCTCGCGCCACCAGACAACGTCAGTGACATCACCGAACGTACAAATCATCGCGATTCCCGAGCCCTTGTCTTGCTGCGCAAGGTGGTGGGCCAGAATCGGAACCTCAACACCGAAAATCGGCGTCGTGACCATCGTGCCGAAGAGGTGCTTGTAGCGCTCGTCATCGGGGTGAGCCACGAGCGCAACACACGCCGGCAGAAGCTCAGGGCGCGTCGTCTCGATGTGGATGTCGTCGCCATCCGCCTGGTGGAAAGCAAGACGGTGGTACGCGGCAGGCTGCTCTTTGTCTTCGAGCTCGGCCTGGGCAACGGCGGTGCGGAACGTGACATCCCACAGCGTCGGAGCGAACGCCTGGTAGGCCTCGCCGCGGTCAAGGTTGCGCAAGAACGCACGCTGAGCAGCACGCTGAGCGTCGTCGCCGATGGTGCGGTAGGTGAGGTTCCAGTCAACGCTCAAACCAAGCTGGCGCCAGAGGTCTTCGAACTGCTTTTCGTCTTCGGCGGTCAGCGTCTCGCACAGTTGAACGAAGTTGCGACGAGAAATCGGCAATTGCGCGGCAGCCTTCGTCGACTTGCCTTCGCCGCCCTGCTGGGGAGGCTCGAAGCCTTCGTCATAGGGGAGAGTGGGGTCGCAGCGCACACCGTAGTAGTTCTGAACCCGACGCTCGGTGGGCAGACCATTGTCATCCCAGCCCATCGGGTAGAAGATCTCTTTGCCGCGCATGCGCTGGAAGCGAGTAACCAAGTCCATGTGGGTGTAGCTGAAGACGTGGCCAATGTGCAGGCTTCCGGATGCCGTCGGCGGGGGAGTGTCGACCGAGAATACGCAGTCAGACCCCTCGGTGAGCGCCTTCTGGCGATCGAAGCGGTAGGTGCCTTCGTTCTCCCACACGGGAGCCCATTTGTCTTCGAGGCCTTCTAGGGCAGGTTTTTCGGGAACGCTCGACGACATAATTACTCCGGTTCGATATGTGCGGCACCGAGTCAAAGAAGAGGTGCCTGAGTGTGAGGTGTAGTACCAATCGTAACGGACAGCGTCGTATTAGGCGCGCCGCGCGAGGACGTCTAGTTCTTTGTCACCGTGACTGTTTTGTGGGTGAGGTTTCCCGCCGCATCCTCGAGCGTCACCGTATAAATCTCGGTCTCGTTGCTGCACTGGTAATCGAAGGTGTAGGTCGCCGTGGTGGGAACCTCTTCATAGGGCTCCTCTTTCGCGTTAGTGGTGCGCACTCCGAACCACGCCATGGTCGCGTCAGTGCTGCTCCAGGCGAAGGTGAGTTGACTTGTCGGATTCGCGTCGGTGCAATTTGCGCTGGTGGGCGCGCTGAATGTGACGAATGACGGGCTCGCGGTTGCGGGCGGCGGAGCAGTCGTCGGTTCAGCGCTCGGCTCTGCTTCCTCCGAGGCAGACGCGCTAGGAGTGGGAGTCTCGCTCGGAGTGGCCGAAGGGCTTTCCGTTGGCACTGGCGTGATGTCGCCGCCAGCCCCGCGAGAGAACAGCAACGTCAGCATGATGACGACCGCGATCAGCAGCACCCCACCAATGATCGACAGGATAATGAGGAGCTTGCGTGACTTGGGCTCCGGAGATGTCGGAGGTTCGATCGGTGGCTCCCCGCCACCCGGAGGTGGGGCTGCTCCCGCTGGCTCGAACCGCACCGTGGGCGCGTCATCATTCTGAACATCGAAACGTTTGGTCGGTTGATCGTCACTCATGGCGTAGCTCCAAGATGGGGGATCATGCAAGCAGTCCAGCGTGGCTGAAGCCTAACCCCGACCTTCGCCCTCTGTCGAGAGAGTCTCAGCCACCGTGCAGTTCAGCGATCGGGCGTTGGAAGGGGTGCGAGAGCAGTGTCGAACGCACGGTGCACGAAGGGTTCGAGTCGTCCGCGTTGCGGACCAGCGTTGGCCCACTCTTGGGCAGCCGAGACGACACATGCGATGAGAGCGTAGGCGTGCGTGCGCGCGGTCGCCGAATCCGCCCCGTGGCGCTCGAGGAAGCCACTCAGCAGGCGAGCCTGGGTCGCAAAACGGCTCATCGCTGACGCCTGCAGTTCCGTCGCGCTACCGATCAGGTCGTACTGGGTGAGCACAAAGGGCACGTGGCGCGATTCCAGCTCGGCCAGCGAACGCAGCATCGCCTGACGGATAGCGAGTGGGGCGGATGCCGCGTCATGGACGTCAGTCGGCTGATCAGCCAGCGCCGCCTTCAATCGCTCGGTCGCGGCATCCAACTCCACCCAAAAGACTTCGCCCTTGGCCTCGAAATAGTTGAAAAACGTATTGCGGCTGACGCCCGCGCGGGTCGCGATCTGGTCAACAGTCGTGCCGGTATACCCATTCTCAACGAACAACTCAAACGCGGCCTCTTGCAGGAGTTCGCGGGATGCTGCGGGCGGGCGACCACGGGTGGGAGTGCGGGGAGGTGTCACCGCATCATCCTCTCACTCGCGGGAGGGCCGCAATCAACGACCGGGTATACGGATGCTGTGGTGCGATAAAGATCTCATCCGTCGGGCCCGTCTCCACAATGCGGCCCTCGTTGATGACGGCGACCCGGTCACTCATGTGGCGAATCACGCCGAGATCGTGAGAGATGAAGAGATAGCTGAGGTGCAGGTGGCGCTGCAACTCGTCGAGCAGATTCAGCACGCGGGCCTGAGTGGAGACATCCAGTGACGACACCGGCTCATCGCAGAGGATCGTCTGCGGCCCCGGCGCGAGCGCGCGGGCGATCGCCACCCGCTGACGCTGACCTCCCGACAAGAGCAGCGGGCGACGGTTCTTCACCGCGCGAGGCAGCCCAACAGCATCGAGCAACTCGTCTGGTGTCGTCAGCGACTGGTGGTGTGCGGATGCTCCAGCGCTCAACGCATCGGTGAGGATGCGTTCGACGCTCAAGCGAGGATCGAACGAGCTCAAGGCATCCTGATAGATGGCACCCAGCGTTGGACGCAGCGGGCGGCGCTCGCGGGCACTGAGTGACCCCCACTCGTGGCCCGCGAGTAGCACTTCGCCACTGTCGGCCGTCTCCAGTCCAAGGGCGATGCGCGCGATGGTGGTCTTGCCGGAGCCAGACTGACCGACAAGGCCCAGAGTGGTGCCGGAAGTGAGCGTGAGAGAAACGTTATCGAGCGCTTGAATTGCCGCCCCGTGCGGGGTGGGATAGCGGCGAGATACCCCGCGCAGTTCAAGCGCGGGTAGCAGTGAACCAGCAGCGGTAGCCGTGGCAGCAGCCGCCGTGACAGCAGCCCCGGCGCTCGCGGAAGTGTCGGGAAATGTGACAGCTTCGGCATGCGATGGCAGCGTCAGAGGAACGCCGCGCGGCACGTCAACCGGAATCGCCGCCAACAGCCGTTGGGTCGCCGCTGCCGTGGGCGCTCGGAGCAAGGCCTTCGTTTCACCGGTCTCGACGATGCGCCCCTCGCTCATTACGGCAACGCGGTCGGCAATGCGCGAGACAACGGCCAAATCGTGGGTGATGAGGATCATGGCGGTGCCGTTGTTGCGCAGTGACGACAGCACGTCGAGCACGCGAGCTTGCACCGTGACATCGAGAGCTGTGGTGGGCTCGTCGGCGATGATGAGGGCAGGGCCGGCCGCGATTCCGGCAGCGATGAGGGCGCGTTGGCGCAGCCCGCCCGAGAGTTCGCCGGAGCGTTGCCGGGCTCGCAGCGCAGGATCGGGAATGCCCACGGCATCCAGCAGCTCAAGCACACGAGCCTGACGTTCGCGCTGGCTGAGGGTGGTGTGTAACCGCAGCACATCATCGATCTCACGTCCGACCGGGCGCAGCGGGTCGAGCGACACGAGCGCATCCTGCAACACCAGCCCAATGGATGCTCCGCGAATCGTCCTCCACCGTCGAGCACCGGGTGCCGGAAGGCTTTCTCCCGCCAGACTCAACTCGCTGAAGCTCACGTGGGCTCCGGCGGGTGCAAGCCCGAGCAGGGAACGGGCCGTGACGCTCTTGCCTGATCCCGACTCTCCGACAATGGCAAGGCATTCGCCAGCGGCGACGTCGAAGCTCACGCCATCAACGGCCGGGCTGGCGGTGCGGTCGAAGTGCACGCTGAGGTTGCTCACGCGCAGGAGCGGGGAGTCGGTCATCCGCGGGCCTCCTGACGGGTGCGGGCGTTGAGAGCGCGACCGAGCACCGTGAATGATGCGGCGGTAGCAACGATGGCGAGACCGGGGAAGACGGTGAGCCACCAGGCGACGTCGATGTAGGTGCGGCCGCTGGAGAGCATCGCGCCCCATTCGGCGGCGGGCGGGGCAACACCGAGGCCGAGGAAGCCGAGCGAGGATGCCCAGACAATCGCTTGGCCAACGCCGAGGGTGCCGAGCACAAAAATGGGGGAGAGCGCTCCGGGCAGAATGTGCTGCCACACGATGCGGGTTCGTGAATGGCCGAGCACCGTTGCGGCCTCCACGTAGCTGGCGTTGCGCACGCTGCGCAATTGGCTGCGGATGATGCGCGCATAGCCGGGCGCGGTCGAGAGGCCCACCGCCACGGTCGAGGTGACCACGCCGGGCCCGGCGATCGCGATGAACACCAGCGCGAGCAGCAAGCCGGGAAGAGCAAACATGACCTCGACGATGCGGGTGCTCACGAAGTCACCGAGTCTGCTGCCGAGACCGCCCAGCAAGCCGAGAATGAGGGCAAGCCCCAGCCCGACCGCGGTGGCGGCGATTCCGATGAGCAGGGAGTTTCCGGCTCCGAAGACAACGCGCGTGTAGACGTCGCGACCGGATTCGTCGGTGCCGAAGAAATGGGCAGCCGATGGTGACTGGAAGGCCTCGGCGGGGGCAACCGCATCCGGGTCAGCGGTCGTAATGAGTTGCGGCGCGAGAGCAGCGGTCAGAATAAGCGCCAGCACGGCCAGTGCGATTATGACGCCCGCGTTGCGAAGCCACCCGCCGGGGCCCCGGATGCCGGGAGTGCGTCCCGCAGGCTGCGAGAGTCGGCCAGCCAAGATTTCGGTCATCGTGCTGCCACCTCCGTTACGCGAGGGTCGACTATGCGATCAATGAGATCCGTCGCAATGGTGACAAGGATGAAGGTGAGCGCGGAGACGAGGGCAACCGCAGTGACGACGGGAATGTCGCGGATCGTAACGGCACTCAACAAGGTTCGGCCGAGGCCGGGACGGGCAAAGATTGTCTCGACGACCACAGCGCCGCTCAGCAGCGAGCCGAAGGCCCAACCGGAGAGGGAAATGCCGGGAAGAGCCGCATGGCGCAGAACGTGACGAAGCCGCACACCCCATTCGCTTTCGCCGCGTGCCCGAGCTGACAGCACGAAGGGTTGTTCGTAGGCGTTAGCCAACGACTCGCGCATCACTTGGCCGAGGAAGCCCGTGAGGGGAAACGCAAGGGTGAGCACGGGCAGCACGAGCCCGAGCGGGCCGGGGACGCTAATCGGGGGAAGCCAGTGCAACGTACTGCTCAGCAGAATGATGAGCAGCGATGCCAACCAAAAATGGGGCACGGCAGCCGCCAAGAGTTCGAGCCCGGACCCCAACGCGCGCGCAACGCGATCGCGACCGCTCGTAGCCAGCGTGAGGGCAAGGGCGCCAAGCCAGGCCACTACGAGGGAGGCCAGCGTGAGCACGAGCGTCGACCAGAGTTGCGTCAGTACATAAGGAGCCACCGCCACCTTGAGCGCGTATGACGTGCCGAAGTCGGCGACCGCGAGCTTGCCCATCGCCAGAAAATACTGAACGATCAGCGGCTGGTCGAGGCCGTAGTCGGTGCGAATCTGAGCCAGGGCTTCGGCGGACGCTTGAGAACCGGGGCCGCCCAGAATTGCATCCACCGGATCGCCCGGAATCAATCGCAGCGCAAAGAAAATGACAGTCGCGACAGCCCACAAGACGAACACGCCACCGCCCACCCGGCGCGCGATCCACCCCAGCGACCGCGTGCGGGGGCGGCTCGCTAGTTGTTCAACCACGCGTCATAGAACGTCGGCGCTGCAACGGGAGGCAGCGCCCGGAAGCCCTCGACGCTCGTGCTGTAGAGGTAGTGATTCTGCTGGTCATACAAGGGCAGAACATAGAAACCGTCGACAATGATCGACTGAGCCTCGGCGTAGAGTTCCTGGCGTTCAGCGGCATCCGAGACTTCGCTGGCCGTTGTCAGAATCTCATCGAGCGCGGGGTCGCTCAGTTGGGCCAGGTTCGCGTAGTAACCACTCGGAGCCGGGATGATCGAGTCGGAGTGGTACAGGATGCGCAGCACGTCAGCACCGACCTTCGTGTACGGAGCGCTCACGAGGTTGTACTCGTTCGTGAACAGAGCGCCGTACCACGACGACAAATCGGTGGGCTGCAGGATGACCTCAAAGCCGACGTCCTTAGCGGAAGCCTGAATCTGCTCAAACAGTGACTGCTCAGCGGGGATCGACTGGTTCGTGCTGATCGGGAACGTCAGACTCAGGCGCTCGCCGTCTTTCGTGCGGTACCCGTCGGAATCGATCGTGTCCCAGCCTGCCTCGTCGAGGAGCGCTGCTGCCGCCTCTGGGTCGGTGGTGAACACGTCGGGAAGCGAAACGCCGTCGGGCTCAACGCTCGAGAGCACCGAGTACGAACGTTCGGCCGTGCCAAAGAACAGGCTCTCGATGCCGGGGTTCACATCCACGGACCGGATGAAGGCTTCGCGCACCCGGATGTCGTCAAACGGCGCCTTGCCCGAGTTCAGTTCGATGCGGTTGGCGGCGCCGGGGCGCGGCGCATCGAGTTCTTCGATCGTGGCCACGTCGGCGGCGGACGAGATGTTGTTGGGCTGCGCGTTGTCGATCACGTCAACGTCGCCCGACTGCAGGGCAGCGTAGCGCGTGGCGGCATCCGGAATGAAGCGCCACTCAATAGCGTCGAGACGGGCAGCACCGGTGTGCTCGGCGTCAGCGGGAGCCGAGTTGTAGTCCTGATTGCGTTCGAGGGTGACCGACTGCTGCTTGACCCAATCGGTCACGATGAAGGGGCCGGTGCCCACGGGGCTCTCACAGTTGGTAGCCTGGTCGCGCTCGAGCGCGGTGGGGGATTGGATGCTCACCCACGGCTGCGAGAACGATTCGAGTAGCGCGCTGTCTGGCGCAGACAGCGTGAAGCGCACCTGGTTGGCGGCAACGGCTTCGATTCCGTCGATCTTGCCCACGGCGAGGTAGCCCGTCGACGAAGCGGTTTCGGGGTCTTTCAAGTGCTCAATGTTTGCTTTCACGGCGTCGGCATCAAACGGTGTGCCGTCGGTGAAGTTCACGTCGTCGCGCAGGGTGAAGTCCCACGTGAGGCCGTCTGCGCTTTCGGTCCAGTCGGTTGCGAGCCACGGGATGATCTCGCCGTCGCTGTTCTTCGAGACGAGCGATTCGAGGTACTGCGTGCTGATGAGCCCCTGCGGATAGTTTCCGCCGACGTGTGGGTCGAGGCAGCCGGGCTCAGCATCCCCGGTCGCGTAGACGAGCGTGCCACCATCAACAGGTTCGGCAGCGGGTTCGGTAGTGGCCGTGCATCCGGCAAGCAGCGCGGCGCTGGCCACAATGGAGAGGGGGAGGAACAGGATGCGGGGCGCGTTCACGGGGATCCTTTTGTGAGGGAGGAAGGCTGCTCGGGTGCGAGACACTCAATTATTGTTGAACTGAGTACATTAAGTCCAACTGGGCAAAAAACCGGGCCGGTTTGCGTGAGCAAAACCGACCCGGTTGGTGAAGCTAATTCAGTGTGCGCTAGTCCTGCTTGCGCGAGAACTTGGTGGCAATCTTCCACGTGGTGGGGATCACGGCTGCGGCGATACCGGCCTTGATAAGTCCACCAATGATGAAGGGGTAGAGACCCCACGCGAGAACCTGCTCGAACGTGCCGCCCGTCGCGATGGCGAGCCAGGTGAGTCCGAAGGCGAAGGTCACGACGGTTCCGCCGAGGAACGAGAGCGCTGCTCCAAGGAACTTCTTGTCCCAGTCGCGCTGGGCGAGCCAGCCGGTGAAGCCGGCAGCGAAGATAAAGCCGATGATGTAGCCACCGGTGGTGCCAGCAATAACGCTGAATCCCGACGAAGCCTCGCTGAAGACGGGCAGTCCGACAATGCCGAGAAGCGCGTAGAGCAGCATCGAGATCGCGCCGCGGGTAGCGCCGAGTGACGCACCGACAAGGAGAACGGCAAGTGTCTGACCGGTGATCGGCACAGGATAGAGCGGCACGACAACCTGAGCCATCACGGCGGTGAGTGCGGCGCCAGCACTAACGAGAGTGATGTCAGTCGCGAGGCTGCGAGAGAAGACGGTGTCGGCAAGCGTGGGACGGCCGAGGGTCAAAGTGAGAGTCGACACGCGACGCTCCTTTCCTTTGTCTGCGAACTGTAGAGAGACCTGCCTGAATAGGCGGGTGCCTGAATAACCCTAGTCATAGTTCGCGGGCATCGGTGTGCGCCTCGTGCTAACAATCCTGCTCAAATTTGTGTGATGCGTAACAATCGCGATTCTCACGCCGTCGGAGTGGCTGGTGCGGCAACGGCTGTCGCCTCGCCCACGACCGGAGGCGCCAAGAATAAAGTGCCGCGGATGACGCTTCCCGCAAAGGTGCGCAGCGCCACGAGCACCCAGGCGCCCACCAGAGCTACGAAGCTCACGAGTGCCATCACCTCGAGCACTGCGGAACCGGTTGCCACGGCGAGCACGCTCAACGCCACCACCATGTTGCCGACAGGGAAGGTGAACGACCACCACGTGAGGCTGAACGGCAAGCCGCGGCGGGCGGTGTGCACGGTCATGGCGATTGCGAGCGCCGTCCAGAGAAGTGCAAAACCGAGCGTGGGGACGCCGTAAATGAAGCCGAAGAAACTGAGCGCCTCGGCGAGCTCAGCAGACACCGCGGAGGGGGCGACAGCCCCAAGAACAATCGCGGCCGTAATGGATTGGCCGAGCGGGCCAAGCACAATCCAGAGAGTTGGCACTGCGGCCGAATTGCCGATGTTGTGTCGTGCTAGCCGACCCCAGATCAGCGGAAGGATCACGGCGGTAGCGATCATGCTGAGCCCAAACATCGCGTAGCAGGCCAGCAGCATCGTCAATCGAGCCTCGCCCTCAGGCAAGAACGGGATGAGTGGTGCACCGGCTGCTGCCGAGACCAGGGGCGGGACCACGGGCATGATCCAGCCTCCGAACGGCGATTGATCCGTGATGGCTGACGACGTGAAGGTCAAGAACGGCACAATTACGGCGGTGGCGAGGCCGAGCACGGTGCCGATTGACCACAGCACAAGCGCAACGGTGAGCGCAGCATCCGCTCCAATGATGTCGGGGCCGAAGAGCAAAGCACCAGCGCCGATGGTGAGAATTGCCAGCGGCGGTGCACCGTAGAAATGAACCATTGCTGGATGCCGGTGGTGCGAAAGCGCAACCTCGCGGTGGGCGATCCAGTGAGCTGCGCTCGCGGCGATAAGCCCGAGGAGCAAGACAGTCGCGATCACCCAGACGGTGCTCGCAAACACGTGGAGTTGTGGGGCGATGAGAGGCAGAGTTGCCGCGGCGTTCGCCACGATTCCCGTGCCCATCACGGAGGCGAACCAGTTGGGGCTGATGTTCGAGATCACGTCACGAGGGCTGTTGAGGTCGCGCAGGAGCAGGCGGCGCCGAGCGCGCACGGCAGGGGCGCGTGCAACGGCACCGGCGTCAGTGCTGCTGGTGCCGGTCGGGATGCTCGCGTCGTGGGGGCGAGGAATCTGGCTGCTCATGAGTCGTTTCTGAACGTCGAAGAGTCGACGTGTGTCGGCCCACCGGTGCAACCGCGTGTATTCGTGCGGCATTCCCGTAGCCTTGAGCCACCCCGGGGTGGCGCGCACCGTTTGTGCTCAGCTTCGGGGCATTCTGCGCCTAGCCCCGCACTGGAGGAACCATGACAGAGCTCGTGATCATTGCCGTTGTGGTGTTCGCCTTTGCGATGGTCTCGCAACGGCTGTCGTTGTCTCCCGTGACGGCGCCGATGGTCTTCACTGCCGTGGGCATTCTGCTCGGCACGGCGGGCGCGCAATGGTTTCACCTTGATCTCAAGAGCGACGTTGTGTCGATCTTGGTCGAAGCCACGCTGGTGCTGGTGCTCTTCACGGATGCGGTGCGCATCGATCTTCGGGCATTGCGCAAGCAGGTCTTGCTTCCGCTGCGCTTGCTGGGCATCGGGCTTCCCCTCACGATTGTGCTCGGTGCGGTGGCGGCTGCGGCTCTCTTCGACCAACTCACTTTTATCGAAGCTGCGCTCATCGCTGCGATTCTTGCCCCGACGGATGCCGCCCTCGGTCAAGCGGTCGTCAGTGATAAACGGTTGCCGGTTCGGATTCGGCAAGCCCTCAACGTCGAGAGCGGCTTGAACGACGGAATCATGGTTCCGGTTGTCACGGTTTTTCTCGCCGTTGCGGCGGCAGAGACCGGGGTGGCCTCAAGCGAAAGCTGGGGCGTTTTTGCCGCCCAGCAGATCGGTTTCGGCATCCTCATGGGCGGTGCCGTTGGGGCTATTGGTGGGTGGCTGCTGAGTCGCGCGTCGAGCGCCGGGCAGGTGGACGGTATCTATCGCCAACTCGCGACCATCGCCATCGCCGTTGCGGCTTATGCTGGCGCCGGGGTTGTCGGAGGAAACGGGTTCATTGCCGCGTTTGTGGCTGGACTCGCCTTCAGCGCGGTCGCGCGTGATCATTGCAAGGACGTTCAGGATTTCACCGAAGATGAGGGCGAGCTCCTGGGCTCAATCACGTTCTTGGTGTTCGGTGCGGTACTCGCGGCCCCGATTCTGACATCCCTCACGTGGCAAATCGCGCTGTACGTCGTGTTGTCATTGACGGTGGTGCGTATGGTTCCCGTGCTCATCTCGATGGCGTGGTCGGGCACCCGCTTCGAAACCCGACTCTTCATCGGCTGGTTCGGGCCGCGGGGACTCGCCTCGATTCTGTTCGCCCTCTTAGTGTTCGATGAGCTGAGCGGCTCCGTCGCCGACACCGTGTTCTCCGTTGCGGTGTGGACAATCCTCGTCAGTGTCTTTGCGCACGGCGCGACGGCTAGCCCGTGGACCGCCCAACTCGCACGCCACCTGAGCTCGGCACCGGCATCCGCGGCGGAGTTGAAGCATGTGCAGGAGATGCCAGCACGCCGGCGGTTCTGAGACGGACGTCGAGCCACCTAGAGTGCGCTTGTGCTAGTCAAACTAGAACAACTATGATGGCGTCATGCTAGTTCGAGTGGATCCCGCGTCAGAAACGCCGCTCTTCGAGCAACTCGCGGCAAGCATCCGCCAATCCGTCATCGACAAGACCGTCACGGCAGGGGAGAGGCTCCCCAGCGCGCGGGAACTAGCCAGCTCTCTCGGCGTGAACATGCACACCGTTCTACGCGCCTACCAAGAATTGCGCGACGAGGGATTCATCGAACTCCGCCGCGGTCGTGGAGCAATCGTTGCCGCCACCGCCCAGAGTTACGATTCGCTTGCCGACGGCATCACCGCCATTGTTGCTGAAGCGCGCACCCAAAAGGTTTCACTCGCTACTCTTACCGCGCTCATCCGAGAGGAATACCAATGACCCTTCCCGCCGAGAACGTTTCGCCCCAACTCTCACGCAACCGCCGTCTCATCATTGTGATCGGCGTGGTGATTCCCCTCGTGATTGCGCTGACCGCTGCCTTCATCATGGCGCTGTGGATTCCCGAGCTTCCGAGCCCGGTTGCGTCGCACTGGGGCACTTCCGGCCCAGATGGGTACTCCACCGTGGGCAGTGTGATTGTGTTGCCGCTACTGATGACACTGGTGTTCGCCGCTCTCGCCGCCTTCGCCAGCTGGAAGGGCGGCCCCAACGGTGGAATGCTCTGGGGGCACAAAGTTCTCGTCGCCGCATCCATGTTCCTGTCGATCTCGCTCAGCGTCACAGCGGCAGGCTCGCTAGCTGTTCAGCGCGGGCTGGAGAATGCTGAGAACGCTCCTGCGATTGCGGGAATTGCGCTCGCGGCGTTCCCCATCGCGCTCATCATGGCCTTATTCGCCTGGCTCATGCTTCCTGCCGCCGAGTACATTCAGTCGACCCCGGTCACCGCGAAGCCCATCGAGGGTGCTACAACGCAACGCGTGCACTTCTCCACCACGACGCGCGTTGGTCCCGGCGTCGTGATTATCGTCGGTGCTGCCCTCGCCGCTCTGGCCATTGCCCTCGCAGTGCAGGCGGTCAGCAATCCCGACGAACTCCTCTTGCCCGCTGTCATCGGACTCTTCGTGATCGCACTGTCCGTCAGCACTCTTTCGTGGCGTGTGACAATCGATCAGCGTGGGCTTAAGGTCCGCTCCGCTCTGGGCTTTCCTCGCACCACCATCGCGCCAAACCAGATCGAGTCCGTCGCCGTCGTCGACGTCAACCCGATGGGCGAATTCGGTGGCTACGGCTGGCGTTGGGCTCCCGATGGCCGCAGTGGCATCGTTCTCTCCAAAGGTGATGCCATCGAAGTGACGCGGATGAACGGCAAGAAGTTCATCGTCACAATGCACGATGCTCAGCTGGCAGCAGAAACGCTCGCTACTATCGCCAAGAAATAGCGCTCAACGGTCAGCTAACTCGCGTATCATTGCTGCCACACGCTATGAACCGGCTATCACCGGGGAGCGTTCGGAAGAAACCATCTCAACTTCAGCTTCGGCGGGGGAGCAGGCGGCGGTAGAACCGAGCGGGTAAGCCCGTTACAGCGATATGAGTGGTGTGCCTCCGGGCGCATAAGCGGGGTGGTACCGCGGCTGAGAGGTCGTCCTCGTGCAGATTATTCGCACCTACGTACCACTGGAGCCTCATGTCGTATCCCCGCCACAGCTCAGATGATTCCGTCGCGCCGTCCCCGAAGTTTCCGGCGATCGAAGAGCAAGTGCTCTCGTACTGGAAGGCAGACGGCACTTTTCAGGCATCCATTGATCAGCGTGAAGGCGCCGATGAGTGGGTCTTCTACGACGGTCCTCCTTTTGCCAATGGCCTCCCGCACTATGGTCACCTGCTGACCGGCTACGCCAAAGACCTCTTTCCGCGGTACCAGACCATGCGCGGCAAGCAAGTACACCGCCGCTTCGGCTGGGACACTCACGGACTCCCCGCTGAACTCGAAGCGATGCGCCAGCTCGGCATCACCGAGAAGAGCCAGATCGAAGAGATGGGCATCGACAAGTTCAATGCCGCCGCTCGCGAATCGGTGCTCAAGTACACCGGCGAATGGCAACAGTATGTGACGCGCATGGCGCGTTGGGTCGACTTCGAGAACGACTACAAGACGCTCGATGTCAACTTCATGGAGAGCGTCATTTGGGCGTTCAAGCAACTGCACACAAAGGACCTCGCCTACGAGGGTTTCCGGGTGCTGCCGTACTGCTGGAACGACGAGACTCCGCTTTCCAACCACGAACTGCGCATGGATGACGACGTCTACAAGATGCGTCAAGACCAGACCGTCACGGTCACGTTCCCTCTCGATGGTGTGAAGGCGGAAGCGCTGGGGCTCACCGGCGTGAAGGCTCTTGCCTGGACAACCACCCCGTGGACGCTTCCCACCAACCTTGCTCTCGCTGTCGGTCCTGACATCGACTACGCGGTGCTGCCTGCCGGCCCGCTCGGTGCTGGCGACGGTTCGGAACAGGGTTCCGCCCAGTTCATGCTCGCTGGCGACACCATCGCGGCCTACGCGAAAGAACTTGGCTACGAGACCGCTGAAGAAGCTCTCGCTGCAGTCACGCGCACCATCAAGGGTGCCGAACTCGCGGGCGTTCGCTATGACCGCCTCTGGGATTTCTATGCGGATGCCGAAACCTACGGCACCGAAAACGCGTGGCAGTTCTTGGTCGCCGACTACGTTGCCACCGGTGAAGGTACCGGCATCGTGCACCAGGCGCCCGCCTACGGTGAAGATGACCAAAATGTGTGTGCTGCTGCTGGCATCCCCGTTGTCATCTCGGTTGACGATGGCGGCAAGTTCTTGCCATCGGTGCCGCCCGTTGAAGGCATGCAAGTGTTCGATGCGAACAAGCCGCTCACGAAGTTGCTGCGCGAAGAGGGCCGCCTGCTCAAGGTCGCCAGCTACGAGCACTCCTACCCGCACTGCTGGCGCTGCCGCAACCCGCTGATCTACAAGGCGGTGTCGAGCTGGTTCGTGAAGGTTCCGGAGTTCCGCGACCGCATGGGCGAGCTCAATCAGCAGATCAACTGGGTTCCCGAAAACGTCAAGGAAGGGCAGTTCGGCAAGTGGGTGAGCAACGCCCGCGACTGGTCGATCAGCCGCAACCGCTACTGGGGTTCACCGATCCCGATCTGGAAGAGCGACAACCCTGACTTCCCGCGCGTGGATGTGTACGGTTCCCTGGCCGAGATCCAAGCGGACTTCGGCCGCTTGCCTCTCAACCACGAGGGCGAGCCCGACCTGCACCGGCCGTTCATCGACGAGCTGACGCGACCGAACCCCGACGACCCGAGCGGTCAGTCTACGATGCGCCGCATCGAAGACGTGCTCGACGTGTGGTTCGATTCGGGCTCGATGCCGTTCGCTCAGGTTCACTACCCGTTCGAGAATCAGGAGTGGTTCGACACCCACAGCCCTGCCGACTTCATCGTGGAGTACATCGGTCAGACTCGCGGATGGTTCTACACCCTCCACACGCTCTCGACGGCGTTGTTCGACCGCCCGGCCTTCTCTAACGTCATCAGCCACGGCATCGTGCTGGGCAATGACGGCCAAAAGATGTCGAAGAGCCTGCGCAACTACCCGGATGTCTCCGAAGTCTTCGAGCGTGACGGTGCTGACGCGATGCGTTGGTTCCTGATGTCGAGCTCGGTGATCCGTGGCGGAAACCTCATGGTCACCGAAGAGGGCATCCGTGATGGTGTTCGCCAGATGCTGCTTCCGCTGTGGAGCACGTACTACTTCTTCACTCTCTACGCCAACGCTGCCGATAACTATGAGGCGAGCTGGCGCACCGATTCTACGAACGTTCTCGACCGCTACTTGCTGGCTAAGACGCGCGAGCTGATCGAGGATGTCACTACCGAACTCGATGCCCTCGACAGCCCGATGGCGGCGGCCAAGCTCCGCGACTTCGCCGACGTGCTCACCAACTGGTACGTGCGTCGCAGCCGTGACCGCTTCTGGAGCGGCGACGACAAGGATGCCTTCGACACTCTCTACACGGTCTTGGAGACCGTGGCGCGAGTTGCGGCACCGTTGCTCCCGCTCATCTCGGAAGAGATGTGGCGCGGCCTCACCAACGGCCGCAGCGTTCACCTCACGGACTGGCCTGACGCCGCAGCTTTCCCGGCTGACCACGATCTGGTTGCTTCTATGGACCGCGTGCGTGAGATCGCCTCAAGCGGACTTGCTCTGCGCAAGGCTCGCAGCCTGCGCGTGCGACTGCCTCTGGCTTCGCTGACCGTCGTGAGCGAGACCCCAGCGGCCCTCGCGCCGTTTAGCGACATCCTTCGCGATGAGCTCAACGTCAAGGCTGTGAAATTTGACGCCCTTGAAGAGGGTTCGTTGGAGAGCTTCGGCATCACCAAGAAGCTCACAGTCAACGCTCGTGCTCTCGGCCCGCGCGTCGGCAAGCAAGTTCAGCAGGTTATCAAGGAGGCCAAGGCTGGCAACTGGGAGACGACGGCCGACGGTGTTTCCGTCGACGGGATGCCGCTGGAAGCCGGCGAGTACGAACTCCAGATGGAAGCCGCCGACGAGGCCAGCGCGATCGCGTTCCTCTCTGAGGGTGGCTTTGTGATCATTGACACCCAGCTCACTCCGGAACTCTCAGCGGAGGGCCTCGCTCGCGATGTCATCCGTGCGATTCAGGATGCCCGCAAGGCGGCAGGCTTCGACGTGAGCGACCGCATCTCTCTGACGATTGGTGCGCTAGACCCCGCCGACCATGAGGCCATCGGATTCCACAGCGCCATGATTTCCTCAGAAACGCTTGCAGCGCAATCCACGGTTCAGGCCTTCGCGAATGATCTCGAAGAGGGCACACTAGAGGTGCACCGCACGCAACTCGCGGCAGGAAAATACGCCAACAACGGCGCGCTGGTGATCGACATCACCAAGATGGGAACGACCAATGTCTGACCGCGATGATGAACTCGGCAATGACGGCCAATTCGACGAAAACGGCGACCCGATTGAGGCGTCGCTGACCGACGAAGAACGCGCCGAGCTTGGCCCGGAGCATCCCCTCGCCGACCTGAGCCCCTTCGCGGATGGTTTTGAAGGCACGAACATCGACGAGGACTCAGACTTCGAACTCGAAGACACCGAATACCTCTCGGATGCCAACAATGTGTTCGAAGAGCTGCTCGCTCGAGTGGGGGAGCAGGCGCCTCAACCGCGTCTCGAAGCAACTCGTCGCGCCGTCGAGTTGCTCGGCGACCCGCAGCGCACCTACCCCGTGATTCACATCACGGGCACCAACGGCAAGACCTCTACGAGTCGCATCGTCGAGAGCATTTTGCGCGCCTACGGGCTGCGCACGGGGCTTATGACGAGTCCGCATCTGGTGCGCGTCAACGAGCGCATCGTGATCGACGGCCGGGCGATTTCTAACCGCGCGCTGGCCGAGAACTGGGCTGACATCCGTCCGTTCTTGTTGATGGTCGATGCCGAGTTGATGGCTAAGGGCGAAGAAGCGCTCACCTACTTTGAGGCGCTGACGGTGCTGGCATTCGCGAGCTTCGCGGATGCCCCTATCGACGTTGCCATTCTCGAAGTTGGCATGGGCGGGGAATGGGATTCCACCAACGTCGCGGATGGCCAAGTTGCGGTGTTCACACCGATCGCGCTTGATCACACGCATCGTTTGGGCAGCACTATCGCGCAGATTGCGCGCACGAAGGCTGGCATCATCAAGCCTGCTGCAGCGATCGTGTCGGCGATTCAGTCGACGGACGCTCAGATCGAATTGGAACGAGCGGCAGACCTTACCGAGTCGACAATTGGTGTCGAGGGCGATGCTTTCGAACTCCTCAGCAGCAATGTCGCCGTGGGCGGCCAGCTGATCTCGGTGCGCGGTCTCGCGGGCACCTACTCCGACCTGTTCATGCCTTTGTTTGGTGAGTTCCAGGGCCACAACGCCGCTCTAGCCATCGCTGCGGTCGAGTCGTTCTTGGGTGCAGGCAGTCAGGCGCTCGTTCACGATGTGCTCGCTGAGGGCCTCGCTACGGTGGCCTCACCGGGGCGACTGCAGGTTATTGGTGCGGAACCCACCGTTATTGTGGATGCCGCTCACAACCCTCATGGCGCAGCGGCTCTCGCAGTAGCGCTCAAGGAGTACTTCACCTTTGAAGACATCGCTTTCGTGCTCGCGGTCGTTGACGATAAGGACGCTGCTGGCATTGTGCAGGCTCTCGCCCCCGTTGCTAATCGCTTCTACGTGACGGCGTCGCAGTCTGACCGCGCTGTTCCTCCCGAGGAGCTCGTGGAGACAGTGCGAGCATTCACTGATGAGACCACCGATTTCGATTCTTTTGCTGAAGCGATGGAGTTGGCACGTAGTTGGGCAGCAGAAAACGAACGCCGCGCGGTTGTCGTTACGGGTTCCATCACTCTTGTTGGCGAGGCTCTTGCTCTCGCCGAGGCAGAGGGCTGGAAGCCGTGACCTCCGCACCCACGGTTCGCCGAAAGCGCTCCGTCACCGAACTGCTACTGAGCATCGTCTTGGTGCTCGATGCCACGCTGATCTTCTTCGTAGCGCTCACGGCGTTCGGGCTCAAAGCCCTTGCTCCGGCCCCGGCGTTCATCGGGGGAGCAGTTCTGATCCTCGTGTTCGTCGCTCTTGCCCGGATGCTGCACCGCCCGGGGGCCCTCTGGGTCGGCTGGGCGTTGCAGGTCGGTCTCATTGCTCTTGGTTTCATCCTCACGCCGATGTTTTTCGTGGGAGCAGGTTTTGCTGGCATCTGGATCTATTGCTTCATCAAGGGCCAGCAACTCGACCGCGCCAAGGCCGAAATTCTTAACACCCAGTCCATGACAAACCACTCTGAGGAGACACAATGAATATCGAAGAGACTCTTGTACTGATCAAGCCAGACGGCGTTGCTCGCAATCTCACCGGCGAAATCCTGCGCCGCATCGAAGCAAAGGGCTACCAGCTCGTCGACGTGCGTCTCGTGCAGGCGGATGTTGACCTTCTGTCGCAGCACTACGCCGAGCACGAAGGCAAGCCGTTCTACGAGCCGCTGCTCGACTTCATGCAGTCGGGCCCGACGGTCGCTCTGCGCATCGCGGGTAACCGCGCTATCGAGGGATTCCGTTCGCTCGCTGGAACGACTGACCCCACCACGGCAGCGCCGGGAACGATCCGCGGAGATCTTGGGCGCGACTGGGGCCTCGCTGTTCAGCAGAACCTCGTGCATGGCAGCGACTCACCTGAGTCTGCAGCCCGCGAGCTCGCACTCTGGTTTTCCTAGATCGGTGATTCTTGCCCTCACGGGCACGGGATGCAGCACTGTGCTGAAATAGGCAACTGTTGAGCTGATCCCACGACAACAATGGCGAGAGCCTGACCATCGTCAGGCTCTCGCCATTGTTGTGTTCCCGCTGGGGAATATGTTTATAGGTAAGAGAGAACGTCGAGGCGAAGCTGGGCGACTACGGCGATGATGATGTATCCCACGATCGTGATCACGGGCACCCAGCTGTAC
This sequence comes from Salinibacterium sp. NK8237, assembly GCF_015864955.1. Taxonomy (NCBI): domain Bacteria; kingdom Bacillati; phylum Actinomycetota; class Actinomycetes; order Micrococcales; family Microbacteriaceae; genus Salinibacterium; species Salinibacterium sp. NK8237. The sequence goes on along the minus strand of NZ_JADYWE010000001.1, from coordinate 584,778 downwards.
GCGGCGCTGGCAGCTTTGCGAAGCGCGCGGGGAGTTCGAATCGCGCCAACTTTGATGTTTCGAAGTGTCACTGCCCAGAACATGGGGATCGTGACGGACCAGACAACCATGCACCAGGGGCAGAGCGTGCCAAGGTGGAAAATGCTCTGGTAGGCGAGCCACAGGATGAAGACGAAAGCGCCAGCTACGCCAAGGTTGAACGTGACCCAGAACCAACTGTTGAATCGCGCTCCCGCCAGTATTGCGGCGCCGACAACGACAGGGGCCATGAACGCCACCAGACCAATGATGGGGTTAGGAAACCCAAACAACGCGCCCTGCGCTGACTCAAGATTGGCCGCGCACTGCACAACGATGCTGAAGTCACAGCTCAACGTGGCATCCGGGTTTTCGAGCACGTGGAGTTTCTCTAGCGTGAGCTGGAACGAGGCCCAGAGTCCAACCACCCCAGCAAAGATCAGAAAAATAGCGAGGGCGATGGGCCTGTTGCGAACCCCGGAAGCAGTCATGCTGGGATTATCGCACGCGCGTCAGGCTCACTTTCTGAGAATGCGTGCGATAATGAAGCGTAGTTATTCCGAGCCGCGCTCGGAACAACACCAAGAAGTCTTCCCGGGCATAGCGACCGGACCAGTTGCGCAACGCTAGTTGCGTGCGTCGGATAGCCAGTTCCGAAGTGCTGTGAGAGAGCACAACTGCAACGCGAGCCACGGGCCCGTTGCAGGACCTGAAGAATTAGTAGCGGTTCCTGAACCATAGGTTTGGTGGGGGAATAGCGCACGAGAGAGTACCCGGTAGGTGGCGCGGTCGCCTACACAGGGCAAGGAGTACACCAGCAATGGTGAATGAAAGCAATAATTCGAAAGATGTTCCGAAGAAGAAGGGCCTTTTCGGCCGCATTCTTCCTTCTTCAAAGGCAGCCGTAGAGAAGCCAGTGGCACAGAAGCCGCAGGTGGAACAACCCGCCGTTGAGGCTCCGGTTGTGGAGAGCGCTCCCCGCACAGCGAAGGTTGCTCAGCGTCCTGCCGCTAAGACGGCCAGCGAACACCTCGGGCTCGAAGTTCCGGATGCCGTTACCGGCATGAAGGCTAATGCTGCGGCTGAACCCACGACTGAGAGTGCCACTTCAGTAGCTCCGGCTGGTGCACAGTCGGAGGCGAACTCAGAGGCGAAGTCCGACGCAAACGCAGACGCAACTGCCGACGCGAAGACTGGCACGGCGACGCCCGCTCGCACCCGCACACGAAAGAGTCCTGCTGCGAAGAAGCCAGCAGGCAACGCGACGACCGAGAAAGCAGCGACAGCGAAGACCGCTCCGCGAACTGCTCCTTCAACGACGTCGCTGCTCTTTCAAGCACCTGATCTTCCCGACCTGCCAGAGCTTCCCGCTCGTTCGTCGCGTTCGCGCAACGACAACGGTGCTGGCTCGGATAGCCGCAATGGCGACAGCCGCGATAGCCGCGATAGCCGCGATAGCCGCGACAACCGTGGCAACGACGGTCGCAAGAACGACAATGATGCTCAAGACGAAGCAGGTAATGTTCGTCGTCGCTCGCGTCGTCGTTCGGGTGAGGATGCTCGCCCCGGTGACGAATCGCCCAACACTGTTGTGCGCGTTCGCCAGCCACGCAAGCAGGCTGAGCCCAGCAACGAGCCAACGCGCGTCAAGGGCTCGACTCGCCTTGAAGCCAAGAAGCAGCGCCGCCGCGATGGCCGTGATGCTGGTCGTCGTCGTCCCGTTGTAACGGAGAGCGAGTTCCTGGCGCGCCGCGAAAGCGTTGACCGCGTCATGGTGGTCCGCTCGAAGTTCGATCGCATCCAGATTGGTGTTCTCGAAGACGGCGTCTTGGTCGAGCACTATGTAGCAAAGGCTCAAGACGCGAGCCTCATCGGCAACGTTTACCTTGGTCGCGTGCAGAACGTCCTGCCCAGCATGGAAGCAGCATTCGTCGACATCGGGCGCGGCCGCAACGCCGTGCTTTATTCCGGTGAAGTCGACTGGGATGCCGCTGCTGAGAACTCTGCCGATGGCAAGCCGCAGGCTCGTCGCATTGAGCTCGCGCTCAAGCCAGGCGACCGTGTTCTCGTTCAGGTCACGAAGGATCCAGTAGGCCACAAGGGTGCCCGACTCACGAGTCAGGTTTCTTTGCCAGGTCGTTACCTCGTGTACGTTCCGAACGGGTCGATGAGTGGCATCAGCCGCAAGCTGCCCGACACGGAGCGTTCGCGTCTCAAGAAGATCCTCAAGGGTGTGCTTCCCGAGAACGTCGGTGTCATTGTGCGCACCGCTGCCGAGGGCGCGACTGAAGAGCAGCTCACGCTCGACGTGAACCGTTTGACGAACCAGTGGGCTGACATCAGCGCGCAGGTTGACAACGCCCAAAACCAGGGTCCAGCATTGCTGCACTCGGAACCCGATCTTCTGATCAAGATCATTCGCGATGTCTTCAACGAAGACTTCCACAAGCTTGTTATCGAGGGTGACGACGCCCGCAAGACGATCGAGGGTTACGTGCGCTCAGTCGCGCCTGACCTGCTTGACCGTCTGAAGGCTCACGAGGGAACCGTTGACTCCTTCGAGGAGTACCGCATTTCTGAGCAAATCGAGAAGGCTCTCGACCGCAAGGTCTGGCTGCCCTCTGGTGGTTCGCTTGTGATCGACCGCACAGAGGCGATGACGGTTGTCGACGTCAACACCGGCAAGTTTGTCGGCTCTGGCGGAAACCTCGAAGAGACAGTCACTAAGAACAACGTCGAGGCTGCAGAAGAGATCGTTCGCCAGCTGCGTCTGCGCGACATCGGTGGAATCATCGTCGTCGACTTCATCGACATGGTTCTTGAGTCCAACCGCGATCTCGTGTTGCGCCGCCTCGTTGAGTGCTTGAGCCGTGACCGCACGAAGCACCAGGTCGCCGAAGTGACGTCACTGGGCCTCGTGCAAATGACGCGTAAGAAGCTCGGTCTTGGTTTGCTTGAGACGTTCAGTGAGAACTGTGATGTGTGTGCTGGCCGCGGTGTTGTCGTTCATCACGACCCCGTCACCAAGCACCGCTCGCAGCCGACTCAGAACGAGCAGGCAGGCGGTGGACGCCGTGGGCGCAACCGTGGCGGTAACAATAACGCTGGTGGTTCGAACAATAATTCGAGCAACTCCAATGGCAACAACAACGGCAACGGCGGTGGGGCGCAAGCCCAGCAGTCCAACGGTTCCGCGAAGGCGGCTGCGTCGGCCTCGAGCCCGAGCAACGGCACTCATGCGATCACGGAAGACGTTCGCAACGCGCTTGCTCGTGTCGCAGCGAGCACGGTTGTTCCTACTGTCGATAACCCAGCGAGCGAGGTGGCAGCAGCGGATGCCGCAGCGAGCGCTCCCGCAGTGACCGAGACGTCAGCGGCTCCCGGGCCAAAGAAGTCACGACGCAGCAAGGGCGGAAACAAGTCTTCTCAGCCTGCGGCCGCGTCGAGTGACGCTGTCGAGCCTGTTGCTGAGGCTTCAGTGGCCATTTTCGACATCCCGATCACTAAGCCAGAGGTCACGACTCCTAAGATCAGCACGCAGGATGCGGAGCAGATCTTGGGCTCGGTCCTTGAGGCTCTTCCTGAGCCCAAGCAGCCTGGTCATGGCAAGGCTCGCGGTTCGCGTCGTGCTAGCAGCCAAGGCAAGACCGTCAACGCAACGCCTGCCGACGACAACTAACACTGTGGCACTCGGTACTTTTCGAGTTTCGACTTTGTAAGGTTTACTAGTGACCACAACTTTGCCTGCGAGCGTCGATGATCATGATCATCAGCATGATCTTCGACCTCGCCGGTCACGCAACCGTCTGTTGTGGTTGGCGATCGGCACGATTGGCGTCGCGGCAATATTCGCGCTTAGGGCGTTCACCGGCGAGCTAGATTCGCTCGGGGTTCCCGGTCTAACCGCAGACCTTGTGACGTTGGCGACGAGCGTCATCATCGAGTCGTTGCCATTTGTGGTGCTCGGTGTTTTGCTGTCAATCGTGGTGCAGGCGTGGATCCCAGAAGACCTGTTGATGCGCTACCTGCCGAAGACACCGGTGCTGAGACGCGCAGCGATCTCGCTATTCGGTATTGCGTTGCCCGTGTGTGAATGCGGCAACGTGCCCTTGGCTCGCGGGCTTATTCTCAAAGGCTTCTCGGTGCCCGAGTCGATGACGTTCCTCTTGGCAGCACCGATCATTAATCCGATCACGATTGTGACGACCCATCAGGCTTTCGGCTTTGAGGACGGCATTCTGGTAGGGCGAATTCTTGGTGGCCTTGCAATCGCCAACATCGTGGGTTGGCTCTTCAGCTTGCACCCGCAGCCAAACGCCATGCTCACTGGTCGTTTTGCTCAGCAGTGTGCGGTGGGTTCTCACGGGCCTCGGCAATCGCGTACCGAGAAAAGCCTCGACATCTTCATGCGGGAGTCCAGCGTGCTGATGCCCGCTGTATTTATCGGTTCGCTTATCGCCGGCGCAATTCAAGTCGCGGTTCCGCGGGATGTGCTGGTCACGCTGGGCAGCAATCCACTCTGGTCGATTCTCGCGATGATGTTGTTGGCGTTTGTGATTTCGGTTTGTTCCAGTGTTGATGCGTTCTTTATTTTGCCGTTCGCCAGCACCTTCATGCCAGGTTCGATCGTCACCTTCCTTGTGTTTGGGCCGATCATCGACATCAAGATGCTGGCCATCATGCGCACGACCTTTACGGCCAAGGTGCTGCTGCAGCTCTCGCTTGTTGTTGCCCTGATGAGTGCCTTTATCGGATTGGTGATCAACTATGTGGTCTAGCCTCCAACGCTGGTGGGGCGTCATCCTGATTCTTGTGGCCGTCAGCGCCACAGTGTGGCTTGCCGCCACCCAGCAGCTCGTTCTCTACATTCACCCCCGCTACGTGGTGTTCACGGTCGTGATGGCGGCTATTGCCCTCGTGATGGGAGTTCTCAGTCTCGCGGTCCGGCCAGCGAACACCGAAGAAGCGCCACGTCCGCGCGGGTGGTCACGAGTTGTTGGGGGAGTAGCGCTGCTACTTTCTGGTGCTGTAGCACTCTCTCTGGTCCTCGTGCCCCCGGCAACGCTGTCGAGTGCAACGGCGAGTCAGCGCGATATCGTCGGTTCCACGGTGGGTTCTGACAGCCAGAACGCCGATGAGGTTGAGAACGCCGACGACGAGCTCATCGCGAGTTTCACTGTCGTCGATTGGTCATCGCTGTTGCGTCAGACGAGCGACCCGAGTTTCTATGCCAACAAGACGGCGGATGTCATCGGCTTCATCACGGAAAGTGAAGATGATCCTGACAACATTTTCTACCTGTCTCGCTTCACGGTCACGTGCTGTGCGGTTGATGCGCAGCCCACCGGTGTCGCTGTCTATGCGCCAAACTGGGCGAACGACTTCGATGTTGACGCGTGGGTCGAGATCAGTGGTTCTTTCGAAATCAACCCGAGCTCGCGCAGTGATCTGCCGCTCGTCCTTGTTCCAGAATCGATGACGGTAGTGGAGCGGCCAAGTGAGCCCTATCTCTATTAGTCCGCGTCCTCCGGAGGGAGAGCACAGCATCCGCTCGTTTCGGCGAACGTTCGCGTGGACCTGTGCCGTGCTGCTTGTTCTCTGCGGCATTTTCCTGACGCTGGGTTACCTTCAGGGGCCTAAGTTGTCGAGCGCTCAGGTCGATGTGGATGCCGTGGTGTCGTCATCAGATCAAACCCTGCGCCTCTTTGCGAATCAGACTCTCGCGTCGGTGGAGGCTGGTGCGGTCACCGTCGAACCTGACGCCGCTGCCACCGTGTCTAGTGAGGGTGATCTGGTCTCTGTGCAGTTCGCTGAGGCGCTGGATTACAACACCGAGTACACGGTGACGGTTGAGGGCGTTATGAGCCCCTCCGGCGGGTCTGAGTCCACCCTGGATTATTCGTTTACTACTGGTGAACCGCAGCTCTATTACCTCGACCGTGGAGAGCCGAACGACGAAATCGTTAAAACTGCGCTGAGTTCGCAGGACCGCACGGTGCTGTTCTCGGGCGAAGGCATTCAGGAGTTCGTGCCGGTGGGCGATGTGCTTGCGGTCACGACCGCGGCCGCAGATCGTGCTGGCACTCTCACGCTCGTGAACCCGGAGACGGCGGTGAGCGAACAGGTGCTCCTTCCTGAAGAAGGCGAGGTTGCAGATCTGGATGCCACGAGTTCCGGTTCACTCTTGGGGTTCACCATCTCCAGCCTCGACCCTGGGCCTATCTCAGCCGTCTCCCACACGCTATATACGATGGATGTTGATCGGGGGCGCGATGTTGTCGCGGTCACCGATTTGGATGGCGAGCCGATGCGTGTTGTCGGCTGGCAGTTCGTGCCCGACTCCACCACGATCGTGGCGCTCACGACCGAGAGCACTCTGGTGCGGGTCGATACGACGTCAGGCTTGGTGGTGCCACTCGGCGGCTACTTCGAGTTCGATCGGGTCTCGGCGGACGGCTCGACGGTGGTGGTTGTTGATGCGCGAGGCAGCGCTTCGGTAACGCTGTCCGACGGAGCCGAATTGCGGCTGTTCCCGTCATTGATCGGTGACGAACAGCCGTTCCTAGGACAAACCGATGCGGATGTGGCCGGAAACCTTGTGGCCAAGATGGTGTTGGTGAGCGAAGACGGCGGTTCGTTCAGCAGCGTGCTCGCGTTCGATGACGGTGAGCAATCTCGGATCCTGTACCAAACGGTCGACGATAAGGGGGCGATCTTGGACTTCCAGGTTTCGCCAAATAACCAGTTCGTGGCGGTTGAAGTGCAGCCGAATGTCTCCAATTTCGACTCTGATGAGTACGTGGTGAATCCACGTCCACAGAGCGTGACCACCTATCTCGTGGAGATTGCGACAGGAACGGTGACGCGCAGCGTGGAGGGCTTTGGCTTCCTGTGGCGCTAGATTCGTCAGATGGCAGCGATTTCTGATCTCAACGAGTTGGTAGCGTCTATGGAACCTCGTCTCAACGAGGGAGTCTATGTATTCGCGACGGTTGGCTCGATCGCAGACGTTGACGGGGCGTCGGTCGTCGCGCTCATGCAAGAACCAGAAGGGCTTTCTGTCGTAATGACCGAGTCGGATGCTCTGCGTCAGGGCATCCCGCACGAGTTTCGCTCGTCGTGGATAACGTTGACGGTAACGTCAGCTCTCGAAGCGGTGGGGCTTACGGCGGCGTTCGCGCAGGCGCTTGGTGATGTTCAGATCAGTTGCAATGTCATTGCCGGCCATCACCATGACCATATTTTTGTGCCCACTGGATCGACGGATGCCGCCATGGCAGCGCTGCGAGGACTGCAGCGGGCCGCGGGATAGTAGTCCGCGTCACAGGCCGCTTTTGGCACCGTGATCACTGTGTGGGGCGGTCGCGCTGGGCTACGCGCAGTCCGCTGGCCTCGAGCCGTCGTACGAACTCGCGCACGCCAACTGGTTCTGCTCCGAGGGAGACGAGCTCTTCCCACATGCGAGCAGGCACGTCGTAGTGATCGAGGTCGAAGCCGCGGCGAGGGATGCCCGCGCGGTCGGCAAACTTGTGCAATTCCTCGAGGGAAGTGTCGCTGATGATGTGTGCCCAGACGGTGTTGTGGGCTGGCCAAATGGGCTGGTCGATCAACACGGTCATGTCGTGAGCCTAATTGACAGCGAATCACTAGGCGAAGGTTTTGACCCGGTGCCGCTTCGCAACGTACTATAGAGCCTGCTGCACCCGAGTTGTGGTTCCGATCGTTGAGATCGTAACCACTGTTGGTGTACACGTTCTCGTTTTCTTTTTCGTCGAGTCGTCAATCATGATTGATTCAGTCGAAAGCTACCGCAGCGTGTCGTTTGACCGGGAGTGCCCACGTCGAGTATTGTTGATCCTTGGCGTGTGCTGGGCAAAGCCCGCAGAATTCGCCACAAGCTTCAGTAGTTCTAGCTATTCAATCGTTAAGTAAGGGTCAAAAGTGGTTTACGCAGTTGTGCGCGCCGGTGGGCGGCAGGAGAAGGTAGAGGTCGGCACGATTGTCGTTCTCGACCGCATCGCAGCCGACAAGAACGGCAATGTTGAGCTCGCTCCAGTTCTGTTCGTCGACGGCGACAAGATCACTCATGACGCTAAGGCGCTTGAGAAGATCAAGGTTGTTGCCGAGGTATTGAACGATGAGCGCGGTCCCAAGATCGTTATCCAGAAGTTCAAGAACAAGACCGGCTACAAGGTTCGCCAGGGTCACCGTCAAGAACTGACCCGCATCAAGATCACCAGCATCAAGTAACTGCTGACGGACGTAAAGGACTTCTAGACAGATGGCACATAAAAAGGGCGCAAGCTCCACCCGTAACGGCCGCGACTCCAACGCTCAGCGCCTCGGCGTAAAGCGCTTCGGCGGCCAAGAGGTTCTCGCCGGCGAGATCATCGTTCGCCAGCGCGGCACCCACTTCCACCCCGGCGTCAACGTCGGCCGTGGCGGCGACGACACTCTGTTCGCTCTCGCACCGGGCGCAGTTCAGTTCGGCGCAAAGGGCGGCCGCAAGGTCGTCAACATCGTTTCCGCGTAACTTTCCGCGGCATTTCCACGCAGCCTGCTTGCAGGCACGCGTTACAGCGAAGAGCGAGCTTCGGCTCGCTCTCGCCATTTAAGATGGCACTACAGGCCAATCATCAGCTCACGAGAACAGGAGGAACCATTATGGCTTCGTTCGTCGACCAGGTAACCCTTCATCTCCTAGCAGGCCATGGTGGCAACGGCTGTGTTTCGGTCAAACGCGAGAAATTTAAGCCTCTCGCTGGCCCCGACGGCGGCAAAGGCGGTGACGGTGGAGACATCGTTGTCGTCAGTGACCCGCAGGTAACAACACTTCTTAACTACCACCGCTCGCCTCACCGCAAGTCTCAGCACGGTCAGCCAGGTCAGGGTGACCACAAGGCCGGCACCGCTGGAGCGGAGCTACTGCTTCCTGTTCCTGTCGGAACGCTGATCCGTGATGCTTCTGGTGAAGTTCTCATCGACATGGATGAACCGGGAATGCGACTGATCGTTGCTCCCGGAGGCCAAGGCGGACTCGGTAACGCTGCCCTGTCATCCACGAAGCGCAAGGCGCCCGGATTTGCTCTGCTTGGCACGCCCGGCTTCGAAGGTGACATTTACCTCGAGCTCAAAACTGTCGCCGATGTCGCGCTCGTTGGATACCCTTCTGCTGGCAAATCCAGCCTGATCGCTGCGATGAGTGCTGCCAAGCCCAAGATCGCTGACTATCCATTCACGACTTTGCACCCCAACCTCGGTGTGGTCGAGTCGGGAGAGGTCCGCTACACGATCGCTGACGTTCCCGGTCTCATCGAGGGCGCAAGCGAAGGCAAGGGACTCGGTCTTGAGTTCTTGCGCCACGTTGAGCGGTGTACTGCGCTCTTGCACGTTCTTGACTGTGCAACGTTGGAGCCCGGCCGCGACCCCATCACTGACCTCGACGTCATTCTTGGCGAGCTTGCTGCCTATCCTGTTCCCGAGGGACAGAAGCCCCTCCTGGAGCGCGAACAGATCATCGCGCTCAACAAGGTCGACGTTCCCGAGGGCAACGAACTCGCAGACATGGTGAAGGCCGAACTCGAAGGCCGCGGCTACCGCGTATTTGAAGTCTCGGCAGTGTCCCGCCACGGTCTCCGCGAACTTTCCTTCGCATTGGCGGCTCTCGTTCTCGCAGACCGGGAAGCTCGCATCGCCGAGCCTGTCAAGGAACGCATTGTGTTGCGCCCTCGCGCGGTTAACGCGAAAGATTTCGCGGTCAAGGTCGAGGGTGGCACGTACGGCAACGTCTACCACGTTGTCGGCGAAAAGCCCGAACGCTGGGTTGCACAGACTGATTTCGCCAACGAAGAAGCGGTGGGATACCTCGCCGACCGTCTCGCGCGCCTCGGCGTCGAAGATGACCTCTTCAAGGCGGGCGCTGTTCCTGGTTCGACCGTCCTCATCGGTGCCAACGGAGGCGTTGTCTTCGATTGGGAGCCGACGCTTTCCTCAGCCGCAGAGCTTATTGTCGCCCCGCGTGGAACTGACCCGCGACTCGACGACAATCCTCGTGAAACCAACCGCAGCCGTCGCCAGAACTACCTTGAGCGCATGGATGCCAAGGCCGCTGCCCGTGCAGAACTTGCCGGTGAGCGCGAAGCTGGCGTCTGGCAAGACGATGAAGGTTTCGCGATTCAGCGTGACGATGAGCCGGAGGATCGTGACTAACAAGCCCACAGTGCGTGCCGAGATCCCTCGTGCGCGCCGCATCGTTGTGAAAGTCGGCTCTTCGTCGGTTAGCGGTGCCAATGTGGGCCAGATCGGTGCTCTTGTTGACGCTCTCGTGTCAGCTCATGCCGCCGGAGCTGAAGTCATCCTTGTCTCATCCGGCGCTATCGCTACGGGAATTCCTTTCCTGAAGCTGGATGGTCGGCCTACCGACCTCGCGACTCAACAAGCCGCAGCAGCCGTGGGCCAGAACGTTCTGATCTACCGCTATCAGGAGAGCTTCGACCGCTACGGCGTCGTCGCCGCGCAAATCTTGTTGACGGCAGGGGATATGGAAAACCCCACCCACCACAGCAATGCTCAGCGCGCGCTCGAACGATTGTTGGGGCTGAAAATACTGCCCATCGTGAACGAGAACGACACAGTGGCAACTCACGAAATCCGTTTCGGTGACAACGACCGACTTGCGGCCCTCGTCTCCGTGTTGGTGCGCGCAGATGTGCTTGTGCTGCTTTCAGATATTGACGCCCTCTATACCAAGCCGCCGTCAGATCCCGGAGCCGAGCGGATTGACGTGGTTTCGTTCGCGAACGACCTCAGTCACGTCACCTTTGGTGACATCGGCGCTGCCGGTGTGGGCACGGGCGGCGCTGGGACAAAGGTTGCTGCAGCCAAGCATGCCGCTGCTGCTGGTATTCCCGTACTGCTCGCCGAAACGGGCAGCGTTGCTGCTGCGCTGGCGGGGGAGTCCATCGGCACTTGGTTTGAGGCTGACCCCACCGCTGTGTAGTGCACGTACCGTAACGTTCGATTGACCAAGGCACGCGCCGCTACACTCAGATCATGGGTGATTCAGCAGCAACCGCGCTCTCAATAGACGACAAACTCCAGGCCGCACGCGCCGCCTCGCGCACTCTTGCCACCGCCACCACGGTGCAGAAGAATGCCGCGCTAGAAGCGATCGCGGCGGGCGTTATAGAACACGCCGACCGGATTGTGGAAGCTAACGCGCGCGATCTTGAACGCGGCCAGAACGGCGGGATGACGGTCGGGCTTCAAGATCGCCTCCGCTTGACTCCGGAACGAATTGCACAGCTCTCCGCCGCGGTGCTAGAAGTTGTCGAACTTGCAGATCCTGTCGGCACAGTTGTGCGCGGCTCGGTGTTGCCCAATGGCCTGTCAGTGGCCCAAACACGGGTTCCTTTCGGGGTCATCGGCGCCATTTACGAGGCTCGACCCAATGTCACGATCGATATTGCTGCTCTCGCGCTCAAGAGCGGCAACGCTGTTCTGCTTCGGGGCGGTTCCGCTGCCGAAGACTCCAACCGCGTGCTTGTTGACGTGATTCAGACTGCACTGTCGAGCGTCGGTATCGATCCCGCATCCGTTCAAACGGTCGATGAGTTCGGCCGCGACGGTGCGAAGGCGCTGATGCAAGCCCGAGGCTTTGTTGACGTGCTCATTCCGCGCGGAAGTGCTCAGCTTATCCAGACCGTTGTCAATGAATCGACTGTTCCTGTAATCGAGACCGGTGCAGGAATTGTTCACATCTTCTTGGACGAATCTGCCGACGAAACCACCGCTGTTGAGATTGTGCACAACGCCAAGGTTCAGCGACCCAGCGTGTGCAACGCACTCGAGACGCTCTTGGTTCACGAAGCTGCCGCCGAACGACTGATTCCCGCGGTGCTCGCGCGCCTAGCTGAGGCCGGAGTCACGATTCATGCCGACGAGCGCACCAGAGAGTTGTTCCCCACCGCCGAGATCGCTGGCGATGACGCCTGGTCGATCGAACATTTGAGTTTAGATGTCGCGGTGCGGGTCGTCGCTGATCTCGATGCCGCTATCGAACACATTGATACCTACTCCACGAAGCACACCGAATCGATCATTACGAACGACCTCGCGAATGCAGACCGCTTTCTTGCTGAAGTGGATTCCGCAGTGGTCATGGTCAACGCATCCACTCGCTTCACCGATGGTGCAGAGTTCGGATTCGGTGCTGAAGTGGGTATCTCAACACAGAAACTGCACGCCAGGGGCCCAATGGGCTTGCCGGAACTGACGAGTACCAAGTGGGTTGTGCGCGGCAGCGGCCAAGTCCGCGGCTAGACTGTTATCGGTTTTGTGAATGGAGATCTGATGTCGATTTTTCTGAACGTTCTTGCATCGAGCGAAGAGCTCGCACCCCTCGTGCTGCCTGCGCTCGCTTTTCCGCTCATTGCGGCCGTGGTTCTTACCACTCTTGGTTTTGTTACCTGGAGCTTCCGTGATGTTGCTAACCGTCATGTAGCTAAGCCGGCGAAGGCTGGCGACGCTCACAACGCGGGCCACTAAGGCTTTTTTGTGACCGCCGAGACGGCGCCGCGGCGCGCCCGCATCGGCATCATGGGTGGAACCTTCGATCCCATCCACAATGGCCACCTTGTTGCGGCCAGCGAAGCTCAGCTTCAGTTCGACCTCGATCAGGTCGTATTTGTTCCCACCGGCAAGCCGTGGATGAAAGACACCGCGACGTCGGGGGAGCACCGCTACCTCATGACGGTCATTGCGACCGCGGCGAACCCAGTGTTCGATGTCAGCAGAGCCGACCTCGAGCGCGAAGGGGCGACCTACACAATCGACACCCTGCGCGACATGCGCAAAACCTATCCTGACGCCGATCTTTTCTTTATTACGGGTGCGGATGCCGTGGCTCAGATCATGGAATGGAAGGACGTTGACGAGGTCTGGACCCTCGCCCATTTCATAGCAGTTTCACGGCCAGGACACGCCTTAACTATTAGTGGATTGCCTGAGCAAGGCGTAAGCTCGTTAGAAGTGCCGGCGCTTGCGATCTCATCCACCGATTGCCGAAACAGGGTCAGTCGGGGTTACCCGGTCTGGTACCTGGTTCCGGATGGTGTCGTTCAGTACATCGCCAAGCACCACTTGTATCGGAGTAACTAATGACCACTTTTCACGATCCGCCGCCGCAGTCGCGCCGTGCGGCGCGTCAGAGTGAGCGCACCCACTCGTCCGACGAGCAGCCCACGGTTGAAGGCTTCACCACCTTCCCGTCGCAAGCCGACGACAACCAGATTTCTGACGCTACCGCGTCACCCCGCAGTGCGCCCTCGGCCCCACCAGCAGCGCCAGCTGCGACACCTGTCGCGCCTCCAGTAGCCCCGCAGTCTGCACCCGCTGCCTACCTTGCAGCGCCACCGCCCACGTTCACCGGCCAGAGTAATGCCGTTGCGCCTCCCGCCCCTGTTCCTTCGGCGCCGGATGCCTCCGCCGATGTGAGCCAACTGACGCGCCGTGAATTGCGTGAACTGCGTGCTCGCGAAGAAGTAGCCAATCAAACGGCCGCTGCTCCGGCTGCGCCCGCTTCGGCTGCGCCCGCTCAGGCTGCGCCCGCTCAGGCCGCACCGGCACCAGCTGCTCCTGCACAAACCGCGCCTGCTCAGGCCGCACCGGCACCAGCTGGCCCTACTTGGCCTGCAGCGTCCGCTTCACCCGTCGCTCCGGCCGCTCAGGCTCCTTCGGCACCAGCACCAGCACCAGCACCAGCACCGGCTTCAGCGCCTGCCGCTCGTCCGAGCTTGGCAGATCTCGCTGCGGCAGCGTCAGCAGCTTCGGCTGCTCCGGTCAAGCCAGCCCGATCGGTCGATGAACTGTCGTTCACATCTGATGCTCAGGCTTACATCGAGCCGCCGGCACTAGTTGATCCTCTGGCTGTTGTGCCCGAGGCCGCTTCCGCCGTTGCAGCGCCAACGGATGCGCTCAGCGCCTTCGAATCGCTGCTGGCTAACCCAGACGGCTCCGCTAAGGGCGCGCCTGCTCCGACAGCTCCGCGGTCGCCCTTGGCAAACCTTCCGGCGCCCAACGTCAACGCCGCGCCGCACACAGCGGCTGTGGCTGAGCCCGCCACTAAGGTGATGCCCGCCACGAAGCCCGAACAGGCCGGGAACCCTTCAGCTGCAGCACAACGTGTGCCGGCTCCGACGACGGAACAGCCACCGCGCCAAACCATCGAGGGGCTTCTTGGGCTCGACACCAATCCGCAGGCCGTAAAGCCTCTGGCTCCGTCCGCCCCAACGACGCCGATAGCCCAAAGCCAGACCACGCTGAGCAACGCCAGGGCAGAGTTCGACGAGCTAGCTCGCAAACGACTTGATGGCGACGTTGTGGCGTCAGCCGCCGCTGCGAAGGCTCCCGTTGCTCCAACAGCGAAGCCCACTGCAGCTCCGGCTATGCAGCAAGCTCCGGCTCCACAAACTCCTGCGGCGGCAAGTGCCCCACAGGCTCCCCAGGTCGCGCAAGTGTCAGCAGCGGCCGGTATTTCCATCGGACATTGGTCACAGCAAGCCACCGCCGCCGACACGGCGAGCGACGCGGTCGTCACGCGCACCATTAGCAGCGGAAGCAGCGCAACCAACGCTCTCGTCTTGCCGGCGATTCCGTTTGCTACCGACATCCGCGGTCCTCTGACTTCTAGCGGCGAAGCGATGCTCACGGGGTCGATTGACCTCCCAAGCACGCTCTCGGCGAGCGGGGTTTCTGACCGCTTCGACCGCGGAGACATCGATTCGCTGCTCGACCTCAATGACAGCGATATGGTCTCCACCGATTCGGCGCCCGTGCGTGCGGTGAAAGCCGTCAGCACCTTCTCGAATCAATCAGTCACACAGACACAGAAACCGAAGGGTACTCGTGCTCTGACGGTGTTGCTTATCTCGGCTGCGTCGATGGCTGTTGTCGTGGCAGGGTTGCTTGTGGCAGCCTTCGCCTTCAACATGTTGTAGGTTTAACTCTTTGCCTTCAGCTACTTCCGATTAAGGATCCTGTGACTGCTTCTCCTCGTGCCAACGAGCTACTTTCCATCGTCGCGCACGCCGCCGACGCCAAGCAGGCGACCGACATGGTTGCGCTCGACGTCACCGGTCCTATGCCTTACGCCGATATCTTCTTCCTCGCGACCGGTCGCAACGAACGTAACGTTCAGTCGATCGCCTCCGAGATCGAAGAGAAGATGATTGCCGCTGGCGCTAAGCCATTGCGCCGCGAAGGTCGTGCTGAGGGTCGCTGGATCCTGCTCGACTTCGGCCACGTCGTTGCGCACATCTTCCACGAAGAAGACCGCCTCTACTACTCGCTCGAGCGACTCTGGAGCGACTGCCCCGTCATCCCGATCACCATCACGCCCGTTGCCACAGACGTTGAGTCTGATTCGGAGTAACAAACTTCACACTTCGTAACCCAATTTGTGCGGGTTACGTCGTGCTGGTTTGCTTGTTTTAGCCGGGCAGTTCTACCCCGGGGCGACTCTCACCGGTCACCTTCTCTCACTGGGGTTTCATGATTACGCTCTCTTCCGTCACCAGGACCTTTGGTGACGCCGCGAATCCAGTTCGCGCCCTCGACGACGTGAGTCTCTCCGTCGCGAGTGGCGAGATCTTTGGGGTTATCGGCCAGAGCGGTGCAGGTAAAAGCACGCTCATCCGCACCGTCAACCTTCTCGAGCGGCCCGACTCGGGAACCGTCACGGTTGCCGACCGCGAACTCACCGCCCTGAGTGATCGTGAACTGCTCCAAGCGCGACGCGAAATTGGCATGGTCTTCCAGCAGTTCAATCTGCTCGATAGCCGCACCGTTCGTGGAAACGTTGAACTGGCTCTCGAGATTGTGGGCGTCGAGCGTCGCCAACGCACCGCACGCACGAATGAGATTCTCGAACTTGTTGGCCTTGAGCACAAAGCTCAGCAGTACCCGGCTCAGCTCTCGGGCGGTCAGAAGCAGCGAGTCGGTATCGCCCGTGCGCTGGCATCCCGCCCTCGGGTGTTGCTCAGCGATGAAGCGACTAGTGCGCTCGACCCCGAGACGACCGACTCGATCCTGCAGCTGCTGCGCAGTCTCAATAAAGAGCTCGGACTTACCATTTTGCTCATCACGCACGAGATGGATGTCGTCAAAAGCATTTGCGACTCTGCTGCGCTCATGAGTGGTGGCCGCATTCTCGAACACGGCCGTTTAGTCGACTTGCTGAGTCAACCAGGCTCGCAGCTGGCTCGTGGGCTCTTTCCGCTTGGCGAATTGCCAGCGGGCAACTCCACGGTCATTGACGTCACGTTTGTGGGCCTGTCTTCTGAGCGCCCGGTCGTAGCCCAGCTGGCTAGAACTCATCACCTTGATGTTGGTCTGCTCGGCGCTGCGATGGAAACTATCGGAGGCGCACAGTCTGGTCGTACGCGCCTTGAACTACCAGGAACTATCGAGCAGCACACTGCTGCGATTGATGACCTGCGAGCTCAGGGCCTCGTGGTTGAGATTGTGAGGAGCGGACGATGATTGATTCCACTGCTCCCGGCTTCTGGCCGCAGCTCTTCGAAACGCTCCTGAAGGCAACGGGGGAGACCCTCTACCAAGTGGGCGTCACGATGATCATCACGCTCGTGATCGGGTTGGCGCTAGGAACGCTGCTCGTGGTCACCGACCGCGGTGGCATCCTTGAACGCCCGTTCGGCAGCATCGTGGCCGGCCGCATCATCAATGCGGTTACGCAAACCGTGGTGAACCTAGGCCGCTCGATCCCGTTCATCATCTTGATGATCGCGCTCATCCCGTTCACCCGGCTGCTGCTTGGCTCGGCGTTTGGTGTCACGGCCGCGATTGTTCCGCTGACCGTGGCTGCGATCCCGTTCTACGCCCGTATCGTCGAGATCTCGTTGCGCGAAGTCAACGAGGGCCTTGTCGAAGCCGGTCACTCGCTCGGTGCGACGCGCTGGCAGCTCGTCTCTAAAGTGATCATTCCTGAGGCTGTTCCTGGCCTCATCCGTGGCTTTACAACGACAGTGGTGTCGATTGTGAACTACTCCGCCATTGTGGGCGCGATTGGTGGTGGAGGTCTGGGTGACGTTGCTATTCGCTACGGACACCAGCGCTACAGCGTCATCCACATTGTTGCGGTCATCATCGTGTTGGTGGCGATTGTGCAGATCGTTCAAGTGGTCGGCGCGCGCCTGGCCAACCGAATGTCTCACCGCTGACGCGGTCGGCGGCTTACCCCCACGTAGTTCTCTTTTATCCCATCTGTTTCACCCTTCACCAAAGGATTAGTAATGTCACGCTCCAAATTCTTCTCACTCTCGACCGTTGCCGCCGCTGGCGTGCTCGCTCTCACGTTGGCCGGATGCTCGGCTCCTGCTGAGGAAGCAGCCCCCACTGATGGAACCCTCGGTTCGCTGACCGTTGGCGCCACAGCAACGCCCGCTGGCGAAATCGTTCAGTTCGTGATCGACAGCGGACAGGCTGAGGCTGCTGGCCTTGAACTCGACATTGTTGAGTTCACCGACTACACGACACCGAACCCCGCACTGAGCGAGGGCAGCCTCGACGTCAACCTGTTCCAGCACGAGTCATTCCTCGACCTGTACAACGAGAACACAGGCGACAACCTCTTCGTTGTCGGTCAGGTTTACCTCCCGCCGTTGGCCCTGTACTCGAAGACCGTTGACGAGCTTGCTGACCTGCCTGACGGTGCCAACATTGCGCTGCCGAACGATGCTAGCAACGAGGGCCGTGCGCTTCTGCTGCTTGCGGATGCCGGTCTCATTGAAACCACGGATGCCCCGTCGACCGTGTCGGACATCACCGCCAACCCCAACGACTACAACTTCATCGAGATTGACGCAGCGAGCCTGCCGTCCGCTCTTGATGATCAAGATGCTGCGATCGTGAACTTCAACTACGCGGGCGCTGCCGGACTCTCGGGTGACCTGCAACTCGTCACCGAGGGCACCTCGAGCATTTACTACAACACGCTCGTTACGCGCGATGAGCTCAAGACTGATCCTCGCGTGCTCGAGCTCTACGAGCTGTTGACTTCTGACGAGACGAAGGCGTACATCAACGACTTCTACGCCGGACTCGTTATTCCTGTTTCCTAGTCGCGAGGCGGTCGCGCGCCGCGTGAACTGCACTTCGCTGTGAAAGGGCGGTCGTCATCCATCGGGATGTCGGCCGCCCTTCACTCTTTCCCCACAATTTTCGGAGACAATTGGCTGGGAATCGCTCAGATGGTTCTGGATGCGCCAAGCGTGTAGTAATCTTGACAAGTTGCGTTTTCGAAAGAAAACAAAACAGATGGGTCCATGGCGCAGCCCGGTAGCGCACCTGCATGGCATGCAGGGGGTCAGGGGTTCGAATCCCCTTGGATCCACCATCTAGCCCCGCAATCGTAAAGATTGCGGGGCTTTTTCGTTGTGCAGGCGGCGTGGCTAGGAAGACTCTGGGCTTCCCCATTGACGATTCCAAGAATCGCTTCCTAGCGTGGGGCACGTGATTACAACGGGGGAGCTGCACGCCACCGCCACGAAATCGGTGGGGCAACCGTTCGTCCATCACAAGGGCCGCGTTCACTCACACCCACGTTTGGTGTGGATGCTGATAGCCCTCTTCCATTTTCTGGGAGTCGCTCTCCTGGTCCCGGTAGGAATGGGCAGTGGGGGTGCGGCAGCTGTCGGCATTGGCGTCGCAGCGTATCTTCTCGGACTTCGACATGCGTTCGACCCGGATCACATCTTGGCCATCGACAACTCTGCGCGCATTGCGGTCGGTCAGGCAAAACCGAGCGCAATGCTGGGCTTCTTTTTCTCGCTAGGACACGGCACGATCGTGTTCGTTGCTTCGGCTATCGCGATCGTTGGTCTCGCTCTTTCTGGCGCCTCGGGGACAGCGTCTGCGGAGTCGGCGAGCTTTTCGGTGTTGCCGGACGGCACCGGCATTGCAGGCACAATTTCGGGTTCTTTTCTCGTGCTCGTGGGCGTCATGAACGCAGCGATCAGTGTGAGGATAGTCCGCTCTCGGCGTCGCGCGCGAAACGAATCCGCGCGCGAACCTGCTCCACGCCCGAAAGCACGGGGCGTGCTCTGGCCTGTGCTCGCGCGCCTAGTAGGCACGGCGCCTCGGCCAGGTCGTATGTACGTGGTGGGCCTATTATTCGGACTCGGTCTGGATACAGCGGCATCGGTGACGCTGCTTATCGTAGCGAGCTCCTCGTCGGCCTTTTACGGGGTAGTCGGACTGAGCGTGTGCCTTCCGATTCTTTTCTTGGCAGGCATGAGCCTGGGCGATACCGTGAGCGGAGATCTCGCGACGCGGGCCTACCGCTGGGCCAGCAATGACACGAGGCGGCGCGAAGTCGTTGACCTGTTACTCACCGGAGTGTCTGCTGCTGCTGCGCTCGTTCTCGGTGGCTTCATTCTTGCCACTGCGGGCATGATCGGGTTGGTTACGCTGGCCATCGTCGTGGCCTCGGGTTCAGTGGCACTCCTGGCTTCACGACGTCGGGGCAAGCGGACTGAAATCTATCGTCGGCAGCAACGAGCTGAATCGACTCTCACGGTTACCTACGAACGATCAGGAGCTGCAACGCCATGAACGAGCACATCCATCCCCATGAGCACGTACACCCTCACGAACACGCTCATCCCCACGAGCATCCGCATCCGCACGAACACGTCCACCCCCACGAGCCACGAACCACCGGGCTCTCTCGGCGAACACTCTTGGGCGCGGGTGGACTGAGCATCGGCGCACTCCTTCTGGCCGCGTGCGCCGCTCAACCAGCGGAGATCACGGCAACGGCGGAGACGAGTCCCACGCCGCTACCATCCGAAAGCGCGGGAGCTGGCTTGCCCGGATTCGACGAATTTGCGTCGACGGTGAACACCTTTGTGAGCGGGGACTATTGGATGGTCGAAAGCAACGGCCTCCCCGCCCACAACATGATGGAAGGCATCACAAGTTGGCAACAGCAATTCCCCTTTCCCCAGCCGTTTTCCGGTGACAATGCGTTTCGGCTCCCGGTGTCTCCGTCGCTCGCGCAGACACCGGTGTCAGCAAGAACCGGCCTCTTTAGCGGCGCCATCGCCCTTGCGGTCAATGGAGTGCCTATCTTCAATGCACTGAACAACCGCGGGGATGACGCGCTGTTGGCCGGCGAGCTCGACGAATGGGGCGGTCACTGCGGCAAGGCCGATGACTATCACTACCACGTGGCTCCGCTCCATCTCGAGAGCGCTGTGGGGTACGCGAAGCCGATTGCCTACGCGCTTGACGGCTATGCGATCTACGGCTCGTTGGAGCCTGACGGTTCCGCTCTTCAGCCGCTCGACGACTACAACGGGCATCCTGATGAGAGCGCGGGTTATCACTATCACGGCACCGAAACGTATCCGTATATCAACGGCGGTCTGGTGGGCGAAGTGACCGTCACGAATGACGCCGTGGACCCACAGCCGCACACAACCCCGGCGCGCCCTGCCGGTGAGCCCCTCCGCGGGGCGGTCATCACCGATTTCGAAACTGTCGAACCGGGTAGCTACAGGCTTACTTTCGAGCTGGATGGCGAGTCCAGCGTTATCGCGTACACGGTCACCGACACGACGGTCACCTTTGATTACTCGGAGACGATCGGAAACTCCGGGACGGAAACCTTCTCTCGCTAGCTTTTCGGCTTGTGCATCGGTCTTCAGCCAGAGGACGACTCCGATTATTCGAAGGCTACTCGTGCGGCAACTCCCGCGGCATCGTCGTAGCCGTTAGCCTGAGCGAGAACGATCTGGAGAGCGTCGCGTGAAGTAACCGCAGCCGGCGTGCATCCATCTGAACGTTGAGACGAATGGATTACGCGCCGATGCACGAAGTTACCTGCCCTCACTGTGGCAAAGCGTTCACGATAGATGAGGCTGGCTATGCCGACATCGTGAAGCAGATTCGCGACCGTGAGTTCGAGAGCGAACTGCACGAGCGACTGGAGTCTGCCGAGGCAACGAAGAAGGCCGAGATCGAGCTTGCCGAGGCGAAGATTGCCCGTGATTTACAGGCGGAGGCGTCGAAGAAGGATGCCGCCATCCAAGAGCTCAAGGCACAGCTGGATGCGGGCGCTGTTGCCCAGAAGCTCGCGGTTTCCGAAGCATTGAGTACTGTGCAGGCCGAGCGCGATTCTCTGGCGAATGAGCTTGAGAAGACGCAGCGGGAGCGTCAGGCTGCGGCCGATCTTGCCGAGGCCAAGCGGGTCAATGAGTTGCAGAAGGCGACTGCCGAGAAGGAAGCCGAAATTCAGTTGCTGAAGTCGAAGCTCCAGGCAGCAGGCTCGGAGCAGCAGCTGGCGCTTTCGGCAGCGGTAGGCGCCGTGGAGAAGGAACGCGACGGGCTCAAGGGCACGCTCGAGCGGGTGGAGCTGGAGAAGAAGCTCGCCGAGACATCGATGAAAGACAAGTATGAGACCCAGATCAAGGATCGCGACGATGCGATTGAGCGACTGCGCGACATGAAAGCGCGGCTCTCCACGAAGATGATCGGTGAGACGCTCGAGATCCACTGTGAGACCACGTTCAACCAGATTCGCGCTACAGCCTTCCCGCGCGCCTACTTTGAGAAAGACAATGACGCTCGCAGCGGCAGCAAGGGCGACTACATCTTCAAAGAAGCGGATGAATCGGGCACCGAAATCGTGTCGATTATGTTCGAAATGAAGAACGAAGCCGACACGACGGCGACCAAGAAGCGCAACGAAGACTTTTTGAAAGAACTCGACAAGGACCGCAACGAAAAGGGCTGCGAGTACGCCGTGCTGGTGTCGTTGCTTGAGCCCGAAAGCGAGCTCTATAACTCTGGAATTGTGGATGTCTCCCACCGCTACCCGAAGATGTATGTCGTGCGCCCGCAATTCTTTATTCCGATCATCACGGTTCTCCGCAACGCGGCGCTTAACTCGCTCTCCTACAAGAATGAGCTTGCGCTCGTGAAAGCGCAGAGCATCGACGTAACCAACTTCGAAGAAGAGTTGGACTCGTTCAAATCAGGCTTCGCGCGCAACTTCGATCTGGCATCCCGCAAGTTTCAGACCGCGATCGATGAGATCGACAAGTCGATCGATCACCTGCAGAAGACCAAGGATGCGTTGCTCGGCACCAACCGCAACCTGCGTCTCGCGAACGACAAGGCTCAGGATGTGACCATCAAGAAGCTCACCAAGGGCAACCCGACGATGGCCCAGAAGTTCTCCGACCTGAACAAGCTCGACAGCTAAAGTTCGAAGCGACGCCTGCTTTCGACTGGAGGTAGGTCCGCCTCAGGGCAGTGCAGAGATAGGCTCAGTTCTACAAAGGAGATTCTGTGACCGATAACACCGTTGCCCCGCCCGCAGGGTGGTATTCCGACCCTAGCGACCCCACACTGAGCCGGTGGTGGAACGGCACTACGTGGACTGAACACTCTGCTCCGAAAGTGGCTGCGCCCTCCCACGTAGTGGCGATAGCGCCCCGCAAAGACGTCGCGATTACGTATCTGCTGGCTCTCCTTTTGACAGGATTCGCGGCCCATTACTTCTACCTCGGGCGGATCGGCAGCGCGATTGGCTTCCTCGCGTTGTGGTGGATCGGGATCGCTACCGCAGCGATCTACATTGGCTTTGTGCTCATCGCGGCTGCCTACGTTTGGCTGATCGTTGATCTATTCTTGATCCCCAGCTATGTCCGCGCCTACAACGCGAAAGCCCTCGCGCGCTAGCGTGTGACTCGAGGCTCAGCTCACGCTGGAGTCGGGCCGTGCCATTAGCGGCTGCGACTAGCGAGTAGCGACAGGTGTCGTCGGCGGCGCCGACGCTGTCTTGCGCACCTTCGCCTTGAACCACGCGGTGTCGGGCACACGAGCCAGCAGTGGGCCCGCAATGATCGTCATGAGTACATAGGCGGTTGCCAGCGGCGCGAGAAGGGGCTCGATGCCGGCTCCGACGGCTAGCCCGGCGATTACAATGGAAAACTCTCCACGGGGAGTGAGGGCAAGACCAGTGCGCCAGCGGCCTGGCACTGCGATTCCGGCACGCTTCGCTGCCATGTAACCCGAAAACGCTTTTGTGCCGATGGTCAGCACCGCGAGAGCAAATGCCGGTAGCAGTACAGGGATGATGTCTGCGGGTGACGTTGAAATCCCGAAGAAGACGAAGAAGACAGCAGCGAAGAGGTCACGCAGGGGAGTGATGAGCTGTGCCGACTGATGGGCCACTGGCCCGGAGATGGCGATACCGACTAAGAATGCGCCGACGGCAGCAGAAACGTTCACCGCCTCAGCAAGGCCTGCAACGAGCATCGTGAGCCCGACCACACCCAGCAGCAATGCTTCAGCATTTTTCTGGGGGAGCAAGCGGGACAGAACGCGTCCGTGGCGGAGCGCTATATAAAGAATCGTGACGACAACGGCGACGGCGATCGCCACAGTGATGGCGCCCTGCATGAGACCGGCACCGATCACGAGTGCCGACAGCACGGGAAGGTAGAACGCCATCGCTAGGTCTTCCATCACCAAAATCGACAGGATGACCGGGGTTTCTCGGTTTCCGAGGCGACCAAGGTCGCGCACCACCTTGGCGATAACACCGGAGGATGAGACCCACGTCACTCCGGCTAGAGCGACCACTGCGGCCGGTTCCCAACCCAAAAGAATCGCGAACAGCGCGCCAGGAAGAGCGTTGAAGACGCCATCCAGAATTCCCGAAATGCGCGACGTCTTGAGATTCGACATGAGTTCATCGGCCGAGTACTCCAGCCCCAACATCGCGAGCAGCAAGATCACGCCAATTTGCGAGCCCACCTCGAAGAACTCTTCGCTAGCTTGCAGTGGAAGAAGCCCACCTTCGCCGACAGCGAGACCGGCGAGGAGGTAAAGAGGGATCGCGGAAAACCCGAAGCGTGCGGCAACTCTGCCGAGCATGCTGAGTACGAGCAGGAGAGCGCCAACCTCGATGAGTAGCTGCGTCGTCTCATGCATACGCGGCGCTTAGCTTGGGCCGTTATTGATGAGCTTGCCCAGTGCGTCGAGACCCTGACGAGTACCCACCGCGACGATGACATCACCGGTCTCGAAAATAACTTCGGGACCGGGCGATGCGACAACGTCATTGCCTCGCACGATGGCAACGATCGATGCACTCGTGAGAGTGCGAGCTTTCATATCTCCCATGGGGTGCCCCACGAAGTCGGAGCCGTTAGGCAGCGAGATCTCTTCGTTGAACAACCCTTCGGCTTTCTCGCCGAGTGCCGACAAGCGACTGAGAGTGAGAGACGACCCGAGAACTTCCGCGATGGCGGAGGCTTCGTCGTCTGTCAACGAGATTGACGCAGCGTTGGAGTCGGGGTCGTCAGCGTTAAAGAAAGCGAGGTCGCGCTCACCTGAACGCAGCGAAACCACGCTGACGCGGCATCCTGAACCCGTAATGACGTCGTTGCGTACGCCAAACCCGGGAAGGTCGATTCGTTCGATTCTTACGCCCACAGTTCCAACTTACTCATTCGATTGCGGCTAATAGTCCAGCGAGCAGCCTACGCCTGTTAGGCGGCTACGCCATACTTTTTCATGGAGGTCTCGACAATGGTCAAACCTTCGAGGCCCGGCATGCGCGAAATATGTTCGTCGAGCTTGCGGATCTCTCGCAGTCCATCTTCGCCCGAGAACAAGTGGCCCATCACGTGCGTGACTTCTTCGGCCGGCATGATGCTCGAACCCACTGGCCCCCAGGCACCCTTGAGCGCGAAACGCGCAAGGACTTGCGCTTTCTTGCTCTTGGCAAGCCGCTCACGAGCTTGGGTCGCATAGAACGCAACGTGACGTGCCTCTTGCTTCGCAATGCGGCGAAGCAATTCCGACAGCACGGGATGTTTCTCCATGTCGGCAAGGCGGTTGTAAGCGGCAACAGCCGACCATTCATTCGCTGCGCCCCAAATCATGTGCACAGCAATGAAGTCTTTGCCAATCACGTTGCCGAGTACGGACTGTTTGATCGGGTCGAGGCGGTCTTTCCAACCGAGCTTGAGGCGCGTGGCCTTGAGCTCGTCATAGTCAAGAGTGACGTCGTGCGCGCCGAGCACCTTCGAGAGCGCTTCGCCGTGCCAGAACTCTTCACGGTTCCACATCGTCATAAACGCGCTGACATCGACCTCCTTGTGGGAAGGCGTGACGAGCAGGTCTCGCAGGTAGCAGACCGTGTGGTACTCGACATCCGCCATGTAGCGCAGGCTGCGCAGCGTGGAGTCGGGCAGCGGGTTGCGCTCGAACTCGCTGAAGTCGAGGTCGCCCCACTGAACCTTCTTAGAGGTGGACGTGTAGCGATCAATATCAAATGCCATGAGATGTGGGAACTAGCTCGACGGCGTCGAGTTCTGTTCCTCTCCTTCCGTGTTCGCAGTGGCCGCGGCGCGAGGTCGCGGGATGCGGGAGTTAGGGGAGCGGCGCTTCCAGTCGAGCACATTCCAGCGCTTCTCTTGAGCGTGCTTATAGAGGTTGACGTCGGGATTTACCGCATTGGCGTGTCCCAGAAGCTGAAGCCAGCGCATATCGGCATGACTGTCGCCGTAACCGTAGGACTGGCTGAGGTTGAAGCCATGCTGGTCGGTGTAGTGCAATAGCCACGCCGCCCGAGCTTCGTCGACGAGGGGCGGATCAGCCAAGAATCCCGTGAGAACACCGTCACGTTCGTGCATCCGGCCCGCAATCACCTCATCGAAGTACGGCAAGAACGGAGTCACGACGAGATCCATCGTGCCGGTGACGAGGATGGTGCGGTGGCCGGCATCGCGATGTTCCTGAACGCGACGCAGCGCATCCGGCATCACCCGGCGCATCATCGCTCGGCCGAAGCTTCCGCGAACCATGCGTTCGATTTCGGCGACTTTGAAGCCCTCGTAGCGACGCATGAAGGTGCGAATGAATTCACCGCGGTCACGACGTTCGGCCCGCACGTACTTGCGCAACGAAAAGGTGAAATCGGCCAAGTCGTGCACTACCTTCGACCGCGGAACGGTGCCGCCCCACAGCAGCAAATACTGCTTCACGAGGTTGGAGTCGACGACTGTTCCCTCGAGGTCGAAAACAGCGACGACATCCGTGCGCTCGGGCAATTTCTTAGCCGTGCGTGCTTTCGCAGCCGGTCGATTGGCGAACGCCCTGGTGAGGGTGGTGATCGCAGGAAAATGTACCTGCTGAAAGTAGGTTTCCCAGTCGATATCGGTCACATCGAAACGCGCGCTTTCCTCTGAGGTCGCGGGCAGCGATGCCAGCAGCTCCCGGGTGTTCGCGTCGTCGAAGATGATCTCCGTCTGCACGTAGGCCCGGTAGAGATTCGTAAAGCCGCGCAGCACCTCAAGCTGGTGCTGGCCGCTCTTGACGTCGTCGAGCCAGCGGCGCGTGCGTGGAGTGGTCGGCAGTTTTGCGATGACGCCTTCAGCGCGAGCCGCTTGACGTTCACGCTTGACGAGAGCCTTTTCGACTTTGAGACCGCCGGGGAATCGCCAGAGCGGAACGGCGATCTCGCCGTCCTCGGCCGGCAGCGGATTGGCGGTGAAATACGCATTGACGTTCTCATACATGCGGTGGAACGGCAGGGGATTGCTCGCTCCTGAACTCACGTGGTAGTACTTCGGCGCCTCAGGATCCGACTTCGTGGCCGCAGCCGCGAGAGCGGCGTTGACCACGAAGTCCACCGGGATGACATCAAGGATGGAGTCGGGCAGTCCCGGGAAGTCCGGCAACTGGCCGCGCCCGTACGCCAAGATCAGCGGATCGGCGACCTTGAAGCCGTCGATCCAGCCAGGGAAGGGATGCCGCAGCGCACTCTCAATAATGGATGGGCGAACGACCGAGAGGCGGTGTCCCGCTTGAGCCCACATCTCTTCGGCGACGCGCTCCGCGAACGCTTTGGTGAGCGTATAAACATCGGTCCAGCCCAGGCTCTCTGCGCGCATGCGGCCATAGTCGACGAGTCGATCGTGCACCCACTCGGCGCGAGCGGCCTCGGTGAACTGCGCGACCGCTTGCGGACCTGCCTTACCGTGACGCGCTTTAGCTGCGGTGAGCTGTGCGCGCAAGGCTTCTGGTTGGCGGGATTCAAACTCAACGCGCGATCGAGCGGTACGAGCAGCGTCGTACTCGGCGCGCCAATCAACGTCGTGCACAAGAGAAGCTTCAGGAACGATGCCCTTGCGAATGCCGCCGACATACGCGGTGGAGATATGCACAACGTGTGGCCGTGACTTGCTCGCGAGCAGCGCCGAGTAAATGCCGTTCGCTCCGCCAACATTGGTGTCGAAGGCTTCATCGATGGGCGGATCAAACGAGACAGTGGATGCACCATGGATGACGACGTCGATGTCATCGGGCAGCGTGCCAACATCCGTCAAGCTGCCTTCGATCACGGTGACGCGACGGGCGACTTGAGCGAGTGCCTCCTCTTTGCCGATGGATTCCATCCACTTCCCGAACACCGGCTTACGCATGAGGTTAGTGAGGCGACCTTCTCCGGTCGTTGACCCTTTACCGCGCACAAGAATCGAAATGCGGGTGTCGGGATGGCTCGACAGCAGTCGTTCCAAGATGGCTTGCCCGACGAAACCAGTGGCCCCGGTAAGGAAGACGTGCTCGTTGGTGAGGGCGGTAATGGTCGTCATTTGGCGGCTGCCCTTGTCATGAGGTTGAGATTTGCCTGACCAGCGAGGGAATCGATGAGGGCGTCAATCTGGGGGAGGGTCTCGGGGGAACTGTGAAAGAGGTACTCAAAAAAGAACTCGGTGTTGGCGCTCGGCTCGGCACGCGCCCCAATCGGCCACGGGGTCTTGGCTAGTCGTTTGCGGGTGACCTTCTGAGCGCGCTTGGACTCGGCGAGCCGGTGTCGAGCTTGCGCCTCGAAGAAGGTCAGCTGGCGTTCTTTCGTCGCCACAATGCGGGCAACGGTGTCGGCGAGCTGAGGATGCGGATCGAGCTCGACAACCCGGCGGTATGCCGCCTGCATGAGCCACTCGTCCACGGTTCCCAGAGAAGTATGAACGGCGATCATCGGCAGCCCGACGATATTGGCCACAATCGACTCGCGGATCGTGCGCTCAACCGGTGTCTTGAACGGTGCGCGATCGGCGTCGGCTCCATCGTGAGCGCGAATGATCTGATCGAGGGCATCCGCGATCCAATACTTCTCGAACGCCCACGTAATGAGGAACGCGGTAACGCGAGAATCTTTGTGCGTCGCGGTCACGAGTACGCTGCGCAGGTGCGTCATCGTTCCGCGTTCTACGACATGCAGATACCGCAGCGCGCGCAGCGTTTCGGGGTTCAATTTCTGATCGTCGTACGCGTTCAGTTCTAAGACATCCCGGTAGCTGGCCTCGGCTTCATCGGCGTATTTGCGCACGTTGAAGTCAGGTGCCGGTATAGACATATTGTCGAGAGCAATCTCAAGTGCCTGAGGCATAGTGCTACTCCGCTCGTGGCTGTTGTGGGCGGCTGGCTGTGGTCAAGTGTAGTTCGCGGAGGGCTCGTTGGTCCTGACTTCGGTGCGAGTCGTACCGTAGTCTTGGCACCATGGCAACAGCGCTCATCACTGGCGGCACCTCGGGAATCGGCGCGGAATTCGCACGCCAATTGGCGCATGCAGGCACCGATCTAGTTCTAGTCGCACGCAACGAGGACCGTCTCACGCGCACCGCCGCTGTCCTCAGCGCCACCTTCGGAATATCTGTTGAGACGATCAGCGCCGACCTCGCCGATCGTACTGACGTGAGCCGCGTCGCTGAGCGCTTGACCGATCTCGCACGCCCCATCGACCTGTTTGTGAATAACGCAGGCTTCGGCGTACATGCGAAACTGACGGACCCCGCGGCGGCATCCGTGCACGAACATGCCTTCGACGTTATGTGCCGGGCTGTCTTGCTTCTCGGCGGAGCAGCGGGGTACGCCATGAGAGAGCGGGGCACAGGCTCAATCATTAATGTCGCGAGTATCGCTGGTCTCGTCACGATGGGGTCGTACTCCGCGATTAAGGCCTGGGTCGCTTCGTATAGCCAAGGACTCTCGGTCGAGTTGCGAGGCTCAGGGGTAACGGTGACCGCCCTCATGCCCGGCTGGGTAGTAACGGAGTTCCACGAACGTGCCGGCATCCGCACGTCCTCGATTCCTGACTTTATGTGGATGGATGCCGCAATCCTCGTGCGGGGCGCACTGCGCGATGCATCTCGCGGCAAGGTCGTATCCATACCTACTATTCGGTACCGACTCATCGGATGGTTTGCCCGACATTTGCCGCAATCGACAATTCGCTCTATTTCGGCCAAGATTTCTTCAAGCCGAAGCGACGAGGGTTCCGAACCACGTGGCGTGAAAGATTCCATCGAATGACTCGCAGGTTTGACCGCTTTACGTCGCCGCTAGTGGCGTGCGCGCGCTTTGTCGCGCAGCGAGGGCTCCTCAAGCCCGTGGTCTGGTCTCTCGTCACAGTGACCGTCGTGGGCACCGAGCACATCGCGCGGTTCACCCAGCCGTTTATCGTCGTCGCGAATCATTCAAGCCATTTGGATGCTCCGCTCATCATCGGAGCGCTGCCCCGCGCCCGTGCCCGCTACCTTGCCGCCGGTGCGGCAGCGGACTATTTCTTTGAGATGTGGTGGCGAAAGTGGCTCACGACGCTCTTTTTCAACGCTTTCGCCATCGAACGCAATTCGGAGGGCAAGCGAGCGGGCGCATCTCGTGCGCTGCTAGAGCGTGGAGTTCCGCTGCTCATTTTTCCGGAGGGCGGTCGCACGCGCGAAGGTGCGCTTGGGCGCTTCATGCCAGGGGCTGCTGCGCTTTCCATCGCCACGTCGGCACCGTGCTTGCCTATCGCTCTCGTGGGAGCATCGGCCGCAATGCCGCGTGGCTACAACTGGCCTAAGCCTGGCCGCCTCCCCGTCACGGTAGTCTGTGGCGAATTAATGTACCGCGAAGGTTCTGAAACACCCGAGAAATTCTCTGTGCGATTGGCTGCCGCCGTGCGCGAATTGCATGAAACAGTTCAGCCAATGCCAACCGCATTGTCGAAGGGATCAAGATGACCGCTGTAAAGCACATGAAGTGGTGGGGCTGGGGCAACGAAGGCGTCGGTTTTCACCACGAAGACAAGCCCGGTTTTGCTCCCTTCGTGCACTATGCAGTCGGGCTCGATCTCGACAGTGCCGTGCGCGCGGGTGAGCCTTCGTTCGAAGAACTCAACGTGCCCAAGAGCACAGCGGCGGCGCCGTTCGTTAAAAAGCTTGCGAAAATCGTCGGCGACGAGAACGTAACGCGTGATGACATGGTTCGCGTCATCCACACCTATGGAAAGAGCCTGCGAGACCTCGTTCGCATTCGCAGCAACGCAATTCTGCGTAGCCCGGACGTTGTGGTGTATCCGGGCGATGAGAGCGAAGTGCAAGCCATAGTGGATGCCGCTGTCGCTGCCAATGCTGTCATCATCCCCTTTGGTGGCGGAAGCAACATCGCTGGCAGCCTCGAGCCGCTTCCTGCCGAGAAGCGTGTCGTCATTTCGCTCGACCTCGGACGCCTTCGCGAAGTCATCGCGGTCGATGAGGCAGCAGGACTTGCCCGCATTCAAGCGGGTGCTCAGGGCCCTGACCTCGAAGAACAACTCAATGCTCAAGGCTGGACAATCGGTCACTTCCCCGACAGCTTTACTCACTCTACGGTTGGCGGTTGGGTTGCGACGCGTTCTTCAGGAATGCAGTCAGACAAATACGGCGACATTGCCGACATCACTCGTGGTCTTCGCGTCGTACGGCCCGGTGGCGTTCTGGTGTTGCGGCCGTTACCGAGCACCTCAAGCGGTCCAAGCGTGCGGGAGATGATTCTCGGCAGCGAAGGGCGACTCGGCGTGATCACCGAAGTTACTGTTCAGGTGCACCGCATTCCCGAGAAACGCGATGTTTACGCGTACTTCTTCCCCAATTGGAAGTCGGGTATCGCGGCAATGCAAGCTATTGCCGAATCGGACGCCACACCATCCATCACCAGAATTTCTGATGCCAAAGAGACCGGCTTCTCCCTCGCCACGAGCAAGACACGCACCGGCTTTAGCAAGTTCACCGCCGAGACCGCACTGCCCAAAATTATGACCGCCAAGGGCTGGAACCTTGACGACATTTGTCTGTCGTTTATTGGCTTTGAGGGCGAAGCATCGCACGCCAAACGTCAGAAGAGCCTTGTCGACAAAATCGTTAGCAAACACGGTGGAATGGGCGTAGGCACGGGGCCGGGCATCCTCTACGACCAGAAGAAGTTCGACACTCCTTACTTGCGCGACTTCTTGCTCGACATGGGAGCTGCCGGCGATGTTTCCGAGACGGCGACCCCATGGTCGTCGGTCGTGAAGCTCCATGCGGCAGCACACAAAGCCGCAAACGATGCCTACGATTCCCTCGGCACCAAGGGCTGGATCATGTCGCACATGTCGCACTCGTATCACTCGGGAGCGTGCCTTTACTTTACCTTCGCATTCGCGTTCGGCGATGACCCCATGGGGGAGTACGACACGGTAAAGCGTGCGATTCAGCAGTCTTTCGTTGACAACGATGGCACCATTTCGCACCACCACGGCGTCGGTGTAGAGCACTCGCCCTGGCTTGAACAAGACATTTCCACCGAGGGCGTCAAAGTCATGCAGGGTCTGTTCGACGCTGCCGACCCAGGATCGCACTTCAACCCTAGCAAAGTCACGCCCGCAGAGCTCGCCGGCACGGTTTCGGCGCCAGTGAAGAGGGCACCGGTAGCAACGACTCCTGTGGAGAAAGCGCCGGCGAAGGCGAAGCCCGCTACTGCAACGAAGGCAGCAGCAAAGACCTCGGCAGCAAAGACGGCGGCGCCTGTCGCGAAGAAGGCCCCCGCTAAGTCAAAGACGGGAGCCGCAACGAAGTCGCCAGCGAAGAAAGCCCCAGCGAAGACCTCCGCGACTGCGGCAACAAAGGCGCCAGCAACGAAACCGCCAGCAACAAAGGCGCCAGCAAAGACGGCGCCTGCGAAGGCTACCGCGAAGAAGTAGCCCGCGGGCGCGGTGCCGGAGGAGGTGGCACTTCTTTGGCTGCAATCACCTGAGCGAGCTCGATCGTCTCGAGCCCGCGCTTTGTCGCAACGACGCAGCGGGCGTCATCGGCGAGATGAAAATAGCCGAGCGAGTCTGTTGCGCGTCCATCATCGATGAGGTGGCGAACAACAACCCGCGTACCGCTCGCGGTCGCCTTCAGAAACTCGGCCGGGGTCACCATGAGCTCTTGTCGTAGTCCTTCAAGAAGATGCCAAACAGATCTTCGCCGTCCTCGCCGCGCACGATGGGGTCATAGACCCGGGCCGCACCGTCGACGAGGTCGAGCGGCGCATGAAAGCCCTCTTCTGCCAACCGCACCTTGGTGGGGTGGGGGCGCTCATCCGTAATCCAGCCGGTGTCGACGCTCGTCATGAGAATGCCATCGCTCTCGAACATCTCGCGAGAACTCGTGCGGGTGAGCATGTTGACGGCGGCTTTGGCCATGTTGGTGTGGGGATGCCCTGGACCCTTGTAGCCGCGACCGAAGACGCCCTCCATCGCTGACACGTTGACGATGTATTTGCGGCGAGCGGTGGACGATGCCATCGAAGGGCGCAACATCGAGATCAGCACGAACGGCGCCGTGGTGTTCGCGAGCTGAACTTCGAGCATCTCCAGCGGGTCGACCTGATCGACATGCTGGGTCCACGAGTTGATCGAGTCGAGGTCGGGAACGAGCCCGCCCGCATCGATTGCCGTTCCAGCAGCAAGGCGCTCAAGGGAACTCGAGCCGGCCGTCATCGCTTGCTCAGTGAGTTCTTCCGCGCGCGTCGCGGCCGCGGCCAAAATCGGGTGAGCGGATACCGACTGGGCGAGCGCCTGCGGGTGAGGATCGTTGGTGTGGCCAAAGGTCGTGAGCTCGGGCAACGGGCCATCGGGCAGCGGTGCTAGCTCGCCGTCGACGAGCGGCTGGTAGGCACCGGGGGAGCGGCGCACCGTCTGAGTCGCATTGTTAATCAGGATGTCGAGCGGGCCCTGGGCAGCAACCGATTCGGCAAGCCCGATCACCTGAGCGGGATCGCGAAGGTCGATTCCGACGACACGGAGCCGGTGCAGCCAGTCTGCCGAATCGGGAAGGCTCGAAAAGCGACGAACGGCATCCCGAGGAAAGCGGGTCGTGATGGTGGTGTGCGCGCCATCCCGCAGCAAACGCAGCGCGATGTACATGCCGATCTTGGCGCGGCCACCCGTGAGCAGGGCACGCTTGCCGGTGAGGTCGGTGCGGGCGTCGCGTTTGGCGTGATTGAAGGCGGCGCAACTGGGGCACAACTGGTGGTAGAACGAATCGACGGTCGTATACGGCTGCTTGCAGATGTAGCAGGGGCGCGCCTTGATCAGCTCGCCCGCCGTCGGCGCTTCAGTATTCGTTGAAATCGGGATTCCGCGAGTCTCATCATCGATGCGGTCAGCGGCGCCCGTGGCGGTTGCCGCAATCACTTCGCGGTCGGCATCGGCGATGGCGGCACGTTTCTCGAGGCGGCGCTCTTTCTTGACGGCCTTGAACATGGCGGCGGTAGCGCGGCGCACCGTCACGAAGTCGGGGTGCTCCTCGTCCATGCTTGCCATCTGGCTGAGCACCTTGAGAGTGGTTTCAAGTTCAACCGGATCCACAACGTTAGCGTCGGGCTCGGGGAGATCACTGGAATTAGGCACACCCAATTCTACCCGCGCCACTAGCTCTCCCTACCTCATACGGGAGCGTACGAGCCTTATGCTGACGGAATGATCCTCAGCGTTGTGCTCGCGCTTGCCGCCGCCGTGTTTTATGGAGTGTCCGACTTCTTCGGTGGCTTGAGCACTCGACGTTTGCGTGTGGTGCCCGCGACGACGATCATCCACGCATTCGCTACCGTCTCGCTTCTGATCGCCATTCTCTTTGTGCCAGTGAGCTTCGAGCCCGATGCTGTTTTCTGGGGCGGCTTGGCTGGGCTCGGCGC
This sequence comes from Salinibacterium sp. NK8237, assembly GCF_015864955.1. Lineage (NCBI taxonomy): Bacteria > Bacillati > Actinomycetota > Actinomycetes > Micrococcales > Microbacteriaceae > Salinibacterium > Salinibacterium sp. NK8237. The sequence goes on along the minus strand of NZ_JADYWE010000001.1, from coordinate 550,698 downwards.
CATTCTCGGTTTGCTGACGTTCTACGCTGCCCTCGCGGATGGTCCGATGAGCTTGGTTGCACCTTTGATCGCTGTCGTTGGCGCTGTCGTCCCTGTCGCGTTCGCAGTGATTGCTGGCGATCAGCTTTCGGTGCAGGCGTGGATCGCCATTGGTCTCGCTCTCGTGAGCGCCTTGCTGGTGTCGATCACTCGATCAGATTCTGGCGCGCGGGTTCGGCCCCGCACCGTGGTGATCAGCATTGTGTCGGGGCTCAGCCTTGGCGGCGCTCTCATCGCCCTAGACCAGGCTCCGCACAGTGCGGGGCTCGCTCCTGCTGTAGTCGAGATTGTTGTGGGGCTTAGCGTGATGCTTGTGCTGCTCGGTGCCATCCGGGTGAGCGCTCCGCTGCGCCGCTTCTTCGCACAGTTCGATCACCAGCCCGAGGGTGGCCCCGTGGGAAGTGTGAGCCGGGCGCGAATATTGGCCGCCGCGGGTGGTGTGCTCGTGGGAGCATCCAATGCGTTCATCCTGTTCGCTCTTCAGGCGGGAAGTTTGGCGGCCGTTTCAGTTCTTGTGAGTTTGTATCCGCTCGCCACGATTGTGCTCGCTCGCTTCACGTTGCACGAGAAAGTCAGCCGGATCCAACTGCTCGGAATGGTGCTTGCCCTCGTCGCCTCGGTGATGCTCGCGCTCAGCTAGCGTGCTCCGAGGGTTGCTGACCCGGCTACGGTGGAACAATGGCCTCACTTCTGGATGCGCTTCCGACGCCCTTTGACGCAGACGCAACCTATGACGCTTTCGTCGGGTGGGCATCCGATCGCGGGTTGACTCTCTATCCCGCGCAAGATGAAGCCGTCATCGAACTCGTCTCGGGCGCGAACGTGATCCTCTCAACCCCCACGGGCACGGGCAAGTCTCTCGTCGCTATTGCCGCTCACGCTATTGCGCTCGCCCAAGGCCAGCGCACGTTCTATACAGCGCCGATCAAGGCGCTGGTGAGCGAGAAATTCTTCGCGCTCGTTGAGGTCTTCGGCGCCGAGAACGTCGGGATGGTTACCGGCGACTCGTCCGTCAACGCCGATGCGCCCATCATTTGCTGCACGGCAGAAATTCTCGCCAACCTTGCGCTCCGTGAAGGCGCGGATGCCCGAGTAGACCAGGTAGTGATGGATGAGTTCCACTTCTACGCCGACCCCGATCGCGGCTGGGCGTGGCAGGTGCCGCTGCTCATTCTGCCGAACGTGCAGTTCGTGTTGATGTCGGCCACGCTCGGCGACATGCAGCCGTTGGCGGATGACCTCAGCCGTCGCACGGGCCGCGAGACGAGCCTCATCACCGGCGTTGAGCGCCCGGTGCCTTTGCACTACTCCTGGGCGCTTACCCCGATTCACGAGACGGTCGAAGATCTTCTCTCCACGGGCCAGGCCCCGATCTACATTGTCCATTTCTCGCAGGCTGCAGCCCTCGAGCGTGCTCAAGCGATGACGAGCCTCAAGGTCGTGACGCGCGAGCAACGCGACGAGATCGCTGATGCCATTGGAGACTTCCGCTTCACGACGGTGTTCGGCAAGACGCTGTCACGCCTCATCCGGTCGGGCATCGGCGTGCACCACGCCGGCATGCTGCCGAAATACCGTCGCCTCGTCGAACAACTGGCCCAGCGCGGGCTGCTGCGCGTCATTTGCGGAACAGACACCTTAGGCGTCGGCATTAACGTGCCGATCCGCACCGTTCTGCTCACGCAACTCACTAAGTACGACGGAACGCGGATGCGCCAGCTCACCGCTCGCGAGTTCCACCAGATCGCGGGCCGAGCAGGCCGTGCCGGCTTCGACACCGCCGGAACGGTGGTCGCTCAAGCACCCGAACACGAATCTGACAACGCCAAGATGGTGGCCAAAGCGGGAGACGATCCCAAGAAGCTGCGCAAGCTCGTGCGCAAAAAAGCTCCGGACGGGTTTGTCACCTGGAGTGAAGCGAGCTTCAACCGCATGATTGCCGCCGAGCCGGAACAGCTCACGAGCAATATGCGCATGAACCACGCCATGATCCTCAACGTGATCGCCCGCGGGGGAGATGTCTTCACTAACGTGCGCACGCTCGTGCAAGACAATCACGAACCTCGCCACAGCCAACGTGCACTGGCGAAACAGGCCCTGGCGATCTACCGCACCCTGCGCACCGCCGAGATTGTCGAAGAACACCGCGTCTCCGACACCATGATCGTGGATGGCGAAGAGGTCGAGAGCTTTGACGAACGCATTGAGATTCGACTGACCGTTGACCTGCAGGCGAACTTCGCTCTCAACCAGCCGCTCTCGCCGTTTGCTGTGGCATCCTTCGACCTGCTCGACAAGGAATCACCCACGTATGCGCTGGATATGATTTCGGTGCTCGAGGCAACGCTCGACAATCCGCGACCGATTCTGTCGCAGCAGCAGTTCATGGCCCGCGGTGAGGCCGTTGCGGCGATGAAGGCCGAAGGCATCGAGTACGACCAGCGCATGGAACTGCTCGAAGAGGTCACGTGGCCCAAGCCGCTCGAGGAGTTGCTCACGGCCGCGTTCGACATGTACAGCGCGAGCCAACCCTGGATCGGCGACTTCGAGCTCAGCCCCAAGACCGTCGTGCGTGACCTCTACGAGCGGGCCATGACCTTCGCCGACTTTGTTGGCTTCTACGGTCTTGCGCGCAGCGAAGGTCTGGTGCTGCGCTACCTCTCCGATGCCTACCGGGCGACCCGTCAAACGATTCCGGATGACGCAAAGACTGACGAACTTCTCGACCTCATCGAGTGGCTCGGCGAACTGGTGCGCCAGGTCGACTCGAGCCTCATCGACGAGTGGGAGGCCATGACGAACGGGGTCGACTCCGCTACCAGCGGCGAGCCGGTTCTGCCGCCGACCCCGGCATCCGTTGTCACCAATGGTCGGGCCTTCCGCGTGCTCGTGCGCAACGAAATGTTCCGCCGTGTGCAGCTGGCGGCCCGCGATGATGCTGTCGCTCTAGGCGAGCTGGATGCCGCAGCCGGCTTCGATGAGGAGGCGTGGGGCGAGGCGCTCGACCGCTACTTCGACGAGCACGACACTCTTTCTGTGGCGGGTGACGCGCGCGGCCCCGCCATGATCGTCATCACCGAGGAGCCGGGCCAGTGGCATGTGCGTCAGATCATTGAGGACCCGGCCGGTAACCACGACTGGGCTATCACGGCCACGGTGGATCTGGCCGAGTCAGCCGCCGAAGGGATTGCGGTAGTTCGCGTAACGGGATTCTCCCGCCTTGATTAGCGCGGGCAGGGCATATTCGTCGGCGAATCGGTGTTGAATTCTTCTATGCTCCGCTCTCAGCGTTTCGTACTAGTTGTCGCGATTCTCGCGTCGTTTGTGGCGTTTCTCGACGGCTCCGTCATCAACGTTGCGCTTCCCGCTATCAGCGACGAGTTGGGCGGTGGACTGAGCACGCAACAGTGGGTCGTTGATGCCTATTTGATCACTCTCGGTTCCCTCATTTTGCTGGCGGGCTCACTCTCCGATGTGTTCGGTCGCATCGTCATTTTGCGGGTGGGGCTCATCGGCTTCGGCGTTGCATCGTTGTTGATTGCGATTGCCCCGAACGTCGAGTTTCTGATTGCGTTCCGTGGGGTCCAAGGGATCGCTGGAGCGTTACTGGTTCCCAGTTCGCTTGCATTGATCATGTCGTCGTTCCGGGGCGCGGCTCAAGCGCACGCGATTGGTCAGTGGACGGCCTGGACGAGTGCCGCGTTTCTTGTCGGCCCGGTGCTTGGCGGGCTCTTCGTTGACCTGCTGAGCTGGCGCCTCGTGTTCGCGATCAATGTGATTCCGATTGCTGTCACCCTGTGGATGATTGTGCTGCTCGGCCACAAAGACGAACGTAAGGCCAACACCAGCATCGATTATCTCGGCGCAGTGTTGGGGATCATCGGACTCGGTGGCCCCGTCTTCGCTCTCATTGAGCAGGGGAATTTCGGCTGGGATAGCCCCGTGGTCTTTGTGCCGTTCGCGCTCGGGATTCTGAGCCTTGTCGCTTTCCTGTTCTGGCAGCACCGGGCGCCTCATCCGATGTTGCCGCTTGAGCTGTTCCGCCACCGCAATTTCAGTATGGGAAACATCGCCACGATGTTCATTTATGGGGGATTGGCACTCGGCGGATTTATCGTCGTGATCTATCTGCAAGAAGTGGCGAATTATTCGGCGACTTTTGCGGCGCTGGCGTTCCTGCCCTCGTCAATCGGCATCATTTTGCTGTCGTCGTATTTTGGCAAGCTCAGCGGAAAGTATGGCCCACGGTTATTCATGACCTTAGGGCCGGTGTTGGGCGGTATCGGCTACATCACGTTCTTGGGGTTAGGGCAAACCGTCAACTACTTCGTTGAAGTTCTGCCGGGAATCGTGCTCTTTGCTGTCGGAATGTCGATGACTGTCGCGCCGCTGACCTCCGCAATTCTGGGCGCGATTTCGGCGGAACAAGCGGGAATCGGCTCTGCCCTGAATAACGCGGTGTCGCGTATCGCCGGCCTTGTCACGGTTGCCCTCATCGGCGTGATCGTTGTCGGTCCGCTTTCGCCGCAGAACTTTCACCACGTCGTGATCGTGATCGCGGCACTGTTGGTCGCGGGAGGAATCGTGTCATTCTTTGGCATCCGCAATCCCGCTCCGGCAGAAACAACCGTTCCGGATTTTGCTCCGCCACTGGCTTAACCACGCCGAGCGGCAACGTTGCGCAGGTGTCAAGTGCGCTAGCTGAGTTGCGGTGCCGAGAGCAGCAAGAGCGCGACGCTGATCAACGCGGCGGCAATGCTGAGGCAAAATAGCATCCGCTTCATGATGTTGCGGGCGATGAGCGTGGCGCTGACGACGGCGATAGCGCCGATAGCGCCGACACCGATATAACCGATCGTGGTTGGCGGTGTGCCTGGCCCGAACACGATCGCGAGTGATGCCGCGACGAGACTCACCGCGATGATCGCTCCGGATGCTCGGGAGCCGAGGTAATGCGGCAACCCTCGCACCCCCGTCTCCCGGTCGTCATCGAGGTCAGGGAGCACATTGCTGAAATGGGCGGCGATGCCTAGGAGGGCGCCGGCGGCGATTACCCAGGTCGCAGCCAACTGTGGTGGTTGCGCGGCCAAGGTCACGATGGCGGGTAGGGCGCCGAAGCCGGCGATGTACGGCACGACGGAGGCAACGGTTGACTTGAGCCCAAGGTTGTAGAGCCAACCACTAGCCAAAAACACGCCATGCGCTGCGGCTGCAAGCGGGCCGAGCAACAACGACAACCCGACGGATGCCGCGGCGGCGACGAGTGCGACGCTAGCCACCAGCCCTGCGGAAACTTCGCCGCTCGCGATGGGTTTGTCGGTGCGTCCGGTGCGGCGATCGCGCGCTGCATCGAGCCAATCGTTGGAGAGTCCGATCGAGAGTTGGTTGAAGAGGATCACCACCGTTACCACCGCAATGCGCCATCCATCAAGGCCAGAACCCCAGGCCAGCGCGAATGCGATGAGAGTGACAGCAATGGTTGGTCCCGGGTGGGTCGACCGGGCGAGGGCGCGAAACATGACGCAAGAGTAGCGTTTTACCGGAGTCGTGACGCTGACTCCCAGACATTGTGACCTATGTTGATCATTGTGAGTGAAGTTTTTGATGCGTCGGTGCTGGCAACCAAGCTGCCAGGCACGTGGGTTGTCGCGGCGACCAATTTTCCGATGTGGCTCGATGGAACACGCCATGGTCCTGAGTTTTCCTATGAGCGAGTTGAGGGCGAAGAGTTAACTCTCGCTGACACCGTGAGCTACACGACCCGTGCGGGTGAGACCAAGACGATCGTGGGCACTGACCGGTTTCAGGGCGACGAGTTCGTGTGGCGTGGTCAGGGCTGGCTCAAAGTGTTGACCAGCCGCTGGCAGGTGGTCGGGGCGGATGAACCTTTCGATACCGTTGTTCTGCGGTTCTCGCGCTCCCGGCTCACGCCGTCGGGTATCGACATCATCACGCGCAAGAATGTTGACGTTCCTGATGTGCGCACAACGGTGGCCCACGCTACCGAAGAGTTTGGGCTGACCGCCGAAGACTTTGCCTCGTTAACGTGGCTTTCTTAATCCCAATTTTCTGATCCCGAGTACCATCGCACCATGACCAGTGCGCGCCGACTTCCTGCGTGCGTTGCGGCGTTCGCTCTCACGTTCGCTCTCACGTTCGCACTCGTGGGTTGCACTGCTAATTCGCAGTCCGATATCGAGCCGTCGCCCACTTTTGATCCACGGCCAACGCCGGTGCACATCGATCCGGCTGCGCAGTATGCCAGTGATCGCCTTTCCACGATGTCTCTGCGTGAAAAAGTATTGAGCATGCTCATGGTGCACATTCCCGGAGTCGCTCCGGCCGATCGCATCAGTTCCGATTTTGCGGATGTCGGCGGCTTCATCCTGATGGGCGACAACATCCCCAGCACCCTCAGCGAACTCACCGCAGAGACCGCAGCTCTCAGCGACGACGCTGGGCTTCCGGTGCTGGTGGCTACCGACCAAGAGGGTGGAATCGTGCGTCGCGTGCCCACGGATGACGCCGCAGCGGCGATTGAACTGCGCGATCGTGATCCTCAGGCCACCTTCGACGCTTTTGCCCAACGGGGCGCCCTGCTCGAGTCGGTGGGAGTGTCTGTCAATTTTGGAATCGTTGCTGATGTTGCCAGCGATCAGTCGAGTTTCATCTACGAACGTTCATTCGGCAGTACCGGAGCGGATGCGGGGGCGCGCGTTGCTGAGGCCGTTGAGGGTGAATCGCCCATCCTTTCTACGCTCAAACACTTTCCGGGGCATGGTGCAGCCGAAGGGGATTCGCACACGAGCATCCCGACAACGGCACTGTCGTATGACGACTGGCAATCCACTCATGCGGTGCCGTTCGAGGAGGGTATTGCTGCTGGCGCCCCCTTGGTGATGTTTGGGCATCTAGAATTCACCGCTGTTGATCCAGAACCGGCGACGTTTTCGACGCGCTGGCACGACATTTTGCGCGACGATTTGGGGTTCGACGGCGTATCGATCACTGACGATATGGGAATGCTGGAGCGCTCCGGGGTGGCCGAGTATTCAGACCAAGTCGCTAACGCGGTGCGCGCGATCGAGGCCGGCAACACGATGCTGCTGTACGTCGGAGCTGTCGATACCTCTGGCATCGTGACGGCAGTCTCGCAAGCAATCGATGAGGGTGAACTTGACGAATCGGTTATCGACGATGCAGCCCTCAAATTACTAGAGCTGCGCCGCGGGCTATCGAGCGAGACCGGTCGGTTTGTGCACTGTCTCGCTGACTGCACCGCGATTGTAGGCTAGCTAACCCGTTGGCTTATCGCCGACAATTTCTTCGTGCACGCGCCGCACATCCTCGAGCAACGAACCGATCAGTATCCAATGCAGCGGATGCGGCGTCAGTACCGTGAGCGGGGCAGTGAGGGTGAGCAGCTCCCGCGTCGGCGGCGCTGCTTCTCGCTCGTTTGGAGAGCGCCCACGCAGCCGCAGGTCATGAGCGGCACGTTCGAGCTCTCCGGCGATTGACAGTGCGACCGGGTCGGATGCCAATTCGGAGTCATAGCGGTCATGGATAGCACGCGCCATTCCGAGTGTTCGGGTGACGATCACGGTGAGCATCTCGAAGAGCTCGCGATCCCGACGCAAAATACGATGGTGCTTGCTGCGACGGGGGTTCAAAGTAAGGCTGTCTGCACCCTTGCGCAGGGCTGCGGATGCTGCGTCGCGAAGTTCTTTGAGGTGTCGCGAGTCTGCCAATAAGACGCCGAGCTCAGCATCCGTTTTGGGCACTCGAAGGGCGGAAGCGAGGGACTCGAGGGCGGCGGCGGTGTGCTTGGTCAGCAGCGATACCGCCGTATGGGCGGGGCTCACGATGACAGGGGCAACGATCGCCAGGTTCACGATGAGGCCAATCACAGCACCAATGATCGTTTCGATGATGCGATCGATGGCGAATTCCGCATTTTGGCCGCCGAGCGCGATCACGAGCATGGCACTGATGGGAATTTGGTTGGCAGAACCGGCGCTCAGTTTTAGTGCCCACGCGAGCACAACGGCGAGCACGATCACCATCAGGATGACCCAGCTGGCATCGCCAAAGAATTGGCCGGCGCCGAGGGCGATCACGACGCCCGCGACAACTCCGATACTGCGCTCGAGCCCTTTTTCGATCGACTGTGTGACGCTGGGTTGCACGACGAGCAGCGCAGCGATCGCTGCGAATATTGGCAACGATTGCTGCACGGCAAAGCCGGCGACGACCCAGGCAATGACTGCGGCCACAGAGGTTTTGAAGACCTGCAGCAGCGGAGAACGACGCGCAATAACAAGCGTCGTTACAAACTTCACCGGGGTGTCTTTGCTTCCGAAATCGCATCCGCGGCGCGCACGAGTGCCAAGTGGCTGAGCGCTTGAGGAGTGTTTCCCGCCTGGCGATTGTTCACGGTGTCGTATTCTTCGCTGAGGAGACCGACATCATTTGCGAAGCCGACGAGGCGATCCATGAGGGTGGTCGCGTCATCCATGCGGCCTGAGGAGGCATACTGCTCCACTAGCCAGAACGAGCATGTGAGGAACGGGTTTTCTCCGTCGGGCAAGCCATCGACGCCGCTCTCGGTGAGGTAGCGCAGCACGAGACCGTCGGAGAGCAGTTCCTCTTCGATCGCAGCCACTGTGCCGAGCATGCGGGGGTCGTCGGCAGCGATGTACCCGACCTGCGGTAGCTGCAGTAGCGATGCGTCGACGCCGGTGCCGCCGTAGTACTGCGTGTATGTGCCGCGCTCGGCATCCCACCCGTCTCGTTCAATTTCTTGGTGAATCTCTTCGCGAATCTCTTTCCACGTCTCGATCGGACCTTCAAGCCCGAACTCTTCGACAGCGGTGATTGCACAGTCCATTGCCGCCCACAGCATGACCCGAGAGTGTGTGAAGTGACGTTCTGGCCCGCGGATCTCCCAAATGCCGTTGTCTGGTCGGCTCCAGTTGTCTTCAACGTGAGACATGAGCGCCCGCTGGAGGGGCCACGAGAAGTCGTTCTCGTGAACTCCCGATCGGCGTGCTGCCTGAAGAGCAACCATGACCTCGCCAAAGACATCGCCTTGAAACTGGTCGAAGGCACCATTGCCGACGCGAACGGGGGATGCCCCTTCATAGCCGGGTAACGACGTGAGCTCGCGCTCTTCCAGCCAGCGTTCTCCTGAGAGCCCGTACATGATTTGTACGTCCGCGGGGTCACCAGCGATCGCTCGCAGCAACCACCGACGCCACGCTTCAGCCTCGGCAACGTAGCCGTGGTCGAGAAGCACATGCAGGGTCAGGGCGGCGTCGCGGAGCCACACGTAGCGGTAGTCCCAGTTGCGGGTGCCGCCGAACCATTCCGGGAGGCTGGTCGTGGCCGCGGCAACGATCCCTCCGGTGTCTTCGTGGGTGAGTACGCGAAGCACGAGAAGTGATCGCTTGACGATTTCGCGATACTGCTCGGTTGGCTCACAGTGGTCAGACCAGTTAAGCCACCACTGCCGCGTGCTGTTTAAGAGCGAATCCACATCAACCTCGGATGGTGGATTGCGATGGGCGGGGTACCACGTCATCGTCAAGTCACGAACTTCGCCAGCGCTCACGGTGAATTCACCGCGGTGGGTGTGGTCCGCGGAGTGCATTTCGACACCGCGCGCGACGATCGCATCCGGGCCGGCGACACCGATAATGGCGTTGCCACCAGCCTCGGGGGCTTGGTGCAGCCAGGGTAGAGCGGTCGCGTATCCGAATCGAATGAGGAGCTCGGCGTACATCTCTACGCTGCCGCTGATTCCCCGCACACGACGAATCACATCGGCCCGGCGGTTGCCGTGGGGCATGAAATCGGTGACTTCTACTTCGCCGTCTTCTGTCACCCAGTTGGTGACGAGGATGAAGGTGTTGTCTTGGTACTTGCGCGTCGTTGTGACGGTAGCGGGGGCATCCACACTCGCTCGGGGAGCGACCAGCCAACGGCCATGGTCTTCGTTGCCGAGCAACGCACCGAACATCGACGCAGAGTCGAATCGTGGAAAGCACAGCCAGTCAATGCTGCCGTCTTTTCCGATCAGGGCAGCAGTCTGACAGTCGCCGATGAGGGCATAGTCTTCGATTGGTAACGCCATTAGGCAATCATTGCAGCGTCGACCGTCGTGTTCCTGCAGATAGGCGCATCGTGCGCGAAATTTAACAAAGAATTTGGAACTAGTCGTTGATGAGGCCGAGTTCGCGAAGCTCGATGGCCAATCGTGCGCCGTCGGGGGCAAAACGCCACGGAATCGATGAGGTCTCTTCGTACTCGGCTGATCTACTACGCCCACCAGCGAGAACTGCCTCACCGGTGGAGAGCTGGCGAATAGCTACAGCAGCCACATTCTCAGGATGGCTCCGGGCAAATTCGCCATAAATCTCTTCATCGTGTTGCCCGTCATCGCCCACGAGCAGCCACTTCACTTGAGGAAACTCGGCGGCGAGGCGTCGCAGCTCGGCACGTTTGTGCTCAGCGCCGCTGCGGAACCATCGATCGTGGGTTGGACCCCAGTCGGTGAGCAGCATTGCTCCCCGCGGGTAAAGATTACGACGCAAGAAACGGGTCAGCGTTGGAGCGACGTTCCACGCGCCGGTCGACAGATAGATCACGGGAGCAATCGGATTCGCCCGAGCGATCCGGTCATAGAGCACGGCCATCCCTGCAACGGGGCGTCGGGCATGTTCATCGAGCACGAAAGTGTTCCACGCGGCGAGGAGCGGTCGGGGAAGCGCCGTGACCATAACCGTGTCATCCACGTCTGAAATCACGCCGAAATTCGACTGTGGGTCTACAACGAAGATGTGGGCGATCGCTGGTTCAGCACCGGCAGAATCGAGGGTGGCCGTCTGCCAGCCAGGGCTCAGCGTGGCCTTGATTTGAGTGTCGATGACACCACCGCGACTGGGGGTGACTTCGACCTTTGTGCCACCGATGGTCACCGTGACGACTTCATCATCAACAGGGATGCTGAAGAAGCTGCGCCAGCCACGAACTTTCTCTGCACGCTTCTTTGACGTCTCAGTGCCGCGAGTCAGAACTACTCGGCAGAGAACACGGGCCCAGCCCGGAGCGCCGTAGCTGCTGTACGGAATAATCGTGGTGGTGAGTCCGCGCTTGCGACCACGGCGTTCACGCCAGCGGTGAAAGGAATCCTCGATGCGGGCGGCTCGGTGGAGGATCTCGCCCGCTTTTTTCGACTGAGTGTTGGACGCGCTGGTTCGAGCCATGAAGCCAGCCTAGGGTGACTGGCGGTCATCCGGGGTGCACACGAGTTCTCTAGGGCTGCCTAAAGCTGCGGCACAGCACGAAGCTGTTCACTCACTGTTGCGGATGCCGTAACCACGTTATCGACCAGAAAGCGGTCTCCGCGAGTGTGTGGGTCGATCCATTCATCGATCGCGTCGTGGGCTACGAGGACAGGCATCCGGTCATGGATGTCGGCAAGTGCGCCGGCCGCCGGTTGCGTCAACATAGTGGTCGTCAGATGCCAGCGCGTGGGGTCGCTCGGGTCGGCGGCGGGATCTTTCCACCACGAGTAGAGACCAGCGAAGAAGATGAGTCCCTGGGCGGGCGCAATGTAATAGGGAACAGGCTTCGCTCCACTCTTCTTGGTCTCGAAGTAGCCAATCGCTGGCAGCACTGCGCGCTGACTAATTACCGCAGAGCGAAAGGTTGGCTTCTCAGTGACTGTCTCACTGCGAGCATTGAAGGTCGGATACTTGCCACGCAGTACAGGGGAGAAGGGAGGCGTGAGCCACCATTGCGCGAGTGCCGCTCGGGGAGTCACTTCTGACTTGGGGTCATCGCGGTCACGCGTCGTCTTGAGAAGTATCGGGACCTGATCCGTTGGGCGCACGACTGGCGTTGCCAGCCAATCGGCTTGCCACTCTTCGGGTGGTCTACCCGTCGCCGAAACAAACTCGGTGATCATCTGGTTCACCGTGTCGTCCATAGCAAATCGACCGCACATATATGAATTTTACGGCCTATTGCCAGAAAAAGTGAGCTTCTACCCCACGTAGAACAATCGTTCTAAAGGTTAGGATTGATCAGACACCGAGAAGGGGGCCATTGTGTCCGCACAAACAACCACCATTGAGATCGTGACTGAACCAGCAGTCTCGCTACGCAACGAGCCAGTGCAAGCACGAAGCACAGCTCGTCTAACCGCACTACTTGATGCAGCAGCATCCGTCGTCGACGAGGTCGGAATCGAGCGGCTAACCACCGCTATGGTTGCCGAACGCGCGGGAGCATCGATCGGCACCGTTTACCGTTATTTCCCCGACCGCATCGTATTGTTGCAGGCTCTGGGATCGCGCAATTTCGATCGAGTGATGGCACGAATCACCGAAGCCATCAACGATCCAGCCCACGCTGACTGGCGTGCGGCATTGAGCACGGCGTTTGCTTCCGTAATTGACACGTACCGCACAGAGCCAGGGTTCCGCGGCCTGCGAGTCGGCGACCAGCTTGACCTGCGCCCGCTGCCAAACGGCCGCACGCACAAGTCGTTGGTAGCCGAACGCATCGTTGAGGCACTCTCAGCGCGATTTGGCGTCGAGAACTCCGCAGCAACTCGCTTCACGCTTGAAGCAGGTCTTGAGATGAGCGATGCACTCGTGGCACGCGCATTCTTGATGAACCCGCAGGGCGACGAAGAGTTCATTACCGTAAGCACCTCCTATGTTCGCGGCTTCATTGCGGAGAACATCAGCTGGTAGTTAAGTTCGCTTTATGCGAATTTGCCTTAGTTATGCCCAATCGGGAATGACAGCGGCGTCGAATACTGTTTAGCTAATAGTGCTGGCAAGTGTCGATCCGCGTAGAGGCGCGAGGAATGAGCCGAAATTATGATTGAATTTCGAGCAGTAACCAAGCGTTTCCCCGACGGGACCGTGGCCGTAGAAGACTTTAATCTCGTGATTCCGTCACGCAAGATTACGGTCTTCGTCGGCTCGTCCGGCAGTGGTAAAACAACGCTGTTGAGAATGATCAACCGCATGGTTGATCCCACGGATGGCGACATCGAAATCGATCGCGTCAGCATCATGAGCAAAGAACCGGTTGCTCTCCGGCGCAGCATTGGCTACGTCATGCAGAACTCCGGGCTCTTGCCGCACTTCAAGGTGATCGATAACGTCACCACGGTGCCGATGCTCAATGGCGTGCCGAAGAAGAAAGCACGGGAGCAAGCACTCGAGTTGCTTGACACCGTCGGTCTCAGCCGCAGCTTGGCCGACCGCTACCCGAGTCAACTCTCGGGCGGGCAGCAGCAACGCGTCGGAGTAGCGCGCGGACTTGCGGCCAACCCCAACATCCTGCTCATGGACGAACCCTTCGGTGCCGTTGACCCGATCGTGCGTGCGGAGTTGCAGCAAGAAACCATTCGGTTGCAGCACGAGCTCGACAAGACGATCGTCTTCGTGACCCACGACATCGACGAAGCATTCTTGCTCGGCGATCAGGTCGTCATTCTCGAAAAGGGTGCCAAGATCGCGCAGGTCGGCAGCCCGACCGAGATCATGGCAGCCCCGGCAAGCGACTTCGTCGCCAATTTCATCGGGACTGACCGTGGCAAGCGCGCGCTCACGCTCAAAAAGACCGCTAGCGGAACAATTCTTGTCGACAGTGAAGGCCGCGGCGCCGGCGTTCTTGTAGGAGGGTCAGAACTAGCGTGACCTGGATCATCAATAATCTTGATCTGATCTGGGGCCTCACGCTTGAACACATTCGGTTGAGTATTCCGCCGATCGTTCTCGGGTTCCTCATTTCGATCCCCCTCGGGTGGCTGGCATATCGCTTCAAGCTCACTCGGGGCATCCTGCTGACCCTTGCCGGGCTGCTCTACACGATTCCCTCGCTCGCGCTCTTCGTGATTTTGCCACCGCTGCTAGGGATTCCTTTCTTGAGCGAATACAACATCATGATTGCGCTCACGCTCTACGCGGTGGCCATCATGGCTCGTTCAGTAGCGGATGCTCTCGCCTCCGTAGATCCCGCGATTCGTCAATCTGCCACCGCTGTCGGTTTTGGCGGCTGGCGCAGATTCTGGACGGTCGACTTTCCGCTCGCCGGTCCTGTCGTGCTTGCCGGATTGCGTGTGGCAGCGGTTTCCACCGTCAGCCTCGTGACGGTTGGAATTCTGATCGGAGTCGAAAGCCTTGGCTATCTCTTCACCAACGGTTTTCAGCGTCGCATCACCGAGGAGATTTTCTCCGGCGTTGTCATGACCGTGGTTGTTGCGCTACTCATCGACCGAGCGCTCGTGTTGCTCGGACGTTTCCTTATGCCGTGGGCGACGGTTGCTAAGAAAAAGAAGAAGCCTGTCGCTGAACCCGTGAGGGAAGGTGAGCTTGTATGAACCTCCTCGTAGAAGCAGTTCAGTGGCTCTTCTCGCCGGAACGTCTTGGCGGCAATAACCCCGTCCCCGTGCGCGTCGAAGAGCACTTGTTCTACACCTTCCTCTCGGTAGTGATCGCCGCGTTGATCGCAGTGCCGTTGGGGTTCTACATCGGGCACACCGGAAAGGGACGCGAATTTGCTGTCGGACTTTCTGGTGCGGCTCGAGCCCTGCCGTCTTTCGGCCTCATCCTGCTGCTGGTTCTCCTCTTCGGAGTGGCCCAGACTCAACTGCAGATTGCCGCCGTCACCGCGTTCGTGTTGCTCGCCATCCCGTCGATTCTGGCTGGTGCCTATGCGGGCATCGAGGCTGTCGACCGTCGAGTAATTGATTCGGCCCGCGCAATTGGTATGACTGAGTGGCAGATCCTGTGGAAAGTGGAAGTGCCACTGGGGCTTCCGCTGCTAATCGGTGGGTTGCGGGCGGCCACGCTGCAAGTCGTCGCCACCGCTACTCTGGCGGCCTACGTCGGCCTTGGTGGTCTCGGAATTTATATCTTCCGCGGCCTTCCCCTCCAGCGCTATGACGAGATGCTCGGCAGCGCTCTGCTGATCGCGGCGCTCGCACTCGCTCTCGATGGAATATTTGCTCTGCTGCAACAATTCGCGGTTCCCCGCGGAGTTTCGGCTGGGCGTGCTAAAGATGTCCGAACGTCGTCACCTCGACGACGTACGGTGGCAGCAAAAGTTGCCCAAGAAAGAAGAGGATAGAAATGTTCACAGCTAAGAACAAAGGCCGGCTCGCGCTTGGCGCCGCCGCGGTCGGGGTTGCAATTGCCCTGTCAGGGTGTGCAACTAGTGATCCCCTGGACACTGGATCGAGTGATGATAACGCCTCTAGCGACACCATCGTCGTAGGATCGCAGGCTTATTACTCCAACGAAATCATTGCGGAAATCTACTCGCAGGCACTCGAAAACGCCGGCTTTGATGTGGAGCGTCAGTTCCAGATCGGTCAGCGCGACGCCTACCTTCCTGCTCTTGAAAGCGGCGAAGTAGACATCATGCCCGAGTACACGGGAAACCTTCTCCAGTTCTACAGCGCCGACACCACGGCTACCGCTTCAGACGAGGTCTATGCAGAGCTCGCTGACGCACTTCCCGAGGGTCTCACCGTTCTCGATCAGGCATCTGCCACCGATCAGGACTCCTACAACGTGACTGCTGACTTCGCCGCGGAGAACTCGCTTGTCACGCTCGCGGACCTGGCTGGCGTGAGCGACCTCAAGCTCGGCGGCAACGCTGAACTCGAAGAGCGTCCCTACGGCCCCGCCGGTCTTGAAGAGACTTACGGTGCAACCGTCAGTTTCACCGCGACCGGCGACACGACCGTTGACGCTCTCGTAGCGGGAACGATCAACATCGCGAACGTCTACAGCGCCGACCCGCGCATCCAGACCGAGAACCTCGTGAGCCTGACTGACCCTGAGGGGCTCTTCTTGGCATCCAACGTTGTTCCGCTGGTAAACGCAGATATCGCTGACTCTGTTGCTGACGTGCTCAACGCTGTGAGCGCCAAGCTCACGCCCGAAGGCCTCGTAGCCCTTAACGTTCAGAGCACCGTTGACAAGATGTCGTCTGACGACATCGCCAGCGCGTGGTTGAGCGAAAACGGTCTCAGCTAATACTGGCCAAGCAACAACACCTAGCTGACTAGTTCAGCACTGTTGACTAGTTCAGCACTGAGGGGCGGATGCACGAGCATCCGCCCCTCAGTCGTTAACGTTTATTCGCTGTCGTGATGTTCCATATGGCGCTGCTGGGAGCGGTGCAACAATTTCTTGGCGACAAACGCGATGATCGCAAGCGCTGCCACAACGGCGACGAAAATGTAGCCCGCGTAATGCAACTGATCGAGGAGTTCCCGAAAGCTACCGGCGGTGAGGGCGCCGACGGAGACATAGCCGATTGACCAGATGCTGGTGGCAGGAACGGTCCACGCCATGAAGGTACGGTAACGCATGGTGCTCATGCCGACCGTTACCGGTATCAACGAGTGCAGCACCGGCAGGAAGCGGGAGATGAATACCGCGATGCCGCCGCGGCGCCCAAGATAGCGTTCGGCCTGAACCCAGTGCTGCTCGCCAATGCGCTTGCCGAGCTTCGAGTGCCTGATCTTGGGGCCGAAGAAGCGCCCCAAGGCGAACCCGACGCTCTCACCAATGAGGGCGCCAATGATAACGACGGCGATGAGGATGCCACCCTCGAGAATGCTGCCCACTGCTGAGCTGGCGACTAAGACCACGGTATCGCCGGGCACGAGCAGCCCGACCAAGATCGAGGTCTCGAGCATGATCGCGACGCCCGCCAAAATGGTGCGCAGTACCGGGTCAACCGACTGCACGGTGTCAAGAATGTAGCTCAGCGCATCGTTGACCCATTGGCCGATATCAACGCCGGCAGCGGCGGCTGCGGTGTTGAGGGCAAGGTCAGCGGGATCCACAGAATCAGCCTAGCGAGCCAAGCCGAAAGCAGACTGGCTATATGGTGCGAGCGAGTGCTCCGAGCCGGGTGCGCCACTGCGCGAGACGGCCCGGCTTCTCCGCGACAGCTGGCCCCTCAACCCACTCCGACACGATACGGATGCCGTGCAGAGCATTCACTACCCACACTTCGGTTTCGGCGAGTTCGGCCGGGGTCACGGCTTCTTCGTGGGTGTCGAGCCCGAGAGCCCGCGCCAGGGTGAGCACGCTGCGGGCGGTCACGCTGTCTACGCGTGCGAACTCCGTCGGGGGGCCGCAGAGAATTTCGCCGCGCCACCACAAAATCGCACTGTAGGCGCCCTCGATAACAAAGCCTTCGTCGGTGAGAATGATTGCTTCGTCGGCGCCGTGAGCGCGAGCGCCAACCTGCAGGGCTCCCAGGGCGGGAATGTCTGGCCCTTTGATGCTGGGCTGGCTCCGAGGATCCTCACCCGTGAAACTGATCACCTTCGCTGAGCGGTGCAACTCGGGGTTGGCGCGCAAGCGCAGAAGGAACTCGGCTCCGCGAAGCTCGACGCGCGGAAACCAGGCGCCAGCGCGGGGGAGAGCCGCGATCGCAGCCGTGAAGAATTTTTCAGCAGTTTCTTGCTGGGCAGCGGGGACGGCATCCAAGAATCGTTGCTTATGAAGGTTGAGGGCGAGTACCTTGCCGGAGTCGACGAGCCACGAATCGGCGACGGTCATGGGGTTTTCAGGCACGTCGTCGGGGGAAACTTCGAGGAGTTGGTCGTTCTGCCACCGGTAAATTGCGTCCGCACTCATAGGCTTAGGTTATGCGCTCTCGCGTTCTCATTGCTGACCTGCCGCGCTGGGTCGACCCCGCGGCGGTGTTTAGCGAACTCCTGAAGAGTGCCGATAGTGCGGCGGGCGCAATCTGGCTGGACAGCGGAGTGAGCGCGACGACCGGCCGCAGCTACCTCGCGCTCTCGCAGCGCGCCGTGCTCAGCACTGACCTCACGGAACCCGTTTTCGACTGGATGCGACGCGAGTTTGCCGTGCCCGACGTCGATGTGTCCGACGCGCCAGAGGGTTTCCGGCTCGGCTGGGTCGGCTGGCTCGGCTACGAACTGCGCGGCGAATCGCTCGGGGTTCCCATCGCTAAACCGGCCGAGACGCCGGATGCCGCCTGGCTGTGGGTAGACCGCGCTCTGGCGTTCGACCACTCGTCTCAGTCGCTCAGCCTGCTCGCTCTCGGCGAGAGTTGGACGCCAGAGCTCGCGCAGTGGCGCGATGACATAGCGGCGCTCGTTGCCGCGGCGGGTGAAGCACGCGCTCCCGAGCCACAGGCAATGCCGGCAGCGCAGGCACCGCCGGCAACCGCCGCGCAACCGCTGGAACACTCACCACGCGCCGCGACACCGCCGCCGCCGAGCGCAGTCTGGCGCGATTCCGACGCTGACTATCTCGCCATGATCGCAGCCTGCCAGAGCGCAATAACCGAGGGCGATGCCTACCAGTTGTGTCTCACGACGAGTGTGCACGTCGATGAGGTCGCTGATCCTGTCGCCACCTATCTGGCGCTTCGTGCCGCGAACCCGAGCCACCACGGTGGATTCATGCGGGTGGGGGAGACCGCGCTGCTGAGTTCCACTCCCGAACAGTTTCTCTCTATCGACCCGAGCGGCCTGATCGAGACCAAGCCGATTAAGGGCACGCGCGGCCGCAGCGCCGACCAGAATGACGACGACCGGCTCGCCGCCGAGCTGCTCGCGAGTGACAAAGAGCGCGCCGAAAACCTCATGATTGTTGACCTCATGCGCAACGACCTCGGTCGCGTCTGCGAGGTCGGCTCGGTGACGGTGCCGAAGCTGTTCGACGTAGAAAGCTATGCGACCGTGCACCAGTTGGTGAGCACCATCCGGGGTCAATTGCGGCCTGAGGTGAGCGCTGTCGATGCCATCAAGGCGTCGTTTCCGGCTGGATCGATGACGGGAGCGCCCAAACATTCGGCGACGCTCATTCTCGATTCTCTTGAGCGTGCCCCGCGCGGCATCTACTCGGGCGTCTTCGGGTACGTGGGGCTTGACGGTTCCGTTGACCTTGCTATGGTCATCCGTTCCATCGTGATGGATGCCCGGGGTTCCACGATTGGCGCCGGCGGTGGCATCACGGCTCTCTCGGTGCCCGCAGAGGAGCTGGCCGAGGTCAAGTTGAAGGCGGCTGCACTGCTGCGAGTGCTCGGCGTTCCGGCTGATTAAGCGGTCGCGCATCCGCTCCCGGCTGTAGCGAACCACCGGTCTACCGTGGGGCTGTGTACTGTGAGAGACGTCAACTCATAGACAATGGAATTGCCCGACACTTTTTGGCCCCCTCGAGCGCGGCCGTGAGTTGGGTAATCTTAGATCTTCCCTGTAACGAATTGAGAGTGTTTACGTGACTGAGCAGCCCAACTTTGCTGGTGCACACGACGACCGCGATGGTGCCTCGGACTACGATGTAGCCGCCATCCACGCCAAGTGGCAAGCCAAGTGGGAAGAGCTTAAGCCGTTCGCGACGAGCGACCCCGAAGACAAGCGCCCGCGCAAGTACATTCTTGACATGTTCCCGTACCCCTCGGGCGACCTGCACATGGGCCACGCCGAGGCCTACGCCTTCGGTGACATCGCGGCACGCTACTGGCGTCAGCGTGGTTTCAACGTTCTGCACCCCATCGGCTGGGACTCCTTTGGTCTGCCCGCCGAGAATGCTGCCATCGAGCGCGGCATTGACCCTCGTGGCTGGACGTACGACAACATTGACCAGCAGAAGAAGAGCATGAAGCTCTATGGCGTTTCCTTTGACTGGGACCGCGTTCTGCACACGAGCGACCCCGAGTACTACAAGTGGAACCAGTGGCTGTTCCTCAAGATGTACGAAAAGGGCCTCGCGTACCGCAAGGATTCCTGGGTCAACTGGGACCCGGTAGATCAGACTGTTCTCGCAAACGAGCAGGTTCTGGCCGACGGCACGTCCGAGCGTTCCGGCGCCGTCGTTGTCAAGAAGAAGCTCACACAGTGGTATTTGAAGATCACCGACTACGCCGACCGTCTGCTCGACGACCTCAACCAGCTTGAGGGCGCCTGGCCGTCGAAGGTTCTCACGATGCAGCGCAACTGGATCGGCCGCTCGGTCGGTGCGGATGTCGACTTCGAGATTGAAGGTCGTGACGGCAAGGTCACGGTCTTCACCACGCGCCCCGACACCCTCTACGGTGTGACGTTCATGGTCGTCGCCCCTGATGGTGACTTGGCTGCTGAACTCGTGGAGAACGCCAGCGACGATGTGAAGGCGTCATTCGCTAGCTATCTCGAGCAGACCCAGAAGCAGACCGAGATCGAGCGCAAGGATGCCGGTCGCGAAAAGACTGGCATCCCTCTCGACCGCTTCGCCATCAACCCGGTCACGGGCGAGCGCATCCCGATCTGGGCTGCTGACTACGTTCTGGCTGATTACGGTCACGGCGCGGTTATGGCAGTGCCAGCCCACGACCAGCGCGACCTCGAGTTCGCGATCAAGTTCGACCTGCCGGTGCGTGTCGTGCTCGACACGAATGCGCCGATTACTGGCCTGATTCCTGTTCTCGAGCTCGACGAAAACGGCATGGCTATCCTCCCAGATGACCTGCCGCCGTTGAACCCGCGCGAGACGGGCAAGTCGCTGCAGGGCGATGGCCGCATGATCAACTCAGGCCCTCTCGATGGTCTGAGCAAGAACAATGCGATCAGGAAGATTGTGGAGCAGCTTGAGGCTGCCGGCACCGGTCGTGCTGCGAAGACCTACCGTCTGCGTGACTGGCTGATCAGCCGTCAGCGTTTCTGGGGAACCCCCATCCCGATCATTCACGGTTCCGATGGCGAGCTGATTCCGGTTCCCTTCGACCAGCTGCCTGTTGAACTGCCGTCGACGGAAGGTCTCGACCTGAAGCCGAAGGGCAAGTCGCCTCTCGCCGCCGCCGAAGACTGGATCAACGTTGAAGACCCGCGCGATGGCAGCCCTGCTCTTCGCGACGCTGACACGATGGACACGTTTGTCGACAGCTCGTGGTACTTCTTGCGGTTCCTGTCCCCGAACGACTCCGAACAGGCCTTCGACCCGGCAGAAGCAGAAAAGTGGGCTCCGGTCGACCAGTATGTCGGTGGCGTTGAGCACGCGATCCTGCACTTGCTCTACTCGCGCTTCATCACCAAGGTGCTGTTCGACCTCGGCTACGTCAGCTTCACCGAGCCCTTCAGCGCGCTGCTGAACCAGGGCATGGTGCTCTCTGAGGGAAAGAAGATGTCGAAGCGCAGCCGCAAGGCTGTCACGTTCTCGGGCGAAATCGCCGAGCACGGTGCCGATGCGCTTCGTTTGACGTTGGCGTTCGCTGGCCCGCCCGAGGAAAACATCAACTGGGAAGATGTGTCGCCCGCTGCATCCCACAAGTTCCTGGCTCGCGCGTTCCGTGTGGTGCGGGATGTCACGAGTGCCCCCGAGATCGAGTGGAAGACAGGCGACACAACGCTTCGTCGCGCCACCCACCGCTTCCTCGCCGATGGCCCAGGCCTCGCCGAGTCGCTCAAGTTCAACGTGCTCGTCGCTCGCATCATGGACCTCGTCAACGTGACGCGCAAGACGATCGACACCGGCGCTGGCGGCGGCGACGCTGCGGTTCGTGAAGCTGCTGAAGTCATCACGATCGCTTTGAGCCTGTTCGCTCCGCACACGGCAGAAGAGATGTGGGAGAAGCTCGGCTACGAGCCCACCGTCGCTCTCGCCGGCTGGCGCAAGGCCGACCCGTCGCTCCTCGTTGAGGACTCCGTGACGGCCGTCGTTCAGGTTGATGGCAAGGTCCGTGACCGCCTCGAAGTCTCGCCCAAGATTGATGGTGCCGACCTCGAAGCTCTCGCCATGGCATCCGAAGCGGTCAAGCGCACCGTCGGTGACCGCGAGATCGTCAAGGTCATTGTGCGTGCTCCGAAGATCGTGAACATCGCGACTCGTCAACAGCCCACCGAAGGCTAAGAAGCTCCACACTTACCGCTAAGCGCGTCCCGAGTAATCGGGGCGCGCTTAGTTTTTGGGGGTGGAAGAGTTTGAGCAGGCTCGCAAAGCACGGCTGCGAGTGCGCGTTGGCGCCGTCATCGTTGTGGTGCTCGTCGCGCTGGGATGTGCGGTGTTGGCAACGGCTCTCACCGATAGTCCGACGGCCCTCGAGATCGCACGGGGCGAGGTTGGTGATGGAGGCGACAGCTTTGCGATTGAGGCTCCGTCTCTCTTCGTGCACGTCACGGGTGCTGTGGCTCGCCCCGGTCTCTTCGAACTGGCGGAGGGAGCGCGGGTTATCGACGCGATTGCGGCGGCTGGGGGATTCACGGACGACGCTAATCGCGATCAACTCAATCTTGCGCGGCTGCTGACGGATGGCGAACAATTCGCCGTGCCTGCCGCCGGCGACGGCGACGACGCAGCCGGGGCCACGGAATCGGATGGCCGGGTGAATCTGAACACCGCGGATGCCGCAGCGCTCGATACGCTGCCCCGCATCGGCCCCGCGATGGCGGCACGCATTCTGGCCTGGCGTGACGCAAACGGACGCTTCACGAGCATCGATGATTTGCGCAACGTTGCTGGAATTGGCGACGCGACCTTTGACGGATTGCGCGACTTGGTCACGGTATGACTCTCGATCTGCGGTTGAGCCTGCCGGTTGCCGCCGCGTGGATCGTGGCGGTCTTCTTGATCGCGGTCCCAGCGTGGTCTGTTCACGTTTCAATTGCCCTATGGCTCGGAGCTGGGGTGTGTGCGGCGGCTGCGCTCGTGACCGAGCGACGACTGTTGCCCAGTCTCGCGCTGGGATGCGCCCTCGCGGCTCTGTGTTCAACATCGGTCGCGTTTCAGGCCGAGAATCGACAACCAGCGGTGCTCGCGGAGATCGCTGCACAACATTCGACCGTCACCGCGACAGCAGTGACGACGAGCGCGGTGCTTGACGATGCAGAGTTCTTTCAAGCGAACATCATCGAGTTGGAGAGTGATGGCGAAATCGTAGAGCTCGATTCTCCTGCACTCATTTTCAGCGAACGGGGTGGTTTCGGCGCGAGCGAAACGACAGCGGCTGACGTGCCAGACGGCCGTGAGATTTCAGAGTCCGCCGGCGAAAACGTGCCGTGGGGGATCGGTGTCACTTTCACCGTCACCGGCACTCTCGCGAACACCGAACCCGGCGACGGGCGCGCGGTGCTCCTCTTCGCTTCGGATGCTCCAGAGTGGCGCGCAGCTCCGAATCGGGAGTTCGATTGGGCAAATCAGCTGCGCCGCACGTTTGCCGCTGCAACGACCCAGCTTCCGGGTGGCGGGGGCGAACTCTTGGGTGGCCTCGCGATCGGCGACACCAGCGCCGTCAGCGATGATTTGGATGCCGCGATGAAGACAAGCTCGCTGAGCCACCTCACGGCCGTCTCTGGGGCAAACTGCGCGATCGTGGTCGGATTGATCATGGCGCTCGGCGGACGTGCCGGAGTTCAACGCGCACTGCGGATTGCTCTCTCGATACTCGTGCTGCTGGCGTTTGTGATCGTTGTCACGCCCGATCCGAGCGTGCTGCGTGCAGCGCTGATGGCAACATTCGTGCTGATTGCGCTGGGCAGCGGCAGGCCGATCCGGGGGATGGCCGTTCTTTCCCTCGCTACGATCGCACTCCTCGTGTTCGACCCGTGGCTTTCGCGCAACTTCGCCTTCGTGCTCTCCGTGTTCGCTACCGCTGGGCTACTGCTGTTTGCGGAACCGCTTGCGCAATTTCTCGCACGTTGGATGCCCCGCTGGCTGTCACTCGTCGTTGCCGTGCCCTTGGCGGCTCAGCTCGCCTGTCAGCCCGTGCTCCTGCTCTTGCAGCCCTCCTTGCCGACCTATGGAGTGCTCGCGAACGTAATGGCGGCGCCCGCCGCTCCCATCGCTACTGTCGTCGGCCTCGCGGCGTGTGTGGCGCTCTCGGTGATCCCGGCGCTCGGGCTTGGCCTCATGTGGATCGCGTGGATTCCCTCCGCGTGGGTTGCCGCGGTAGCTGAATTCTTCGCCGAGGCCCCGTGGGCGCGCATACCGTGGTGGGAGGGCTGGGTGGGGGTCGTGACCCTCAGCGTGCTCACGGTGCTCCTCCTGACCGCTCTCATGACCACTGGAGCGTGGCGGGCGCACGCTGTAACCTCGCTGCTCATCGCCGGTGCTCTCGCCATCGCCGTCGTCGTGGGCTCTGCCGTGAGCACGGCGCTCACGTGGCCGAGCGACTGGTAATTCGCCCAATGCGACGTCGGGCAAGGAGACGCCGTAGTCGTTCGTAGCGCGGGCAAAACTGCCCTCATCGACACCGGTGCCGAGCCAGAACTCCTCAAAAACTGTCTCGATCGCCTCGCGATTGGCCACATCGATCTGTTGGTATTGACCCATTTCGACCACGACCATGTTGGCGGAACCGAGGCGGTGGTGGGCAAGGTGAGCACCGCCATCGTTGGCCCGGTCGGCTCAGCGGACGACGAGCAATTGCTCAGCACACTTGCGGCGTCCGGGGCACGCGTGGTGGAGGTCAGTGCAGGAGATCGGGGCCAGATTGGCGAACTGCAGTGGAGCATCCTGTGGCCTGCAGCAGTGCTGTCGGGGATAGACCCTGGCAACGACGCGAGCGTGGTTGTCGAGTTCGCTCCACGCTCCGACTGTCTCCAGCAGTGTCTCAGCGCGGTGTTCCTTGGCGACCTCGGCGAAAGCGCTCAGTCGCGCCTCGCTTCCGCTCACGCGTTCACACAAGTGGATGTCGTCAAAGTAAGCCATCATGGTTCCGGCGATCAGTATCCGGCCCTCTATCTCGAGCTGAAAGCGACTCTCGGACTCATTGGTGTCGGAGCGGATAACGGTTATGGGCATCCGACGGCCGATGCGCTCACCATGCTCGATGACGCTGGCACGGCAGTAGCCCGCAGTGACGAAGACGGCTTGGTGTTGGTCTCTTCAACGGTGCAGCCCGGTGTGGTTTCTGTGTGGTCGGAGAACGATGTGGGTGCCCGGCATTAGGCTGGGTTGCAGTTCATAGTGAGGAGTCTCGTGGCCGCCAGAACCCCTGCACGATCGACGACGAAGTCGAAGGTCGCTATCCCGCAACTGACGTGGAACCAGGTGCGTCCCGCACCCATTATTCTCGTGAGCGGAACCGAGGGTTTCCTTGCTGACCGTGCCATCCGCACGCTTCGTGACACCCTCAGGATCGAAGATCCCAGTCTTGAGGTCAATGACCTTGAAGCAGACCATTACGGTCCCGGTGAACTCATCAGTCTTGCGAGCCCTTCCCTGTTTAGCGAGCCCCGGCTGATTCGGGTCACGAACGTCGAGAAGTGCACCGACGCTTTCATCACTGAAACCCTGTCTTATCTCGAGGCGCCCGCAGACGACACTTATCTCGTGTTGCGCCATGCCGGGGGAGTGCGCGGCAAGAAGTTGCTCGACGCGATCCGCGCCGGCAAGGGTGGCGGAATTGAGATCACCTGCCTCGAGCTCAAGAAGGATACCGAAAAGTACGATTTCGCCTCTGCAGAGTTTGCAGCGAAGCGCCGACGTGTCACCCCGGGCGCACTCCGAACTCTCGTGTCGGCATTCTCTGCTGATTTAGCTGAACTCGCTGCGGCCTGCCAACAGCTGCTCGCCGATGACGCTGATGAGATCAACGAGGCAACTGTCGCCCGCTACTACTCAGGTCGAGTCGAAACGAGTGCATTCAAGGTGGCGGATTCGGCAATCGCCGGTCGATCTGGTGAAGCTCTTGTGCTTCTGCGCCACGCTCTCGCGTCGGGTGCCGACCCCGTACCGATCGTTGCCGCTTTCGCCTCCAAACTGCGCACGATGGCAAAGCTTTCGGGTGGTTCAATGTCTTCTGGGCAAGCCGCGAAGATGTTCGGCATGGCACCCTGGCAGGCTGATCGTGCGATGAAAGATTTGCGCGGCTGGAGTGATGCCGGGCTCGGTTCAGCCATTGAGGCGATCGCGGATACCGATGCCCAAGTGAAGGGCCTCGGGCGTGATCCTGTCTTTGCCCTTGAACGCATGATTTCTGTGGTCGCCGCACGAGGCAATCACTGACCTGCTCCCGGCAGATCTCAGCGCTTAACGACAGAAGCCCCCGACCGCGAACGGTTGGGGGCTTCTGTGTGTTCGACGTGATGTCGAGCGGAGGTCTTAGAGTGCTGCGACCTGCTTGGCCATGGCCGACTTGCGGTTGGCTGCCTGGTTCTTGTGAACTACGCCCTTGCCAGCTGCCTTGTCGAGTGTCTTGGAAGCGACCTTCAGGTTCGCGAGAGCGGCGTCTTTGTCGCCAGCCTTGATCGCTGCGCGCGTTGCGCGGATAGCGGTCTTGATCTGGCTCTTGACCTGGCGGTTGCGGTCTTGTGCCTTCTTGTTGGTACCAATGCGCTTGATCTGCGACTTAATATTTGCCACGTGTATGTGCTTTCTTGTTTGTGGATCAGAGATGGTGGGCGGCCGTGGAAGAGAATCGGTGTTCTGATTCCCGGCCGCGATGCGCATACTGTTCGACGAAGAACCATATGCATAAGCCAACAGGCAACGTTACCAGCGCAATGCAGCTATGGCAATTGCAGAGCAAAGCTGCGCGGCGTTGTCATCGGCTTGTTCAAGAATACTGCGGATGGGTGTCTGGTCGACCCACCCCAGATTTCGGGGGTTACCCCGCTTCCCGGTCCGGTGCTGTTTTTCTACCGTTGAGGTATGACTTCTTCAACCGCTACTCCTTCCACCGTTGGCAGCCTCGAACCCGCAGTTGCAGAGGCGCCGGCAGCATCCGACACCGTTGCACAGCCGGGTGTTCGCACAATGAGCGTCCTCGCGCTCGTTTTGGGCATTGCCTCGATCTTTTTTGCTCAGAGCATCGTGGTGCCTCTAGCCGCAATCATTTTGGGTGTCTTTGGCCTGCGGGATGAACCTACCGGTCGCAGTTTTTCGATCTGGGGGATTGTCTTGGCCTGCGTGGCCACATTCGGCTGGGTCTTCTTCGTTATCGCCGGTGCCATTGTTTCATTGCCCTTTATCCTTTTCGCGGCCGCGCTGTAGAGGGCACTATGCGTCAGCCCGTACCCGCTGTGGTGCGGGCTTTTGGCCTGTCGTGGAGCCGGGTGCGCGCAGGATCGTCGGCTTCATGGGAGAATTGGGCGGATGTCTCCTCGCGCCTCTTACACACTTGAGCCTGCTTCGACCGATCCTGCGTTTATCCGCAACTTTTGCATCATTGCGCATATCGATCATGGCAAGTCCACCCTCGCTGACCGCATGCTGTCGGTCACGGGGGTTGTTAGCGACCGCGATATGCGGGCGCAGTACCTCGACCGTATGGATATTGAGCGTGAGCGCGGCATCACTATCAAGAGCCAGGCTGTACGAATGCCGTGGGCGCTTACCGACGAAAACGGTAAGGAGCAGGCCTACGCGCTCAACATGATCGACACACCCGGGCACGTTGACTTCACCTATGAGGTGTCGCGTTCCTTGGCGGCGTGCGAGGGCGCAATTCTTTTGGTAGACGCCGCGCAGGGCATTGAGGCCCAGACGCTGGCGAACCTGTATTTGGCGATGGAAAACGATCTCACGATCATTCCTGTGCTGAACAAGATTGACCTGCCGGCGGCAGATCCCGACAAGTATGCCGAAGAAATTGCCGGCCTCATCGGTTGCGATCCGTCTACGGTGCTTCGCGTTTCGGGCAAGACAGGCATGGGCGTTCCCGAGCTTCTCGACGAGGCAACGCGCCTCATCCCGGCTCCGGTCGGTGACCCAGCGGCTCCTGCCCGCGCGATGATTTTTGACTCGGTGTACGACGCGTACCGCGGCGTCATCACGTACGTCCGCATGATCGACGGCAAGATGGCACCGCGCGAGAAAGTCATGATGATGTCGACTAAGTCGGCTCACGAGTTGCTCGAGATTGGCGTCAGTTCGCCAGAACCGACCCCGACGAAGGGGCTCGGCGTTGGTGAGGTTGGATATCTCATTACGGGTGTAAAGGACGTTCGCCTGAGCAAGGTCGGCGACACGGTCACGAACTTTGCTAAGCCGTCGACGCAGCCGCTCAAGGGCTACTCCGAACCGAAGCCGATGGTGTTCTCGGGTCTTTACCCGATCGATGGCTCCGATTATCCGGTTTTGCGTGAAGCTCTCGACAAGTTGAAACTCTCGGATGCTGCGTTGGTTTACGAACCCGAAACGTCCGTTGCGCTTGGCTTTGGTTTCCGTTGTGGGTTCCTCGGCCTGCTGCACTTGGAGATCGTGCGCGAGCGTCTCGAGCGCGAGTTCAATCTCGACATGATTGCTACCGCTCCTTCGGTTATTTACGAAGTCATGGGCGACGACAAGAAGTTCACGACAGTCACGAACCCGAGCGAGTTCCCTGGCGGCAAGATCGCCAGTGTTTCTGAGCCGATGGTGAAGGCATCCATTCTGACTCCGAAAGATTTCGTCGGAACGGTTATGGAGCTTTGCCAGTCGCGTCGTGGCACGATGCAGGGCATGGAATATGTCGGCACCGACCGCGTTGAGCTGCACTACACAATGCCGCTCGGCGAAATTGTGTTCGACTTCTTCGACCATCTCAAGAGCCGCACTCAGGGCTATGCAAGCCTCGACTATGAGCCAAGTGGCGATCAAGAAGCTGACCTCGTGAAGGTCGACATTCTTCTTCAGGGCGAGGCCGTCGACGCGTTCAGCGCGATCGTTCACCGCGACAAGGCCTATGCCTACGGCGTGCTCATGACGGAACGGTTGAAGAACCTCATTCCGCGCCAGCAGTTCGAGGTTCCTATCCAGGCGGCCATCGGTGCACGCATTATTGCCCGTGAGTCGATCCGCGCCATGCGTAAAGACGTTCTCGCTAAGTGCTACGGCGGTGACATTAGCCGTAAGCGTAAACTCCTAGAGAAGCAGAAGGAGGGCAAGAAGCGCATGAAGATGGTCGGTCGCGTCGAAGTTCCTCAGTCTGCCTTCATTGCCGCGCTCTCAGGCGAAGTCGAAGCCGGGAAAGAAAAGAAGTAGACCTATGGATGCCCGCACCTACCCCAATGCTCCCGTCACGTACGGGGCGGTCGGTGCTACGCGCGGCAGCACTTTCACGGTGCTTCCTCCCGCGGGTTTCCGTCGCGTTCAGCGAAGTGCCCGCATTGGGCATGGTGAGCAGCGTTGGGCTTTTGCTCGCGAGCAGATTCTTACCTGGGGTGTGAAGCGTCGCAGCGGTTTCGGTGTCACTTTGTTGCCCCGTGATCCGCATGGCGAACTGCAGGACCTTTCTGCCGATAGTGCAGATCATCCTTTCGTGCGCCCCGGCGACACGATCGTGCTGTCGGTGGGCCGCGGCCGCTACACGGCGCACGAACCAGTGCGCGTTGTGTATGTCGTTGATGACCCCACGGTTGCCGGCTTCGCCTACGGAACGCTCGAGGGGCATCCGCTGCGCGGCGAAGAGTCGTTCATGATCGAACGCCGTGACGACAACTCGGTGTGGATGACGGTGCGTTCATTCTCGCGGCCAGCATCGTTCAAGTGGATGCTGCTCTCACCCGCGCTGCGACTGTTCCAGTTCTTCGTGGTTGGCCGCTACTTGCGCGCACTCACTGGCGCGATTCCCGCGAGCCTGCCCGGTGAGCGCAGCGGCACTGCTCCGATAGAGCCCGCGGAGTAGTTCTCATTGCGCGCGCGATGAGCCCGCGATGTTGCTTCGCGCTATTAGCCGCGCGTCGCTAGCCGGTCGATTGCCTCGAGCACATCGTCGAGTCCATTCTCAAGGTTTTCGACCACGACGAGCGCACTGGTTTCGCGCAGGTCAGCGACGCTGTAGGCGCCGGTCGCTACCGCAATAAACGGGATCTTCGCCGAATCGGCGGCGAGGCCATCATTCGGGGTGTCGCCGACGATCACGCTGGGCTGGTCTCCGAGCACGGTCGCCACAAGGGACGTGAGGTGGTGGCGGTCGGGTGAGCGATCGCCGAAAAACGAGTTCTTCCAGTTGAAATCGTCTGCTGCGTAGCCCGCTGCAACTAGCTTGACGCGCGAATGCTGAAGTCCGTTGCCTGTGAGCAGCGCGTTTGTCCAGCGGCGGTCGGTGGCGGCAACAAGGGCTTGGTGCCCTCCGGCAACAGCGGAGCGCACATAGCCGTTGTCCTGCAGCGCTTGAGTGCGGATGTCGAGCTCGGCGAGGACATCCTCGAGCAGAGCGGCGGGGTGTCCGTTGAGCACAAGCAGGTCGGTGAGAATCTGTCCTTCGGTCTTGCCGTGGGGGTTCGTGATGAGCTTCTGTGGCGGGCCACCAGTGACACGGGTGAATGCGTCGAGGTACACCGCAGCACCGTCTGTCGAGTTGTGGATGAGTGTTCCGTCGATGTCCCACAGGATGTGCATAGTCACGCATCAATGCTCCCATGTCCGAGGTGAGACAATTGACGTGTGCCCGCTCGTCATAGCGTTGGCACGCTTTCTTCACCGTGTGTTAAGGGGATTAGTTCGTGCCAGGTGCGTTGCCGATTGCTGATCCTGCCCCTCTCGACGGAGCGCTGCCCGCGAGTGTCGCGGTTGACTCTGCGAACCGCGACTGGAGCGTGTACATTCACGTGCCGTTCTGTCGGGTTCGTTGCGGTTACTGCGACTTCAACACGTACACGGGTGAAGAGCTGCGTGGGGCGAAGCGTTCTGACTACGCGGATGAGGCAATTGCCGAGATCAGGCAGGCGTCCACTGTGCTGTCCGACGCTGGTGTTGCGCCGCGCAAAGCGTCAACCGTGTTCTTTGGCGGTGGCACGCCAACACTGCTCCCGGTGACTGACCTCACGAGGATGCTTGCGGCAGCGCGCGACACTTGGGGCTTCACGGATGACGTTGAAGTCACGACCGAAGCCAACCCGGATTCGGTAGACCGCGAGTACCTTCTCGCGCTCAAAGAGGCTGGCTTCACGCGGGTTTCTTTCGGCATGCAATCAGCGGTCCCGCATGTGCTCGCTACGCTGGAACGCACTCACGACCCCGAGAAAGTTCCGCACGTGGTGAAATGGGCCCGAGAGGTTGGGCTCGACGTGAGCGTTGACCTCATTTATGGCACGCCGGGGGAGTCGCTGGCCGACTGGGAGCGATCGCTCGATCATGCCATCGCGCAGAACCCCGATCATCTTTCGGCGTACGCCTTGATTATTGAGACCGGCACTAAGTTGGCCGCGCAGATTAAGCGCGGCGATGTTGCCCCGGTCGACGATGACTTGCAGGCGGACATGTACGAGCTGGCTGACGCGAAGCTGGCTGCGGCAGGTTACGACTGGTACGAGGTCAGCAACTGGGCCAAGCGCGACGATAATCCTGAGATCAGTCATGTGAGCCGCCACAACCTTGGCTACTGGTTAGGCAACGACTGGTGGGGCGTTGGCCCCGGCGCTCACAGCCACGTCGGCGGGGTGCGCTGGTGGAACGTGAAGCATCCGGCGGCGTATGCCGACCGCATTGCGGCTGGTCATTCGCCTGGCGCGGGGCGGGAAACGCTCGCTGACTCGAGCAAATATCTCGAGCACGTACTTTTGCGGGCACGCGTTCGTGACGGCTTAACGACGGCAACGCTTGATCCCGAGGGTCGCACAGCGGTTGCCGGCCTCATCGCTGATGAGCTCGTAGACGCTCGGGCAGCGATCGGTGGCACCGTCAATCTCACGCTAAAGGGGCGCCTGCTAGCGGATGCCGTAGTGCGGCGATTGCTGGCAGACGCCCCTATTTAGAGCGAAGAGTTCGTAGCTCGAGAGCGTCGAGTTACTTGATGAACTCGATGGTTAGCGGGTACTTGTACGCCTGACCATTGTTGGCAGCGACGGCGGCAATGATGCTGAAGATGATGATCACGATGCCGACACCGACGATCAACAAGAGGCCGATGAAGATCGTGCTGAGGACGACGCCGATCGCGTAAGCGATTGCCATCGTGATCTGGAAGTTGAGTGCGGTGCGAGTGTGGGCTCGCACGAACGGACCGCGGTCCTTGAGTACGAGGTACCCAATAAGGGCGGGAATGAAGAAGAAGAAGATTCCGCCGATGTGAATCAACGTTGCCCAGAGCTTCTCGTCGCTGGGACTCATTGGCTGGATCGGCGCGTACGGCGAGGTGGGTGGTGGTGTGGAATCTGACATGACTCCATTAAACCCTGCATTGGCGAGAAGCGTGCATTGGAAAAAAGAAAGCCCCGAGAGCCGAAGCTCTCGGGGCGAAACCCGATCGGACTAGCCGATGAGGAGAATTACTTGATGAGGCGCAGTGCGAAGGGGTAGCGGTAGCTCGTGCCGTCCTTCGCCTTGGTGAAGCCGATGATCGAGAAGATTACCGACACGATGAAGACGATCGGGAGCAGGATGGCACCGATGAAGACGGCAACCAAAATGTTCGAGATGACGTAAGCGATCGCGATGGTGATCTGGAAGTTCAGCGCTTCTTTGGCTTCGGTGTTCGTGAAAGCACCGCGGTCTTTGAATACCAACCAGATAATCAGCGCCGGCAGGAAGCCGAGAATTCCACCGAGGTGAGCGAAAGATGCCCACTGGTTGTCTTCGGTTGCGGTCAGTTGTGCGGCCGGCTGGGGGGCTGCGGGCTGAGGATTTGCGTCAGTCATGTGTTCGTGCCTTTCAGGTGAACGAGGGAACTTCCCGGGTTTCATCAAAGTGCTCGGTGTCACACCTGAGCATTTCCTCAGAAAGGTAGCGCTCAAGTACAAAGACACGCTAGCGGTATGACTCGCGCGGTGCAACGGGTGTGTCGCGGTGTGTCGAGTAAGATTGGCAGTCGAACGGATTGAGTGCCAATCAGGAAAGGTGGGTGGTGGCATGGTTTCCGCCCGCGGACTTGACGTGCTTCGAGTCATCGTGCAGGACTACGTTGCTACGCGCGAGCCTGTCGGTTCTAAGTCGATCGTTGAACGGCATTCTTTTGGAGTGTCAGCAGCGACGATTCGCAACGACATGGTTTTGCTCGAAGACGAAGAACTTATTACGGCGCCGCACACCTCGTCGGGGCGTGTGCCCACCGATAAGGGCTACCGCATGTTTGTCGACCAACTGGCTGACTTGCGACCCCTCACGAGTGCGCAGCGTCAAGCAATCGAGTCGTTTCTTGGCCAAGCTGACGATCTGGATGACGTGCTTGCACGTTC
Organism: Salinibacterium sp. NK8237; assembly: GCF_015864955.1. Classification (NCBI taxonomy): domain Bacteria; kingdom Bacillati; phylum Actinomycetota; class Actinomycetes; order Micrococcales; family Microbacteriaceae; genus Salinibacterium; species Salinibacterium sp. NK8237. The sequence continues at coordinate 517,571 of NZ_JADYWE010000001.1, read as the reverse complement.
CGTTCGCCTGCTGTCGCAGCTCACCAACAGTGTCGCTCTCGTGCAGTACCCATCGCTGGCAACGGCCAGGGTGCGCCATGTGGAGCTAGTTCCGCTCACGGCGACGCGGATCATGACGGTGTTTATCACCGACGCAGGTCGGGTAGAGCAGCGACTTATTGATCTCCCAGAGGCGCTTGATGAGGTGTTCTTGGGCGAGTTGCGGGCGAAACTCAACTCGGCGCTTAACGGGCAGGCATTGCCGGCTGCCGCTGAACGACTGGCGAGCTTCGCTGAAATTTTTCCAGTGGAACGCCGTCCGTTCGTCGCTCTAGTGACGTCGAGTTTGGTGGAACAGGTGTTGGCTAACCGTGCCGACAAGCTCGTTTTGGCTGGCACAGCAAATCTTGCACGAACCGAGCAAGACTTTACCGGCAGCATTTTTCCTGTACTCGAGGCAATAGAAGAGCAAGTAACGTTGTTGCGCCTCTTTGGAGAGATGGAAGTAGCAAATGGATCAGTTTCTACTCGCATCGGGCGAGAGAACGCAGAATTTGGATTAGAAGAGACATCGGTCGTCACGGGAGGGTATTCCTCCTCCGGCGGCGGACTTTCGCGGCTGGGAGTGCTCGGCCCAACACGCATGGACTATTCGAACAACATGGCAGCGGTTCGCGCGGTAGCGCGATACCTGTCACGACTTTTAGAAGACAACTGAGCTCGTAAGGAGCAATCGGAACTTTGGCAGATCACTACGAAGCCCTCGGCGTTGCGCGCGAAGCGACGCCAGAAGAAATCAAGAAGGCATACCGCAAGCTTGCTCGCGAGTTGCACCCCGACGTAAATCCGAGCGCGGATGCATCGGAACGCTTCAAGTCGGTAACTCACGCGTATGACGTGTTGAGTGATCCGCAGCAGCGCCAGCAGTACGACATGGGCGGAAGTGGCGGCGGATTCGGTGGAGCCAACTTCGGTTTCGGCGACATCTTCGAAACGTTCTTTGGTGGCGGCGGTGGCGGCCAGACCGCTGGTCCTCGTTCGCGTCGTGAGCGTGGCCAGGATGCTCTGCTGCGCGTCGAGGTCAGCCTCAAGGACACGATGTTCGGCGTCACTCGCGACATCGAGGTCAACACCGCTGAACTCTGTGAGACGTGTGAGGGCAGCTGCACTGCTCCCGGTACCTCTCCGGTTCGCTGCGATATTTGTCAGGGCAGTGGGCAGATTCAACGCCAGGTGCGCAGCCTTCTCGGCAACGTCATGACATCGAGCCCGTGTGGCACGTGCCGCGGCTACGGAAACATCATCGTGAACCCGTGCGCCACGTGTGCAGGCCAGGGTCGCGTTCGAGCTCAGCGCACGATTTCGGTCGATATTCCCGCTGGCGTCGAGACCGGTCTGCGTCTGCAGATGCCCGGTCAAGGCGAAGTCGGTCCCGCTGGTGGCCCGCACGGTGACTTGTTCTTGGAGATCAAGGTTCGCCATCACGACATTTTCAGTCGCTCAGACGATGATTTGCTGGCGACCGTCGAAGTGCAAATGATCGACGCGATCATGGGCACCACCGTCATGCTTGATGGGCTCGACGGCGAAGTTGAGGTTGGCATCAAGCCGGGAACGCAGAGCGGCGAGGTACTCACGGTCAAGGACCGCGGAATCACCGCCCTTCGCGGTGGCGGTCGCGGTGATTTGCGGTTGGGTATCCAGGTGGTCACTCCCACCAAGCTCAGCGGTGCCGAGCAAACGTTGTTCAAGCAATTGGCTGCCGTGCGCAAGAGCAAGCAACCGCACTTCGCTGAGTTCCAGCAGGGCTTGTTTGCGAAGCTCCGCGACCGGTTCCTCTAGGTCGTCGTGGCTCACCTCTATATCGATGAGGAGCTCGGTGACACGAGTGTCGGCGATACTGTTTCGCTCGGCAATGCTGAAGCGCGCCATGCTGTCACCGTTTCACGCTTGAAGGTAGGCGAAGTCATTGCCATCGGTAACGGGGCGGGCCTCGTGGTCTCGGGGCCGGTCGTCACAGCAGAACACACGCAGCTCACCATCGAAGTCGCCGAAGTGCAGCAAACTCCGCGGCGAACCCCGGCAGTGTTCCTCGCACAGGCTCTCGCCAAGGCCGACCGCGATGAACTCGCGGTGCAAGTGGCGACAGAACTCGGTGTCGACGGCGTGATTCCGTGGTCGGCGGCGCGCAGCATTTCGCGCTGGCAAGGTTCTAAGGTCGCCAAGGGGCGCGACCGCTGGGCAGCAATTGTGCGTGAAGCGAGCAAGCAGTCGTTGCGCACGTGGCTTCCTGACGTGCTCGATCTTGTGACGACAAAGCAATTGGCGGCATTTGCGTCGACGACGCGGATGCTCGTGCTCGAACCCACTGCCACAGAAACGCTCGCAGAGCTTGAGGTTGACGACCGCGACATCGTTCTGGTCGTGGGGCCGGAGGGTGGTGTCGCGGATCACGAGCTAGCGCTCCTGACTGCGGCTGGTGCATCCACGATTCGACTGGGCAGTGAAGTGTTGCGTACCTCAACGGCGGGCCCCGCAGCATTGGCGGCTTTGAACGTCAAGCTTGGCCGTTGGAGCTAGAGGTTTAGGCTAGAGCTATGTCTGATTCCCCCTCGATCTTTACGAAGATCATTGCTCGCGAAATTCCCGCCGATATTGTCTTCGAGTCAGATTCGGTGATCGCATTTCGTGACATCGCCCCGAAAGCGCCCGTGCACCTGCTCATTGTGCCGAAGACCGAAGAGTTCGCCAATGTGACAGAACTCGCTGCTGGCAACCCTGCACTCTTAGCCGACATAGTTTCGGTGGCGCAGAAGCTTGCCGACGATTTTGCAGGCGGGCAGTACAGACTCATTTTCAACACCGGTGAAAACGCCGGGCAAACTGTTTTCCACGTGCACGCTCATGTGCTCGGCGGAAACCTCGAGGAAGGCACCCTTGGTCACTCGTGACTCTGAGTCCGAACGTTCCACAGACCGCACAAGCGTCTCGATTGAAGTAGACGGTGTCGCCATGGTGCGACTACTCGGTCCGCAAGATCGACTCTTGCGAGTGGTGGAGAGCAAGTTCTCCGACGTTGAAATGCATGTCCGCGGTAACGAAATCACTCTGAGCGGTCCACCAGCGTCGGTGGAATCGGCTCAAGAACTCGTCGATGAACTGATCACGATGGTGCGCGGCGGGCACGATTTGGGCGAGATTGAGGTCGACTCCTCGGCGCGCATTCTGCGAAAGAACCAGGGCAGCCCGAAAACGCTCCTTGGTCAAACAATTCTGACGGCACGCGGTAAAGCGATTCGGCCGAAAACGCTCGGTCAGTCGCAATATGTCGACGCGATGGACAACAATACGATCGTGTTTGGAATCGGCCCGGCCGGCACCGGAAAAACGTATCTGGCGATGGCCAAGGCTGTGCAGGCATTGCAGCGCAAAGAGGTCGACCGCATCATCCTGAGCCGACCTGCCATTGAAGCAGGGGAGCGTTTGGGATTCTTGCCCGGATCGCTGACCGACAAGATCGATCCTTATCTGCGCCCGCTCTATGACGCTCTCAACGACATGATGGATCCCGAGCTGGTTCCCAAGCTTCTTGCAGCGGGCACCGTTGAGGTTGCCCCGCTCGCCTACATGCGCGGTCGCACCCTGAACAACTCTTTTGTCGTTCTTGATGAAGCTCAGAACACCACGCCAGAGCAGATGAAAATGTTCCTCACGCGCCTTGGCTTCGATTCCCAAATGGTGATCACTGGCGACATCACTCAGGTCGACCTGCCCGAGGGAGCAAGCGGACTTAAACTCGTCTCGAACGTACTTCGAGACATTGACGACATCCACTTCGCTGAGTTGACGAGCGCCGATGTGGTTCGCCACAGCCTTGTCGGCCAGATCGTGGATGCTTATACAACCTATGACGCTGAAAAACAGCGCGACGAATACAACCGCAAGAACCGGTCGCCAAAGCGCAGCCGCAACCACGAGGGACGCTAGCGTGTCGATTGAAATCAATAACGAGTCGGGCGTCGACGTCGACGAGCACGCCTTCCAGCGCCTGTGCACGTTTGCCCTCGACCAGCTTCACGTGCACCCGGATGCCGAGCTCGGGATAGTTTTTGTCGACGAGGCCGCGATGGAGCAGCTTCACGTGCAGTGGATGGACGAGCCGGGCCCCACCGACGTCTTGAGTTTCCCGATGGACGAACTACGCCCCGGCACGGAAGACCGCCAGACTCCCGCAGGGCTGCTCGGCGATATCGTCGTGTGCCCGCAAGTTGCGCTCTCCCAGGCTGAAACTGCCGGCCACTCGCCGCTGGAAGAAATGCTTCTGCTGACGACTCATGGTCTGCTTCACTTGCTCGGCTTCGATCACGCCGAGCCTGAAGAAGAGAAAGAAATGTTTGGCCTTCAGCGCGAAATCCTGGCGGGCTTTGCCCTTGCAGATCGAAATAAGTAGCCGGTCATGTTGATCGGCATTTTCATCACCGCCGCGGTTCTGCTGGTATCGCTCGGTGGTTTGCTCGCAGCCGCAGACGCGGCACTCGGTGTCATGAGCCGCACCGACCTCGTCGAACTTGCGGCTCGCAGTCGTGCTAAAAAGTCAATCACGGCGATTTCGCTCGACACCGGCGCGCACATCAACGCGCTCAACTTCATGCGCATTGTCGTGGAAACCACCGCAGCAGTGTTGGTGACTCTCGTGTTTGCCTCTGCCTTCGAGCAGTGGTGGCTCGTGCTGCTGCTGAGTGCGCTCATCATGACCGGGGCATCGTTTGTGCTCGTCGGTTCCAGCCCCCGCAGTGTTGGGCGCGCGCACTCTCGCAAGGTGATGCAGGTCTCGGCAACGCTGGTGCGCAGCATCCGCGTGATTCTTGGTCCGATTGCGGATGCGCTGGTGGCGCTGGGTAACCGAGTGACTCCTGGTCGTCCGCGTACGGCAACATTCTCGAGTGAAGAACAACTGCTCAGCATGGTGGATGAAGCTGCTGAACACGAAGTTCTTGATCAAGACGATCGCGACCTAATCCACTCGATCTTTGAGTTCAACAGCACCGTGGTGCGTGAGGTCATGATTCCGCGCACCGACATGGTCACCATCGAGGCGGAGGTCACCGCCAGCGCCGCCATGGGGCTCTTCTTGAGCCGTGGTGTGTCTCGAGTGCCAGTCATTGGCGAAGACATCGATCAGGTGATGGGAGTGCTGTACCTGCGCGACGTTGCCCGAGTGGTCTACGAACAGCCGGCAGAAGCCGACAAGATGACGACTCAAGAACTCGCACGGCCAGCCCTCTTCGTGCCAGAGTCGCAGCGCGCCGACAGTTTGCTGCGGCAAATGCAGCTCGAATCGAACCACCTGGCGATGGTCGTCGACGAGTACGGCGGAATCGCAGGGCTAGTCTCGTTGGAAGACCTCATCGAAGAACTTGTTGGCGACATCTCTGACGAGTACGACCGTGAAGTTGCCGAATTCGAAGAGCTGGCTGACGGAACGTTCCGCGTGAGCGCCCGACTGCCCATCGATGAACTGGGTGACCTATTTGGTCTCGAACTTGATGATGACGAAGTCGACTCCGTCGGCGGGCTCATCATGAAAACGCTGGGGCGACTGCCCGAGAGCGGTGCCGTGGCGCATTACTCCGGGCTCGTCCTCACCGCAGAACGTACCGAGGGGCGTCGCAAACGCATCAGCACAGTGCTGGTCTCGCGAGACCCTTGGCTTGAAGATCAGCAGGACCCACGCTCGAATGAACGAGAGAACGGTGAATCACAGTGACCGACGCCAGTGAATTCAGAGCAGGATTCGTGACCTTTGTTGGTCGACCCAACGTGGGCAAGTCCACACTGACCAACGCGCTAGTGGGGGAGAAGGTGGCGATCACGTCATCGAAGCCGCAGACCACTCGTCGCGCCATCCGCGGGATCGTGCATCGTGACGACGGGCAGCTCATCATCGTCGATACTCCGGGTATGCACCGTCCGCGCACGTTGCTCGGTGAACGACTCAACTCGATCGTCCAAGACACGCTCGGCGAAGTTGACGTTATCGGTTTGTGCATTCCGGCCAACGAAAAAATCGGTCCGGGCGACCGCTACATCAACGAGCAGTTGGATTCCTTCCCTCGCGCCAAGAAGGTCGCGATCGTCACCAAGATCGATGCCTCCTCGCGCCCCGGCGTCGCGGAGCAGCTGAAGGCCGTGGCTGAACTGCGCGACTGGGACGAAATCATCCCGATCTCGTCGTTCGACAGCATCCAGCTCGACATTCTCTCGACCGAGCTCGTGAAGCTCATGCCGGTCTCCAACGCGCTCTATCCCGCTGACGCCGTCACCGACGAATCGACTGAGGCGCGCGTTGCTGAGCTCATTCGTGAAGCCGCGCTAGAGGGCGTCATGGACGAATTGCCGCACTCGATTGCTGTCACGATCGACGACATGATCGAGCGGGACGACAAGAACCTGCTCGAAGTGTTCGCCAACATCTTTGTCGAGCGCGACAGCCAAAAGGGCATCATCATCGGCAAGGGTGGCGAGCGCCTGCAGGATGTTGGTGCGCGCGCTCGGGCGGAGATCGAGAAGCTCGTGGGTAAGCAAATTTTCCTCTCGCTGCGCGTCAAGGTGGCCAAAGAGTGGCAGCGAGACTCCAAGCAACTGGGGCGCCTAGGTTTCTAAGTCGCGGTTCTGTAACCAATCACTCGTAGCGGCGTGGGCAGTGCTAGTCTGAAAATGTGTTGTTCGGTCTGCTCCTCCTTAGCTGCCGCGACGAGTCCTAATAAGGCCTCCCTCGTCGCGGTGTTTGTCATTGGCTGACCAGATCCGTAACGAGTGGCCCACAAGGCTTTGAGAACAGCAGGAGCACACCATGAAGAACAATCAGTCCGCATCATCGATGCCGATCCACAAGTACCGTCCGTATCACGAGATCATCACCGTTGATCTGCCGGACCGCACGTGGCCGTCCAAGCGCATCACCGAGGCACCCCGCTGGTGTGCCGTTGATCTGCGCGATGGCAATCAAGCTCTGATCGACCCGATGAGCCCCGAACGCAAGCGCATCATGTTCGATCTGCTCGTCAAGATGGGCTACAAAGAGATTGAGGTCGGGTTCCCCTCGGCTAGCCAGACCGACTTCGATTTCGTTCGTTCGCTTATTGAGACCAACGCGATCCCGGATGACGTCACCATTCAGGTGCTGACGCAGGCTCGCGAAGAACTGATTGTGCGCACCTACGAATCGATCAAGGGCGCTAAGCAGGCGATCGTTCACCTCTACAACTCCACGAGCGTGCTGCAACGTGATGTTGTGTTCCGCAAAGACAAGCAGGGCATCATCGACATCGCCCTCAACGGCGCTCGCATCTGTAAGGCATCCGAGGCAATGGTTCCTGAGACCGACGTCTACTACGAGTACTCGCCCGAGAGCTACACCGGCACCGAGCTCGAGTTCGCCGTTGATATCTGCAACCAGGTGCTCGAAGTCTTCCAGCCCACACCGGAGCGCAAGGTCATCCTGAACCTGCCCGCCACCGTCGAAATGGCTACCCCCAACGTCTACGCCGACTCCATTGAGTGGATGTCGCGCAACGTGAATCACCGTGAGAGCGTCATCATCTCGCTGCACCCGCACAACGACCGCGGAACCGGAATCGCCGCGGCAGAGCTCGGCTACATGGCCGGTGCTGACCGCATCGAGGGTTGCCTGTTCGGAAACGGGGAGCGCACCGGAAACGTCGACCTCGTCGCGCTGGGCCTCAACCTGTTCACGCAGGGCATTGACCCGCAGATCGACTTCAGCGACCTCGACGAGATTCGCCGCACCGCAGAACACTGCAACCAGTTGAAGGTGCACGAGCGCAGCCCGTGGGCCGGCGACCTCGTCTACACCGCCTTCAGCGGATCGCACCAAGACGCCATCAAGAAGGGCTTCGAGTCGATGGCGGCGCAGGCGGAGCGCGAAGGCAAGCACGTCAATGATCTGGTGTGGGCAGTCCCGTACCTACCGATCGACCCCAAGGATGTCGGGCGCGGCTACGAAGCTGTCGTGCGCGTGAACTCGCAATCGGGCAAGGGCGGCGTGGCATACCTGCTGAAGACCGACCACAACTTGGATCTGCCGCGCAAACTGCAGATCGAGTTCAGCGGTGTCGTGCAGTCGAAGACGGATGCCGAGGGTGGCGAAGTCTCGAGTGAGCAGATCTGGACAGCTTTCCAGGACGAGTACCTGCCAGCATCCGCGGATCACGCCGAGCAAAAGTGGGGGCGCTACGAACTGCTGGCGACCCGCACCACCAGCGCTAACGACGGCGAAGTCAGCCTCGAAGCGCGCCTGCGTGTCGACGACACCGAGATCGACACCAGCCACGTCGGAAACGGTCCGATCGATGCGTTCTTGGGCATGCTGTCCGCTCAGGGGCAGGGCATTGAAGTGAAGCTCTACGACTACGTCGAGCACACGATGAGCACGGGTAGCAACGCGCAGGCAGCGGCCTACGTCGAGCTCGACATCAACGGCCAGCGCCTCTGGGGCGTCGGCATCGATGGCGACATCTCGCGGGCATCGCTCAAAGCAATCGTGTCTGCGGTCAACCGTTGGGTACGCGCCACTCAAGACGCTCCCGAATCAGAACTCGTCGCAGGCTAAGTCTGCGCCTCACGAACGCCCTGCAGCCCTGTGCTGTGGGCGTTCGCGCGTTAAAGGCGATCGTGCTGCTCTGTTGTTGAGAGGCCGGGCTAAGTTGCTGAGCTGCTGAGTTGGGGCTGTCGCCGCGCTGGGAGGCACTGGCCGTGCTCGCTAGCGTGACGGGCGGCGGAATTTGGGCATCCCGCTGATCGTGCGCTGTTCAGGCAGAGTCCAATTAAACAACACTGCGAGAACCCGAACGCCCACGGTGATGCCCACGCAGATTGATGCAGCCAGAAGCACGGGCACGTCATAGTTGCGCATGATCACAAGACTTGTTGTGCCCGACACTGCGGCGACAGCGTAGAGCGATCCCACGTGCATGAGGGCTATAGGCATCGAAAGCAGCATGTCGCGCAGGATCGAGCCGCCGACGGCCGAGATCACGCCGACGAAGATGGCGGGCACATCGGGCAGACCCATGGCGAGAGCTTTCGTGGTGCCGATCGCGCCGAACAGCCCAATGGTGAGAGCGTCGAGCAGGGTAATCAGTGGCCCCAAACGTGCAATGAGGCGCTCGAGGAGCATGCCGAAGAGCGCGGCACCGGTCGCGACGAGGAGATACCAATTCGTTGAGAGGACGGCAGGCACTTCTGACAACACGATGTCACGCACCATTCCGCCGCCGAACCCTGACGAAATACCGATGATGGCGACGCCGAGGAGATCCAAGCGGCGGTCACGAAACTGGGCTGCAAACATCGCGCCCTGCATCGCGCCAACGCCGACCGCGAGGAGGCCAGCCCACAGCGGAATCTCGAAAGTCTCGTTCACGCACCATTCGTACCACGCGTGCCCCTGGCGGCGAGGTTGTGTTGTGGGCAAGCCGCAATGGCGTGTGCGGCGAGAGCGACGGTTTTCGCACGGAGTATCGCGCGAGAGGTGCCCGCTTGTTGGAAATTCAGGAGATGTGAGGTGCGGGAACTCCATTGCCCGTCATCCATGGCGTGTGCTGGTGTAACCGCGGCTAAATCTCCTGAGTTTCCAATCGGAGTTGGTCGTAGCTAGTAGCCAGCAGCCAATTGCTAGTAGCCAGCGGTCAACGCCAGATGGGGATGCGGGCGGCGGGTGGCAGACGGCGGCGGCGGACGGCGGTGGCGGACGACGGCGGATGCCGAGGGCTAGTCCGCCGCCGAGCGCGCGTCTGCCTCCGCGAAGGCCGCGAACGGTGTACGCCCATCTCCGGGCAGTGTTGCCCGGTGCACTCCACGCGCGAAGGCTCGACCGACAGCTCCCGGAACCGGCAATGACCACACAGGTTTGCGCACCGAATGGGCCGCGTTCCACTGGCGCGCGAGCTCCCGAAAGTGGAGTTGTTCCGGGCCGCCGAAATCGGGAACGTGCCCGCTGGGGCCGGCATCCACTAGTTCGACGAGTCGCTGAGTAACGTCTTCGACGGCAACCGGTTGCATGCTGAAAGCGGGCACGAGCGTGACGGGTGATCGCCGCTGGGCGGTGAAGAGTTTCGCCACAAAACTGTGAAATTGGGTGGCACGAAGAATCGTGTACGGAACGCCCAATGCGACGACGAACTCCTCGCTGAGGTATTTGTCGCGATAGTACCCAAGCGCATGCCGGTCAACGCCGACGATAGACATGAAAATCAGATGATCAATCGGATGCGCGGCAATGGCCCTCAACAATTGCCGCATGTGGTGCGAGTCGTGGGTGTTCGCTCCGGTCGCCAGATGGATGACGGTGGTGACACCGGACAGAGCGGCCGTCAGGCCTGCTCCGGTACTCAAGTCGCCGACGACGCGGCCTGGGCCCGGTTGGCGGCTCAACGCACGCACGCTGTGACCGGAGGCTTCAAGAATCGAAACGGTCGGCCTGCCGAGAGTGCCCGTCGCGCCAGTGACAAGAATCATCGTGTTCTCCCCGTAGCCGTACCCGCGTTCGGCGTTGGCGTCCTGTTCCCCACAGAATCTACTCCGAAGCGGACGGCGAGGGGAGAGCGGTTGAGGGAGTGGAGCCAGAAATTGCGCGAGTTGAGCGCAAAGTTGCCGACATCAGTGGGCGCTGCGGGCTGGCATCCAGCAAACTGCAACACGGCGGGGGATACTTGAGCAGTGCCAACTTATCGTGATGAAGCCGTCGTGCTGCGCACCCACAAGCTGGGGGAAGCAGACCGCATCGTCACCATGCTGTCACGTGAGCACGGCAAGATCCGGGCGGTAGCCAAAGGGGTACGTCGCACTGCCTCCAAGTTTGGGGCGCGACTGGAACCGTTTATGGTCGCCGACATCCAGTGCTACATCGGGCGCAGCCTCGACATCATCCAGCAGGCAGAGTCTCTGGGGTCGTATGGCTCAGAGATTACGGCCGACTATGCGAGCTATACCGCGGCGAGTGTGATGGTCGAGACGGCCGACAAGGTCACGGATGATGACGGTTCGTTGCAGCAATACCTTCTGCTAGTCGGTGCGCTGCGGTCTCTGTCGCGGCGCGAGCACAACCCGAGTCTCACCCTCGATTCCTACCTCTTGCGCAGCCTGTCAATCGCAGGCTGGGCGCCAAGTTTTGTTGATTGTGCGGTGACCGGAGCACCGGGCCCGCATTCGGTTTTCGTGGCACAAATGGGTGGTGTGGTTGCCGATGAGGTTGCCCCGCCCGGTTCACCTCGACTCAGCCCGGACACGCTTGAGCTGCTCGGCGCTTTGTTGGCGGGCCAGTGGGATGTCGCAGAAGCATCCGAGGAACGGTCTCGTTCCCAGGCCAGCGGCGTCGTCGCTGCCTATGCCCAGTTTCATTTGGAACGCAGTCTTCGTTCCATTCAGCATGTGGATCGGAGCGCATGAGCCGCGTAGCAAAAACTCACAAAGATGCGGTCGAGTTTCGTCCGCTGGACTGGACGGGCATTCATCCGCCGGCGATGCCCAAGGGTTCTGTTCCCGAGCACATTGCCATCGTCATGGACGGCAACGGTCGTTGGGCGAACGCTCGAGGGCTGACGCGCGTCGAAGGCCACAAGGCGGGGGAGGCGAGCCTGCTCGATGTGGTGGCTGGCGCCATCCAGATCGGGGTGAAGCATGTCAGCGTGTATGCCTTCTCGACCGAAAACTGGAGTCGTTCGCCCGAAGAGGTTCGTTTTCTCATGGGCTTCAACCGCGACGTGTTGCACCGTCGCCGCGATCAGCTCAACGAGTGGGGCGTGCGTGTTCGCTGGGCCGGTCGTCGGCCTCGACTGTGGACGTCGGTCATCAAAGAGTTGCAGTTCGCCGAGGAACTGACCGAGAAGAACAGCACCCTCACGCTCACGATGTGTGTCAACTATGGCGGACGCAATGAGATTGCGGATGCCGTGCGTTCGATTGCGGATGATGTGGCGGCAGGAAAACTGAAGCCGTCTGCGGTCTCGGAGAAGCTCATCCAGAAGCGGCTCTACCAGCCGCAATTACCCGATGTCGATCTGTTTGTGCGGTCGTCGGGGGAGCAGCGGATGAGCAATTTCATGCCCTGGCAGAGCGCGTATGCCGAGATGGTATTTCTGGACACGCTGTGGCCTGATTTCACCCGCGAAGACCTGTGGCGGGCGATCGAGATTTATGCTGGCCGCTCGCGACGGTTCGGTGGCGCCGTCGATGCACCGACGGACGACTCGAAGTAAGCCGGCTCCTTCCTCAGCGGCGACCGCGACTGATCGCGCCCGATACTGATCGCTCGTCACGTCTTTTGGTCAGGATGACTTTAAGGTGTATTCTGTGTTCAGGTCAGCATGACTCTTACCGAAGGGAGTGGCGATGCAACAGAACGAGCAAGCGATTTCGCTCGCGGTATCCACCGTAATTTTTGCCCTGCGCCCACTTCCGGAATCGGGTGAGAGTGCGCTCTGGATTCCGCTCGTGCGTCGCACCCGTGAACCGTACGACGGTCAGTGGGCGTTGCCCGGTGGCTGGGTCGACAACACGGAGAGCCTCGAAGGTGCGGCAGCCCGCAACCTGCGTGAGACGACCGCGCTTGAACCGGCGTATCTCGAACAGCTCTACGCCTTTGGTGAAGTCGAACGTTCAATTGGTCCCCGCGCGGTGTCGATTGTCTATTGGGCGCTCGTGCGCCAAGAAGAGGCAGACCGTGCGACCGAGGGCGAGAACGTGCGCTGGTTCCCGGCAGATAACCTGCCTGAGTTGGCCTTCGACCACAACGTCATCGTCGATTACGCCCTCTGGCGCCTGCGCACCAAGATGGAGTACTCGCGCATCGCTCGCGCCTTCCTCGGCGAAACTTTTACCCTGAGCGAGCTGCGCATCGTTCACGAGGCCGTGTTGCAAAAGCAGCTCGATCCCGCCAATTTCCGTCGACAGATTGAGAATTCAGGTTCACTGGTTCCCACTGATCACGTTGTCTCGGGAGGGCGTCACCGGCCTCCGAGGTTGTACCGCTATGACGAGGGCGTTGAGCTCGTTGACAATGGCCCGCTCGGCCGCTTAACGACAGGGAGCACTCGTGTCATCCATTGATTCGACTATTCAGCGCATCACTAAGACGGGCGACGGGGAAACCTGTGCTCCTGAGCTAGCCGATGGCCCGTGGACTTTCGATCTGGGCGTTCCCAGCTATGGGCCCGGGGCTTCGATGGGCGACGTCATCCCGACGGGAGCACCCCGTCAGGGCCAACTTCCGGTCGAGTACCAGAAGGCCTCCAACGAAGACCTCCACGCTCGCATCGTCGCTGCGAAAGCGACTCTTGGCGACCGCGCGGTTATCTTGGGCCACTTCTATCAGCGTGATGAGGTTGTGCAGCACGCGGACTTCCTCGGCGACTCCTTCCAGCTGGCCAACGCCGCCCAGACGGTGCCGAATGCGGAAGCGATTATCTTCTGCGGAGTGCACTTCATGGCCGAGACGGCTGACATCCTGGCTCGCGAGGACCAAGCAGTGATTTTACCGAACCTCGCGGCTGGCTGCTCGATGGCCGACATGGCCGACATCGATTCGGTCGAGGAGTGCTGGGAGCAGCTCACCGAGATTTACGGAACCGAGCCGGATGCCGATGGCCGCGTGCCGATCATCCCCGTGACGTACATGAACTCGTCTGCCGCGCTCAAGGGCTTCTGCGGTCGTAATGGTGGAATCGTCTGCACCAGCTCGAACGCGACAACCGTGCTGGAGTGGGCTTACGAGCGTGGCCAGCGCGTTCTGTTCTTCCCCGACCAGCACCTCGGTCGCAACACGGCAAAGAAGATGGGCATTTCGACCGATCTCATGCCCATGTGGAACCCCAACAAGCCTCTCGGTGGTAACGATGCCCAGACGCTGAACGACGCGAAGGTTGTGCTCTGGCACGGCTTCTGCAGCGTGCACAAGCGCTTCACCGTCGGCCAAATCGAGAAGGCTCGCGCTGAGCTCCCCGGTGTTCGCGTGATCGTGCACCCCGAGTGCCCGATGCCCGTCGTGGATGCCGCTGACGAGGCGGGGTCGACCGACTACATCCAAAAGGCTGTTGCTGCCGCGACCGAACCAACGACGTTCGCGATCGGTACCGAGATCAACATGGTCAACCGTCTCGCTGCCGAGTACCCGCAGCACGAGATCTTCTGCCTCGACCCGGTGGTGTGTCCGTGTTCGACGATGTACCGCATCCACCCCGGCTACTTGGCCTGGGTTCTTGAGGGCCTCGTTCGCGGCGAAGTGCTCAATCAGATCACCGTGTCCGACGATGTTGCGGCACCAGCAAAGGTGGCGCTTGAGCGGATGCTCGCAGCGAAGCCACCGGTAGCGACGAAAGAGGCATAACCATGGCACGGGTCATTGTTGTCGGCACAGGAATTGCCGGTCTTATCACCGCCTACCGCGCGAGCGCGCATCACGATGTGGTTCTCGTGACGAAGGCGGAGATGGCGGAGAGCAACACGAAGTACGCCCAGGGTGGCGTGGCTGCCGTGCTGTTCCCCGATGACTCGGTCGCCAGCCATGTTTCTGACACGATGATTGCCGGCGCTGGCCTGTGCGAGCGGGATGCCGTTGAGGTGCTCTGCAGTGAAGGTCCGTTGCGAGTGCAAGAGCTAATCTCTCTCGGGGTTGAGTTCGACCGAGTCGCCAATGGCGAGTTAGCGCGCGGTCATGAAGCCGCTCACTCCTCACGGCGGGTCATTCATGCCGGGGGAGATGCCACCGGTCTTGCGATCGAAGTTGCCCTGCTGCGGGCCGTCCGTGCTCTCGCGGTCGAGACCTACGCTTATACCTTCATGCGCGATCTCGTGACGGAGACGGATGCCGACGGCACGCCCCGCGTCACTGGCATCGATGTGATTGCCCCCGACGGCAATTCGCGCGTGATCGACGGTGACATTGTCATTCTCGCCAGTGGTGGTGCTGGCCAGCTCTACAAGCACACAACGAACCCGTTCGTGACGACCGGGGATGGTGTGGCTGCGGCGTACCGAGCCGGTGCTGCCCTTGCCGATGTCGAATTCTTCCAGTTCCACCCCACGTCGCTCGCGGTGCCCGGCAACCCGCTGGTGTCAGAAGCTGTGCGAGGCGAGGGCGCAACGCTGCTCGATGAGCACGGCAAGCGCTTCATGTTCGACGTGCACCCCGATGGCGAGCTCGCCCCGCGCGATGTCGTTGCCCGCGGTATTGCTCGAGCCATGGAAAAACAGGGTGGCCGGCCCATCATGCTCGATGCCACGGGCCTCGGTTCCGAGTTTCTCGCGAAGCGTTTCCCCGGCATCACCGAGGTGTGCGAAGAGCACGGCTTCGACTGGGGCACGGAACCAATTCCGGTGACGCCGGCAGCGCACTATTGGATGGGCGGCATCCGCACCGACATCGATGGCCGTACGAGCGTGCGTGGTCTCTATGCCGTGGGAGAAGCATCCTGCACCGGTGTGCACGGCGCCAACCGTCTCGCCTCCAACTCGTTGCTCGAATCACTCGTTTTCGCCTGGCGCGCTGCTGATGCTCTCAACGAGCCCCAGCGGGCCATCGAGGTTGACGCGCTCGAGCCGCAGTTCGAGATCACGGGTAAAGACGCTTTCACTCGCGATCAGCTGCGCGAACTCATGTGGAGCCATGTCGGTCTTGAGCGGGACGCTACCCGCCTCGAAGAAGCATCCGCGATCTTGGCGAGCTGGCACTCCGAATCCAACACGGTCGAGGGCGCCGAGAACGCGAACCTGCTCGACCTCGCACGCCTCGTCGTCGTCGCGGCGCTCCGCCGTAAGGAATCGCGCGGAGCCCACGAGCGCACAGACTACCCGGAGACCCGCGAAGAGCTCGCGTTCTCCACGCGCTGGGCGGCAGTCAACGTAGCGGGCGACTTCATCCCGGCAGAAGACCAAGCAGAAACGATCAAGCGATGAATCAGCAGCTCGTTGACAATGTCATCCTGATGGCCCTCGCCGAAGATGCGCCGTGGGGTGACATCACGAGCGATGCGTTCGTGCCCGAAGACGCCACCGCCACCGCTGTTCTCAATGCGCGTGAGGCGGGGGTCGCCAGTGGCCTCGATGTCTTCGCTCGCACCTTCCAGCTGGTGGATGCTCAGGCTGAGGTCACGCTGCAGGCCAGTGACGGCGACTCGTTCACCGCCGGCCAGCAACTTGCATCCGTCTCCGGTAACGCCCGCGCTGTTCTGCGGGCGGAGCGCATCGCTCTCAACCTCAGCCAGCGGATGTCGGGAATCGCCACCCAGACCGCGGCGTACGTGGCGCAAGTCGTCGGCACTCACGCCCGGGTAGTTGACACCCGCAAGACGACTCCGGGGCTTCGCGCGCTGGAGCGTCACGCCGTTCGCTCGGGTGGTGGCCACAATCACCGCTTTAGCCTCTCGGATGCCGTGATGGCTAAAGATAATCACCTCGCAGTTCTTGCTGCCGCGGGTATCGATCTCGGCGAGGCCATCCGCCAGGCTCGTGCGCGGATCGGTCACACCACTCACCTCGAGGTCGAGGTCGATCGGCTCGACCAGGTGGAGACTGTCGTCTCGGCGGGCGTCGACACGATCATGCTCGACAACTTCTCGCTCGAAGATCTGCGTGCGGGTGTCGAGCTCGTGGCCGGCCGCGCAATCGTCGAGGCCAGCGGAGGTGTGAACCTCGACACCATTGCGGCGATTGCTGCCACCGGTGTCGATGTCATCTCGGTCGGCGCCCTCACACACAGCGTTCGTTCGCTCGACCTCGGTCTCGACATTGCGGTGAGCGCAGCGCACCAATGATCTTTCTCGACTCCGCAGCAACCACACCCGTGCGCCGTGAGGTGCTCGAAGCGATGTGGCCGCTGCTGACGGGAGACTTCGGCAACCCTTCTAGTCATCACGAGCTGGGGGAGTCCGCCAAGCGGGCTCTGGATGGCGCCCGCAAGAGTGTTGCCGCGTCGATCGGGTGCCGGGCATCCGATGTCATCTTCACGTCGGGTGGCACAGAGTCAGACAACCTCGCGATCAAAGGGCTCGCACTCGCTGACCCCCGCGGCCGCCACATCGTCACGAGCGCGGTCGAGCACGAGGCCGTCTTGGAGACCGTTGACTTCCTGAAGCGCATCCACGGCTTCGAAGTGACGGTGCTGCCGGTCGATAGCCACGGCCTTGTCGACCTCGACGAGGTGCGTCAGGCTCTTCGCCCCGACACCACCCTCTGCACGATCATGTACGCCAACAACGAGGTGGGCGTCGTGCAGCCCATTGCCGCGATAGCTGAACTCTGCCGCGTTCACGGAGTACCGCTGCATACGGATGCCGTACAAGCAGCAGGCTGGCTTCCTCTCGACCCTGCAGTGTTGGGCGTTGATGCCCTCAGTCTGTCTGGACACAAGCTCGGTGCCCCGAAAGGCATCGGAGTACTCATCGTCAAAGGACGCCGAAGCCTCGAACCCGTGCTGCACGGGGGAGGTCAAGAACGCGGCAAACGTTCCGGCACCGAAAATGTTGCCGGTGCTGTCGGCTTTGCGCACGCTCTGGCACTCGCCGAGAGCGACCGTGCCGAACGGGCAGAACGCATCGCTGCCTTGCGCACTGACTTCGTGGCGGACGTGCAGGCTCGAGTGCCGGGGGTGATCCTTACAGGACCGACACTGAGCGACACGACCGCTACGTCATCCGTTCGCCTTCCTAACAACGCGTCATTCTGTTTCCCCGGCACGAGCGGCGAATCACTCCTGCTCGAACTCGGTCGTGCGGGCATCATCTGCTCGGCGGGCTCTGCCTGTGCGGTGGGGAGTGACGACGCTTCTCACGTGCTGCTCGCCATGGGCGTTGATGAAGCCATCGCCCAGACCGCCGTCCGTTTCAGCCTTAACGGGGAAACCACGGCCGAAGAACTCGCTACGGTCGCCGCGGAGATCGAAACCGCCTACCGCGCGGTGCGCTCGCTCTCGGGGTAGTCCCGCAAACCCCACGACGCGCCATCCAGAGCAGTCAACATCGCAATAGTGGCCGCCACGCTGGGAATGCGCGTCGCCCCCGGCTGAATCACGTACTGAATGGTGCGCTCACTCGACGGCTGCGGAGAATGGATGCTGACGCCCTCCGGCAGAGTCAGCGACGACAGTGCCAACTGGGGGAGTAGTGCTACGCCGAGCCCCCGTGACACGAAGTTCAGCACCGCTAAGGCATTGTCGGTCTCCAGACCGATCTCGGGAGCGAAACCCTCGAGATTACACAGTGCCAATAAATGACCTCGGCAGAGAGTGCAGCCCGCAATCCAGGCATCGTTGGCAAGATCTGCCAAGCCCACGTCATCCGCTGTCGCTAGCGCGTGACTATCGGGAAGCACCAAGACCACGGGCTCGGTGAAGAGGGGAACCGTCGTGTGCCCGCCATCGCGAGATAAATGCGGGTCAGCCCGGTCTTCGGGGTAGGAGAACGTGATCGCGACATCCGCAGCGCCATCCCGCAGCAGCTGCAACGCCTGCGGAGGCTCGGCTTCGACATAATTCACTGTCAAATTCGGATGCTGCTGCCGCAATTGACGAATCAACCGTGGCACGAGCGTCGACGACGCCGTCGGGAAGGCCGCAATGCGCACCGTTCCGCTCGAGAGGCCGGCGAGCTCGGCTAGTTCGGCGCTCGCGGCATCCACCGCATTGAGAACGGTGACGGCATGGCTGGCGAGTGCCCGCCCAGCTTCGGTGAGCCGCACTCCGCGACCGGCACGAACGACGAGCGCCAGCCCCAAGCGAGTTTGAGCGCGGGTGAGGTGTTGGCTGAGTGCGGGTTGGCTGTACCCCAGGATGCGCGCTGCTTCGCTGATAGTGCCATGTTCGGAAATGGTGCGAACGATGCGCAGAGTGAGCAGATCGGGCGTGGTGTCCATGACGCAAGCATAACTAAACGTGATAGTTCATATCCCAATCATGCTCTTGTCGCATGAATGGCACGAGAGCACTATGGAGGCATGACATCACCGGCCCTCACGAACGCTATCGAGAGTTTCGCGAACACTCGCGGCTACCTCTCCGCCGCCACCATGGGACTGCCGACGTGTGCGGCAGTCACCGAGATGACCCAGAAGCTTCAACTGTGGGCCACCGCCACCTGCAACCCCATGAACTACGGCGACATCGTGGAGCGCACGCGCGGCCACTACGCCCGCCTTGTCGGCATCGACGTCGCGCGCGTTGCGATCGGCTCACAAACCTCGGTCATGGCCTCGCTCATCGCGTGCTCGCTACCGGCCGGCTCAGAAGTGCTCGTCGTCGAATCCGACTTCACCTCGATCGTGTACCCGTTTCTGCAACACCCCGACCTCGCGGTTCGCGCTGTGCCGCTGGCGGAACTTGCGGATGCCATCACCGACAGCACTGCGCTCGTCGCGTTCTCGCTCATCCAATCCTGCAACGGCAAAGTCGCCGACGTTGCGGCGATCACCGCAGGGGCAGCCACACACGGAGCGCGCACGCTCTGCGACGTGACCCAAGCCGCCGGCGTTTACCCCGTGGATGCCACCCAATTCGATGCGACAGTCTGCCACGCCTACAAGTGGTTGTGTTCGCCTCGCGGCGTCGCGTTTCTCACGATCTCCGAGGATTTCGGCGAGCACGTTACGCCCGTGCAAGCGGGTTGGTATGCGGGAGAAGACGTGTGGTCGAGTGTGTACGGCACCGAGATGAACCTCGCGAAGGATGCTCGCCAGTTCGACGTGTCACCCGCGTGGCAGGCCTGGGTAGGGGCCGAGCATCCGATCGCCATGTTTGCCGACCTCGACATCGCCGAAGTCTGGGAGCACTGCAGCGGCCTCGCCAACACGCTCTGCGATGCGCTCGGAATCGAACGCCAGAATCAGGCGATCGTGACGTGGCCGGATGAATCGGGTGCCGACCTCGCCAAGCTGACGGCCGCTGGCATCACCGCCTCCGGTCGCGCTGGCCGTCTTCGCGCCGCATTCCACCTCTGGAATACCGAAGACGACGTCGCGGCGGTTATCGCTGCTCTGCGTGTCTAGCTAAACTGGATGTCCGCCGACCGTGCATCCAGCTCGGCAGACTATTGGAGTTTCTGTGGCTACGCCTAACCCCCTCGACGCCGTAATCAACCTCGCCAAGCGCCGAGGTTTTGTCTTCCAATCGGGAGAGATCTACGGCGGTTCACGCTCAGCTTGGGACTATGGCCCGCTGGGAACCGCCCTCAAAGAGAACATCAAAAAGCAGTGGTGGCAGACCTTCGTTCAAGGTCGCGAAGACGTCGTCGGTCTCGACTCAGCCGTCATCCTGCCCCGCAAGGTGTGGGAAGCATCTGGGCACGTCGAGGTCTTCTCTGACCCGCTCGTCGAATCGCTGCACACCCACAAGCGCTACCGCGCCGACCACCTTCTCGAAGCCTACGAAGAGAAGCACGGTCACCCGCCTGTGAACGGGCTTGCCGACATCCGCGACCCTGACACCGGTCAGCCCGGATCGTGGACCGAACCGCAGAACTTCTCAGGGCTCCTCAAGACCTACCTTGGCCCCGTCGACAACGAAGAGGGCATGCACTACCTGCGCCCCGAAACCGCTCAGGGGATCTTCACCAACTTCGCCAACGTCATGGGTGCTGCGCGCATGAAGCCGCCCTTCGGAATCGGTCAGGTCGGCAAGTCGTTCCGTAACGAAATCACGCCCGGAAACTTCATCTTCCGTACCCGCGAATTCGAACAGATGGAGATGGAATTCTTCGTCGAGCCCGGCACGGATGAAGAGTGGCACCAGACTTGGATCGACGAATCCATGAAGTGGTACACCGATCTCGGCATCAAGCCTGAAAACCTGCGCTTCTACGAGCACGCTCAAGAAAAGCTCTCGCACTACTCCAAGCGCACCGTGGACGTTGAATACCGGTTCCGCTTCGCCGGCAGCGAATGGGGCGAGCTCATGGGTATCGCCAACCGCACCGACTTCGACCTGCGCACGCACTCCGAAGCATCCGGTGCCGACCTATCGTATTTCGACCAGGCCAAGGATGAGCGCTGGACGCCGTTCGTTATCGAGCCCGCGTTCGGGCTCACCCGCGCCCTCATGGCGTTCCTCATCGACGCCTACGCCGAAGACGAAGCTCCCAACGCTAAGGGTGGCGTCGACAAGCGCACCGTTCTGCGCCTGGACCGTCGCCTCTCGCCGGTCAAGGTTGCCGTTCTGCCGCTCTCGCGCAACGAACGTCTTTCGCCGATGGCTCGCGGGATCGCCGCAGACCTGCGCAAGTACTGGAACGTTGATTTCGACGACGCGGGTGCTATCGGCCGTCGTTACCGTCGCCAGGACGAGATCGGCACCCCGTTCTGTGTCACGATCGACTTCGATTCGCTCGACGACAACGCTGTGACCATTCGCGAGCGCGACACGATGGAACAAAAGCGTATGCCAATCGAGGAGCTGCGCGGCTACCTCGCGCAGGAGCTCATCGGCTGCTAGCCAACGCAACTCGCTAAACCTCCTCGTGGGGTGATTGCCGCACGGTAATCGCACTGCGACGGAAGCGGCCCCGGACATGTTCCGGGGTCGCTTTTCTGCGCTGGCGGGCCACAAGGCCGCTGCCGCCGCTGCCGCTGCCGCCGCCGACCGTCGGGCGCCGCCACTGCCACTACCGCTGCCGGCTGCCGCCGCCCCACCGGCGACCAGTCGAGGTACCGGTATTGCGGCTCACCACCCGTATTGCGCCGAGGCCCGCGTATTTTGCCGAGTCACTCGCCCCCAACTCGGGGTTTTGCCGCGCGCACTTCGGAAATTCAGGAGATATGAGTCAGCGCGCGGTGCTCGTTGCCGACGAATCGCCTCGCACCGTGCTTCTTGAATCGCGCGTGGCGCATTCTCCTGAATTTCCGTGGTGCGCGGCTCATCAACAGCGCCCTCGTGACAAGCGAGTCCACTGTTGGCGAGTGTTTCGCCCTAGCTCCGGTAGTTCCGACGATGCTGGCGCCATGGTGGATGTGCACGAACTAGTGATGGAGCTAGGTGGGCTTGCCCAGAAACGTCAGCTTGTCGCACGTGGGGCTCAGGACTTCGACCTCACTCGCGCTGTGCGACGAGGTGAAGTTACTAGGGCGCGCCAAGGCTGGTACACGACGGTCGAAGAGTCAGAGCCGCGAGTGAGAGCCGTGCGCGTAGGCGGGCGTCTCACCGGCATCTCGGCGATTGCGGACTGGGGCGGATGGGTGCTCAAGGACCATCCTTTGCAGGTATCCGTGCCGCGAAATGCTGCGCGGCTTCGGAGCCAATGGAATCGACGGCGTCCTCTCGGTACGCGGCGTGGGGTGCGGCTGCACTGGGATCATGTCGCAGTCACCGAGCAGGGAACGAACTGGCACGTGAGCATCGTGGAGGCGCTCAGGCGCGTTGTCGTTGACGAAGAACTCGAAACAGCGGTCGCTGCCATTGATTGGGCGTTGCACACCGGCAGGATTGACGCGTTCGACTTCGAACAGCTGATTCTCACTGTGCCGCAACACAAACGCTTCATACGTTCCTGGGTCGACGGCCGGTGTGAGAGCCTCCCGGAGAGCCTTGCGCGCACTCGGCTGAGACGGCGGGGTCATCGCGTCGATATTCAGGTTCCCGTAGGCGCCAAGAGAATTGACCTAGTCGTGAATGGCACGATTGGTCTCGAGATCAACGGAAAACAATTCCACGCTCACACCTTCGAAGAAGATCACCTCAAGGCAATTGAGATCACGATCGCGGGTTTTCACGCGATGAGTGTGAGCGCCAAGATGGTTTTCACTCAGTGGGATATCTTCTTGCGTGGCCTCGACGCTGCTCTTGCTCTGCATCGACGACGTGCCTTCGGAAATTCAGGAGATTTCGCAATTTCCGAGAGAGCAGGCCCGAAGTCGCGCGCGCGACCGAGGCGCTACTCGCGGATCTCCTGAATTTCCGAGAATACGCGGGGATGGGAATACCTACAGCCTGCGCGCGTTGACCCTGAGGTGAATAATGCAGCAGCAACCGCGACCGAACCCGTACAAGTCGACATCTGGTCTGATGTTCAGTGCCCTTGGTGCTACATCGGAAAGCGACGCTTTGAAGCCGCGGTAGAAACATCGGGCATTCCCGTCGAGATCGTGTACCACTCGTTCGAATTGGCTCCCGACACCCCGGTTGAGTACGAGGGCACACCCATCCAGTTTTTGAGCGAGCGCAAGGGGCTCCCAATGCCGCAGGTCGAGGAGATGCTCACGCGCGTCACCGATATTGCGTCGAGCGTTGGGCTCGATTACGACTACGAGCACATTCACCAGACCAACACGGTGAAGGCGCACGAGCTTCTGCATTTTGCGAAGGCTCACGGTCGCCAACTTGAGATGAAAGAGCGTCTTCTTGACGCCTATTTCATCAAGACTGAGCACGTCGGCCGTATCGAAGACCTCGCTGATATCGCGGCCTCCATTGGCTTTGACCGCGCCGAAGTGGTGCGCGTTCTCGAGTCGAGCGAGTACCTCCCCGCCGTAAAGGCTGACATGGAACAGGCCATGCAATACGGCATCCAGGGAGTGCCATTCTTCGTGATTGATGGCAAGTATGGGGTTTCGGGCGCGCAAGAAAGTGAAACGTTCGCTAACGTACTCACACAAGTACTTACCGAAAGAGACGTCTAACACATGGATGCCGCAACGAAGCCAATCCCGACCTTCGCCCTTCAGCAGCTCGGCGACCCGAACGCAGTAGCGTGTGAGGGCGATGCTTGTGGCATCGCCGTCGATGATCACCGCTCGCAAGCCCTCGTTAACCGCCAGATCGACGAAGGCCTCGTTTAAGAGGTTTTTCACCAACGTCCAGTGCCGCTTTACCCGCCGACGGCGCTGTCTCTGAGTTCGCTCCTCTAGAGCGCGCTCATGATCGTGGCGAGCAAGTATGTGCGGCTATTGCCGTCATCAATGCGATCTTCGTTGAGGTTATCGCTCTCTTCGAGCGCTGCTGCAGCATCCGCTTTTCCGGCCAGTGCTGAGTACATGAGCAGATAGTCGCCGAAGAGCACGTCTGACCCATCGGGCGTAGCTTCGGCGATGTTGGCACGGAGCCGATCGGGGTCGGCGGCAAGGTACCCCGAGACGGGGCTCATCGGAAGCACAAGGATGCCGAGCATTGCGCTCGCCTCGGCGCTGAACCATGTGGCGTAGTCCCGTTTGCCGCCCCAGTTGAGGGCAGCCACGGTGTGGTCGAAGCCGTCGTACACGGCTTCGGTGCGATCGAAGTTCGTCCAGTACGCGTTTGCCGAGTGGGCTTCGGCTGACAGCATCCAGCGGGCTTCGGTAGCGAGCGCGGCTTGGTCGCTGGCAGCAGCCCATAGGGCAAGGCCGTTCCAGGCGGTGACCGCTTCGGAACTCGATTCTTGGTTGTTTCCATCGGCAAATGGTGACGTTCCGCTGGCCCACGAGTGGCCGGCGTAGGCGTCAAAAACCCGGCGCTCGGGAAAGTAGCTGTTCTCGCCTTGGGCCGCAATGTCGGCAGCGAGCAGATTCATGACGGGGGCCCACTTCTCGACGAGGGCGGGGTCGGCGGCGGCGAGAACTCCGGCGGTGTAGAGAAAGTAGCCGTAGTGAAAGTGGTGGTCGTTGAACTGGTCAGAGCCGAAGGATGCCGCAAGTCCGACGAGCCCGCGAGCCTGATTGTCGTAAACGAAGCAGCGTTCGGTTCGCTCGTCACAGCCTTCGGGGTCGGTCCAGGTATCCAGGGCGCTGACAAGCTGTTCCGTGATGGTGGCGGCAATGTCATCCGCGCCGATCTGGCGGGCTACTTCGAGCATGTTGGTCAGGCGGTAGAGCCATTTGCCGCCGTAATAGGTGTCTGCTGGGGCGGGCACTGTTGATGCAACATCCACGTTCAGCTGTTGCCGCAGTCTTTCGCGGTGCTCTTCTGTGAGATTGGCGAGGTCGAGGGCACCAGCCGGCTCGATAGTGGGGACTGTCCAGGTGAGTTCGGTCGTCATGCACGCGACGAGTTCGCCATAAATGCTCGGCCAGGATCCAGCATCGCAGGAGACTGACGAGTCGAGCCCGGCCTGCTGATGGGGCATGGCGGCCACGATCGTGGACGAGGAATCCCGTGTCTCGTAGCGGATGCTGGTCGAGGCCACGGCAGCATCTACCGTGTACTGGATGCTCGTGCTCACGATGGGTGTCGCAGCCTGGATGAAGTCGGCCACAACACCGCCATCAGACACCGCGAACCACGTTGCTGCGTCGCCGGCGGCCAGAGTCAACTCGCTGCCCGCCGCATTCATCTCGCCGTCGCTGACGAGCCCGTACTGTGTGCCGTTGACCTCCGCTGTCCAGGCGCCGTCGTCGTCGCGCAGCGGCTGGCCGAGCGTCACCGTGACTGCTTCGGATGCCGTGAAGCTGACAAAGGGGGAGCCTTCAGCAATCACTGTCGTGCCGATTTCATTTCCGGCTGCCGTCTGCGAGATCGTGACGGATGCTTCGTCGTAGCCACTCACGACGTAGTCGTCAGCGCCGAAGTCGGCGGATACTGCCGGAGTAAAGCCGCCAGCGATGACATTCTCTGCGCTGACCACAGCGGGAACGCCCAACGCGAATCCGCCCGCGGCCAGTTGGAACGAGAGCGGCAGCGGGAAGACGGGTAACGAGTCGTCTCCGAAGACGAGTCCGGAGAACCAGCGGTTGGTGGGTGGGATGAGTCCGTCTGCGAGCTTGCTGCTCCCGAGTTCGGCGACGGTACGCGTTGGCAGCGCCGCGATCAGAGGGGCGACGGTGCTGTCAGGAAGAATCCTGTCGGTGCTCGACTCGGGTGCTGATGGCGCAGGTGTCGCGGCCGTGCATCCGGTTAGTGCCGTCAACATTGCCGCCACCGTCATCACGAAGAAAAGCCGGACGTCCCGAGACATTCGACTACAGACCAATCTTTCTCAGAAAATCAGAAATCCCGTCGACTGCGCCCGCCAGAATGCCATCGTCGCGCAGCTGCAGCGTCGCGCTCACGGGGGTGCCCGCTTCAACGAGCCCGTTGTAGGCGCCGTCGGTCAGAGCGTCGCTATCCACACGAATAGTGGTCTCGGCCTGTCCGCCAACGGTCTGCACATCGATCGTCGAAACGGTGCCAGCGATACTGGCGCCATTGGGGAGAAGCAGGTTAACCGATGCTTGCTCGCCGATTCGGGAATAGTCACGTCCGGTTAGTTCGTATTGAGCAACGACACACAGTGAGCCCGCTTTCTCGATGGTCGCGAGAACCTGACCGGCCTGCACGAAGGAGCCGGGTTTGACTGTGACGTCGCGCACCGTTCCGGAAACCGCGGCAGTGAGGGTAATTCCACCATCGTTACTCACGGTGTAGGCGACGGTTTCAGGTTTGAGCAGGCCTTTTGCGAGATCTGCCTGCAACGAGGGGCTTTGTAGGGTGAACAGCACGTCGCCTTTGTTGACGCGTTGATCGACCTCGGTCAGAAAGCTCTCGACGAGCGTTCCACCGTAGTCAATGCCAACGGGATAACGTTCCGCTTCGATGGAGGCTGAAACGCTCGCGACCTGGGCTTGTCGTTGAGAAAAGATGACCGTCAACACCAGCACGAGGGCGAGCACAGCGATAAGGCCGAAGACGAGTTTGAGATTGCTGCGCCAAGTCATGCTGGGGCTCCCTTCGTGGACAGAGCACGGGTGGTGAGGCGGTGGGCGCGGCCGAGCGAGACATGCTCTCGCGCTGCGGCAGCAACGAAACTTCCCATGATAAACGTGTTGGTGACGTTCCAGGCCGTGGCGAGGGTAAGCACTTCGTTGTCGATGTCGCGAAAGACGGCCACGACGGAAGTCAGTAGTAGGAAAACGAAGAACAGCACTTGAGGAATCATGAAGTTGAACGGCGAGGAGACCTTCGTGCGGTCGCCGGTTGCGCTCCAGGACTGCTCTTTACCGGTGAGCACGTTGATGAGAGCCGCGAGGTAGATCGGCGCTGACACGGTTGCCAGCATGAGGGTCTCCCAGCGAAATGAGCCCATCGTGTAAAACGCGAGCACGATCTGGATGACGTAGAAACCGGCGTAGTAGAGCATCCAGGTCACGACCGTGGTCGAGAGGTTCATGGGGCGCAGGTCGAAATAGATCTCGAGCGCGGGAACCATCATCAGGAGTAGTGGTGAGATGCCCGTGAGGTAAAACGAGGCAGTGACCAAGTACTGCAGCCGCTGGTCGAGCGTGAGCTTGCGCTTGTGGGTGAGCGGGTTGTGCTTAAACAGAATCTCAAAACCGCCGGTCGCCCAGCGCAATTGCTGCTTCGTGTAGGACTCGACGGTGTCAGGCGCGTGGCCGACGGCGAGGGCGTTCGGGATATAGATCGTGTGCCAGCCGCGCTCGTGGAGCATCAGCGAAGTCCACACATCCTCTGACTTGGAATCGGTGTACATGCCACCAACGTCGTCGATGGCAGCGCGACGGAAGATCACATTGGTTCCAACGCAGAACGCGGCGTTGAAGCGATTGCGGCCGGGCTGAATGAAGCGGTAAAACACGGACTGCATATACCCAGCGCCGCGCGAGATGACGTTATGCAGGTTGCCGTAGGTTTGCGGCGTTTGCACGAAGGCGACCTCGTCGCGAGAAAAGAACGGCACTGTTTCGCTGAGGAATTCGGGGGAGGGCACGAAGTCGGCATCGAAGATGGCGAAGAAGCGGCCCTTGGCGAGGGTGAGGGCGTGATTCACGTTACCGGCCTTAGCTCCGCCAGAACTCAGCCGGCGCACGTAGCGGGCTCCGAGTTCGTGGGCGAGATCGCGCACCTCGTCGGAGTGGCCGTCGTCGAGCACCCACGTGATGTGGGAGCCGCGCATCCGCATCGCCGCCGTCACGGTTTCGCGGATGACGCTCACCGGTTCGCCGTAGGTCGTGATGAAGACGTCGACGGTGGCTTCGGCGCTGTGCAGGTACATCGTCCAGCGCGAGGGCGTTGAGGTCAGACCGTCGCGCAGAATGTCGCGTTCGCGAAAGAGTTTGGCTTTGGCGTTGTGAAAGGCGAAGTCACGGGGGTCTTGCGACGCGGAGAGGATTGTCCACATCGACAGCAGTGCCTGACTGATCAGGACCGTCTCGGCGATGATGACGAGCGTGTACGGCAACCAGTCACCGCGGCTCGCCGGGTTCAACAAGAACCCGGCGTAGGCGAGGATGCCCAAGGTCGCGATGAGCACCAGAATCACCAACGATGGTGATTCGGCCTTCACCGGCTCAGCGACGCGGGGCGCGGGCAGCGCGGGTGGGAGGTCGCTCGGGGGTGCGGCAAAGCGGGTATCTAGGGTCGTCATTTGTGCTTCTTTCGGGAGAAGTCTTAATACGACGCAGCACGCCAGAATGAGCGATGACACGGTGCCGGGCGCACGAAAGAACGAGCGCGACGGAAGGTCACAGCGGCATCGTTGGCGTGCGTGCAGGCAGGAATCGCGACAGGGTGGGTCGTGACTCCGAGAAGTTCAGGAGTACGGGTAATGCGGGTGTGGGTTGTGCGGGTTAGAGGCTCACGTTAGTGTGCGTGAGCGCCAGAAATCTACGGTGGTCTAGCAAGTTAAGACACTGGCCACATTCCCGACTTCTATTTGTAACAAATGCTCGTTAACTCACGAAACCTCGGTGAGACCATTCGATGATTTCTGCAGCGGAAGCGAATTCTGGTGCGGCTTTGGCAACCCGCGACGGGATGAGCGTGAGCGGCACGGTGGTGGGGCGAGCGGGCAAGGAGGCATGCTGCGCTTCAGGGGCATTGAAGCGCTTGTTGATGAGGGCTCCGAGGATGGCGCCGCCGCCAAAGCCGAGAGGTAACAGCAGCAGGTAGAGGGTGGGATCGAGGTTCGATGCGGCTCCGACCGCCAGAATTCCGCCAACCCCAACCGCGGCACCAATGCTGAAGGAAACCCACCAGCGCTGAAGCCTCGCGTTCTCCTTGTCCCATGCGCGCTGGGCGCGCAGCTGTTCACGAGCTTCTTCTCGCGGTGCGGGGCTCACCCACAGGCGAGCTTCGAATCGAAAGACGTTGGGATGTTCCTCGAGGGCCATTAGTCGGTTCCTGTTTCGCTCGTTATGTCGGCGACGGTCGCCTCTAGGCCGCTGATGAGTTCGTCGGCCTGTATCCACGCCGTGTGGCCGTGATCTCCGGCACCCATCGATACTCGCTTGCCCGCGATGCGTTCGTCGGCGAACACGGGCCAAGCGGTGCTGCTGCCGAGCGGGGTGATGGTGCCGCGCGCAAATCCGGTGGCTTCGAGCGCAAGGGAGGCTTCGGGCATCCGCAACTTATTGACGCCGACGACGGCGCGCAGCTTTGGCCACGAAATCTGGCGGTCGCCGGGAACGAGGGCAAAGAGGTAGCTGCCGTCGCTGCGTTTGACAACGAGGGACTTCACGATCTCGGCGGGGGTGATTCCGAGCAGTTCGGCGGCGTGTTCGAGAGAGGTCGCTGGTGCGCGTTCGACGATCTCGATCGGGATGCCGCGGCGCTCGGCATCGTCGCGGACGCGGTCGGTTCCTGCGGTCATTCGGGGCCTCCCGGTATGTGCGGCGCTGGTTCAGGCGCGCCGTGGGACAATTGCTACGTGACTATTCTTGCCCCTGCCGACCCGCGTGTCGCGCCACAGCTCTCAATCGGGAACCTCGACCTTGATGTTCCTGTCGTTTTGGCGCCCATGGCCGGCATCACCAACACCGCTTTTCGCCGGCTCTGCCGCGAATACGGCGCTGGGCTGTATGTCAGCGAAATGATCACGAGTCGTGCCCTCGTTGAGCGCACGCCGGAGAGCATGCGTCTCATCACGCACCACGAGTCAGAGACGACCCGCAGCATCCAGCTCTATGGGGTTGACCCTAAGACGGTGTCTGAAGCGGTCACGATGTTGGTGGCCGAAGACCGTGCCGACCACATTGACTTGAACTTCGGATGCCCCGTTCCCAAAGTCACTCGCAAGGGTGGGGGAGCGGCGCTTCCGTGGAAGATCGACCTGTTCCGCGACATCGTCGAGGGCGCGGTGAAGGCTGCCGGCGATGTTCCGCTGACGATCAAGATGCGCAAGGGCATCGACTCTGACCACTTGACCTACCTTGAGGCTGCCCGCGTTGGCGCCGGCGCTGGTGTTGCGAGCATCGCATTGCACGCGCGCACTGCCGCAGAGTTCTATTCGGGGCACGCAGACTGGTCGGCCATCGAAAAGCTCAAGAACACCATCACCGATACCCCGATTCTCGGTAACGGTGACATCTGGAGTGCCGCCGATGCTCTGCGCATGGTCGACGAGACCGGATGCGACGGAGTCGTTGTCGGTCGCGGTTGCCTCGGCCGCCCGTGGTTGTTCGGTGACCTCGCTGCCGCCTTCCGAGGAGAGTCCCTCAAGGCAGAGCCAACACTCGGCGAAGTCGCCATTGCGTTTAAGCGTCATGCCGAACTGCTGGTGGAATTCTTCGGCGATGAAGATCGAGCGTGCCGCGACATCCGCAAGCATGTCGCCTGGTATTTCAAGGGCTATGCGGTCGGCGGAGAGTTGCGCGCAGCAATGGCGACCGTGCACGACCTCGCTCAGCTCGACGAACTGTTGGCTCAGCTCGATTGGAGCCAGCAGTACCCGGGTGCTGACGCTGAAGGCCAACGTGGTCGCGCGGGAACGCCGAAGAAGCCATCACTTCCGCAGGGTTGGCTCGATAGCCGCGAACTGCAGGAGACTCACCGTAGTGAACTCAACCAAGCAGAATTGAGCACCAGTGGCGGCTAATGGCTATACCGAGGCTGACGCCGAGCGTTGGTTTCCCGAGCAGCATTCGAGTCGTCGCAGCGATTTTGCGCGGGACCGTGCACGAGTGCTTCATTCGAGTGCACTGCGCCGTCTAGCCGCCAAGACTCAAGTCTTAAGCCCGACGATGGGCACCGATTTTGCCCGCAACCGTCTCACCCACTCGCTCGAGGTCGCTCAAGTGGGCCGCGAGCTTGCCGACAGCCTCGGCCTTGACCCTGATGTTGTCGACACAGCGTGTCTCTCGCACGACCTCGGGCATCCGCCCTTTGGCCACAATGGCGAGCGTGCGCTCAATGAGTGGGCGGCTGACATTGGCGGCTTCGAGGGCAATGCTCAGACGCTTCGTCTGTTGACGCGCATCGAACCCAAGGTGTTTGGCCCGGATGGCAAGAGCTACGGTCTCAACCTCACGCGGGCCAGCTTGGACGCAAGCACGAAGTACCCGTGGCCGAGCGCTCAGGGTATTCCTGACCCGAGCGGTCGCAGCAAATATGGCTTCTTCGATGATGACACTGCCGCGTTCGAGTGGCTGCGTGCCGGTGCTCCCGACCGCCAGCGGTGCATCGAAGCGCAAGTGATGGATCTCTCTGACGACATCGCCTATTCGGTCCACGATTTCGAAGACGCCATCGTTGGTGACTTTATTGATGTCACCGCGCTCGGTGCTCGCGTCAACCACGACGACCTTGTGAAGTCGATGTTTGAGTGGATCGGTGGCGAGTTCACGCACGACGAACTCATTGCGGCCTTCGACCGTCTCGATCTTCTCGACCCGTGGATTGATCAGTGGGATGGCTCCCGTGCCGCGCATGGTCGCCTCAAGAACCTCACGAGTCAGCTCATCGGCCGCTTCGCCGGTGCCGCCGTTCAGGCGACGCGTGAAGCTCATCCGACTGACGCTTTGGCTCGCTTCGGCGGCAGCCTTGTGATCCCCGCTGAGATCCAAGCGGAGATTGCTGTGCTCAAGGGCATCGTTGCTGCCTTCGTCATGTCGACGAATGCGCGCCGCCCCATCTACCAGCAGCAGCGTGATGTGCTCACTGAACTGGCCGATGTGCTGCTGTGGACCGCTCCGGTGAACCTTGATTCCGGATTCACCGCCGATTGGAATTCCGCTGAGAACGATCACCAGCGCAAGCGGGCAGTAGTAGATCAGGTGGCTAGCCTCACTGATCAGTCCGCGATTGCGTGGCATACACGTTTGGTTGGCTAGAGTCGTCGGCCGCTCGGCCTAGAATTGCGATTGTGGCTGGCCTGATTAAAAGAAGCGATATCGACGAGGTGCGTTCGCGCACCAACCTCGCCGATATCGTTGGCGACTACGTCACGCTCAAGAGCGCTGGTTCCGGCTCGATGAAGGGCCTCTGCCC
Organism: Salinibacterium sp. NK8237; assembly: GCF_015864955.1. Taxonomy (NCBI): domain Bacteria; kingdom Bacillati; phylum Actinomycetota; class Actinomycetes; order Micrococcales; family Microbacteriaceae; genus Salinibacterium; species Salinibacterium sp. NK8237. The sequence goes on along the minus strand of NZ_JADYWE010000001.1, from coordinate 485,428 downwards.
TTTCCACGAAGAGCGCAGCCCTAGCTTCCACGTGCGGCCCCAGGTCGGGTTTTATCACTGCTTCGGATGCGGTGAAGGCGGCGATGTTTACACCTTCCTGCAGCGCATGGATCACGTTTCCTTCTCCGAGGCCGTCGAGCGCTTGGCCGGGCGCCTCGGCTACGAACTTCACTATGAGGATGGCGGCGCGGCAACCGATCACGGCAATCGCGCTCGCATCTTGGCTGCTAATCAGGCTGCATCCGACTTCTTCGTCGCTCAGTTGGCGACCCCAGAAGCGGCGCCAGGTCGTAGCTTCTTGGGTGAGCGTGGTTTCGACCAGTCCGCGGCCGAGCGCTTCGGTATTGGCTTTGCGCCGCGCGGTGGTGCGCTCACGAAGCACCTCAACAAGTTGGGGTACTCCTCAGAAGACCTCGTCGTCGCCGGCCTCATCGGCAAGGGGGAGCGGGGCGATTATTACGATCGTTTCCGTGGTCGGCTGGTGTGGCCCATCCGCGATGTCACGGGCCAAACGCTCGGCTTCGGTGCCCGCCGCTTGCTCGACGATGACAAGGGCCCCAAGTACCTGAACACTCCCGAGACCCCGGTGTATCACAAGAGCCAAGTGCTCTACGGGCTCGATCTTGCCAAGAAAGATATTTCGCGCGGCAAGCAGATCGTGGTCGTCGAGGGCTATACGGATGTCATGGCCTGCCATCTTGCGGGAGTTACGACCGCTGTCGCTACCTGTGGAACCGCGTTCGGCGTCGACCACATCAAGATTGTTCGTCGCATGATTGGCGATTACGACAACGCAGACACCACCGCCACGGGTGAAGTGATCTTCACCTTTGACCCGGATGAGGCGGGCCAGAAGGCCGCGAACCGTGCGTTCGCCGAGGAACACCGTTTTGCAGCGCAAACCTTCGTTGCGGTGGCATCCGACGGGCTCGACCCGTGCGATTTGCGACTCAAGAAGGGTGACGGCGCGGTGCGTCGTCTCGTCACCACGCGCAAGCCGATGTTCGAGTTCAAGATTCGTCGTGAGCTGGCGGTGCACGATCTCGAAACAGTTGAGGGTCGTGTTGCTGCCTTGCGCGCTGCGGCCCCCGTGGTTGCCGGTATTCGTGACTCGGCGCTCGGTATTGGCTATGTGCGCAGTGTTGCGGGCTGGCTCGGCATGGAGCCCACTGAGGTTCAGGCCGCTGTCACCGAAGCGAAGCGTCACGTTGCCCCGTCTGGGCCCTCGAAGGCACCGCAGCAGTCGCAGTCCGCTCCATCGACGCAGACTCCGCCAGAGGGTTTTGGGGAAGCGCCAGCACAGCCGGGGCCGTCGATCATGAACCTGCGCGTCGATGCCATCACGCGTCTAGAACGCGACGCCCTCATGGCGGTGCTGCAGCATCCGGATGTCGTCGGCGCCGAGCTGATCGGCAAGCTCACCCAGATTTCAATTGCTGAGCCATCGCTTGCGGTCGTGCGGGATGCGATCGCGTCTCTCGCTGACCGAGCGCTCGATCCTGGTTGGGCATCGGCGGTCGCCGATGAGGTGCCGTCGTCGTTCTCCACGTTCGTGAAGCAGCTCAGTGTTGCCCCCATTCCGGAGCGCGAAGAGCGCATCCCGGTGTATTGCGTGCAGGTCACTACAGACCTCATCGAGCGGGACTTTCTCCGCCAGAAGCGTGAGTTGCTCGGCGTGCTCCAGCGCATGGTCCGTGAGAGCGATCCCGAGCGTTATGTGCAGACCCAACGTGACCTGATGAGGATCGAAGCGGAGCGTCGAGCGCTCCACGATGACGCTTAGTTCAGCGTCTTTGGTTGCAGTCGTGTAAACATCCCCTGTTCGGGGGCGGACGACCTAGTCTCGAAGGTTCCTCGTGTGTTACTACTGGACAACTACGATGTGCGGCGCCTACAAACGCGCCGTCGCATTTTCTGCACGCAACAGGAAGAGGTAGACGGATATGACATCCGCATCCAAGAGCAGCAAGCGAGTCCTTGCTGCAATTGCCGGCACAGCAGCGTTCGCGCTCGCTTTGACCGGTTGCCAAGCTGGAGATGACTCCAGCTCTGGCGGTTCCGAGTCGCTTATCGTGGGCACGACTGACAAAGTCACGTTCCTCGACCCGGCCGGTTCGTACGACAACGGTTCGTTTGCCCTGATGAACCAGGTTTTCCCGTTCCTGCTCAACTCGCCGCTCGGCACCTCTGATGTTGAACCTGACATTGCTGAGTCCGCGGAGTACACGAGCGAAGACGAATACACGGTCGTGCTCAAGCCGGGCCTCACATTCGCCAACGGCAATGACCTCACCTCATCGGACGTGAAGTTTAGCTTCGATCGCCAGATTGCGATCAACGACGAGAACGGTCCTTCTGTTCTTCTCGGAAATATCGACAGCGTTGAAGCCGTCGATGACACCACCGTGGTCTTTCACTTGATCAACGGTAACGACCAGACGTTCGCTCAGATTCTGTCGAGCCCGGCTGCCCCGATTGTTGATGAAGAAGTATTCTCTGCTGACTCGGTTACCCCCGATGAAGAGATCGTTGACGGCATGGCTTTCGCTGGCCAGTACGTCATCGACAGCTACGACTTCAACAACATCGTGTCGTTCACGGCCAACCCCGACTACCAGGGTGTTCTTGGCGCTGCAGCTACTGACAGCATCACGCTGAAGTACTACACCGATGCCTCAAACTTGAAGCTCGATGTTCAAGAGGGCAACATTGATGTCGCACACCGCAGCCTGTCTGCAACCGACGTCGCTGACCTTGAGACCAACGACAACGTCAATGTGATCGTTGGCCCCGGTGGAGAAATCCGCTACATCGTGTTCAACTTCGACACGCAGCCCTACGGCGCGAAGACTCCCGAGGCTGACGCCGAGAAGTCGCTCGCTGTTCGCGGTGCTGTTGCTGACCTCATCGACCGCCAGGAAATCTCTGACCAGGTTTACAAGGGCACCTACCTGCCGCTGTACTCCTACGTTCCCGACGGACTGACCGGCGCTACCGAGGTTCTCAAGGACCTCTACGGCGACGGCGACGGCGGCCCGAGCGTTGAAGCAGCGCAAAAGCGTCTCGCGGATGCCGGTGTCGAGACTCCGGTAGCTCTTAACCTCCAGTACAACCCAGACCACTACGGCGAGTCTTCGGGTGACGAGTACGCGTTGGTCAAGAGCCAGCTTGAGGCTGACGGAATCTTCGAAGTCAACCTGCAGTCGACCGAGTGGGTTACCTACGCGAGCGAGCGTACGGCCGATGCTTACCCGGCTTACCAGCTGGGTTGGTTCCCGGACTACTCCGACGCTGACAACTACCTGACCCCGTTCTTCGGAGACGGTAACTTCCTCGCTAACCACTATGCGGATGCCGAAGTTAACGATCTGATCGTGGCTCAGGCCACCGAACTCGACCCTGCTACGCGTGAGGGAATGATCGAGGACATTCAGGCGAAGGTTGCAGCTCAGCTGTCGACCGTGCCGTTCCTTCAGGGCGCACAGATCGCTGTGACGGGCAAGGACGTTACCGGAGCTACGCTCGACGGTTCGTTCAAGTTCCGCTACGGCAGCTTGGCCAAATAGGAGCAATTCGCTCTAGTTAGGCCTTGGCCTAGCGTAGTGACGAAAGGGGGTGGCCCACACACGATGTGGGTCACCTCCTCGTCTTCGTTCTCTGCACGATAGGTAGGTATGTCGCAGTCCGCTCCCGCCGTGATCAATCCGGCACAGTCAGAACCGCCCACCCGGCGTTTTCGGGGGATCACAAATCCTCTTGCTCGTTTTCTTATAGTTCGCTTTCTTCTGATTTTCCCGACCGTGTTCATCCTCGTGACGATGGTGTTCTTGTTGATGCGCTCGATCGGTGACCCCATCACGGCGGCTCTGGGCGACCGGCTCACGGCAGCCCAGCTTGCGGAACGCATTAGCGCTGCAGGCTACGATCGTCCGCTCTTGGTTCAGTATTTCGAGTACCTCGGTCAGGTCTTCACCGGCAATTTTGGTACCGCCATCACTGATGGTCGTCCCGTTTCTGAGTTGCTGGTCACCTACGGCAGCGCCACTCTCGAGCTTGCGTTTTACGCTGTACTCGTGGCTCTCGTCGTGGGTATTCCGCTCGGCATGGTCGCGGCGTACTACCGCGACAAGTGGCCGGATGCCGTGCTGCGGGTTGCCGCGATCCTCGCCTACGCGACTCCGGTCTTCTTCGCGGGGCTGCTTCTCAAGCTCGTGTTTGCCGTCTGGCTGAAGGTGTTGCCGGTGGCAGGCCGAGCATCCACTCGCACAGAGTTGCAACTGACGACGCTCGACAACAAGTCGGGTATCTACTTGATTGACGCGTTCCGTCTGGGCAGCCCGGCAGCAATCGGCGATGTGCTCTCGCACGCCGTGCTTCCTGGTCTCGCGCTCGGGCTGCTCACGGCCGGCATCTTCTTGCGGCTCGTGCGCACCAACGTCATTGGTTCGCTGTCGATGGACTACGTGGATGCTGCGCGCTCCCGTGGCGTGAGCGAATACCGTCTCGTGCGCAAGCATGCCTACAAGCCCGCGCTCATTCCGATCATCACTGTTATCGGTTTGCAGATCGCACTTCTGTTGGGAGGCGCGGTGCTGACTGAAACCACCTTCGAGTGGAAGGGCCTTGGCTTCAAGCTCGTCGAGTACTTGGGTGCTCGTGACTTCGTGGCGGTGCAGGGCATTGTGGTGTTGCTCGCGGTGATCGTGGCACTGACCAACTTCATCGTCGATATCATTGCGGCGATTATCGACCCGAGGGTGAGGTACTAATCATGACAACGACACCCTCACGTTTTGTGGCTGTATGGCGCAAACTGCCTATTGTTCACCAGGTTCGCCAGTCGGTAGGACTCCAGCGCGGCATGCTCGTTGCCGGGCTCATCTTGACCGGCATCTTCTTGCTGACGGCGCTCTTTGCTCCGCTACTTGCTCCCTATGGTTTCTCGCAGCTGCGAGACGAAGAGGGTTCCTTCGGAGCCCAAATTCCTCCCGGCGGTCAACACATTTTGGGCACCACCGTCGGTGGCTACGATGTGCTCTCGCGAGTGATTTGGGGCTCGCGAACTGCGCTACTCGTGATCGTCGTCGCGGTTGCACTGTCGATTTTCGCCGGAGTGCTTCTCGGCTTGGTCTCGGGTTACCTTGGCAGCTGGATTGATCGCGTTCTCGTGGTCATCTCCGACGCGGTGTACGCGTTCCCGACGCTCCTGCTCGCGATCGTCGCAGCAATTGCGATCAGCGGTGGCCAGTCGAGTTTCTGGGGTGGAGTGTTTGCGGCGGCGGTATCGATCACTGTGGTCTATATCCCGCAGTATTTCCGCGTTATCCGTGCTGAAACGGTACGGATCAAGTCGGAGGCTTACGTCGAATCGGCGAAGGTCATTGGCTCGAGCACTCCGCGGATCATGTTCCGCCACGTGTTCCGCAACGCGACGCGCACCCTGCCGTTGATCTTTACGCTCAACAGCTCTGAGGCCATCCTGACTCTCGCGGGTCTTGGTTTCCTCGGTTTCGGTATTGAGCCATCCGCGGCGGCCGAGTGGGGCTACGACCTCAACAAGTCGATTTCGGATGTCACGAGCGGCATCTGGTGGACGTCACTGTTCCCCGGGCTCGCGATCGTTCTCGTGGTTCTCGGAATCACTCTGGTGGGGGAGTCACTCAATGACCTTGCTGATCCGCGACTGCGCACCCGTCGGCGTGCCGACCAGTCGGCGCCGGCGCTAGAAACTGCTCCTATCTCGACGCTCGACCTCAACGACGATATGGACTCTGTTGACCCGCTGGAGGCTCGATCATGACCAACATTGTGGAGATTAAGAATCTCGAAGTAACGTTCGCGACCGATGGTGGAGACGTCAAAGCTGTCGATGATGTGTCGCTGAGTCTTGCCCCGGGCGAGGTGCTGGCGATCGTCGGCGAGAGCGGCAGTGGCAAGAGCGTGACGGCCAAGTCTGTTCTCGGGCTGTTGCCCGAGACGGCAGTATCACGCGGTGCCATTGTGCTGAACGGCAAAGAAGTTATTGGCATGTCCGGCAAGCGCTTGCGTGAGCTTCGTGGCGTCGACGTCGCGATGGTCTTTCAAGAGCCCTCCACAGCGCTCAACCCCGTTTTCACGGTTGGCTGGCAGATCGCAGAAGGGCTTCGCGCCCACGGCAATGTTGGTAAGCGCGAGGCGCGTACGAAAGCGATCGAGATCCTGCGCAAGGTGGGCATTCCGGAGCCGGAGTCGCGGGTCGATTATTACCCGCACCAGTTCTCGGGCGGGCAGAAGCAACGTGTCGTTATCGCCATGGCGCTCGTGCTCGAGCCAGAGCTGATCGTGGCCGACGAGCCAACAACCGCTCTGGACGTCACGGTGCAAGCGGAGATCCTCGATCTGCTGCGCCGGTGCCGTGATGAGTTTGGTGCTGCGATCATCCTTATCACCCACAACATGGGCATCGTCGCCGATCTCTCCGATCGGGTCGCCGTGATGTATCAAGGCAAGCTGGTTGAAGAAGCCCCAGCTCAGCAGTTGTTCGATTCGGCCAAGCATCCTTACACGCAGAAGTTACTCGCAGCCGTTCCTCGTATCGGTTCGGGTGCTTCGCGGGCAGCCGCACGCGTGACTGATCGTGCGGCCGCTGGCGGCGAGAAGGATGTCGAACCTGTCGTCATTGCTGACAACCTCGAGATCGAGTTCCCTGGCCGTTTCGGTCGCGCACCGTTCCGTGCCGTTGATCGCGTGAGCTTCACGATCTCACCCGGTGAGGTGCTCGGCCTGGTTGGTGAAAGTGGTTCCGGCAAGACCACGATCGGGCGTGCGATTGGTGGGCTCAACAAAATCACCGGCGGTTCGTTGTCTGTTCTGGGCCACGAAATGCTTGGCTTCAAGGAACGTCAATTCCGACCACTGCGCAGCGACATTGGTTTCGTCTTCCAAGACCCCGCCTCCAGCTTCAACCCGCTGCTCACCATTGCTCAGTGCGTTGCTGAGCCGCTGATCGTGCACGGCAAGGCCGAAGACCCTAATGATGCGCGGGCGCGTGTTGATGAGCTTCTCGAAGCCGTTCAGTTGCCGAAAGCCTTTGGCGATCGCTTCCCGCACGAGTTAAGCGGTGGACAGCGGCAACGCGCCAGCCTTGCCCGTTCGCTCGCTTTGCGGCCACGACTGCTGATCGCCGACGAACCGACGAGTGCGCTTGATGTGTCGGTGCAAGCGAAAGTGCTTGAGCTGTTCGCTGATCTGCAACGGGATCTCGGCTTCGCAGCCCTGTTCATTAGTCACGATCTTGCGGTCGTCGACATGCTCTCCGATCGCATCGCGGTGCTCTACAAGGGGCAGCTCGTGGAGGAGGGTGTGGGCTCAGAGGTGCTCGGCAATCCGCAGCATCCCTACACTCAACGCTTGCTGGCGTCGCTGCCGGTGCCGGATCCTCGTGAGCAGACAGAGCGCCGCGAAGCACTGAGGGCGCTGACTGCCGTAGATTATTGAGGTGACTTCTACTCAGCCCACCGTGAGCGCGCGCGACCTGTCGCTGCGCTATCCCTCTCGAAATCCGGAAACGCGTTCGATTGCCGTCAACGGGCTGAGTTTTGAGATTGCTGCTGGCGAGGTGTTGACAGTCGTGGGGGAGAGTGGCTCGGGCAAGAGCACTCTCGCCAAAGCGGTCGCGCTGCATGCTGAGACCGGTGCCCACGGTTCACCGCTGTTTAGCGGGGGAGAACTCGCCGTGCTGGGCACTGAGTTGAGGTCGGTAAGTCGACGCAAGCGTGATCACTTGAGCTTGCGGGTGGGTTATCTGCCTCAGGATGCCGGCAACCACCTCAGTAGTCGGCTCACTGTTGCTGAAAATATCGCCGAACCGATCTTTGTGCGCGATCGTCGTTTCAGTCAGCGGGAAGCCGCCGAAGCGGTCGCGACCCTCATTGATACGGTGCGGCTGCCGCTCTCGGTGATGAACCGGTATCCGTTCGAACTGAGCAAGGGGCAGCGCCAACGGGTGGCGATCGCCCGCGCCATGATTTTGGAGCCGCAACTGCTCGTGGCCGACGATCCCACCGCAGGTATTGACGTCAATGTGCGTGCCGCCATTCTCGATCTCATCGTCGATCTGCAAGCCCAACGCGAATTCTCGGCCCTGCTAGTCACCGCCGACCTTGCTGCGGTGCGTCGGGTCGCGACGAATGTCGCTATCATGCATCGGGGAATCCTCGTCGGCTCTGGCGAACTCTCCGAAGTCCTTTCCGATCCTTGGCACCCCTACGTGAAGGGGCTCGCTAACTCACTTGTGGAGCTTGAACGTGAACAGCGCTAACGACTCAACGCCCGAGATCACGCCCGTGCCCGCCTCGACCTGGTTGGTTGGCGGCTGGGGCGCAGACATGGAGTGCGAGTCCGAAGGCATCTTTGTCATGCGCAGTAGGCCGGATGGGTCGCTCGAGCTCGCGCAGCGCGTTGCGGAGGTGCCCTCGGCATCCTTCATCGTGGTCGATGGTGACCGCGTGTATTCGACGCTCGAAGGATCAGGCCAGGTCGCAGCATTCGATCGCGACGGCGAGACCCTCAGCGACCCTGCATTCACCACCAGCGGCGGCCAATTTCCCTGTCACATCACGGTCCACGGCACTACGATCATTGCCGCAAACTATGGCACTGGCACGCTCGGAGTCATCGAGGCTTCGGCGGAACCCACCGCGCTCGACACGCGTCAAGTGGTCGAGACTGTTGGCCTCGGTCCGCGACCGCAACAGGAGGGCCCACACGCTCACTCCTCTGTTTTTGTCGACGACAACACCCTCTTCACTCTCGATTTGGGCGCCGACCTCATCCGTATTTTTAGCTACACCGATTTTGCGATCGAACAGATTGCTGAGGTCGCTACGCCGGCAGGGTTTGGTCCGCGCGACATTGTGGCCCGCCCCGGCGATCTGTTCTATGTGCTGGGAGAACACGGATGCGGCTTGCTCGTTTTCGAGTGGAAGAACCGTGCGCTAACGCAGCTGTGTTCCATCGCGCTGCCCGGTGCTGTGGAAGGCGACCAGGCCTCCGCCATCGCGATTTCTGCCGACGGCCGCTTTGCCTACGCTGGGGTGCGTCACAGCAATCAGATTGCGGTTATGGCCATCGCCGAAGACGGGCGAAGCGTTGCACCGCTCACATCGGTGTCGTGCGAGGGAAACTGGCCGCGCCACATCATCATGAGTGACGACGTTCTTCACGTCTGCAACCAGTATTCGCACGAAGTGGCTAGTTTCAGAATCGATCCGAACGGTATTCCGCAGCTGATTGCCCCGCCAACCCGGGTACTTTCGCCAACATACCTCGCCAGAATCGCCTGATGGTTTTTCAACTGCGAAATCATTTGCTAAAGTAATTGAGTTGCACAGCGGTCCTCGATAGCTCAATTGGCAGAGCAACGCACTGTTAATGCGTAGGTTCTTGGTTCGAGTCCAAGTCGAGGAGCTTATAGTCCCGGCCACTAAGGTGGCCGGGACTTTGTGCATCCCGGTGCCATTAGCCTCACGGCGATTCGTGCGACATTCGAAGTGCCGTGGAGATGCCAACGGGGGACGAGCGTCGCGTCCTACTCCGCCGGGAGTACCCCGAGCTGCACCGCCGGGCCGACGCAACAGCCCACACGGCCAACTAGCATCGAAGAATGCCTTCGCTGTCCCGTCGTTCCGCACCGCGCACATCGAATGCGATGCTCGAATCGCTTCTGAGTGGCACGGGTATCAGCGCGTCGCAGTCTTCGCGATCGCGGCGCTTGCGACGCTGGATTCCGGTGGTGATTTCGCTGCTAGTGCAAGTGCCGATCACGATCGTGGGGGTGATCTGGACGGGCGCCTACGCGGAGTATGGCGATGCGGCATCGGTGCTGCCATTCAGCACCGTTCTTGAACTCAGCAGCATTGGTGCCGGCGGGATCGCTGCCATCGCGCTTTCCCTCATCGGCCCGTTGTTGCTTTTGTGGATCCGCCGGTATCCGGGGCCTCTCATTGCCGTCATCTCAGCTTTGGCTGCTGCAGACTTTCTCATCGGCTACTCACTGCTTTCCCCGCCCTATCTTGCTCTCGCGTTCGCCATTGTCATCGCGATTTCGTATGGGGCACGCACCTGGACCTGGGTGTCGATGATTGTCGTGTGGGAAGCGACCCTTCTCGCCGCGCTGGTTGTAGGCATTGAGTTAGACCCGCATCGCGTTGTTCCCACCACGATCGGGCTGCTGTTGGTGCTGGGTTTCGCTGAAGCGAATCGTCGCCGGCGTGAGCAATTCGAGAAGTTCCACACCGCCTTTGCGAGTCGCCGTGAAGAGGAGCTGCGAGCTGAGCGCACAAGAATCGCGCGGGAGTTGCACGACGTCCTAGCGCACTCACTGAGCCAGATCAACGTGCAGGCTGGCGTCGGTCTTCATCTCATGCATAAGCAGCCAGAACAAGCCGCAGAAGCACTCGCGAGCATCAAACTCTCCAGCAAAGAAGCGCTCGATGAAGTGCGATCGCTGCTAGGTATGTTGCGAAGCGAAAGCGTCGACGCTGGTGAGGATGATGCTCCGCTGGTTCCTGAGCCCGATCTCTCTCGACTCGCGAGCCTCGCCGACTCGGTGCGAGCGCAAGGTATCGAGGTGGAACTCACCTCAGAGATTTCGGAACATACTGCCCCGGCGCTGCAACTGGCGCTTTACCGAATCGTGCAAGAGTCGCTCACCAATGTGGTGCGTCATGCCTCAGCAACCTCCGCCATCGTCTCATTGGCGGTCGAAGGCGACGACTATGTCGTTACTATTACCGACAACGGTGTCGGTATCGATGCCGACGGACACTCAGCGGGGCGGGGGCTGTTGGGCATGCGCGAACGGGCTGAACTACTCGGCGGCACGCTCCGCGTGGCCGATGCACAGCCGTGCGGCACTGTGGTGACCGCTCGTATTCCGCATCGTTCGGCATCCGCATGATCCGTGTTGTTGTTGCGGATGATCAGCAACTGATTCGCGCGGGCTTTCGCAGTCTGCTCAGCGCCGAAGATGACATCGAGGTCGTGGGTGAGGCGGCCACCGGAACCGAGGTTATCGAGGTTGTGCGGCGAGAACGTCCCGATGTCGTGCTGATGGACATCCGGATGCCCGATGGTGACGGCCTCTGGGCAACCGAACAAATTGCGACCTTTCCCGACCTCGCTGAGACGCGCATCGTTGTCGTCACAACGTTCGAGGTCGATGAGTATGTCGCGCGGGCTATTCGCGCCGGAGCCAGTGGCTTTCTCGTGAAAGACACTGAGCCGGTCGAACTGATCCGGGCGGTGCGTGTGGTCGCTTCCGGCGACGCGCTGCTGAGCCCCGGCGTAACCAAACGACTACTCGAACGCTTTGCCCGCGGCTCGCAGGTGGCGGTTGATGCCAGCATCCTGTCGGCGATCACCGAGCGTGAACGCGAGGTTCTTGCTCTGGTTGGGCAGGGGCTCACAAATGCCGAAATCGGCGTCAAACTCTTTCTGAGCCCGCTGACAGCCAAAACTCATGTCTCCCGCATTATGTCCAAGCTCATGGCGCGCGACCGCGTACAACTCGTTGTCATTGCCTATGAGACCGGGCTGGTATCGCTGGGGCGGGCGGTGTGACGAGTTAGGCGTCGAGTTGCTCCTCGGAGGGCAACCACGAGAGGCCAGGCTGGCCCCAGCCCTGCTTGCGGATCGCTTTCGCGGCGGCCTTGGCATCCGGAGCCTGCAGGCGGTCGGCGTAGAGCACGCCGTCGAGGTGATCGTATTCATGTTGGAAGATGCGGGCGAGCCAACCGGACGCTTTGATCTCGAAGGGCTGCTGCTGAAGATCGAAGGCGCGCAGTATGACCAGGTCGGCACGGGCAAGGGGGTAGCGTTCGCCGGGGATCGAGAGGCAGCCCTCTTCATCCGCTTCTTCAGAATCAACAACGGGGGTCGGGCTTTGCCACAGCTCAGGGTTGATGGCCACTCCATGCCAGCGCACGTCGTCGTCATCAGTCCAGTCGTAGACAAAAATGCGCAGACCGACGCCCACTTGGGGAGCGGCAAGGCCAACGCCTGGCGCTTCTTCCATGGTCTCGACCATGTCGTTGACGAGGGTGGTGAGCTCGCTGTCGAAGGCCGTTACCGGGTTCGCTGGAGTGTGGAGCACCGGGTCACCGGTGATAATGATGGGAAGAACGGCCATGTACCCAGAATATCCCGTGTGAACCGAGTAGATTTGACGAGTGCCGCCGGACATCCTTGACCTCAGCGATCAGATCACCCTGACGCCGCTGCAAACGGTGGGAATTCCGCTCGCCATCATCGGCGCGATCCTGTTGTCGCTTGGGGCACAGTTCCAACATCGTGGCGTCGCCCGTATGGAACAACACCACGGCAGCGAAGCGAGTACGGGCCTCAATTTTTCGCAGGTGAGAGCGCTACTTGCTCGCCCGTCATGGGTCATCGGAACAGCATTCTTGGGGCTGGCGATTGTGTTCCAGCTGACGAGCTTGTCGCTCGCTCCACTGATGGTGGTTCAGCCCCTTGGCGCGGTGGCGCTCGTGATGACAGCCATCATGAATTCCCGCATCGCTAAAGTGCGATTGGATGCCATTTCTATTCGCGCCATCGTGATGTGTGTTGTGGGAGTTGGGGTGTTTGTCGGGATCGCAGCGATGTTCGCGAAATCGACGGTGATCACCCAACGGGAGTTGTCGATCGTGCTTATCGTGTTGGCGATCGTTTTGGCGCTGTGGATCGTCTTGTTTCTGGTTTTCCGAAAGAACGCCTCTCCAGTTTTTTATATTCTCGGCGCCGGCATGCTGTTCGGTTTCGTCGCGACGCTAGCAAAGGTCGTCATCGATCGCATCAAGACGATCATGATTGCGGGTTCCGGGTTCGAAAGCACCGATTTACTCACGATTCTCTGCATCGTCGGACTCATTGCAGCATCCCTGCTTGGCTCCTACTTCGTGCAGACCGCTTACGCCTCCGGTCCGCCCGATCTCGTGGTTGCAGGGCTCACTGTTGTTGACCCTCTCGTCGCGGTCACGATCGGCATCATTGTGCTCGGCGAAGCCGCGGATGCGCCCCTGTGGGCAGTGATCGTGTTCGTGATTACGGGTGCGGTGGCCATTTTCGGCGTCTTCTCGCTCTCGAAGCACCACCCGCAGCTAAAGTCTTAGCATTTCGCGTGGCTCGGCTTATCGGCCCGTGGCGGTAGGTGTCGTGAGGTACGTTATTAGGTGCCGTTGACCTGACCGGGTCGTAAACGAATTGCCTCGTGACGCACAACTGTTAAGGAACTCTTCGACTGTGACTTCCGCTGTGAGACGCTCGCCCCACGAGGGCAAACCGCGACTTCGCATTCTGATTGGCGCAGACACCTTCTGGCCACAAATCAACGGGGCGGCAACTTTCATTGCTCGGCTAGCGGCCGGGCTCGCCGAGCGCGGTCACGATGTGCACATTGTGGCTCCGTCGTACTCCAACAAGAAGTTGGGCACGATGGTTGAAGTGCACGAGGGTCACAAAGTAACCCTGCACCGCCTTTACTCGTGGCGCTGGCTCGGCCATCCCTGGCTGCGATTCATGATGCCGTGGCGGGTGAAGCAAAACTCGGCACGCATTCTCGATCAGGTGAAGCCTGACGTCATCCACTTTCAGTCGCACATTATTATCGGCCGTGGCATGACGATCGAGGGTGAGAAGCGAGGAATCCGTCTCGTCGGAACCAATCACTTCATGCCCGAAAACCTTCTCGATCACGCCTACATCATCCCCAAGTTTTTGCGCCGAAAAGCTATCCAGGCAGGCTGGGCAGCGGCGGGACGCTCCTTCATGCGCGCTGCCTGGGTCACCACACCTACGCGCCGAGCCGCCGAATATCTCGAAGCCAACACGCTCGTGCGCAACGTCGTCGCGGTGTCGTGTGGCATCAACGCTGATGGCTACAACGGAAACCTTGAACCCAAGCCAGAGAATCTCATTGTGTTCCTGGGGCGGCTTTCGGACGAAAAGCAGATCGACAAGCTTATTCGCGCGGTCGCGATTCTTGACCAAGCACTCGATGCAAAGCTTGAGATCGTGGGCGGGGGAGAGCTCGAAGGTAAACTCCGTGCCCTCGCAGTCTCGTTGGGCATCGAGGATCGTGTAACGCTCACTGGTTTCGTTGACCAGGAACAACTCCGCGAGGCGTTGCAGCGTGGTTCAGTATTTGCGATGCCGTCAATCGCAGAACTTCAGAGCATTTCCACCATGGAAGCGATGGCGTCGGGTCTTCCCGTTGTTGCTGCCGACGCCATGGCGCTTCCGCACCTCGTGCACGATGGTGAGAACGGCTTCCTCTTCGAGCCCGGCAACGTTGACGACCTAGCCGCAAAGCTCACGCAGGTGCTCACCTTGCCCGCGGATGAGCTGTTGAAGTTCAAGAAAGAAAGCTTGGCCATTGTGGCTGACCACGACATCCAGCGCACCCTAGACACCTTCGAGAGCATGTATCGCGGCGAAGAAGTCGCGGCTGCATCCTCGTCGAGTAACAAAAAAGAGAGCGCCTCCTAGCGGAGACGCTCTCTTCGGAGCCACAGCAATCGGCTCGTGAGCGAAGGCGTGGAGCCTACTTCTTTGCGGGGGTGCGGTTCTCGGCCGACACCATCCAGGCGTATTGTTCGAGCGTTTCGAGGATGCCGTGCAGTAGATCCGCGCTCGTAGGGTCTTCTTCATCGATGGGGTCGTGCACTTCGCGAATGGTAGCGATAGTGCCTTCGAGCCGCTCCGTCAGAAGGTCAATGGTGTGCGCGGTGTCCACTTCGCCCGCGGGGAACTCGGGGAGCGTGGTGGTTGCCGCAACAGTGTCGCTACGGCCATCAGGCGTGGCATGCAGCGCGCGCATCCGTTCCGCGATCGTGTCGCTGAAGCCCCGAGCGGCATCGATGATCTCGTCAAGCACGAGGTGGGTGTCGCGGAAGTTCTTGCCGACGACATTCCAGTGAGCCTGCTTGCCCTGCAACTGAAGTTCGAGCAGTTCTACGAGCACCTGCTGAAGACGATCCGCCAGCCCCTTGGACGCAGTGAACCCTCGCTCAGCATTCTGCTGGCGGGTTTTGCGAGCCCCAGATTTGGCCGGACTTGTGGTCTGCGCTTTCTGTGAATCAGTCATGGCTCCACCGTAGGAGTGTTGGGTGAAGGCTGGCTCAAGGTTGCTTGGGAGCTAGCTGAATGTGTTCGGCGAACTCGTGTTCGCAGATCCGGTTGCCGAGCGCGAGATCACGCTCGGAGAATCCTGATCCTACGACCATGTTCTCTCTGCGCAGTGGCGTGCGCTCACTAACCGATTTTGCCGGTAACGTAGATACGCTCGCACTCGTGCGGGCACGGGGCGGTAGCTCAGCTGGTTAGAGCAGCGGACTCATAATCCGTCGGTCATGGGTTCAAGTCCCATCCGCCCTACATTCGTCCTCTAAGCCAAGCGCTCGTCGATTTCACCGAGTGTTTCGACGGTCAGCGTTGGCGATACAAAGTGCTTGGGATAGGTCGCCTTCGTGCGGTTAACCCACACGGTCGAGAGTCCGGCGTTGGCGGCACCGTGGATGTCCCACGGATGCACCGCCACAAGGTACGCGGTTCCTGCAGTTTCTGATCGAGTCAGAGCACTCTCGTAGGCTGCGCGCGCAGGTTTCCAGGGGGAGTAACCCTCCACCGACAGGAAGCCAGTCATGGAATCGGCGAGACCAGCTTCCGTCAGCATCCGCTCGGCATTGCTCGCAGGTCCGTTGGAGAGAGTGAACAGTCGATGGCCGGCGTCGGCCAGCGACCTGAATCCCGGAGCAACATCCTCGTGAAGCTGCACGCTGGAGAAAGCGGTGATGACAGCATCCACTGCGTCGTCCAGCGGAATGGTGATGGGAGAGCTGCCGAGAGCGTCGCGCGCGTTTACGGTGGCAATGTCGAGAAAGCGCGCATCGCTATCAGTGCTGGTGAGCGCGAATCCGTCACGCAGAATGCTCGCGAACCACGATGCTGCACGATCTCGCGTTGCGCCAACCGCTTCAAAAGCATCGGCGACGGGCGAAAGATCAGACAGGGTTTCGTTGACGTCGAAAAACAGAGTCACAGGGGCGTTTGTCATCTCTACCGGCTTTCCGCACTCCAGCGTCACAGCCCGAATGCTGCGGCTATCTCAAGTACTGGGGCTTACGGTACGCGCAGAAGTGAACGTTTGCCTGAGATCCAGAATACGAGAGACCCGAATGCGATCATGACGATGACGATGAGGCCGACGAAGAAGAAGACGCTGCCGTAGCCGGTGTCGGGGTGCAGGAACGGATACGGCACCCAACCATCAGTTGCGCCGCGTACGAGAACGACGATGACCCAGACGATCGGGTAGATCAACACGATCCAGAGCCGGTTGAAGGCGATGCGGGCGCGGTCGGAGAAAAGGATCCAGTCGGCCAGGGCGAAAATCGGGGTGATGATGTGCAGTGCTGTGTTCGCCCAAGCGACGGGAACGCCGCCGGCTGCACCGAGTGGGGCGAGCAGCGTCGCATACACAACGCCGACGATGATGATGTAGGTCGTGACTGACGCGCGCGCGATATTCAGAGCCGGCGAAGCAGCCTCGCCGCGCAGGGCAACTACCGCGATGACCGCGTACACGACCGCAAGGATGATGTTTGACTGAATCGTGAAATACCCAAACATGTTGAACGGGTTAATCACCGTGCGACCTGCCGCTTCGGCAACGGTTGCGAGCACCGCAGCAGCGACGAGCGCGGCAATCGCTAAGCGCAATACTGCGACAACGACCGCGCCATTTCGGGTTTCGGGCGTGGCGGGTTTGGCGGCGTAAGTCATAGTTCCCCTCGAACTAAAAAGCGTGCGATCGCTCTGACTCTAGCGAATGCAGCGCGATCGCACGCGGAAGGTGAACTGTGTCGTTAGTTGCGCACCTTGCCGCGACCGAAGATCAGCCACAGGATCGAGCCGAAGATCGACAGGAAGAAGGCGACCAAGATCCACACGAACTTGCCGAGCACACCGTGATTGTTGCTCTTGGCTATCGAAACGACGGTGATGATGAAGATGACCAGTCCGACGACGCCAAAACTGAAGCTAATAGGTTCCATGGTCTAAATCTACCCGGCGTGGCACTATCAAGTTATGAGTTTGCTGGATGCAGCGTGGCAGTCCCTTGGGGAAGATGCCGCCGCCCTCGCCTTAGTGCGCGACAACGGCACTGCCGTGCCCCTCACCGGAACGCTGCCTTCGGGCCGCTTCGTTCATGACGCGATCGCTGCCGCCTCGTTTTCTGCGTCGCTGCTGGCGGCACGGAGGGTCGGCTGCGCGGTTCCTTCAGTTGAGCTCAATCCGCTCAAAGTGGCGACTGCCGTCACGAGCGACAAGCACTTTCGCCACGGTGGCGAACCGGTTGCTGCGTGGGCAGAGCTCTCTGGATTCTGGCCCTGCAGCGACGGTTGGGTGCGCACGCATGCCAATTATCCGCACCACCGCTCAGCCCTGCTGAGCGCGCTCGACCTGCCCGATGGTACGGGCGCCGACGAGTTCATGCTCGCGCTCCACACGATGGATGCGGCCGAGGTTGAAGAGAGAGTTGTAGCCGCCGGGGGAGTCGCGACCGTGGTGCGCACCGCAGAGGAGTGGGCCGAGCATCCGCAAGCTCAGGCGTTGGCCGAACTGCCTGTCATCGAGGTGTCGTCGCTCGGCGATACCGAACCGGCTCAGCTTGCTGAGACGACTATCGACGCGCCACTGGCTGGCCTCCGCGTGCTCGACCTCACTCGCGTGATCGCTGGGCCGGTCGCGGGGCGAACCTTGGCCCTGTGGGGCGCCGACGTTCTGCGCATCGACGGCCCGCGGCATCCTGAAATCCCGTGGCAACACCTCGACACTGGTGCCGGCAAGCGTTCGGCCCTGCTCGACCTCGACGACGACACCGACCGGGCAACCTTCGAGAAGCTGCTCGAGACCGCGGATGTCGTACTCACCGCCTACCGTCCCGGTTCGTTGGATAAATTCGGACTTTCACCAGAGGCTCTCGCCGAGCGACGCCCGGGAATTATCGTGGGCCGCCTTTCGGCGTGGGGAACAGTCGGACCATTGGCTGAACGCCGCGGCTTCGACAGCATCGTTCAGGCCGCAACAGGAATTGCGCTGGTTGAGGGCGAAGGCAAGGGAACGCCGGGCACTCTACCCGCTCAAGCTCTTGACCATGCCGCTGGTTATCTGCTTGCGGCGGGCATCGCCACCGCGGTGCGACGACGCATCGATGCGGGCCACTCGTGGCTCGTGGAGGTGTCGCTTGCGCGACTGGCGAGCGAACTGTTGCAGCAGCGCCGTCCGCGGCACGCGCCCACGGCATCCGCTGGTTTCACTCCAACGGTGACAACGCAGGAGGGGGTCACGAGCGCGGTTCCGGCTCCCGCCTACGATGGCAGTCCCGGGCGCTTCAGTGCCCCGGCGGTCGAGTGGGGTTCGAGCGACGCCGCGTGGCTTTCTTAGCAAGCCGATCTGGCTTTCCTGAAATAATCCCGTGTCGGCGGTGGTTGGCATCATGGACTTCAACAAGGATGGACTTATGACTGACACTGCTGCGCCAACACTCACGCCCGAAGCTAAGCTCGCGCTCTTTCGCGAACGTCGCGACCAGGCGGTCGTGCAGCAGAACGGCAACCTTGCGCTGACGAACACTCAGTGGGTTGACGCTGAGCAGACGATCTGGGGCGTTCCCGGAACCTGGGCTCCGCACGAGGATGGTCTCACGGTCACCGCCACCGCAGAAGACAACATCGTTGTCGATGGCACGCTTGTTGAGGGCAGCGCCGTTGTGCGCAGCAAGAGTGATGTAGACCCGAGCACGATCGTGTTCGGAGAAACCGTTACCGGGTTCGTCATCACAGCCCCCGAAGGAAACCACGCCCTGCGCGTCTGGGACACCAACTCGCCCGCGATCCAAGAATTCGGCACGATCGACGCCTACGCGTACAACCCGGACTGGGTAATCACCGCCGCGTTCACACCCAACCCCGAGGGAACCACCCTCGGCTTCGAGCACCTGAAAGACAACGGCCAGGAGCGCGAACAGCCGATTCCAGGCGACATCTCCTTCACCAAGGATGGCGTCGACTACAGCCTCGCCGCCTTCAAATCAGGCCGTGCGCTTCAGCTCGTGTTCGCGGATGCCACCAGCGACGTCGATACCTACAGCGTTGGCCGCTTCCTGTTCGTCGCTCCCAACCCCGACGGCACCATCGTTCTCGACTTCAATCTCGCGATCTTGCCGCCCTGCGCCTTCAGCTATAACTTCAACTGCCCCATGCCTCCGAAGCAAAACCGTTTTGCCGTCGCTATTGAGGCCGGCGAAAAGAACGTGCTGAAGAAGGACGGCTCGCTGCTTCACGACTAGCCGCGCGGCGAGTGCGACTCCAAGAACTCAAACACTTCAGTGGTGTCAACCCCGGGATACATTCCGGTGGGCATTGCCGCGAGCAGCGAACTGTTGAGCCGCGCGCTCGGGATCGAATGCTGCGCCCAGCGGGACGACAGGTTCTCGGGCGCGCTGCGGCAGCACCCCTCATCCGGACACGTTGAGACGGCACGGTTCGTGGTGTCGCGCCCACGGAACCACTTTGCTGACGCAAACGGAGTGCCAAGGCTCACCGAGAAATCGCCACGCCGACCCGACTGGATGCGCGACGTGCACCAGTAGGTGCCGCCCGGCTTGTCGGTGTATTGGTGGTACGGGCTGAAGCGGTCCTCGACATCAAAGACTTGGCGCGCACTCCACTGCCGGCACACGATTTGTCCCTCGATCGCGCCGAGCGCATCCGTCGGAAAAGCTGCACTGTCGTTTTCGTAGGCCTTGGAAATTGTGCCGCCCTCGTGCACCTTCAAGAAGTGCACGGGAACGCCCAAATGCTCAGTCGCCAGATTCGTGAAGCGGTGGGCCGCCGTCTCGTACGGCACCGCGAATGCATCGCGCAGATCTTCGACGGAAAGTTCTCGCTGCGCCTTGGCTGCGGTGAGAAACTCGACCGCGGTCTTCTCCGGCACCATGAGGGCCGCCGCAAGATAGTTCGTCTCCACCCGCTGATAGAGAAACTCTGAATAGTCGGCGGGTTCCCGGATGCCCAACACATGCCCGGCAAGCGCCTGCAGCAGCGTCGAGCGCGGGTCTGTTCCCTCAGCCTGCGCGACTGGCAGGTAGATGCGGCCATTGCGTAGATCCGTCACACTGCGAGTAGTGGCGGGCAGATCGGGCACGTAGTGCAGTGAAAACCCGAGGTGGGAGGCAAGGTCAGAGGCAACCCGTTGGGAGAGCGGGCCGCCGGTGTGGCCGACGGCATCCAATAGTTCTCGGGCTGTCGTCTCAAGTTCGCCAAAGTAGTTATTGCGCCTGCGCATCACGCGCCGCAGTTCGGTGTTAGCGCGGCGGGCTTCCTCGGGCGTTGCCGCACGTTCGCGGTGGAGGCGCTGCAATTCGTCGTGCAAGCCGAGCACGGTTTCGATTGCCTCATCGCTGAGGGTCTTGCGCACCGGCAGCTCGGGCAGCGCGAGCGAGTTGTAGAGCGGACCGCGCTGCGCGCGTTCGAGAGCTATCTCGAGGGCAGCACGCGGTGACGGTGGCTCTGAGCTCAGCAGTTCATCCACCGACACCTCAAAGAAGCGGGCGATCTTCTGCAGCTCGCTGAGCTTGAGCTCTCGCTTGCCGTTCTCGATAACAGACACCTGAGAGGCCGCACGCTCGAGCGCGGCACCGAGGTCATCGAGGGTGAGACCGCGATCGGTGCGGAGTTGACGGATGCGGCGGCCAACGGTGAGGGAATCGAACATGTCCTCATCGTCTGCCTGCGTACGCGTGCGTGGGGTCATCCGAACATCCTCCTTGATGGCCTTCTGTCGAAAAACAGAAGAATCATGATAATTCTGCAATAAATCGTGGTGAAGAACTAGTGCAGGGGTACCAGAGTCGAAGAAACGAAGTACCGATGAACCACTGACGAAGGAGCCAGCAATGACGAACAACCGCCCCGGCGACCAAAACCAGACCGCAGCCGAACTCGAAACCGAGTGGAAGACGGATGCGCGCTGGAACGGAATCGAACGCGATTTCAGCGCCGAAGACGTCATCGCCCTCCGCGGAAGTGTTAGGGAAGACCGCACGCTTGCTCGTCGCGGCGCCGAGAACCTCTGGAACCTCCTGCAGCGCGACAACACCGAATGGGTCGCCGCGCTTGGCGCGCTCACCGGCAACCAGGCCGTGCAGCAAGTGCGCGCCGGGCTCGAAGCGATCTACCTCAGCGGCTGGCAAGTTGCCGCCGACGCCAATCTCTCCGGCCAGACCTACCCCGACCAGAGCCTCTACCCGGCCAACAGCGTGCCGGCCGTTGTGCGTCGCATCAACAACGCGCTGATGCGGGCCGACCAGATCGAGACCGCCGAGGATGGCGCTCCCAAGATTGATTGGATGGCGCCGATTGTGGCCGACGCAGAAGCCGGCTTTGGTGGGCCTCTGAACTCCTACGAGCTCATGTCATCCATGATCGAAGCCGGAGCTGCTGGCGTCCACTGGGAAGATCAGCTCGCGTCAGAGAAGAAGTGTGGCCACATGGGCGGCAAGGTTCTCATCCCGACCGCACAGCACGTTCGCACTCTCAACGCGGCTCGACTCGCTGCCGATGTCGCCGGAGTATCAAGCATCATCATTGCTCGCACCGACTCTCTTGCTGCCGACCTCATCACCAACGATGTGGATGACCGCGACAAGCCATTCTTGACGGGGGAGCGCACGAGTGACGGCTTCTACCGCACCACTCCGGGCATCGAAACGGTTCTCAGTCGCGGCCACGCCTACGCGCCCTACGCAGATCTTCTCTGGGTGGAGAGTGCGAAGCCCGATCTTGAGTTGGCGCGCACCTTTGCGGAGAGCATCCACAAGGAGTTCCCCGGTAAAAAGCTCGCCTACAACTGCTCGCCATCGTTCAACTGGAAGCGTCACCTCGACGATGACCAGATCGCGAGCTTCCAGCGCGAGTTGGCTGCCATGGGTTATGCCTTCCAATTCATTACTCTTGCCGGGTTCCACGCGCTCAACCACTCGATGTACACCCTGGCTCGGGGCTACAGCGAGCGTCACATGAGTGCGTATGTGGAACTGCAAGAGGCAGAGTTCGCGTCTGAAGCAGACGGCTACACGGCAACGCGCCACCAGCGCGAGGTCGGAACAGGGTACTTCGATCGCATCGCGACGGCCCTTAACCCCACGAGCGAAACCCTCGCCCTCGTCGGCAGCACCGAAACGGCGCAATTTCATTAAACCGGCACCGCCACTAAATCGGCACTGCTACCCCTCGACTACACAACTTTCTAAGGACAGATAATGACTACTCGCAGAATGGAACCGATCGCTGAATCGGAGGAACGATTCGACGAAATTTTGACCCCGGATGCGCTGCATTTCCTCACGCGGCTGCATGACCAGTTCGCTGGTCGCCGCCATGATCGCCTCGCGGCTCGCATGGAATCGCGCAAGCACATCACGAACGGACGCAACTTGCGCTTCTTGCCGGAGACGGCAGCGATTCGGGAGGATGACAGCTGGCGCGTTGCCGGTGCCGGTCCTGGACTCGATGACCGTCGGGTGGAGATCACGGGGCCGACAGATCGCAAGATGACCGTCAACGCCATGAACTCGGGCGCGAAGGTGTGGCTTGCAGATCAGGAAGACGCGACAAGCCCGACCTGGCACAACGTCATCGGTGGCCAGATCAATCTGTACGACGCGATCCGTCGCCAGATTGACTTCACTTCTCCCGAGGGCAAGACCTATGCTCTCGGCGAGGAGACGCCAACGATCGTGATGCGACCGCGCGGGTGGCACCTGGTAGAAAAGCACCTCCGGTACACCGACCGGGCAGGGTTGCGCACGCCGGCATCCGGCTCCCTCGTCGACTTCGGGCTCTACATATTCCATAACGCGCACGAACTCATCGAGCGCGGCAGTGGCCCGTACTTCTACATCGCCAAAATCGAGAACCACCTCGAAGCGCGCCTGTGGGATGACGTGTTCACATTCGCCGAAAACGCTCTGAACATTCCGCACGGCACGATTCGCGCGACGGTGCTGATCGAGACGATTCCTGCCGCGTTCGAGATGGAAGAGATCCTGTACGAGCTGCGCGAACACTGCGCTGGCCTCAACGCTGGTCGCTGGGATTACATCTTCTCGATTATCAAGAACTTCCGCGGTCGCGGGGCGAGCTTTGTGCTCCCTGACCGCTCCGCCATCACGATGACGGTGCCGTTCATGCGGGCTTACACGGAGCTGCTCGTTGCGACCTGCCACAAGCGGGGAGCACATGCCATCGGCGGCATGAGCGCGTTCATCCCAAACCGTCGTGACCCCGAAGTGACCGCTCGCGCCCTCGACGCCGTGACGCGAGACAAGCGCCGCGAGGCCACCGATGGCTTCGATGGCACCTGGGTCGCTCATCCGGATCTCATCCCCACCGCTCGCGCCGAGTTTGACGCGGTACTGGGGGAGCGCCCCAATCAGGTTGACCGCCTGCGCGACGACGTTCACGTGACCGCCGACGATCTGCTCGACCTGCGCATCGATGGTGCGGTAACGGATGCCGGAGTGCGTTCCAACGTCTCCATTGCGTTGCGCTACATCGAGAGCTGGTTGCGCGGAGTTGGCGCTGCCGCCATCGACAACCTGATGGAAGACGCCGCTACCGCTGAGATCAGCCGCAGCCAGCTGTGGCAGTGGATGCACCAGCGCGTCGTGACCGCTGAGGGCACGCCCATCACGCACCGGGGTATTGAGGAAGAACTCGCCCACGTGTTCGCGACGCTCGAGCGGACCCCGGGTGACCGCTTCGATGATGCTGCGGCAGTGTTCCGTGAAGTGACGCTTGAGGATGATTTCCCCACCTTCCTCACCCTCAGCGCCTACAGCAGCTATCTCGTAGAACAGCCCCGCGAGACTGCTGCCTGACCCGTCCATGGGCTAGCCGCGTATTATGAGGGCACTCGACCAACGTTGATCGGAGTGCCAGTGGCTAGCCCGTGGATGTCCACCGCTGAATCCAGCGCGCGCGCCCTCGTGGAGCAGGCGCACAATATTGCGATCGGTGATCGCTCCGTCGCCACCGGCGTTCGCCGGTTGGTGCATGAATCGTGGCAACGATCACTCCAACTCGAGCTTGACCCCGATCAGCCGCTCGACTCGCGACAACTCACCGACCACGACCTGCGCGAGTATCGAGACTCTCACCCACTGTCGCTCGCTCTTCCCGCCATCCATCGCTTACTCATCCGCCACACCCTCGATGCTGGCCTCATCGTCGCGATCGGCGACCAAGACGGCCGCCTCTTATGGATCGACGGCGATCGCACTCTCCGCCGCCGCGCGGAGGGCATGCTGTTCGTCGAAGGCGCGGACTGGAGCGAGAAAGCCGTGGGAACAAGTGCGCCAGGCACAGCGCTCGCTCTCGACCACGGCATCCAAATTCATGGAGCCGAGCACTTCAATCGGATTGTGCATCCGTGGAGTTGTACCGCTGTTCCTGTGCACGATCCCAGCACGGGCGCCATGCTCGGGGTCATCGACATCACGGGTGGCGACGAAGCTGTGGCGCCCGCGACGCTTCCGCTCATGGAAGCAGCCGTGGCTGCAGTCGAGTCAGAGTTGCGCATTCAAACCCTCGATGCCGAGCGAGCTCGTCCGCGGCGCACCATCCACCGCGCGGTTGTGCGGCCTGAAGCGCTGCCGGCACTCTCTGTGCTTGGCCTTGAGGGCGGTTCCCTCGAAATCTCTGGCACTGTGATCGAGCTGAGTGTGCGCCATGCTGAAATTATGGTGCTCTTGGCGTGGCATGCGTCTGGATTGTCTGCCGAGCGGCTCGGCGAGCTCTTGGGGTGTTCAGTGGATACGGTGCGCCCGGAGATGGTCCGACTTCGGCGGGTGCTCGAGAGAGCTGATCCCAGCCTTGTCCCAACGTCGCGTCCGTACAAGTTGGCGCGAGCTCTCGATCTCGACGTGCACCGCGTGCTGGCTTTCCTCGATCGCGGCGCACACCGGGTTGCTCTCGCCGGCTATTCAGGGCAAGTGCTTCCCAGTTCAGTCGCTCCCGGCGTCCGTGCGATTCGGGATGAGGTGTGCTCCCGCGTGCGGGAATCCATGTTGACGGATGCCTCCCTCGACACACTCTTGGCTTACGCCCGCAGCGACGAAGCGGCCTACGACGTCGAAGTGTGGACAGCGTGCCTCACGCGCCTCCCCGCTAAGTCGCCCAAACGTGCGTCAATCGTTTCCCGTCTCGAACGCATCAACGCGGAATTGGCTTAGCTGCCTTTTCCTTTTTCGTTGCCTGGTGAGGTTCGGATCGAACACACGCCGAACCCCACCGTTGCAAGAAGTTGCAACGTTGCTGCAACCTTCCCGCGCCTAGAGTTCTGGCCACGGCACGAGTTGTGCCGCCGCATCCCAGACAACGACGTCGACAGGAGTCAGCGAATGACCATCTATGCAGCCCCGGGCACACCCGAATCTCTTATGACTTTCAAGCCACGCTACGAGAACTGGATTGGTGGTGAGTGGGTCGCGCCCGTCAAGGGGCAGTACTTCGAAAACGTGTCGCCGGTCAACGGTCGCCCGTTCACGGAGATCGCACGTGGCACTGCGGAAGACATCGAGCTGGCTCTCGACGCAGCCCACAAGGCGGCTCCCGCGTGGGGCAAGACCTCCACTACTGAGCGTGCCGCGATTCTTCACAAGATCGCGGATGTCATTGACGCGAATCTCGAGATGCTGGCTGTTGCGGAAACGTGGGACAACGGTAAGCCGATCCGTGAGCCGCTCAACGCCGACCTTCCCCTTGCTGCCGATCACTTCCGCTACTTTGCTGCAGCAATTCGGGCGCAGGAAGGACATTTCGCCGAAATGGACGGCGACATGACGGCGTATCACTACAAGGAACCGCTCGGTGTTGTCGGCCAGATCATTCCCTGGAATTTTCCCATCCTGATGGCGGTCTGGAAGCTGGCTCCCGCACTCGCTGCGGGCAATGCTGTCGTACTCAAGCCGGCCGAACAGACACCGGCCTCGATCTTGGTGCTTATCGAACTCATTGGCGACATCCTGCCTCCCGGGGTGCTCAACATCGTGAATGGATTCGGTGTCGAAGCCGGGAAGCCGCTCGCGTCGAGCCCGCGCATCCGCAAGATTGCGTTCACGGGGGAGACCACAACCGGTCGACTGATTCTCCAGTACGCGAGCGCGAACATTATCCCGGCGACTCTCGAACTGGGCGGCAAAAGTCCGAACATGTTCTTTGAGGATGTTGCCGACCGCGACGATGCTTACTACGACAAAGCGCAAGAGGGCTTCGCACTCTTCGCGTTCAATCAGGGAGAAGTCTGCACGAGTCCGAGTCGCGCTCTCATCCAGGAGTCGATCTATGACTCCTTCTTGAGCGATGCTGTCGAACGGACGAGTCGCGCAGTTCAAGGCAATCCGCTCGACACGGCCACACAGGTTGGCGCGCAAGCCTCTAACGATCAGCTCGAGAAGATTTTGAGCTACATCGACATCGGTCAACAGGAAGGGGCGAAGCTTGCCCTCGGCGGCGAGCGTGTCGATCTTGGCGGCGATTTGAGCGGCGGCTTCTACGTGCAACCAACCATTTTTGAAGGCCACAACAAGATGCGTCTGTTCCAAGAGGAGATCTTCGGGCCGGTGGTTTCTGTGACGAGCTTCGATGATTACGAGGACGGCATTTCGATCGCCAATGACACGCTCTATGGCCTCGGTGCTGGTGTCTGGTCGCGCAATGGGAACATCGCGTATCGAGCTGGGCGGGATCTCCAAGCCGGTCGAGTCTGGGTCAACAACTACCATGCCTATCCTGCCGGCGCCGCGTTCGGTGGCTACAAGAGCTCAGGAATTGGCCGCGAGAACAGTGCGCTGGCTCTCGATCATTACCAGCAGACCAAAAACCTGCTCGTGTCCTACTCCGAGAACGCTCTCGGATTCTTCTAAACCAGGGATCGCACGGAGGGGGTGGCGACCGGTGCGCAAGTGCTGGTCGCCACCCAGTTCACTAGCGAGGCGAGGAGCCTACGAATGATTGATGCACGTGTTGTGATCCCGGGCGAAACTCGGCCTCGATTGGCCATGACGGCCGAAAGTATCGACCTGCTGCGAGCATTGTGGAGCACCCACGGCCCGCTCATGTTTCATCAGTCTGGCGGATGCTGCGACGGCAGCTCTCCCATGTGTTTTGCTGCTGGCGAGTTTCTGACGGGAGCAAGCGATGTGCTCCTGGGGGTATTCGACATTGCGCCTCAGGGGCAACCAGAGCAACTCATCGACTTCTGGATGTCGGTCGAACAGTTTGCCTACTGGAGCCACACGTTTTTGACAATTGACGTTGTCAAAGGTCGCGGCAGCGGATTCTCTCTTGAAGCGCCGGAGGGAGTGCGTTTCTTGATTCGCTCGACCCTCATGGAGACTGCCGAACCATTTAGTTAGGCAATCGCTGTCGGCGGCGCAGGGCAGACTAGTCATGTGTACCTCGTGCTCGCGACTAGCGGCCGCACCCTCACCGCCACCCGAGTGGCTGCAGACGGCGCGGTCATTGCCGAGCACGCGATTGACGACGTGGCGGCGTTTGTGGTGCAGTCCCAACGCGCTGAGCCCGACATTCGCTGGGTGTGGCACGACACGGCAGCGTGGTACCCGGGGCTTTTAGCTGCCCACGTCAGAGTGAACCGGTGCTTCGACCTTCGGCTCTGTCACGCGATTCTCCGTAACTCCGCTTTCACTCGTGAGTCAACGCTGGCACAGGCACCGCCCAGCCGCTGGGATGCGCTTGTTCAAGCCGGGGTCGAAGCTCCCATCGAGCACCGTGCCCCGCAACATTCGACGCTCTTCGACTTTGACGATGACCAGGCGCAGGTTGCGGACACAGAACTCGATGTACTCGCTGAATTTTTACGTCAGCTCGATGCTGTCGCAACCTCGACCGAACCGGGCCGACTGCAACGGCTTCTGTCAGCGGAGTCAGCGGGAGCGCTCATCGCCGCCGAGATGCGCTTCGCCGGTCTCCCGTGGAGTGCCGAAGCTCATGACGGGATCTTGACAGAGATGCTGGGCCCGCGTCCGAGTGTTGATGGTGAGCGGCCCGAGAAGCTTCAAGCTCTGGTTGACCAGATCCGCATCCTGCTCGACTCACCGCGACTCACGCCTGAATCTCCGGCTGAGCTCCTTCGGGCCTTGAGCGTCGCGGGAATTCAGGCCACCACAACGCGGTCGTGGGAACTCAAACAGTTGAAGCATCCTGTCATCGCGCCCCTTCTCGAGTTCAAAAAGCTTCAGCGTCTCATGACGGCCAATGGATGGTCGTGGCTCGACTCGTGGGTTGTCGACGGACGTTTTCGTCCCGATTATGTTCCGGGCGGTGTTGTTACGGGTCGCTGGGCGACCAGTGGCGGTGGGGCGCTGCAATTGCCGCACCTCATTCGCGGTGCAGTGAAGGCCGATCCGGGTTGGAAGTTCGTCGTGGCCGACGCGTCTCAACTAGAGCCTCGCATCCTCGCGGCAATGGCCGGAGACCGCGGAATGGTCGCGGCCGGAGCATCCGGTGATCTCTACGAAGGCATCGTCGCCAGCGGTGCGGTCGATACTCGCGCTCACGCGAAGCTTGCGATGCTTGGCGCGATGTACGGAGCGACCTCGGGGGAGAGCGGCAGGCTGATGCCTCGCCTAGCGCGAGCCTACCCACAGGCAATTGCTCTCGTGGAGCAGGCTGCGCGGGCGGGCGAGCGTGGCGAGGTCGTGAGCACTCAACTGGGTCGCAGTTCCCCGCCAGGTAAACATGCTGCGGCGTATGACGACTCGCAGTCTTCCGCTCAACGAGCTGCCTCGCAAGAACGGGGGCGGTCGTGGGGCCGCTTCACTCGCAACTTCATTGTGCAAGGCACTGCTGCCGAGTGGGCACTGTGCTGGATGGCGAGCATCCGCAATCGACTGAGCCAGCTGTCAGAGACCGACTGGTTTACCGACGCGCCACACCTCGTGTTTTTCTTGCACGATGAAGTCGTGGTGCACGTGCCGGCAGAGCTCGCGGACAGCGTCGCGGAGCACGTGACGGCGGCAGCAGCAGATGCTGGCCGCCTCGTATTCGGCGATATTCCTGTGACGTTCCCGCTCACGACCGCCATCGTTGAACGGTACGATCAGGCAAAATAGCTTCGCGTTCCGAACCGCGGACGCCTAGCCAGCGATGCTCTGTGGGTTGGTTATGAGGTCGCGGCTGGGTGTTCAGCGGCGCCCATTGCCGGGCGGCCCCGTTTGGGTTTGGCGAGGTTGAGCGGAAACGCGTCAGCGATACCGCGCGACTGCGCAGCAGCCAACGTTGCGTCGAGGTGATCCAGCCACTGCAGTTCGGCCTGAGCGTGGGCGAAAAGCGAGTCGGTGACTAGTTGCTCTGCGAACTGGCTGGCATCGCTGGCTTCCTCCCGTACTTCTGCGGTGAGGGAGAGCGCGTCAACGGCGCCGCGCGTCGCTTGGCGTTGATGCTCGATCACTGAGTGAGCGTCAACGCCGGGCAGTGTGATTGCCAGAGCAAGCTTGATTGCCAGTTCGTCGCGGCTCACAGCGTAGCCATCCACAGGAGTGTTGAGCCATTCCTCCGCTTCGCGCCTGCCAGCATCCGTAATCGTGTAGTAGGTCTGTTGCGAGGCGTCAGCGTCCGCGTTTAGCGGTGCGCTTGATTTGGTCACGAGGTCATCGCGCACGAGTCGATCGAGCGTGTTGTAGACCTGACCAACGTTGAGTGGCCACGTTGACCCGGTGCGCCGATCGAATTCCGATCGCAACTGATAGCCATAGCAGGGGCCCTGCGCCAAAATGGATAGCAGGCTGTGACGGATTGACATGCCAGACCTTCCGGGTAAGTCGATACTGAGTATGTACTAACTGACGATAACGACGAGGTGGATGCGCGGCCACCGTTCTTCGGTGTGTCGACTTCTTCTCGCAGCAGTGATCTCCGCAGCACCGCGCTGTGGCTGTTTTTGTCGCATGGACTAATCACCGCAAGATTCCGGCAACTTCCGGCAGAATGTCTCCTAGATTGGTATGGCACCGAGATGAACTGGACTCTTCGCGACGGATTTCGTACAGACCGACTCACGGCCCATACTCATGGGCGTGAGTGATTCATCAGCGGCCCCAGCAGAGGCGCACCCCGTTCCCGAGTCGATCAACGATCGCGAATTCATCCTGGTCTCGTCGTCGGGCAGCGCAGTTTCGACGCAGACGCCGACGCGATTCCGCTATCACCAAGAAGGTCTCATGGTGTGGGGCGAGTACTACGGCGACACCGTTTCGGTCGGTCGATTTGTAGGGCGCCGAACAGGAAATGTTGTCTCGATCAGTTTCGCCCATAGTCTTGTGTCTGGCGGTGAGGTCGTACTCGGCCACGCTGAGAGCACCATTCAGTGGAACGCCGACGGAAAGCTCGAACTCTACGAAACTTTCGAGAAGGATGGCGCATCCCACATCAGCATTTGCATCGAAGCGGATCGCTGCGCAGCGTGGCCGGAACTCGACCCTTCTCTGCGCACACAACCGCAGCTCGATGGCACGACCTTCATCCTCGAAGAATCGACCGCAAGCACCGTTGCGGCGGAGCCGACCCGTTTCGAGTTCTCCGAGAACTCGGGAGTGCTATGGGGGTTCTACTACGGCGACACCGTCACGTCGGGCCATTGCGTGGGGCGCTACCGCGACGGTGTGCTCGACGAGTTCTTTGTGCACCACGTCATCGCTAGCGATGCCACGCTCCTCGGTGACAGCAGTACAACGCTGGGGTCGCGTGCTGACGGCCGGCTAGAGCTTGTTGAAGAGTTTGTTCTCGACGGCGTTCCAGGCAAGAGCGTCTGCGTGCAGTCCGTCTAGGGACTAGTTGTTGAGCCCGGCGCGGTTTGGGTCGGCGCGGGTGAATCGGGTAAGTCCCAACTGCGCGGGTTCTTGCGGCCGTTCCGGAAGATCCGTCGGCAGCAGGTATGGGCGCTGAAAGACTTCATCGAGCACCAGCACCGTCTCAAGTGACTTCACTTCGGGCAGCACGGAAAGCACTCCAACGATGAAATCGTGGATGGCCCCAACTTCGTGTCCACGGATCAGCAGCATGGCGTCATGCTCTCCGGTGGTGATGCGGCAGGACTCGATCTCGGTCATGTCGGTGATGCGGTCGCGGAAGCTCGCCCAGGTCTGCGGATGCACAGAGAGAAACACGAGCGCGCAAATTCCTAGCCCGGTTTTTGCCGGATCGACTTGGGCGCTGAATCCTGTAATCACGCCATCGGACATGAGT
The DNA here is from genome assembly GCF_015864955.1 of Salinibacterium sp. NK8237. NCBI lineage: Bacteria > Bacillati > Actinomycetota > Actinomycetes > Micrococcales > Microbacteriaceae > Salinibacterium > Salinibacterium sp. NK8237. Next base: position 454,058 of record NZ_JADYWE010000001.1, on the reverse strand, counting down.
TGTTCGACGCGCGTATACACATTGGCACGCGAGACATTTACCTTCTCTGCAAGAGCCGACATTGATATTCGTCCGTTATAGCGGAGCTCGCTCAATATCTTCAGGTTGATCTCGTCCAATACGGGCTGCGATTGTCCAGTGCTGGACGAGCCGGTGGGGGCTTTGCTGGACATATTGAGTGAAATCTCCCTCATGTTTGAGCCATGGTCTGAATGATGGGGCCTTTGATTGGACAGACTAGCGGTAATTGTGCCAATCTCAAGCACAGCCGTCCAGAGGCTGTTCTATAACCACAAGGAGTTTCCCTTTGCGCACTAAGTTCCGCTACGTAGCGGCCGCATTCGGACTGACTGCATCGCTGGCACTCGCCGGTTGCGCTGCAGCAGCACCCGAAGCAAGCGACAGCATCGTTATCGACACCGCTTTCACGCTCGAGACCAGCGACCCGGGACGCAACTACGTTCCGACCGGTTACATGGTGTCGAAGGCTCTCTACGAGACCCTCCTTGACTTCGCCGGCTCCGACGAGTCGACGCCCGTTGACGGCCTTGCATCCTACGAGTCCAACGACGATGCAACGGTCTTCACGTTCACCCTCGAAGACGGCCGCGTTTTCTCCGACGGCTCAGCGATTACCGCTGATGACGTTGTCTTCTCACTCAACCGCGTTGCCGGAATGACCGAGAGCAAGGCGAACTTCTTGATGAACGGCATCACCGTCACCAAGATCGACGACATGACCGTTGAGCTCAGCACGGAAACCCCGTCGCTCAAGCTCCCGGCCCTCATGACGAACCCGTCGCTCGCCATCCTCAACTCGGCCCTCGTGATCGAAAACGGCGGAACGACCGATGACTCGGATGCTGCTGAAGCATTCTTGAACGAGACGTCCGCTGGTTCCGGCCCGTACATCCTCGACTCGATCAACTTCGAGTCCCAGGTAGTGCTCACCGAGAACGAGAACTACAACGGTGAGGAAGACATCGACTTCACTCGCGTTGTTATCCGCAACGTTTCTGAGGCCGCAACCCAGAAGATCAACCTTGAGGGCGATGACTCGCAGGTAGCCGTTGACCTCAGCGGTGACCAGGTCGCGAGCCTGAGCGATGGCATCAACATCTTCTCGACACCGTCGGCTCAGACGATCTTCCTTTTGATCAACCAGAGCGAAGAGGTAGGTGGCGTTACCGCTAACGCCGACTTCGCGAATGCGGTTCGTTACGCACTCGACTACCCGGCACTGCTCGAACTTGCTGGTGCCGGCTCTGAGCAGGCAACCGGTGTTATCCCGCCGTCGTTCCTCGGCGCGCTCGAGAACGGTGTGGAGCAGGACCTCGACGTTGCAGCGGCTTCGCTTGAGGCATCCGGCTACGACGGAGAGAGCATCACGCTCGAATACCCGAACGACTACCCGGTTGGTGGCGTGAACTTCACTCCTCTCGCCGAGCGCGTTCAGTCGCAGCTCGCCGATGCCGGCATCACCATCGAGCTCGCTCCGGCGCCGTTCACCACTCAGATCGACAGCTACGTCAACGGAACTGAAGCCTTCAGCATCTGGTTCTGGGGCCCGGACTACGCTGACTCCGCCAACTTCCTGCCGTTCTCGGCTGGACAGAAGGTTGGACTGCGCGCCGGTTGGACCGCCGAGCAGGACACTGACGTAGTAAACCTCGCTGCAGCAGCAGAGAACGCTACGAACTTCGACGAGCGTGAGACTGCTTTCAGCAACTTTGCTGAGGCCCTCCAGCAGAGCGGACCGTTTGTTCCGTTGATCGTTCCTGGCTCGAACATTGCGACCGCCTCGTACATTGATGGAGTCGCGTATAACTCCACATGGACGATGGACATCGCTGAACTGCAAGCTAAGTAGAAGGTATCTCTAGCGTGGGAAACACACCCCGCGCGACCCGCAGGTACTCGGCCAGATCACCTCTGGTCGGGTACCTGCTTCGTCGCCTCGGAACCTCAGTCCTGCTCCTCTTCGGAGTCACCGTCGTCACCTTCGCTCTCGCGAACCTGGTGCCGGGTGACCCCATTGCGGCAGCGCTCGGTGAAGGGGCGGCGAGCAACCCCGCCACGGTTGAGGCGTACATCAAGGAGCGCGGCCTCGATCAGCCTCTCCCAGTGCAGTATGCCAACTACATCAGTGGGCTGTTCCATGGCGACATGGGTACTTCCTTGCGCACGACCCAGCCTGTGGCCGATGATCTCGCTCAGGCTGTCCCCGCCACGGTCGAGATCGCACTCCTCGCCATCATCGTGAGCCTCGGCGTCGGCGTTGCGCTTGGTTCGCTTGCGGCCTACCGCCGCGGCAAGATCAGTGACCAACTCGTTCGCGTCTTTTCGCTGATCGGCCTCAGCATCCCCACATTCTGGATGGCACTGGTCAGCTTCAACTTTTTCTTCCTCCAGCTGCGTATTGCGCCGGGTTCGGGGCGACTCTCGCCGGCCCTCGCGCCGCCGCCCACCGTGACTGGTTTTTACACGGTCGATTCTCTTCTCGCCGGCCAGTGGGTGACATTCACTGACGCGTTGGCGCATCTTATGCTTCCCGTCTTCGTGTTGTCGCTCTTCACGATTGGGCTCCTGACGCGCTTCGTTCGCACCTCTGTGCTCGAGGTGCTGGATGCCGACTATGTGCGCGCCGGCCGCGCCAAGGGCCTCAGCGGTCCCCGCCTGCTCTTCGGTTACGTGCTTCGCGGAGCTTCGCTTCCCATCCTCACGATCGTGGGTCTGGCATTCGGAACGCTCCTGTCGGGCACTGTGCTCGTTGAGGCAGTGTTCGCGTGGCCCGGCCTGGGTAGCTACGCCTACAACTCGGCAACCAGCCTCGACCTTCCCGGCGTCATGGGCGTCGGTCTCGTCGTTGGCGTTGTCTACCTGTCTATCAACTTCGCCGTCGACCTTCTTTACGGTGTACTCGACCCGAGGGTGAGGCTCGCATGAGAAAGCGTTGGCTAAAGATTCCCGCCGCGTGGATCACTCCGCTCGGCGTCATTGGCGCTGTTATCGCCATTACCTGGGTGGGCATTGCCTTCACTGCGCGGCTGTGGGTTCCTTTCGATCCGCTGTCGCAAGACTTGCCGCGACTGCAGGCCCCCGGCATCGACACCCTGATGGGCACGGATGCTCTCGGCCGCGACATTTTCTCGCGCCTGATGACCGGTGCCAGCGTCACGATCCCGCTGGCGCTAATGCTCGTGCTGATGTCGCTCGTCGTGGGAACTCTCATTGGTGCCATTGCCGGCTACTTCGGCAAGTGGGTCGATGAGTTGCTCATGCGCCTGACGGACCTCGTGATGGCGTTCCCCACGGTCATCCTCGCGATGGTCGTTGCAGCCGCCCTCGGCCCGTCGCTTTTCAACGCCGTCATCGCCGCGTTTGTGGTCTCGTGGCCGCAATATGCCCGAATGACGCGAAGCATCGTGTTGGGGCTACGAACGCAGAACTACGTCATGGCCGGCCGCCTTATGGGCTTCTCGCCCTTCAAGACGTTGCGCGTCGATATCGCGCCCAACGTGGTTGGCCCGATTCTGGTGCTCGCGAGCCTCGATGTGGGAACGGCAATCCTGTTGCTCTCCGGCCTCTCGTTCTTGGGACTCGGCGCTCAGCCACCAACGGCCGAGTGGGGCTCAATGATTTCCGCGGCCATCCAGAACTTCGACAGCTGGTGGATCGGGTTGTTCCCCGGTCTGGCCATCCTCACCGTCGTTATGGCGTTCAACTTCGTGGGTGACTCACTGCGAGACATCTTCGATCCCACTTCCCAGGTATCGCGAGCGGGGGCACGGTCATGAGCGACATCACAACACCTCAGACTGCGGATGCCGCAGCCGCAAGCACCACGCCGGTGCTCACGGTCGACGGCCTCACGATCGGCATCGGCTCGCGTAAGAACCTGAAGTCCATCGTTAAAGGCATCAGCCTCGCGCTTACCCCCGGACGCATCCAGGGTCTCGCGGGGGAATCGGGCTCCGGCAAGACGGTCACGTCGCTCGCGATGTTGGGCTTGTTGCCGAGCAACGCCGTTGTCGGGGGATCCATTCGTTTGGGCGACACCGAGTTGGTGGGCATGACTCATCGGCAGCTGAACGAGATTCGTGGTCGCCGCATCGCGATGATCTTCCAGGACCCTTCGTCGAGTCTGCACCCGCAGTTGACGGTGGGCACGCAGCTCACCGATCACGTGAAGCGCCACCTGAAGATGTCCAGCAAGCAGGCCCGGGCGCACGCTATTGAGCTGCTCGATCGGGTTCGAGTCCCGAATCCGGCCGAGGCTCTTGCTCGCTACCCGCACCAGTTTTCGGGCGGCCAGCGACAGCGCATCGCTATTGCGATCGCCTTGGCGTGCGACCCGATCGTGTTGCTCGCGGATGAGCCGACGACGGCTCTCGACGTGACCGTTCAGGCGGGCATCCTTCACCTTTTGCGCGACTTGGCCGATGAGCGCCAACTCGCAGTGCTGCTCGTAACCCACGACCTCGGTGTGATGAGCGCGATCGCCGATGACATTGCGGTGATGCGTCATGGCGAGATTGTGGAGTCGAATGTGCGAAGCGAAATCTTCGTGAACCCCCAGCACGCGTACACACGCGAGCTGCTTGCGTCACTTCCTGGCGCTGCTGGCTTCGAGGAGGCAAGCGAATGAGTGAATTGCTTGAGGTTTCAGACCTCGTTATCGAGTACCACGGTGCGACTGTCGTGCGCGCGGTCGACGAGGTTTCGCTCACGATTGCTCCCGGCGAAGTGCTGGCACTCGTGGGGGAGAGCGGTTGTGGCAAGTCGAGCTTGGCCCGCGCCGTTGTGGGAATGGAACGGCCTCGTGCTGGCGCGGTGACCTATCGCGGTTCTGAAGTTCCGCTGCTGGGTGTTCGCCGTCGTCGCGCACAGTTCACGTCGATCCAGATGGTCTTCCAAGATCCCAACTCATCCCTGAACCCGCGGATTCGCGTGGGCCAGCAGATATCAGAAGGCATCCGCGCCGCCGTTGAACGTGGCGATGAAGGCTCGCAGCCCGAAGAGTGGCTCGAACGTGTGGGGCTCCCCACCGAGATGGTGTCACGCTACGCCCACGAACTTTCCGGCGGCCAACGTCAACGTGTCGCTATCGCGCGGGCCCTGGCTGCGCGCCCCGATCTGTTGGTGGCTGACGAACCGATTTCTGCTCTGGATGCCTCGAGTCAGGCATCCGTCGCTGACATGATGCGCAAGCTCGCGCTCGATGCCGGCGCCGGGTTGCTCTTCATCTCTCACGACCTCGCGATTGTGCGCCTCATCGCCGACCGCACCGTGGTGATGTATCGCGGCAAGATCGTTGAATCTGGCGTTTCAGATCTCATTTGGAATGACCCAGTGCACCCGTACACGCGAGCGCTCATCTCGGCGATTCCCGAGCCTGACGGCAAGGGTAACCTGCCGGCGGCGCCTGCTGCGGATGCGCCAGAAGAGTGGCGGATGACGCTTCCCGAGGCCCTCAACCGCGCGTAATCCGCGGCAGCAGTTGCTCTCGCGCGGCTACGTTCGCGCCCAAATAGCGTAAATCTCACTACATGCTTGTGTTTTGGCGGATTCTTCGGGGATAATGTCCCCAAGCGGTTCGCCGCACAATTTAACAGCTTCGTGCCGTCACAGGCACCGTTCGTGGGTCGATGGGGAAGTCGCATCCAACGGAACGGAGATATCGTGACTGCACAAAACGCTCGCGGAGTGCTCTATGTGCACTCTGCTCCTCGCGCGCTCTGCCCACATATTGAGTGGGCTGCTGGTCGCGCTCTTGAACGTGCCGTGAACTTTGACTGGGATGATCAACCCGTGCTCAAGGGTTCTCAGCGTGCTGAGTTCTATTGGGAGGGTCCGCAGGGCTCCGGTGCCACACTTGCGTCGTCCCTGCGTGGATGGGAACACCTCCGTTTCGAAGTCACCGAAGACCCGAGCCCGGGTTCGGATGGCGGTCGCTGGATGCACACGCCCGACCTCGGCATTTTCTTCGCGCAGACCGACAGCGTCGGCAACATGGTGATTCCGGAAGACCGTTTGCGCTACGCGATGGAAGCTGCGGGTTCCGATGCTTTCGAGTTGCACCGTGAACTTCGCCTTGCTCTCGGCCAAGCCTGGGACGACGAACTTGAGTCGTTCCGTCACGCCAGTCAAGATTCTGCAGTTGTGTGGCTCCACAAGGTCGGTTGATGATGATTTCCGAACGTGCGGCTACCTCTGAGGCAGTGGCCGACACACGGATTCCGCTCATCGAATGGCACGACTGTGTTGATGTCGTGCTCGATTCCGTCGACTCGATGTTCGATGGTGAATGCGCGCTGCATGACGGATGTCGTTCAATCCTTTAGTCGCTGCGGTCTGCATAGGGGTGTGACTGTTTGTTCGCTGCGAGCGTGCCGTTCAGGTCGCATCCAGCAGACTCACGGCGTAGCGTTGAGTTGTGGCCGGAAGTATTCGGGCACGGTTGCCACAAAGGACCGTTCCCGGGTCCTCGGACCTTGTTCTTCCGGCTGAAACTATTTCAGGATTTGGAAGGAACATCATGTCTCGTTTTGACGGAAAAGTAGTTCTCATCAGTGGCGGTGCCCGCGGAATGGGCGAGTCGCACAGCCGCGCCATCGTGGCCGAGGGCGGAAAGGTCGTCATCACTGACGTCTTGGATGCTGAGGGCCAGACTCTTGCGGACGAACTCGGCGAGAGCGCCGTCTACGCCCACCTCGATGTCACGAACGAAGATGAGTGGCTTGCAGCAGTGAAGCTGGCGGTTGACACCTTTGGCGGCCTGAACGTTCTGATCAACAACGCTGGTATCGCAAACTTCGGCACGCTTGATACCTACACGGCTAAGGACTGGTCGCTAATCATCGGGATTAACCTCACCGGCGCCTTCCTCGGCATCAAATCGGCGGCACCAGAATTGGTCAAGAACGAGACCTCCTCGATCGTCAATATCTCCTCGACTGCCGGGATGCAGGGCTTCGCCGCACTCCATGGCTACACGGCCTCCAAGTTTGGCCTTCGCGGTTTGACGAAATCAGTCGCGATGGAACTCGGCCACCAGGGTGTGCGGGTCAACTCGGTTCACCCGGGTAACATCCGGACTCCGATGACCGACGGCCTAGAGATTGACGGCTCGAGCACCCCGATTCCTCGCCTCGGAGAGCCGGAAGAAGTGACGAAGATGGTCCTTTTCCTTGCGAGCGAAGACTCGAGTTACTCGACCGGGTCTGAATTCATCATCGACGGTGGCGTTCTTGCGGGAGACGGTGCTGTCAACTAACGCTCGCACCTCACGGAGCGTGTGCACGCACTGACGACGCTCAACGAGAAATCGCCCGCCCGATCAATGATCGGGCGGGCGATTCTTCGCTAAGGCTCAATTCGCTAGAGCGGCCGAGCTGGCTCCGTGGCTAGACCGAGCGGAATGCGGCGACAGCGTTGTGTCCGCCGAAGCCGAACGAGTTACTAATAGCCAACTGCGGGCCGGCGCCGAGGTCGCGAGGTGACGTGACGACATCCAGCGGGATCGCCGGGTCCTGGTTGGTGAGGTTGATCGTCGGGGGCGCTGTGCGGTGGTGGAGCGCGAGAACCGTGAAGATCGCCTCGAGTGCCCCTGTGCCGCCCAGAAGGTGGCCTGTGGCGCCCTTCGTGGCCGAGACGGGAATGTTGGGCAGGTGATCGCCGAAGATGCGCAGGAGCGCCTTGTACTCGGCAATGTCGCCGACGGGCGTGCTCGTGGCGTGAGCGTTGATGTGGGTAACGTCTTCTGGCGTTGCTCCGGCGGCGTCGAGGGCGTCGCGCACTGCGCGCGCTGCGGCGGTTCCCTCGGGGTCGGGAGCGGTGATGTGGAACGAGTCGCTGGTTACAGCGCCACCGGCGAGCTCAGCGTAAATGCGTGCGCCGCGGGCGAGAGCGTGTTCCTCAGTCTCGAGAACGAGCGTCGCCGCTCCTTCGCCGAGAACGAAACCATCGCGGGAGACGTCATAGGGGCGTGAGGCGGTAGCCGGGTCGTCATTGCGCTTCGAGAGCGCTTGCATCGACGCGAAGGCGGCGATCGGCAGAGGATGCACGACAGCTTCAGTTCCACCGGCGATGACGACATCCGCGAGTCCGGCCTGCAGGTGCGCGTAGGCGTTAGCGAGGGCCTCGGTGCTGGAAGCACAGGCGGAAACGTCAGTGCGCGCGTAGGCACGCGAGGGGATAGCCATGCTGATGGCGGCCGCAGCAGCGTTGGGCATGAGCATCGGAATTGTCATGGGCAGAACGCGACGCGGGCCCTTTTCACGCAGGGTGTCCCAGGCATCGAGCAGGGTCCAGAGTCCGCCGATTCCGGTGGAATAGTCGACACCAATACGCTCAGGATCGACGTCAGGGGAGCCCGCATCGGCCCACGCTTCGCGCGCCGAGATGAGAGCGAACTGGCTAGAGGGATCGAGTCGTTTGTACTCGACGCGCTCCAGAACTTCTTCGGGGCGCACTTTCGCCTGCGCCGCAAACGTTACGGGGAGAGAATACTTTTCAACCCAGTCCTGCTCGAGAGAGCGGGCTCCGGATTCGCCAGCGAGAAGGGCGTTCCACGACTCGGTCGCGGTTCCGCCGATGGGCGTAGTGGCACCGATACCGGTGACAACGATCTTTTTGGTCATTTCACGTTCCTTTTGAGTGCATGGCTCAGAAAGCCCGCCGACGGCAGACTCCTGGGGTGCTGCGCGGAGGCCAACCGCAGTGAGTGCGGTTGGCCCTCCACGTCGAGCGGGTGTTACGCCTGAGCGTTGGTGATGAAGCTCACAGCGTCACCGACGGTCTTGAGGTTCTTTACCTCTTCGTCGGGGATCTTTACGTCGAACTTTTCTTCTGCGTTAACAACGATTGTCATCATCGAGATGGAGTCGATGTCGAGGTCATCGGTGAACGACTTGCCCATCTCAACAGTGTCGGTCGCAATGCCGGTCTCGTCGTTGATGAGCTCAGCCAATCCGGCCATAACTTCTTCAGTGGACAGTGCCATGTTTTTCTCCTTGGGATGTAATTTGACCGTTAGCCAGTGTAGGCCAGCAGCGGCGTTTCTCTGGGGTACTAAGGCAGAACGATTACTTGCGCGCCGAATACGAGACCCGCGCCGAAGCCGATCTGTAGGGCGAGTCCGCCGCTCAGTTCAGGGTGCTCGCTGAGAAGACGGTGAGTCGCGAGCGGGATGGATGCTGCCGACGAGTTGCCCATATCGGCAACATCGCGCGCGATCACTACAGACTCGGGCAGCTTTAGTTGCTTCGCGAACTCGTCGATGATGCGCATGTTTGCCTGGTGAGGGATGAACGCGGCGAGGTCGTCTGCGGTGATTCCCGCGACATCCAAAGCTTCCTTGGCTACCTTTGCCATGTCCCAGACTGCCCAACGGAAGACGGTCTGGCCTTCTTGGCGGAGGGTCGGCCACGCTGCGTCGCCCTCGCGGAAGTCGACGAGGGTTGCATTCATTTTGATCGCGTCAGCCTTCGAGCCATCCGAACCCCACACTGGAGCCGAGATGCCGGGGGTGTCGCTCGGGCCAATGACAACAGCGCCGGCACCATCAGCCAGAAGGAACGAGATGCTGCGGTCGGTGGGGTCGACAAGGTCAGAGAGCTTTTCGGCGCCGATAACGAGGGCATATTTGGCTGCGCCCGCACGGATCAGGGCATCGGCCTGCGTGACCGCGTAGCTGAAGCCAGCGCAGGCAGCGTTCACGTCGTACGCTGCGGCAGGATTGGCTCCCACGCGGTCGGCCACAACTGCAGACATCGACGGCGTCTGCAGAACGTTGCTGATCGTCGCGATAATGACAAGGTCGATCTTCGACGGGTCAACGCCAGACTTCTCGATCGCTTCACGAGCGGCATCTGTGGCGAGATCGACAGCGAGGATGCCCGCTGACGCGCGGCGGCGGGTGATCATGCCGGTGCGCTGCTGAATCCACTCATCGCTCGAGTCAATTGCTTCAACGAGCTGATTGTTGTCAACAAGCAGGTCACCGCGGGCGGCGCCGTAGCTGTAAATCTTGGTGAACTGTGACCCGGCGGACTGGGTGAGGGTGGGTGCGGTCATGCGTTGGCCTCCATCAGGTCAAATGCTGCGGATAGATCGTCTGGTGTCTTCACGGCGACGGCCGGGATGCCCCGGAGTCCGCGCTTGGCTAGGCCAACAAGAGCGCCTGCGGGCGCAAGTTCAATAATTCCGGTGACTCCGGCATCCGCGAGCGAATTCATCGTGAGATCCCAGCGAACCGGCGACGACACCTGACCGACGAGGAGATCAACGAAATGAGTGCCGCTCTCGATAAGCGAACCGTCACGGTTGGTGTAGATCGGCACGGTGGGGTCGTGTGCCGTGAGCGTTGCAGCAAATGTTTCGAGGTGCGCTACGGCCGGTTGCATGTAGCGAGTGTGGAACGCTCCCGCGACCTGAAGCGGAATGACTCGGGTGCCCTTGAGGGGCTCTTCGGATAGCTTCGCGAGAGCGTCAAGGGCGCCGGCAACAACAATTTGTCCGCCACCGTTGAAGTTCGCTGGCTGGAGCCCGAGCTCGGCGAGACGCTCAAGTAGTGCCTCTTCGTCTCCGCCGATGACGGCGGACATTCCGGTCGATTCCAGCGCAGCAGCTGAAGCCATTGCCGATCCGCGCTCGACGACGAAGCGCATCGCGTCACTTTCGGAGAGGATTCCGGATGCCGCAGCAGCAGTGATCTCGCCGACCGAGTGTCCAGCGACAGCACCGATGTGTTTGCGGCGATCGCCAGCCGTGAGCGCGCTCAGAGTGAGCAATCCCGCGGCGACGATCAGCGGTTGAGCCACTGCGGTGTCACGGATGGTGTCGGCGTCCGACGTTGTTCCGTGGGCGATGAGGTCGATGCCTGCGGCTTCTGAGATCTCGCCTAGCTGATCGCGCAGCGAGGCGTCTTCGAGCCATGGCTCAAGGAAACCGGGGGTCTGGGAGCCCTGTCCGGGCGCTACTACAACAATCACTTAGCTAGTCTGCCAATCTTTCGTCCGAACCGCTTGGGTGAACCCACCAAAGCTTGGAGGGATCATTGTGTGAAGTCGCCAAACACTAGCGCGCTAGCGGGAACGACCCGGCTCGGGATCCGAAATCGAACCCACAATGAGTGCTGCCTGCAGAATCAGCGCCTCGCGTGCGCCGGTGGCATCCCAGCCGATGACCTCACTGACCCGCTTCAAGCGGTAACGCACAGTGTTGGGATGCACGAAAAGTTCGCGAGCTGTCGCCTCTAGAGAGCGACCATTGTCGAGATAGCACCACAACGTCGTGAGCAGATCTGTCGAGTGTGCCTGAAGCGGCTTGTAGATCTTGTTGATGAGCGTCGAGCGTGCCAGCGGATCACCGGCAAACGCGCGCTCAGGGAGCAGATCATTGGCAAGGGTCGGTCGAGGAGCGTTGCGCCACGAACGAGCCACTGCGAAGCCGGCGAGAGCAGCCTTTGCGCTCTTAGAAGCATCAACAAGACTCGGAACCTCGGGGCCGAGCACCAAGTGGCCGCTGCCAAATCCTGGCTCAAGCTGCTCGGCGATCGTAATGAAGGGGAGAGGCTCAGCATCTTCGGGCTTTTCCGAGCGAGGAGCAGCTCGGCCGATGACGAGCACGAGACGGCTGCCCTGCACGCCGATAAGAACATCAGCGTCCAGATGACGAGCAGTGCGTCGCAACTGATCGACATCGAGCTGCCGTGGGGACGTGCCGACAAGAACGCACACCTCGCCGTGACCATTCCAGCCGAGGGCCGCGATGCGGCTCGGAAGTTCGTTGTCATACTCGCCACTGAGGATGGAGTCGACGACAAGTGCTTCAAGGCGGGCATCCCACAGTCCGCGGGCTTCCGCGGCGCGCGCATACACATCCGCCGAGGCAAAGGCGATTTCACGCGAATACAACAGGATCGCTTCACGCAACACGTCATCGTCAGCTTTAACGCGTGACTCAACGACTTCAACGGCAATCCGAATCAACTGAAGTGTTTGCTGAAGCGATACCGAACGCAAGAGCTCTCGTGGAGCAGCCCCGAAAACGTCCGCCGCGATCCACGGTGTCGTCGTGGGGTCTTCAAACCAGCTAATGAAGCTCGTGATTCCAGCTTGAGCGACTAAACCGACAGCGGAACGCCGCCCTGGTGGCATTTTGCTATACCAGGGCAGCGTGTCCTCAAGTCGTTTGAGCGTAGCTGTAGAGAGTTCGCCCGTAATGACACGCAACCAGGCGAGTGTTTGCGCCTTAGTTTTTTGTACCGGGGGAATGGTTGCGACCTAGCTTTCGCCGCCGGCAGAACCGGTGGTGCCTTCGTTGACGTCGTGGATGCTGTACTTCTCAATTGCTTGAGCCGGAACAGCAGGATCCATCTCGCCGCGCTTCACGAGCATCTCCAAAGTACGAACGACCATCGAGTGGCTGTCGATCTTGAAGAAGCGACGTGCAGCAGCACGCGTGTCGGAGAAACCGAAGTCGTCAGCACCCAAAGTCGCGAACTCACCGGGAACAAAGGCCCGGATCTGATCGGGAACCGCGTGCATGAAGTCAGTAACCGCAACAAACGGGCCCTTGGAATCCGCGAGCTTTGTCGTGACGTAGGGCACGTGAGGTTCTTCGTTGGGGTGAAGGAAGTTGTGCTCTTCAGCAGCGAGTCCATCACGGCGAAGCTCAGTCCAGGATGTGACTGACCAGACGTCGGCAGCAACGCCCCAGTCCGAGGACAGGATCTGCTGCGCTTCTAGCGCCCACGGCACTGCGACTCCGGATGCCATCAGCTGGGCCTTTGGACCAGTGATCGTCGGCGACGACAGGTGATAAATACCCTTCAGCGCACCCTCGACATCGAAGTTCTCGGGCTCAGCGGGCTGAACAAGAGGCTCGTTGTACAAGGTGAGGTAGTACATGACGTTGGGGTCTTCGTGCTTGCCGCCGTACATCCGCTCGATACCAGCTCGCACGATGTGGCCGAGCTCGTAGCCGTAGGCAGCGTCATAGCTAACCACTGCGGGGTTGGTGGATGCCAACAGGATCGAGTGTCCATCAGCGTGCTGGAGACCTTCACCCGTCAGCGTCGTGCGACCGGCAGTGGCGCCCATGATGAAACCGCGGGCCATCTGGTCGCCAGCAGCCCACATGGCATCGCCTGTGCGCTGGAACCCGAACATCGAGTAAAAGACGTAGACAGGAATGAGCGGCTCGCCGTTGGTGGCGTACGAAGTGCCGACGGCGGTGAAGGCAGCAAATGCTCCTGCCTCATTGATGCCGACGTGCACGATCTGACCTTGCGGGCTCTCTTTGTAGGCCAGCAATTGCTCGCGGTCCACCGAGGTGTAGTGCTGCCCGGCGGGGTTGTAGATCTTCGCCGTGGGGAAGTACGCGTCCATTCCGAACGTGCGTGCCTCATCCGGAATGATCGGAACGATTCGGTTACCGATGGACTTGTCGCGCAGGAGGTCTTTGAGCAGACGGGCGAACGCCATGGTAGTGGCGATCTCCTGTTTGCCGGAGCCCTTCTTGACGACGTCATAGGTCTTTGCTTCGGGAAGCTCGAGCTGCGTGTACTTGGTGCGACGCTCAGGCACGTAGCCGCCAAGTTCGCGCCGGCGCTCTTGCATGTACTGAATGGCCTCATCGTCTTCACCGGGGTGGTAGAACGGGGGCTGGTACGGATCTGCTTCGAGCGCGGCATCCGTAATCGGGATGTGCATTTCGTCGCGGAACTTTTTGAGGTTGTCGAGCGTGAGCTTCTTCATCTGGTGGGTCGCATTGCGGCCTTCGAAGCTCGGGCCGAGACCGTAGCCCTTGACCGTCTTCGCGAGGATGACGGTCGGCTGCCCCTTGTGCTCACTGGCTGCCTTAAACGCGGCGTAGACCTTGCGGTAGTCGTGGCCACCGCGCTTGAGGTTCCACACGTCGTCGTCCGAGAGGTGTTCAACCATCTTGAGCGTGCGAGGGTCGCGGCCGAAGAAGTTCTCGCGAACGTAAGCGCCAGACTCTGCCTTGTAGGTCTGGTAGTCGCCGTCGGGGGTGCGGTTCATGAGATCGCGCAGCGCGCCCTCAGTGTCGTTGGCGAGCAGGTCATCCCACTCGCGGCCCCAGACAACCTTGATGACGTTCCAACCGGCACCGCGGAAGAAGCTTTCGAGCTCCTGAATGATCTTGCCGTTACCGCGAACCGGGCCGTCGAGGCGCTGGAGGTTGCAGTTGATGACGAAGTTGAGGTTGTCGAGTTTCTCGTTGGCTGCCCACTGCAGGGCGCCACGGCTTTCGACCTCGTCCATCTCGCCGTCACCGAGGAAGGCCCAGACCTGCTTGTCTGACACATCCTTGATGCCGCGGTTGCTGATGTACTTGTTGTTCTGGGCTTGATAGATCGCGTTGATCGGGCCAAGACCCATCGAGACGGTGGGGAACTGCCAGAACTCCGGCATGAGGCGCGGGTGCGGGTAGCTCGAGATGCCATTGGGTGCCTGTGACTTCTCTTGGCGGAAGCCCTTCAGCTGGTCTTCGCTCATGCGACCTTCGAGGAAGGCGCGAGCATACATACCGGGGGAGGCGTGACCCTGGTAGAAGATTTGGTCTCCACCAGATTCGTGGTCTGCACCACGGAAGAAGTGGTTGTGTCCTACTTCGTAGAGGGCAGCAGACGACGCGTACGTCGAGATGTGCCCGCCAACGCCGACACCGGGTCGTTGTGCGCGGTGCACGGTGATCGCGGCATTCCAGCGAATCCATGCACGGTAGCGGCGCTCGAGTTTTTCGTCACCCGGGAAGTCGGGCTCATCTTCTTTGGCGATGGTGTTGATGTAATCCGTTGTCGGAACCATCGGCACACCAAGGTGCAAGTCTTTAGAACGCTTGAGAAGACTAAGCATGATCTCGCGACCACGCTCGTGGCCTTGTGCTGCAACGAGGGAGTCGAGTGATTCATTCCACTCGGCGGTCTCCTCCGGGTCCTTATCGGTGTTGGTTACCGAGTATGGGTCCTGGTCGTTTACCGTCACCGTTGACCTCTTTCGTGTAGAGAACAGAGTCGTGCGAGTCGAGGCACTACCGGGTTGCGGATGTGATGGGATCGACTACGCCCATCGATTCTAGTTGTCGAATGCGGCAAGATTCGAACCGGGCCATTTTCTCCCGTAATTGTGGGGAATTTCGACGGTTTTCTGGGGGAAGGTTTGGTATGACGATCACGCGAGGGGCTGTCGCGCCCGATTTCGAGTTGCGCAATCAGCACGGGCAGACGGTTAGTTTGCAGGAGTTGCTGTCGCGGCGCGCGGTGCTCGTAGTTTTTATCCCTCTCGCGTTTTCGCCGGTCTGTGCCGTCGAGGTCGCCCAGCTCAACGACTGGCACGACATCGCGGCAAGCGCGGGCGTCGAAGTCGTGGTGGTGTCGGTTGACTCTGTGGCAACGCTCCGGGCGTGGTCGGATGACACAGGCTTCCGCCTTTCGCTGCTGTCGGATTTTTGGCCTCATGGCGCGGTCGCGAAGCAGTTCGGGGTATTTCTGGAAGACAAGGGATTTGCTCGTCGCGCCAGTTTCCTCATCGATCACGATGGTGTTGTGCAGAGCATTATCGAGTCACCGCTGGGGGAAACGCGAGCGTTTTCTGACTACGAGCGAGCAATCGTGGCGCTCACTTCCGACTCTGATTCATAGATTTTGTGGGTGTGTGTAACGGGCCGTCAAAAGCCGTGTAACATTATCGAGCGCTGCTTCGTACTGCGTCGCTGCGGGCCTTTAGCTCAGCTGGTAGAGCGCCACGTTTACACCGTGGATGTCATCGGTTCGATCCCGGTAGGGCCCACCGCAACAGAAAACCCCCGTCGCTGACGGGGGTTTTCTTCGTTTTCCGGTCGTTTTCAGCGGTATGCTCCGTGCACGATTGACGTCGATACACTCGGGTCGACGTCGCCTTGCGAGGTGGGACATCATGTCGAATGAGTCACTGGATCCTGTGCTGGAAACGGCACGCAATCACGCCACCAGGTATCTCCACGGACTAGCCACCAGACATGTCGGAAGTCAGCACGGTCGCGACGAGATGATGGCGAACTTGCACACACCGCTTGCGGAGACGGGAGAGGACCCCTCGGCCGTCATCGATCTGCTGGCGAGTCAGGCTGATGTCGGCATGACGGCATGTAGCTCACCGCGGTACTTCGGCTTCGTGATCGGTGGCACGCAACCGGTCGCCCTCGCCGCAGACTGGCTCGTGTCGACCTGGGATCAGAATGCCGGCATCCATGTGATCTCACCGTTCTCGTCAGCGATAGAAGAAATTGCTGCCGAATGGATGCTGGAACTGCTCGATCTCCCGCGTAAATCCTCTGTCGGTTTTGTTACCGGCGGCCAAATGGCGAACTTCACGTGTCTTGCAGCGGCGCGACACAACGTGTTGAGGCGCGTCGGGTGGAATGTCGAACTCGACGGCGTTGCGGGGGCGCCGCACGTGAATCTGGTGGTGGGGGCAGGGGCTCACGTCACTATTGATGTTGCATTTCGTTATCTCGGGTACGGCACTCGCTCACTAAATGTCGTTGAATCTGATGGTCAAGGACGGATGCGTGCGGATCGTCTGCGCGATCTTGTGGCGACGCTCGACGGGCCGACGATCATTTGTGCCCAAGTCGGCAATGTCAATAGCGGGTGCTTCGACCCGGTGAGAGAAATTGCACAGATTGCTCGGGATGCCGGTGCGTGGCTGCACGTCGATGGAGCATTCGGTTTGTGGGCACGAGCGAGCGCAGAGCTCGCCCCGCTCGCGGATGGAATTGATCTCGCAGATTCTTGGTCGACGGATGCGCATAAGTGGTTGAACGTTCCCTATGACAGCGGGCTCGCGATTGTGAGGCACTCGGCGGATCATCGTGCCTCGATGACGTCGTCGGCTGAATACCTCATCCAAACTCACGGAGTTGAGCGGGATGCGATCGATTGGGTTCCTGAACTTTCGCGACGGGCGAGAGCGATTCCGATTTATGCGGCTCTGCGCACACTTGGGCGCGACGGTATTGCCGAGCTCGTCAATCGTGGCTGCGTACGAGCTCGGGAGATGGCTGAGTTGTTGGGGCAGGATGCCGGAGTGCGGATACTGAACGATGTTGTTCTGAACCAGGTGCTGGTGCGTTTCGCCAACGATGATGACATCACGCGGGCGGTGGTGGCAGGAGTCCAAAGAGAAGGAACCTGCTGGGTGAGCGGAACAACGTGGAACGGCCACGCCGCGATGCGCGTATCGGTCACCAACTGGGCTACTTCAGCAGAAGACGTTTCGCGAAGCGCTTCCGCGATTCTCTCCCTCTTTCGCGGCCTGCACTGACGCTTGGTTCCGTGGCCATACGCTCGCACCATGTCGACAACTGCAGCCATCAGAGTCGGGCCGATTGCGTTCATCGGCGCGGCCACACTGGGGGAGAAGCGTAAACCGCAGTCTTCTGAATCGGCATATCCCTCATATTTGTTGCAGTATCTGTTCTGAGTACGGCTCGGCATACCCGCAAAACATTGGTATCGCCTTAGGATTTATGCATGGCATTCCACGACGACGTTGACGACGCGAACGATGCGAACGATGCGAACGACAAAACGTCTTCAGAGCATGAGTTCGAACTACCTTTTCCGAATCCTGCGACCGGTAATTCTTCCGGTTCAGATTCGGCACCCGACACGACCGCTGACGGTCTTGTCGACCTGAGCGAAGCATCCACAGACGGCATCTTTAATCTTGATGCTGCGCTCAATGCAGACACTTTCGTGCCGGCCGTACCGCCCGCAGACTCGGTAGTACCGCCCGCGCCGCCCGTTGGCGCGTCGACTTTTGCGCCTATTGATCTCAACGAAGAGTTCCAGCGCTCCGACGTCGCAGACGCACTCGACGAGGGGATGCCGCCGTGGGCTATGGCCCCCGCTCCTGATCCGACGCAAGCAGTCCCACAACTCGATGCGCCGAGCGATAGCGATTCTGGGCAACCGGCCTCGCCGGCGGCAGCGTCTCCCGAAGACGACGATGATCCGTACCAAATTCCAGCCGACTACACGACACCTGATTTCTTTGCTTCGCGCATTTCGCGTCGGCGCACGCCCGAAGAGATGGAAGCCGAGGCTGCGGCAGTAGACGCTGAGAGCGACTCTTTGGCTGCAGCTCTCGCGGCCGGTGAGGCAGCAGCCTCCAGCGAACCCGCGTCGGTCGAGCCCGTTCACGTCAAGCCCGAGACGACTGAGCCCGAGACCGTGGCGCCTGCGCCGTTCGAATCGGCCTCAATCGACCCTGTCCCCGTCGCTTCTGAACCCATCGCGTCAGCGGTGCACGACTTCGATTCCGATCTCGGTGCATTTGACCTCGACACGCCCGATACGACAGACGACTCCGAAGAATTTAGCTTCGACTCCCTCTTCGCAATGCAAGAACCTGCATCACCGGCTACCGACACGCCCGCTGACGGCTCGTCGTCCGCTGACGCCCCTTGGGCAGAAGTGTCGCCCGTCGCCGGCGACAGCGCGGATCCGATTTCTGACGAATCCGCTGCTCCCGCCAACCACATTTGGAAGCTCGGGCCCATGGAGCCGAATGTTCAGGGTTCCAGTCCTGAACCTGCGCCCGCAGAGCCACAGGTCGCGGCAGAACCCCCACTCCCTGTCGAGGACGTCATCGACGGTGCGCCCATGTGGAACCTTGATGGTCAGGATGCGCCGGCTGTCGTAGAGACGCCGAGCCTTGACAGCGACGGTTTCCTTTCGATCGATGACGTGTTCGCTCCCGTAGCGAGCGATTCAGATACCGAAGAGTCTGTTCCAGACGCCGTCGTATCTACCGGCGACGACGCTGACGACGCTGACGACGCTGACGACGCTGACGACGCTGACGCTGACGGTGCAGACGCTGACACCACGGAAGCTGCAGCTGCAGAGGAACCCGAAGCCGCAAGTGCACCACAGTCAGAGAGCGTTGGGGCTTTTGACCTTGACGCTGCCTTCCGCGAGGCCGCTGCTACTCCTGAGACTCTGGCTGAGCCCACCACTTCTGTTGAGCCCACCACTTCTGTTGAGCCCACCACTTCTGCTGAGCCAACAACGAGCGAGTATCTTGCACCGCCAACGCCCGAATCGGCGATCGAGAGCGAGAGCGTTGCCGCAGCAGAGCTGTCGGAAGAATTCGCAACGACGAGTGAACTCGTTTCACCGTTCAATTTTGAGCCGGTAGCTCCAGTCTCGCCGGAAGCGTCCGACGCAACAGCGTCTCAGGCGGCGGCCGAAGAGCCAGTCGAGGAGTTCTTCAGCGGGTTAGCGGCAGAATCGGTTATCGAAGCGTCCGCTCACCCTCTTTCTGTCGAACCCGTGATCAGTGACACCGCTGAATCGGCCGACACCCCTGAATCGGTCGACAGCGCTGACGCCGAAACTCCCTTCACTCACCGTCAGTCATACATTGCACCGCTAGACGAGTTGCCAACTCCAGGGCCTGTTAACGCAGGAGAAGCTTTCGACACAGTGGTTCCTGAGTCGGATGCTACGGCTTCGTTCGAAGAAGCTGCCGATCTAGCCACACCCGCAGACGCCGCTTTCGACTTTGTCGCCCCCGCCGCCGTGTCCGAAGAAGCCCCAGCGGTACCAGAAGCAACGCCGGTGTCCGAGGCTGAAACTGTTCCCCCCGCGCCGGATGTCTCAGAGAATGCTGACGCGCCCGAGCCGCTGGACACACCAGACGTAGGTTTCGCTCACGACGTTGTTCCTGAGACTGAAGTTGCCTTCGATCCAGCAGCAACACCAGAGTTCGTAGAGACAGCAGAGTTCGTAGAAACAGCGGAATTCGTAGAAACAGTTGAGGCAAGTCCCGCGCCGACCGCCCCAGTCGTTTCGAGCTTTGCCCCGGAAGCATCCTTTCGGCCGATCGCGGAACCGACTCCTGTGGTAGACGACATTCCCTCAGCGCCGACGACGCCAGCCGCTCCCGCTAACGATGAATCGGTAGTTTCAGAAGAACACGCTGCTCCGGAACAGCAGCCCGCTGTTGCCGAAACGACGGCGGATGATGACATTCCGACACCCCCAACTCGCCGTTCAATGGCTGACGAAGACATTCTCAACTGGGCAGACAGCCCCGAAAATCAATCAACGGGAACGCTCAGCGTTATCGAGGTTCTTGAAGCACAATTGCGTTTGCGCGAAGAAGAAGCCCGTGAATACCGCGAGTGGGAAACCACGTTCCGGTCACGAGGCGGCCCCGTCGCCGATCAGGTCATCGAGCAAGTTCGGTCTGAGTTCTCAGATGTCGTTGATCGCGATGAAACGCCAGCAGCTGCTGCGACGCAAGACTCAGCCCCCACTTCAGCACCGGTAGCGGCTGCCGCGCAATTGCCTGCCTGGGAAGTACCGCCGCCAAGCGAGTCGTGGTCGCCTCCGGCTGACTTTGACGACGAGATCCCCTTTGCTGCTCACGCGGATCCGACGGGATCAATAACGCTTCCTGTCCTCGGCGACACCGCCGAGGAACAGTCTGCTGCTGCGCCGGTTGCCGCATCGTTCGCGGCAGCGTCTACCTCTGACGCCGAAGGCCAGTCAGCATCTGCGGTCCCAGCTGAACCTGAGGTCCAGGCTGAACCCGAAGTGCAGGCCGAACCCGAAGTGCAGGCCGAACGTGAAAGTGTTGAGGTGCCAGTTGATGGCACTACCGAAGCCGCGCCTTCCCCGTTTGACGCCGCCTCCGGCTTCTTGAGCTTGAGCGATCTGCCCGAAGTTGCCGAAGCCCCAGCGGCCGAGAGCGCAGACGCCGCCACTTTCTCCGAAGCAACGGCTGCCCAAGCAGCACCAAGTGCGTCTGATGTGCAGTCAGCCCCAGAATTCCCTGCCGACGAGGATGGTGACTACGACGAGGTTGAATTCGCTCCACCAGCACTTGTTGAGCCGGATGTCGCGCCGAGTGTTCCCCGTGCGAATCTCGACGAACATGTCTCGTTTGGCGACTTCGGGTTCGCGCCCCCACCCGCCGAGGGCGCGGCCGATGACGTCCCGGAAGATTCCATGGCTTCCGATTCCGCAGCAGACCCCGCTGCTGAGGCGGATGACGTACCTTTCGCATTCAATCTTCAGGCTGACACCGCGAATGATCCCGCAATCGTGCCAGAGGCCACGCCAGTAGCCGCTGAACAGGACGCCGCAGAGGCTTCTGCTGCAACCGCCGAGCCGGTGGTCGAATCCGAGCCAATCGTCGAATCCGCTTCTGATGTTTCTCCAGCCGACTCTGCCGTAGCGGAGGACGCCGTGGCGTTCAGCTTCGCCTCGACCGAGACCCCCAAGTATGTTGCCCCGGAGCCCATCAGCTTTGAGGATCTGCTTAAGAATGATGACCTCGATGATGTTGACGTCGAGCCCGATGCCGATGAAGCTGAGTCTGATCCTCTGCGGGCGCTCCTCGCAAACGCGGCACCGCCGTTGCAGGGCGACCCACTTTCTGATGTGCAGACGGGATCGATGTCGATCGCCCAGGCTGCGTTTGATGCCGGAGTCGAGGAATCAGAGTCCGATGAAGCTGTCGACGACAGCGACCGCTTGACTTTCCCGACAGTGCTTTCCACTGGCGCGCTCGACTCGAATGTGGGCGAAACCTCTTCCGATAGCGCCGTTGCAACTGCGGATGACGATGTGATTCCGTTCGCCGCAGGGGTTGCAGGTGCCGCGGTTCTCGGTGCTGCTGGGGGCTCGCTTGCCTCTCAACCAGCACCAACGGGCGCTCCGGCGCCTCTCGCAGCGCCTCTCGCAGCACCTCTGGCACCCGATGCGCACTCCGCAGCCGTTGCAACTCCCGTTGATTCCATGCCGCAGCCGGTTGCTCATTCAACGTCCGTGGTTGCTCAGCAGCCGCTCGGTCTCGATGAAGTGGCTCCCACAGCGCAGCACGTTTTCAGCCTTGAGGAGAGCGGGCTCGAGCCGACTCCTGTTGATCGCCGTATTGGGCACGCCGCGCGTCTCTTCTGGCTGTGGTTTGCGACTAACTCGTCGATTGTGAGCCTTGGTCTCGGTGCCGCGGTATTTGCGGTGGGAATGAGCCTCCGCCAGTCGATCGTCGCGATCCTTGCCGGCGTGGCGCTCTCCTTCATCCCGTTGGGTCTCACGACTCTTGCAGGTAAGCGCAGCGGTCAGCCGACCATGGTTGTTTCGCGCTCAACTTTTGGCGTACTGGGCAACATTGCGCCGTCAGTGGTCGCCGTAGTTGCACGACTGTTCTGGGGAGCTGTGCTCCTGTGGGTATTGGCCTCTTCGGTCACTATCGTGTTGATCGGGGCTGACCTCAACGGTGGCCTTGGTGATCGACAGCTGCTACTTATCGCGTTGGCGCTCTCCTTTCTCATTGCTTTGGTTATCGCGTTCGCCGGTTACCCGCTGTTTGCGCGCATCCAGCTGATTCTGAGCATCATTTCGGGAGTGCTGATTGTGGGTCTTATCGGATTCACCGCGCAGTACATCGATATCGCGCAGGCGCTGACCGTTCCTGATGGCTCGTGGCTGTTGACTGTGACAGGTGCCGTGCTCGTGTTTAGCTTCCTCGGTTTGGTCTGGGCTTACAGCGGAGCAGACATTGCTCGCTACCAGCGCCCAGCGTCGAGCGGGCCGGCATCGATGCTGTCTGCGGCATTCGGGGCAGCGCTTCCCGCCTTTGTGCTTATTGCTTACGGTGCACTTCTCGCCGCATCCGACCCGGCAATTGCTCGCGGGTTCCTCGCTTCGCCTCTCGACACCTTGCTCCTCTTGCTGCCGAGCTGGTACCCGATTCCGTTGCTGCTCGCCGCCGCGCTGAGTCTGCTTTCCGGTATCACTCTGAGTTTGTATTCGGGCGGATTTGCCCTCCAGGCGATTGGGGTGCGGGTGCCGCGCCAGTGGTCGATCGTGATTGTTGCGGTCGTACTCGGTGCTCTCGGCATTCTCTTCGCGTTCGGTGTTGACGGCGGAATCAACGAGCTGTTCCGGGATGTCGCAACCACGCTCGCTGTGCCTACTGCAGCGTGGGCTGGCATCTTCGCCTCGGAGACCATGATCCGCACCCGCAAACTTGACAGCGCTGGGCTCCTTGCTCGCGGTGGCGTCTATGCGGATGTTCGTTGGGTGAACCTCGGTGCTTATGTCGTGATTTCAGTGATCGGCTTCGCTCTCACGAGTGCGACGATCAGCTGGCTTTCGTGGCAGGGTTACGGCTTCACAGCACTCGGGATCGATCTGAGCTCTGACCTCGCCGCAACCGACCTCGGTGTGCTCGTCGCTCTTGGCCTTGGAATTGTGACGCCCTTGGTGGCTGGTATTCCGGCGATTCGTCGTCAAGAAGCCGAGCAGCCTGAGCGCGCACCGCGTCCCGCCTAGACTGAACGCGTGTCTATTACTGTCGCTGACGTCCTTGCTGCAGCCGAACGGCTTTGGCCCGCATCCGGTGCTGAGTCATGGGATGCAGTGGGGTTAGTCGCAGGAGACCTCGACGCCCCGGTGTCGAAGATTTCTCTCGCAGTCGATGCTGTGCTTGAGACTGTGGACGAGGCAATCGTCGACGACGCAGACATGCTCATCACTCATCATCCGCTGCTATTGCGCGGCGTCACATCTATTGCGAGTGATCGCTATAAAGGCGCCGTGCTCACCAAGCTTGTGCGCGCTGAGTGCGCTCTATTGGCCGCTCACACCAATGCGGATGTCGTAGAAACCGGAACGTCGGGTCGCTTCGCCTCCAGGCTGGGCTTGTCCGCGATCGCTCCCATCGTTGCTGGTCAGACTCCGGATCGGGGCATTGGCCGCACGGGGCAGCTGCCGGAGCCGATGACGCTCGGTCGTCTCGCGCGCCTTGTCGCAGAAATTCTTCCGCCCACGGCTACCGGAGTTCGCGTTGCGGGCGATTTTGATCAACTGGTTCAGTCGGTGGCGTTGTGCGGGGGAGCGGGTGACGCATACTTGAACGACCCTGCCGTGCTGGCGTCGGATGTCTACATCACGAGCGACCTTCGGCATCATCCGGCCTCTGAGGCTCGTGAGAATGCTCGACTCGGGAATGGGCCCGCTTTGATCGATGTCTCGCACTGGGCTAGTGAGTGGTTGTGGCTTGATGCCGCGGCCGAAGAGTTGCGGGCATTGTTGCCAGGCGTAACGATTACGGTGAGCGAATTGCGCACCGATCCTTGGGATTTTGCGGTTGTGCAGTAAGCGCACCGGTATACAGAAAGAAACATGACTATGGCATTGACCGCGAGCCCCGCTGACCAAGCGTTACTTCTCGACCTGCAAGCTTTTGACACCAAAATTTCTCAGTTGGAGCACCGCGCAAAGAAGCTTCCTGAGCACGAGAAGCTTGCCGAGTTGAAGCAGCACCGCGACAAGCTTCAACTGACGATGCTTGAAGAGCGTGGTATCAAAGAAGACATCGAGCTTGAAATGAGCCGTATCGAGTCTGACGTCACGGTTGTGGAGGCTCGCATCGCCCGCGACACTGCGCGTTTGGACGCCAGCACTTCTGCAAAGGATGTCGCTGCGCTTGAGCTGGAACTCACCTCGCTGCGTACCCGGCTGAGCAATCTCGAAGATATCGAGCTTGCTGTCATGGAGAAGCTCGAAGCTCAGCAAAAGGTCGTCGATAATCTCGCTGAACAGGGTGACAACCTTCGTACCCAGGCAGCAGAACTCGAAGCCAGCCGCGATGAAGCCCTCACGGTGATCCAGACGGAGCTCGCGTCGACGCGCACCGGGCGCGCCGCGCTTCAGACTACAATTCCCGAAGATCTTCTCGCACTGTACGAACGTCAGCGTGAGCGCTACGGTGTCGGTGCTTCCATGCTGCGTGGCGGAGTCTCACTGGCCTCCGGTGTAAAGCTTCTCGAAAACGAAATGCAAGAGATCCG
Organism: Salinibacterium sp. NK8237; assembly: GCF_015864955.1. NCBI lineage: Bacteria > Bacillati > Actinomycetota > Actinomycetes > Micrococcales > Microbacteriaceae > Salinibacterium > Salinibacterium sp. NK8237. The sequence goes on along the minus strand of NZ_JADYWE010000001.1, from coordinate 429,176 downwards.
CGCTGCAGCCCCCGATGCCGTAATCATGTGTGCCAGCAGCGAGGGCATTCTCGTGCGCACCAACGAGTCGGGACTCTAGGCACTTTCTGAAGGCTAAGCTTGATGTCGAATGGGTCGGCAAGACGGTCGCGTTATCCGTTATGGGTACCGAGGAACGTCCGGGCTCCGTAGAGCAGGATGGTGGGTAACACCCACCCGGGGCAACCCGCGAGAACAGTGCAACAGAAAGCAGACCGCCACAGGCTTTGGCTTGGGGTAAGGGTGAAACGGTGGTGTAAGAGACCACCAGCGGCCGGGGTGACTCGGTCGGCTAGGTAAACCTCGTCCGGAGCAAGATCAGACAGAAGACGCTAAGGCTGCTCGCCGAGTCTTCGGGTAGATCGCTAGAGGTGTGCGGCAACGTACATCGTAGATAGATGACCGTCCAGCATGAAATTTCGGTTTCATGTGAACAGAACCCGGCGTACTAGCCGGCCCATTCCTCAGTTCTAGCCTGAACTCACGCTTGGGTTGACTCGCCGCTACTGCTGCGGCTCACAGTCTCTTAGACGACTCCCGAGGTGCCCAATAGGGTACCGATAAGGAATGTTGTGGCGAGTGCGAGCGCTCCGCCGATCACAATGCGCAGCGTAGGTCGCACCCAGCTGTTGCCGCCAACACGTGCCGACAGGGCTCCGGTGATAACCAGGGCTGTCAAGACGGCGATGAAGGTCGCGACGACGCGGATGGGTTCTGGCGCGAGCAAGATTGCGGCGAGGGGCAACACGCCACCGATCGTGAACGCAAGGGCGGATGCCCCGGCCGCTTGCCAAGGGCTCACAACCGCGTGCTCGGTAATGCCGAGTTCTGCTTCAAGATGGGCAGCGAGAACGTCGTGTTCGGTGAGTTCCTCGGCTACGCGTTGAGCTGTTTCTGCGCTGATTCCTTTGGCGTGGTAGATAGCCGCAAGCTCAGCGAGCTCCTCTTCTGGCATCTCGGCGAGTTCGCGACGCTCTTTCTCAATCAGCGCGCGTTGGCTATCGCTCTGGCTGCTGACGGAAACATATTCGCCCAACGCCATAGAGATGGCACCACCGACGAGACCAGCAACTCCTGCCGTAATTAGCGGAGCGATGGCGGATGTCGCTCCAGCAACGCCGACCACGATGGCGGCGACCGAAACGATGCCATCGTTCGCACCAAGAACCCCGGCACGGAGCCAGTTCAGGCGTCCTGCGATATCACCGGAGTGTGGTTCGTTGGTGTGAAAGCTCATCGTTATTCCTTGACAGCGAGTGCTGCGGCGCCAAGGATTCCGGCGTTGTTGCGCAACTTGGCGGGCACGATCGGCGTCTTCAGCTTCAGGAGCGGCAGAAATTTCTCGTGGCTTTTCGATACGCCGCCTCCGACAAGGAAGAGGTCGGGGGAGAAGAGCAACTCAAGGTGTGTGTAGTAACGCTGGAGGCGCTTTGCCCAGGCTTTCCAGCTGAGGCGCTGCCGTTCCTTTGCCGAGAATGAAGCACCCTTCTCCGCATCCCGCCGCCCGATGGTGAGATGACCAAGCTCAGAGTTCGGCACGAGGGTTCCGTTGTAGATGAGCGCGCTGCCGATTCCAGTGCCGAGGGTAGTGAGCAGGATCAGACCGGGCACCCCTTTTGCCGCGCCGTAGCGCACTTCGGCGACGCCAGCGGCATCCGCATCATTGACGAAATGGATGTCGCGGCCGAGAGCCTTCTCGAAGAGCGCCTCCGCCTCAAGGCCGATCCACTCTTTTGAGATGTTCGCGGCAGACATTGTCATGCCGTTGCGCACGATCGCGGGAAAACAGACGCCGACTGGCATTGACTCTGGAATCCCGCCGAGCTTGTCGATGAGTTCGATAACGACCTTGACGATCGCGTCAGGCTTGCCCGATTTGGGCGTCGCTATTTTCATCCGCTCGCTGACGAGCTTGCCGGTGTCCGTGTCGACGATGGCGCCCTTGATGCCGGTGCCACCGATGTCGATTCCTAGAGCCTGAGTCATGCTGTCCTCTTTCGCGTGGTTAGGGAGCGTCAGGGTATTACGGGAGGGTCAAAATTTCGGTGCCACGTTCGGTGACAACCATGGTGTGTTCGAACTGAGCGGTCAGGCTCTTGTCGCGGGTAGTGACGGTCCAGTCGTCAGCCCACAAATCCCAATCGTGGGAACCGAGCGTGAGCATGGGTTCGATCGTGAAGACCATGCCTACCTCGATAACATCGTCGAACTGTGGCGCAGAGTCGTAGTGGGGGATGATCAGGCCGGTGTGGAAGGCGCGGCCAACGCCGTGGCCCGTGAAGTCGCGAACCACGCCATAGCCGAAGCGCTTCGCGTAGGACTCAATGGCGCGCCCAATAACGTTGACTTGGCGGCCAGGGGCGACGGCCTTGATTCCCCGGTTGAGCGCCTCTTGCGTGCGTTCGACGAGATTGCGTGCGTCGTCAGAAACGTTTCCGACAAGGAAAGTCTTGTTGAGGTCGCCATGCATTTCGTCTTTGTACGCGGTGATATCGATATTGATGATGTCGCCCTCTTCGAGCACGGTGTCATCAGGAATGCCGTGGCAAATCACTTCGTTGATGCTCGTGCAACACGACTTCGGGAAGCCCCGGTAGCCGAGAGTCGAGGGGTAAGCACCTCGGGAGACCATGTATTCGTGCGCGATCTGATCGAGTTGCGCAGTGGTCACGCCCGGAGCGACCGCAGCACCAACCGCTTCGACAGCGCCAGCGGCAATCTTTCCTGCCGCGCGGATGCGGTCGACCTCTTCGGCGGTATAGACATCCGAACCGGTGAAGGTGCGTGGCGCCTTCTTGCCCACATATTCGGGGCGAGGAATAGCCGAGGGAACGGCAAGTTGAGGTGGGATTACTCCCGGAACGAGGTGACCAGTGTGATTCCGAGGCATTTCAGCAGTCTAACGGCGTAGCCTTGCTCTCGACGAAGGGACGAACCGCATGGAGCAATGGTGGTACAACCACAAGACAGGCGAAGTCGAAGAAGGACCGCAGTCGTTAGCCGTCGATCGTGATGGACCGTTCGACACACGGGCTCAAGCCGAACACGCCCCACAAATCATCGCCGAGCGCGCACGCAAGTGGGCAAGCGAAGACTCTGAAGACTAAACCTCTAGTGCCGTAGCGAGCAGCTGCCCGCCGAGAGATCTCCTAGTAGGAGTGTTCCTCTGTCGGGTAGGTGCCTGCGGCCACGTCGGCCCGGTAGTCGTTGACGGCACCCGCGAGGGTCGCGCGCAAATCGGCGTATTGCTTCACAAACTTAGGGATGCGTCCCTTGGTGAGGCCAGCCCAATCGGTCCAGACAAGAAGTTGTCCATCGACGTGGGGGCCTGCGCCAACGCCGATTGTCGGAATCGACAGCGCTTCGGTGATCTTGGCGGCGGCATCCGCTGGCACCATCTCGAGCACGACAGCAAAGGCGCCGGCCTCTTGAACGGCGAGAGCGTCGGCGAGCAGTTGCTCGAACCCTTCGCCGCGGCCCTGAATGACGTGGCCGCCGAGACCGTGCTCACTCTGCGGCGTGAACCCGATGTGAGCCATCAGCGGGATGCCGGCATCCACGATGCGTCGAATCTGTTCGGCGCTGCGCACTCCGCCCTCGAGCTTGACCGCGTGAGCGCCTGTCTCTTTCATAAAACGGAAAGCGGTGTGCAGTGCCTCGTCTGCGCCAGCTTCGTAAGAACCGAAGGGCATATCCGCCACAACGAAAGCGCGCGTGACAGCGCCGGCGACCGCGCGCGTGAGAGGGATGAGATCATCGATTGTCACCGGCAGCGTCGTGTCGTAGCCGTAGACATTGTTGCCAGCGGAATCGCCAACGAGCAAGAAGTCGATGCCGGATTCGTCGAAGATTCCGGCCGTCAGCTGGTCATAGCTCGTGAGACCGACGATCTTAATTCCGTTTTCTTTCGCCGTCTGAAAATGGCGAGTTCGAACTCGTTTGAGCTTGGCTTGGGCCTCTGCGGCGGCGGAGTCAGTCATAGCGGCAAGTCTAGCGATATGGCGGCAACAGGCGATTGGCTAGAGGTCGCGGCGAGTGCGCTGCAGAGACCCTAAGGAACAAGTACCCTTAGAGCGGCAGAATCGATGTCGCACTCTCGCGGCAAAGCACGGATCGAGGAACATTAATGTCAATGGACAAGCAGCGCGATTTCGTTCTTCGCACAATTGAAGAACGTGGCATCAAATTTGTTCGACTCTGGTTCACGGATGTTGTGGGAACGCTCAAGAGCGTTGCCGTTGCTCCTGCGGAGATCGAAGGTGCATTCGCTGAGGGCCTTGGCTTCGACGGTTCCGCCATTGAGGGATTCACTCGTGCGTACGAAGCAGACATGCTCGCGCATCCAGATCCCACCACTTTTCAGATTCTGCCGTGGCGTGGAGAGATCGATCCCACTGCCCGCATGTTCTGCGATATCACTACGCCAGATGGCCAGCCAGCAGCATCCGACCCGCGCAATGTGCTCAAGCGCACCCTCGAGAAGGCGGCCGAACGCGGCTTCACGTTCTACACTCACCCTGAGATCGAGTTCTACCTTCTCAAGTCGAGCAAGCTCAAGAATGGCAGCCCGCAGCCGGTAGATTCTGCTGGCTTCTTTGACAACGTTCCTGGCGGCACGGCGCACGACTTCCGTCGCCGTTCGGTGCGGATGCTCGAAGACCTCGGTATTTCGGTGGAGTTCAGCCACCACGAGTCCGGACCTGGCCAGAACGAGATTGACCTTCGTTACGCCGACGCCCTCACCACGGCGGACAACATCATGACGTTCCGCACCGTGATCAAAGAAGTCGCCATCGAGCAGGGTGTCTACGCGACGTTCATGCCGAAGCCGATGTCTGGCCAGCCTGGTTCGGGAATGCACACCCATATGTCGCTATTCGAAGGCGACCAGAATGCGTTTTACGACGCGAGCGGTCACTACCAGCTGTCTAAGGTCGGCCGCCAGTTCATGGCTGGCGTTCTCAAGCACGCGCCTGAGATTACGGCAGTTACGAACCAGTTCGTGAACTCCTACAAGCGCCTCTGGGGCGGTGACGAAGCCCCGAGCTTCGTCACGTGGGGCCACAACAACCGTTCCGCGCTGGTGCGCGTTCCGCTCTACAAGCCCGGCAAGGGTCAGAGCGCGCGCATCGAGTACCGAGCTCTTGACTCTGCCGCGAACCCGTATCTCGCTTACTCGCTCTTGCTCGCCGCAGGGCTCAAGGGCATCGAGGAAGGCTACGAGCTTCCTCTCGAAGCTGAAGATGCCGTCGGTGACCTGTCCGAGCACGAACGCCGCGCGCTCGGCTACGAGCAGCTTCCGTCGAACCTCAACCACGCGCTGAGCATCATGGAAAACTCTGAGCTTGTTGCCGAAACGCTGGGAGAGCAGGTCTTCAACTTCGTTCTACTCAACAAGCGTCGCGAGTGGAAGGCCTACCGCGCACAGGTCACCCCCTACGAACTGGAGAGCAGCCTAGAGATCCTCTAGACCCTCTGTCACCATGTCGACGTCGCCATACACTCTGACCGAGCTCGCCAAACTGGGTTTCATGGAACTCAGCGAGGCCCGCGAGCGTCTTGTCTCGCTCGAGCGCCCCGAAGTGCCCGCAGCGTTGTTCTCGCGCGCCGCAGACCCCGATCAAGCCCTGCGCCTTGTCGTGGAGCTCTCTGAGGGGTCCCCGCAGCAGCTCACCCCGGTGTTGGCCAATGACGAGGCCGCCGTGCGACTGGTGCGGGTGCTTGGCGCGTCCTCGGGGTTGGGCGACTTCTTTGTGCGGCATCCGCAAGAACTCGATGCGATGTGTTCGCCCATTTCTGAGCCATACTCTCCAGAGGAATACGTTGAGCTTCTCACCGAAGTAACCAACGATCTCGAGGGCGAAGACGCCTGGGTTGCGTTGCGGGTGCGCTACCGCCGAGAGCTCGCACAACTCACGGCGTGGGACCTCGCGCAAGAAGACCCCCTTGCAGCGGTCGATCGCGTCGCCATGGCGTTGGCCGATTTGGCCGGTGCCGCTCTTGAAGCATCGCTCTCCGTCGCTCGCCGCTCGGTGAATTTTCCGGAAGCCGATATCGCCGCGACCCGAATTGCCATCATCGGCATGGGCAAGGCGGGCGCGCGCGAACTGAACTATGTGTCGGATGTCGACGTCATCTTCGTGACGGAGCCCGACGGCATCAGCGCCGACCGTGCCGTCACGATCGCTACGCCTCTGGCGGTGCAGACGATCCGCGGCATTCAAGACCTCACGGTTGAACCAGCGCTGTGGGAAGTCGATACGAACCTTCGCCCCGAAGGCAAGGACGGTGCGCTTGTTCGCACGCTCGAGTCGCATCTGGCCTATTACGATCGCTGGGCAGAGAGCTGGGAGTTTCAAGCTCTCCTGAAGGCGCGACCGCTCGCGGGTGACCGCGAACTGGGTGGCCGCTACATTGAGGGCGTTGCACCGCTGGTGTGGTCGAGTGCTTCGCGCGAAAACTTTGTGGCGTCAGTGCAGAGGATGCGCGAGCGTGTCACCGAAAACATTCCTCCGCAGGAACGCGACGTGCAGCTTAAGCTGGGCCCTGGTGGCCTTCGCGATATCGAATTCACCGTGCAACTGCTGCAGCTTGTTCACGGACAGAGTGACGAAGGTGTGCGTCAAACCTCCAGCCTCCGGGCGCTCATCGCTCTCGCCGAGCACGGCTACATCGGGCGAACCGAGGCCGGCGAGTTTGCGCGCGACTATCGCTTTCTCCGGTTGCTGGAACACCGCATCCAGCTCTCGCGATTGCGTCGAACGCATCTCATGCCGCGCGACCCCGATGATTTGCGGGTGCTAGCGCGGGCCACGGGTATCGCGACGAGTGCGAAAGATCTCACCGAGCAGTGGCAGCGCACCAAGATTGCGGTCCGCAGGCTGCATGAGCGCCTCTTCTACCGCCCGTTGCTCTCAGCAGTGGCCGCACTGCCCGAAGAAGGGCTCGCGCTCTCTAGCGAGCAAGCAGTGGCTCGCCTGGCCGCCATCGGCTTCCTCGATCCCAAGGGAGCACTAGCGCACATTGCGGCTCTCACTGGGGGAGTCTCACGCCGGGCAACGATCCAAAAGGCTCTGCTGCCCGTGATGCTGCAGTGGTTCTCCGATGGCGCGGATCCTGACTATGGGCTTCTAGCGTTCCGCCGGCTCAGCGAAGCTCTCGGTGAGGCGTACTGGTTCTTGCGGATGCTTCGTGATTCGTCCGGGGCCGCAGAGCGACTTACTCATGTGCTCTCGGCATCCAAATATGTTGGCGGACTTTTCGAGCGGATTCCTGAAGCTGCCGCGTGGCTGGAACATGACAAAGAGCTCAAGCCTCGCTCCCTTGCAGTGTTGCAAGATGAAGCCCGTGCCATCGTCGCTAGGCACAAGGGGCACGAGGATGCCGCGGGTAAGGCATTGCGCACCGCGCGTCGTCGTGAAATCTTACGCTTGGCCATCGGTTCGATCGTCGGAATGACCACGATTCAAGAGCTAGGCCGCGGGCTCAGCGATGTCACCACGATGATGCTCGAGGGCGCGTTGGCGATTCTCCGTCCAGAACCTGACGGGATTGAGTTCGGGATTATTGCTATGGGGCGTTACGGGGGAGCCGAAGCGGGTTTCGGTTCCGACACTGATGTCATGTACGTCTACCGGGCAACGGACGCTACTAGCGAAGATGCTGCCAAACGAGCGGACGCGCTCGCTAAGGGCCTCACTCGCATCACCGAAGACGTGAAGCTTCCGCTCGATCTCGATCTCGACCTCCGTCCAGAAGGCAAGAACGGGGCCATCGTGCGCTCCCTCGAATCGTATGCGGCCTATTACGCCCGCTGGTCGCTCACGTGGGAAGCTCAGGCGCTCTTGCGCGCCCGCGGTGTTGCCGGCGACACGGCGCTGCTGGCTGATTTCGAAGCACTCGCGAACCGCGTGCGCTACCCCTCGGTGATTTCACCCCAGGATGTGCGCGAGGTCAAGAGAATCAAAGCTCGCGTGGAGTCTGAACGTCTTCCTCAGGCCGCGGATCCGTCCCGCCATCTCAAGCTAGGCCGCGGTTCGCTCAGCGACGTCGAATGGTTTGTGCAGCTCTTGCAACTCCAACATGGGTCCAGAGTCGAGGGACTACGCACGACCTCAACTCTCGATGCTTTGGAAGCCGCCGTCGCCGAGAAGCTCGTCACGGCCTCAGACGCCGCTCGCCTTCGGGAGGCATGGGTTCTCGCCTCCCGCGCCCGTTCGGCCATCACCCTGTGGACCTCGAAGACCTCGGATGTTTTACCTACGGATCGACTTCAACTCGAAGGCGTTGCTCGTATGCTCGAGTATCCGCCGGGTTCAGCGAGCAAGCTCGAAGAGGACTATTTGCGCGCCACGCGTCGCGCACGACGCGTCTTTGAACGCCGCTTCTATGGCGTCGCCAATGTGCCGAGGTCGTAAAAGCCTGAGGCGCAGTTGGACCCTCCGTGCCCATGCTGTGAACTGCCGCACCGAGGCTCCGAATGTTACAGCCAGGTTAAACCTGTAACCGCTTATGGTGCCAATAGGCGTCCCCCGGGCGCCGAAAAGTCGTGTACCCCGTTGTGGGGCAGCGAGGGTGTCTCTGGTCCGAAGTCGATCGATCGAGCCCTAGAGGCAGACGATTAGTTCTACCCTTAAATGGGGCGTCAATACGTCTCATAAACAACCTCGGACGTGCACTTTTCTGAATTCACCTGAACTCATTGTTGATGCCGCTTGAGCCGCAACCTGTGAGGTCTGCACCCCCGAAGCGGGGTACAAAAACTGGCGCAAAATACGACAGCCGAAGTGCCGACACCACGTTCTAGATGCCGAGCGGATCTAGACCACCTGAGTCGTAATACGGAGAAATGCCCGTATTGCGGTGGGTAAATCCATCGGGCAATAATCAAGCAACTCACCGCTGAGGGACATCCTCAGCGTGGCGGATGATCACCTTTCACAATCACAATGTCGGGGGCATCCGTGTTCATATTCATTCTGCAACTTCGCCACATGATCGAGGGCCACCCCGAGATCTATATGTTCGCAATCTACTCATCGCTTATTTGGGCGCTCTGGATACTCAAAGTCGTGCTGTCGTCACGCTACCGCCCGTACACGGGCACATTCACTGGAACGACGAGTGTGGTGGTGCCAGTGCTCGATGAGCCAGAGGACCTCTTTCGGGATGTGCTCGCTCGCATGGTTGAACAGCAACCATCCGAGATCATCGTGGTCATCAACGGAGCACCCAACCCTACGCTGGAACGCATCAGCGATGAGTTCGCTCCGCTGGTTCGTTGGATTCATACGCCGATCCCCGGCAAGCGCAACGCCGTGATGATCGGTACCGAGCTGTCGACGGGCGACATCACCGTGCTTGTCGATTCCGACACCGTGTGGACCGACAACACGCTCTCCGAGCTGGTGCGGCCGTTCGCCGACACTAAGGTTGGCGGCGTTACGACCCGACAGCGCATCCTCGAACCAGAGCGAAGCTGGATTACCCGCTGGGCTGACTGGCTGGAAAACTCGCGGGCTCTATACTCAATGCCCGCTCAAAGCGTGCTCGGACAGGTCGGTTGCTTGCCAGGTCGAACCATCGCGTTCCGTCGGTCGATCATGACGCGCGTTATGGACCGGTTTATGAATGAACGCTTCATGGGCGTGTTCCTCGAGGTGAGCGACGATCGCACTCTCACCAATCTTGCGCTCCAAGAGGGTCACCGTACGGTCTACCAACACACCTCGTTGGTGTACACCGATGCCCCGCTTGAGATCAAGAAGCTGTACAAGCAGCAGCTGCGCTGGGCTCGGGGGAGCCAGTACAACACGCTCCGTATGTTGCCGTGGATGCTTGGTCATGCCCCAGTGCTGGCTGTGTTCTTCCTCATGGACATCATCCTTCCCTTCCTCTTGGCCGGAGTGATCGCGGGATGGATCTATCGTGCATTTAGCGGACAGGGGTACAACTTCTACGAGGGCTTTCTTTCGGAGTATGGCGTGCAAAGTGGCGTGCTCTTAGTGCTTGCGCTCATGGTTGTGTCGTCTGTATTGAGCATGGCAATCCGCCAGATTCGGCATCTCTCCGAGAAGCCGATGGACTTCTTCCGACTCCCGGCGTTCATCATCGTGTCGACAGCATTCCTCATGCCTATTCGGCTTATCGGATTCTTCAGGATGGGTCACGCCAGCGGTTGGGGCACCCGAGCAGGTGCGTATGCCGGCGGCAACTCCAACGATCTTCTCGTAGGGCAACTCGATGACGATAGCGAAGCGATAGCCGAGCTGGACTTCGAGCCGAGTAACGGTTTGGGTTCCGTCGCTGTGCTCGAAGCACCTCCGCGGCGGGCAACGCGAGTCGCGGCCAAAGCACCCCAGCGCCGTCGGCTAAATCCCAAGGCTGCATGGCCCTATGTCATCGGTTTTTCCATCTTTGCAGTAGAGGCGGTTTCCATTGTTTTCTTCTCGTAGTTCCCAAGTTCGAAGCGGCGCCGCAGCCTGGTGGGCCGTTAGCAGTGCCAGAACGCGCTGGACAAGTATCGGGACTGCAGCCCTCGTGCTCACACTTGGCGCGACAAGCGCCTTCGTCTGGATTTCTCCGAGCAGCACCGTGAACCAAGCGTTGACTACCGCTGCCAAAACTGTCCTGAAAACAGACACTCTGGCCGAAGAGCGAGCCGCCTGGGAATCTGAAAAGAGCGATCTGCTCTCTGAGATTGACGTGCTTGAATCTTCGATCGAGGTCGCAAAGGACAACCTGAAAGAAACGAACGCGAAGTCGGCGGCTCTTCAACAAGAGTTGTGGTCGATCGAAGGCACCCTGAAGGCGCTTCAGGCCGGTGGCGCCAAGGACTCGGTGGCATCAACCCCCCCGGTGTCGAGCACGCCGTCCAGCCCTTCTACGCCTGCGTCTGGCGGAACAGTTATCACTGCTCCATCGAAGGCAGAGATCATTAATCCTGCGTCTACATACCTAGGGCTCTATACGGAGCAGGCGCCGTTCAACTGGGCAACCTATGACTCCGCGTCGACCAAGCTGGGCAGTAACCCGAACGTTGTCGGCTACTTTGGTGGCTGGGATGAGGACTTCCGCGCGAATGCAGTCACACGCTCGTGGGAGAAAGAGACGCTCCCGATCCTCACGTGGGAATCGCGACCGATTGGCTCCGCCAACGACCAAATTGACGAACCTGATTACACTCTGCCGGCGATCATCGGAGACCCGGAGGCTGGAGTCCCCGGCACCTTCGACGACTACTTGCACCAATACGCAAAGGACATTGTCGATACAGGATTGCCATTGGGCATTCGTCTCGACCATGAGATGAATGGTGTCTGGTATCCCTGGGCAGAAACCGACGGACAGGGAAACTCAATCAACTCCAACCGTGTTGGTGATTTCGTCACAATGTGGCAGCACGTTCATGACATCTTCGCTGAGGAGGGAGCGAACGATCTCGTGGTCTGGATCTGGGCACCCAACATCATTAACAACCTTCCCGCGACACATCAGTCATCGGACTTCCTGGACGGGCTCTACCCCGGCGACGATTATGTGGACTGGGTGGGGCTGTCTGGTTACCTCCGCCCGCCGTACATTGCGGAGAATGACTTCACCTTCAGCTACACCTTCGATTCGAGCCTCGCCGAGTTGCGCCGCATCACAAACAAGCCAATCTTCCTTACGGAGATCGGAGCGTCAGAGACAGGCGGTCACAAAGCTGAGTGGGTGTCCTCACTGTTCGAATCACTCGCCAAACCGGAGAACGACGACATCATCGGGATTTCCTGGTTCAACCTCGCCGTCACAACCTACGTAGAAGGAGAGCGCGCGACCAATGACTGGCGCATCGATTCCCGCGCCGACTCGCTAGCCGCTTTCATCGAGGGCTTGGCCCGACCTGACAGTGATTTCGACCTAACCGCACGCTGAACCGATGAATAAGGAGCACGACATGAACAGCACAGAAGAATTTGCAGCACAGAACAACATCGGTCAGTTCGGAGACGCTGAGCGTCCCCGACTGAGCGTCGTCGGCACCGGCTATCTCGGTGCCACCCACGCAGCGGCCATGGCAGAGATGGGTTTCGATGTCATTGGTGTCGACACTGATCCCGCCAAGGTGAAACAGCTCAGTGAAGGAAAGGTTCCGTTCTTTGAGCCTGGACTGCCTGACCTCATTCGGACACACGTGGCGAGTGGTCGGTTGCGTTTCACGACTGACCTTGCCGAGGCCACCGCGAACTCCGACATCCACTTCATTTGTGTCGGTACGCCCCAACAGCGTGGAAGCAACGCAGCAAACCTCGACTACGTAGAAGAAGCCACGCGCCAAGTGGCCCGTTATTTGACCCACGACGGTCTGATCGTAGGCAAATCCACTGTGCCAGTAGGTACGGGAGCTCGACTGCGCTCGATAATCGCCGATTCAGCGCCAGCCGAAGTGGATGTCGAGTTGGTGTGGAACCCCGAGTTTCTGAGGGAAGGCAAGGCAGTCGAGGATACTCTGCGGCCCGACCGCATCGTACTCGGCGGCGTATCTGCTCGCTCTGAAGCCGCGTTACGTGCGGTCTACGCCATTCCTATCGAAACGGGAACCCCGGTAATCGTGTGCGATCTGCCTACAGCAGAACTCGTCAAAGTAAGCGCGAATGCCTTCCTCGCTACGAAGATTTCGTTCATCAACGCGATTGCGGAGGTATGCGATGCTTCGGGCGCAGATGTGGCGGTACTCGCTGACGCGCTTGGCCACGATGTACGGATCGGACGCCAGTTTCTCAATGCGGGTCTCGGCTTCGGAGGCGGATGCCTTCCCAAAGACATCCGAGCGCTCATTCACCGCTCGAGTGAGCTCGGCGCCACGAAGACGGCCGCACTCCTCCAGCAAGTCGATGAGATTAATATGTCACAGCGCTTGCAAGTAATCGGTCTTGCGATCGATGCGTGCGGCGGCTCTGTCCTCAATCGTAGGATTGGCATTCTTGGCGCAGCGTTCAAGCCGCTCACCGATGATGTCCGGGATTCGCCGGCGCTGAACGTGGCAGCCGCGCTCCATCTCCGGGGCGCACAAGTCGTCGTGTACGACCCTGAAGCATCTGAGACGGCACAGCGGATGTTTCCGACGCTCACGTACGTCGACTCCGTGGAAGAAGCTGCGTCCGGGTCGGACGCACTACTGGTGCTGACGGAGTGGGATGAGTTCAAGGCCAGCGACCCCATCGCGTTGGGCAAAATCGTTGGTAGTCGTGTGATGATCGACGCGCGCAACTGCTTGGATGCCGCAACTTGGCGTGCTGCCGGCTGGTCGTTCAGCGGCCTGGGGGCATCATCATCGCGTGCACCAGTAATCGACGGCACTGGACTTGACCTGACGCGTCGCACTCCGCAACTCGTCGCGACTTACTGATCCAGTTCAGTTAACAAAGTCAGGGCCGTATCCGAAAGGATGCGGCCCTGACTTTATGCTGTGTTAGCGCTTAGACGCCGAAGTACAGTTCGTACTCGTACGGGTGCGGGCGCTGTGCGAACGGAAGCAGTTCGTTCGTACGCTTGTAGTCGATCCAGGTCTCGATGAGGTCCTTGGTGAAGACGTTGCCTTCCATGAGGAACTCGTGGTCAGCTTCGAGAGCAACAAGTGCTTCCTCGAGCGAGGCGGGAACCTGAGGAATCAGGCGTGCTTCCTCGGGAGGCAACTCGTACAGGTCCTTGTCAACGGGCTCGTGCGGCTCAGTCTTGTTCTTGATGCCGTCGAGGCCAGCCATGAGCTGAGCAGCAAACGCGAGGTAAGGGTTGCCCGATGCGTCTGGTGCGCGGAACTCGATGCGCTTTGCCTTGGGGTTCGTTCCGGTGATCGGGATACGAATGGAAGCCGAACGGTTTCCAGCCGAGTACACGAGGTTCACGGGAGCTTCGAATCCGGGGATCAAGCGGCGGTACGAGTTGACCGTCGGGTTGGTGAATGCGAGCACAGCAGGTGCGTGCTTGAGCAGTCCACCGATGTACCAGCGAGCAGTGTCGCTGAGTCCGCCGTAGCCCTTTTCGTCGTAGAACAACGGGGTTCCGTCGTTCCACAGCGACTGGTGCGTGTGCATTCCCGAACCGTTGTCACCGAAGAGCGGCTTCGGCATGAACGTTGCCGTCTTGCCCCACTCGTTGGCGGTGTTCTTGACGATGTACTTGAACTTGAGGATGTCATCGCCGGCGTGAACGAGAGTGTCGAACTTGTAGTTGATCTCGCCCTGGCCTGCGGTGCCGACCTCGTGGTGGCTGCGCTCAACGTCGAGTCCAACATCGATGAGCTTCATGACGATGTCGTCACGGATGTCAGCGTGCTGGTCAACGGGGGAGACGGGGAAGTACCCGCCCTTGAAGGGCGTCTTGTTGGCGAGGTTTCCGCCGGCTTCCGTGCGTCCGCTGTTCCACGCACCTTCGCTGGAGTCAACTTCGTAGAAGCTCTTGTTGGCTGAGACTTCGTAGCGAACGTCGTCGAAGATGTAGAACTCTGCTTCGGAGGCGAAGAACGCGGTGTCGGCGATGCCGGTCGACGTGAGGTACTTTTCGGCCTTCTTGGCAACCTGGCGCGGGTCGCGAGCGTAGATCTCACCGTTGCGGGGGTTGTAGATGTCGAAGATGATGACGAGTGTGCGCTCGACGCGGAAGGGATCGACATAGGCGGTGCTGACGTCAGGAATCAACTGGAGGTCGGACTCGTGGATCGACTGGAAACCGCGGATCGATGAACCATCGAAGAGCTGGCCTACGGCGAAGAAGTCTTCGTCAACTGAGGCGGCGGGGATGTTGAAGTGCTGCTGGATACCGGGAAGATCGGTAAACCGGATGTCGACGAACTTCACGTCTGTGTCCTTGATAAAATCAAGAACCTCAGACGAATTGGAAAACTTCGGATGAGACATTGAGTGGAACTCCAAGGGGTTCATTTGATGATCGGCTGTCGTTACAACCATCTCTTAGGGTACAGAAGATGGATTTCACAATCATCTCCGAATTGTTTCCGGCATGTTACAGCGCTGTGATTAGTTAGGCTGAACCAGTGAATCAGCAACAAGTAACTCCCGAAGACTGGCCAGGTAAGCGGATAGGACTCCCGGCAGAAGGCCCACGCTCTATTGGGCGATTTGGGCGCAGGCTTGTTGCCCTCGCGATTGACTGGGGATTTGCCGTTGTCGTTTCGATCGTGTTCTTCAACTACGACGCTTTCGCCACTCTCGGTGTATTCGTGGTTTCACAGATAGTTGTTCTCATCACCACTAATGGCAGCATCGGCCATCTCCTCACCGGGATGAGGGTCGTTCCTGTCGCGGGGGGATACCTCGGCATCTGGCGGCCCATCGTCCGCACTCTCTTGATGGCGCTCGTCATCCCCGCTGTTATTTGGGACGTCGATCAGCGAGGTATGCACGATCGCATCGCAGGAACACTGCTCGTTCGGCGCTAACGCACGGGTTAACCGCAACGGAGCCGACGAGCCAAGTGGCTCATCGGCTCCGGAAGTTCCAACGATTGTTGCGGATGCTTAGGCGCGCTGCGAGCGTTGTGCGCGCGCCTTCATCGGGTCAACTCCCTTGGGGATCGGGAGCCCGTTCTTGTCGAGCGACGTCAGGCGGTTGGAGATTGCGAGGATCTCGGGCTTACGAAGAACGTTCTTCAGGCGACCAAGCGTCGGCGCGAGTTTGTGCAACGCGACGGAGTCGGCGTCGGGGCCGACATAAATGAAGTGCACGGGAACGTTGGGCAGAAAGCGGTTCATCTTGCGACGTTCGTCTTCCAGCATCTTTTGCGTGCGGCTGCGAGGACCCTCACCGATGAGAGCGATTCCGCCCTTGCCGATTGCGCGGTAGACAGCATCCTGCGTCTTAGGGCTAATTGCGACGGGCATTTCGCTCGCGGTCCAGCCGCGACGGAGCGAGCTTTTGAGCACTGCTCCGACAGCACCGGGCTGACCGGCAATCTGCGAGTAGGCGGCACGCTCGGCGCGGCGCCCCAACACAATGAGAAAGGCGAGAAGCCCGGCCATAACTCCGGCGACGATATAGAGAACGAAGCCGAAAACGTTGTCTGCGGAAAGCAGGAAAGCGAGGGCTAGCCCGATGAGAATGGGCAATAGGAATGCTAAGAGGAAGAACCAAATTGCGAGGTTGTCATAGCGCCTCGTCATTTGGAAGACCTGATACATCTGTTTGATGCGACCGGGTTCTTTTTGAGCCTTCGGAGTCTTTTCTCTGCGTGCCATGCATCTAGGATACGGCCTTCAGCGCGTCTGTGAATTCCGCGAACCAAAGAGTTTTTTCTTGGCGGTCACCCACACCAGCTTTTAAGGTCTCGTCCTCTATGAATTCCCACACGGTGGTCTCTCCACATGCGTCTGCAGTCGGGGCAATCAGGCGCAGGTTACCGGCAACGATGAAGCTGTGAATGATGACTCCATTGCTGGCTACCGCACCGTACGTACGCTTTCAGATGACCCAGCCTCACGGCTTCTTTTGGCATGTCCGCTCAGCTCACATGAACCGGATCACGTTGTCAGCGCGCGTGCTGTCAAACTCTTTTCGCCGGGCACCGCAATCCAACGGATTCTCACCGAAGCGGAGTGTCTGTCGCTAGCTCAAGGTGCCCACGTCGTTCAACTAGACGATATGGCGGCAGCCCCCGATGGCGCACCGGTGCTCGTCGTGCAGTGGGAGACCGTGAGCACTTTGAGGCGCCTCATGCGAGAGCGAGAAGAATTGCGTCCGGGAGAGGCAATCACGATTCTTGTGCCCCTCGCCGCGGCAGTGACCCGTGCTCACCGCGCTGGGGTTGCAATAGGAAGTATGACTATGGATGCTGTGCATTTTGACAGCGCTGGTCGGCCATTCTTCGCTGACTTTGGTGCGGCACGATGGCATGGGAGCGTACCTACGCCCGCCGAAATGAGCCAATCATCTTTGTTTTCAGAGGATCGAAAACAGTTTGCAGTTATCGCCAGCGGCGTTCTTGCCGCGGTCCCGCTAGACCACGACTCTCGGGCGGCGACGGTGGATCTCCTCGACTGGCTCGCCAATGACGCTCATCATGCACAGAGTGAGTGGCACCGGGAGTGTGAACGGCGCCTGTTCGCGTTAGGAGCGCCAGAACCGGTGCGCCTCGGACCTTCTGGGCAAAGTCTGGCAACCGAACCCGCGCGGCTTGTACGCAGTGCAACCTCGCGTGGGAGCGACGCTCTTTCGCCGCCGCGGACAGAGCTAGATTCCGTATTAGCGCTTCCCGGCTGGGTTCAGGTCAGGGTCGGCGAGGCTATCGGTACTCTTCGCAACAATGCTCTTAGAGGCCTAGTGATACTTCGCGGCTGGCGACGGCCGGTGCGTAAACGAACCTGGGCGGTCGGTGCAGTTGGCGTGCTGTGTGTGATCCTCGCAATTGGGATTGCCTCATGGGACACCGGGCACGAACCTCCTGCTCTTGCGGTGTCTTCTGTCGAGGATGTATCGGAGCGCGGCGCGCAGGAACCAGGAGAGGTCGCTACGGGGGAGGACGCCGAGAGTCTTACTCTCGAAATCGAATCTGAGCCATCAGAGGGTGACCTGCCTCAGGATCCAGTAGCGGCTCTTACGGTGTTGCTGTCAACGCGAAATGCGTGTGTGCGGGACTTGTCCGTGGAGTGTCTAGAGGCGGTGAGTAGCACCGATTCGCCGGCGTTCGCGGCTGACGCGTCGCACATCGAGAGTGTGGTGGGCGGCGGTGAGCTCGCTCCCGGTCTGCTGTTAGACGCAGCGGTTGCCGTCGAGGTGCAACGTCTGGGGGACAGCGTGTTGTTTGAGTTCGACTTGGGAGATGAAAGCAAACCGGCCTCGCTTCTTCTGGTGAAGGGCGAGGCCGGTTGGCGAATCAGAAGCTACACGCTTCCCGAGTGAACTTTTCGTGCTTAGATTCCGAGCTTGTCAGCGAAGTCTCCGCCTTCGAGGCGGTTCTTCACATCAACGAGGAATCCAGCAGCATCCGCTCCGTCAACGATGCGGTGATCGTAGCTGAGCGCGAGGTAAACCATCGAACGGATGCCGATGGAATCACCGTTGGCGTCACTGATCACAACAGGCTTCTTGGTGACGATTCCGGTTCCCAAGATTGCCGACTGCGGCAAGAACACAATGGGAGTGTCGAAGAGCGCGCCACGTGAACCAGTGTTGGTTAGCGTGAATGTTCCTCCGGAGAGCTCGTCAGGAGTCAACTTGTTGTCGCGGGTGCGCTGAGCAAGATCTGCGATCTCGCCAGCAAGACCTGCGAGGTCAAGTGATGCAGCGTCTCGGATAACGGGCGTAAGCAATCCGCGCTCGGTATCCACGGCAATGCTCATGTTCTCCTGCGCAGGGTAAACAATGGCGTTGTCTTCGATCGTCGCGTTGACGATCGGGTGAACGGTCAATGCCTCTGCGGCAGCGAGGGCGAAGAACGGCAGGAACGACAGCTTCGTGCCGGTCTTAGCCAAGAACTCGTCCTTGACAGAGTTGCGGTAATTAGCAACGGCCGTTACGTCGACTTCAACGACGGACGTCAGCTGAGCAGACGACTGCATCGAAAGCACGGCGCGCTCGGCAATAACCTTGCGCAGTCGCGACATCGGAACAGTGGTTCCGCGCAGTGGCGAGACTTCCCGTGCTGCAGGCTTAGCGGCTTCAGCAGCAGGCTCAGCTTCGGTTGTTGCTTCGCTTGCAGCAAGAACGTCTTGTTTGCGGATGCGTCCGCCAACTCCGGTGCCGATGAGTGTGCTTACATCGACGCCACGCTCATTCGCGAGCTTGCGCACGAGGGGAGTGAGGTATCCGGCTTGCGAGTCGTCGCTGTCGGAGGAAGCAGAGGCTTCTTCCGCAGCAGGAGCCTCTTGCTCCGCAGGAGCCTCTTGCTCCGCAGGAGCCTCTTGCGCCGCGGGCTCTTCGGCCACAGCCTGAGCCGCGGGAGCAGCTTCGGCTGCAGGTGCAGCTTCAGCGACTGGAGCGGCCTCAGCAGCAGGTGCCTCAACCGGCGCGGCGGGAGTTTCAGCGGCCGGAGCTTCCGGCTCGACAGCAGAAGCTTCTTCCGCAGCAGGTGCTTCAGTCGCAGCGGCGGCAGGCGCCTCGACGGCGGGCGCAGATTCAGCCGCGGGGGCTTCAGCCGGCGCAGCAGGCTCCTCAGTAGGAGCTTCTGCGGCAGCGGGAGCCGCTTCCGCTGGTGCTTCCTCGGCAGCGGGAGCAGCGTCTGCGCCACCTGATCCGTCGCCGATTTTCACCAGTGCGGTGCCAACTTCAACTGTTTCGTCTTCGGCGACCAAGATCTCTTCGATGACTCCGGCGACGGGAGAGGGAATCTCCGTGTCGACCTTGTCAGTGGAGACCTCGAGCAGGGGCTCGTCAACCTCTACACGCTCGCCGACTTGCTTCAGCCAGCGGGTCACCGTGCCCTCGGTGACACTCTCTCCGAGTGCCGGAAGGTTAACGGATTCGCTCATCAGTACTGCTCCTTTGTGATGCTTGTCATCAATAGCTTAGTTCCGTGGTTAGGCGGAGCCTAGACCGCGTGCAGCGGCTTGCCGGCCAGAGCGAGGAATGCCTCGCCCAGTGCCTCGTTTTGGGTGGGGTGTGCGTGAAGCAACGGGGTGATGTCTTCTGGGTGTGCTTCCCAGTTGACGATCAGTTGAGCTTCACCGATCAGTTCGCCAACGCGAGCTCCGATCATGTGAACTCCAATGACCGGACCGTCGACGACGCGAACAACCTTGATGGAACCAGCGGTGCCGATAATGGCACTCTTGCCGTTTCCACTCAGGTTGTAGTCGTAGGCCTTGACGTTCTCAGCACCGTGAGCTTCGATCGCCTTAGCTTCGGTGAGGCCGATGGATGCTACCTCGGGGTCGCTGTAGGTGACCTTCGGAATGTGGAGGTCGTCAATCACGATGGGCTTGAGGCCAGCGATTTCTTCGACAACGAAGATTCCTTGCTGGAACCCACGGTGAGCGAGTTGAAGGCCAGGAACAATGTCTCCGACGGCGTAGACGCCAGGAACGTTGGTTGCGAGGCGGTCGTTGGTGAGAACGAAGCCACGATCCATCTCGACGCCGACTTCTTCGAAGCCGAGTCCTGCTGTTGACGGGCCACGGCCGACTGCGACGAGCAGGAGCTCGGCTTCGACCGTTTCGCCGTTTTCCAGAGTAACGACGACGCCGTCGTCGTTCTGCTCGACGCTCTTGAAACGAACTCCGGTGTGGAAGTTGATGCCACGACGGCGGAATGCTCGTTCGAACTGCTTGCTGACCGACTCGTCTTCCATGGGAACGAGGTGGGGGAGACCTTCGATAATGGTGACGTCGGCTCCCCAGCTCTTCCAGACGCTCGAGAATTCAACGCCGATGACGCCGCCACCGAGCACTGCGACCTTCTTCGGAACGAAGTCGAGTTCAAGTGCCTGTTCGGAGGTGATTACGCGGCCACCGATTTCGAGTCCCGGCAGCGAGCGAGAGTATGAACCAGTCGCCAAAATGACGTTCTTGCCGACTACGGTGTCTTCGCCAACCTGAATAGTGTTGGGCGCGACTAGCTTGCCTTCGCCCTCAATGACGGTAATACCGCGCATCTTGATAAGGCCCTGCAGACCCTTGTATTTGCTCGCGACGATGTCCTGGCGGTACTTAGTCACCGCAGAGATATCGATGCCGTCGAGCGTGGCGGTGACGCCATACTTCGCTGCTTCGCGCGTCACGTCAGCGACCTCTGCGGAGTGCAGAAGCGCCTTTGTGGGAATGCAACCCACGTGCAGACAGGTGCCGCCGAGCTTGTTCTTCTCGATCAGGCCAACGGTCATCCCAAGTTCAGCGGCGCGCAACGCGGCTGCGTAGCCACCGCTTCCTCCACCAAGAACGACAAGGTCAAAATTGTGCTCAGCCAATCCAGCAGCTCCTCTGTAAGGAAATTATTCGTCGGAACGCACGATGTGTACTCAGTGCGACCGGATGGTGCGGAAACATCCCGCGTTTAAAAAACCATACTACGGACGAGAAAATTCCTCGGCCAGTTCAATGAGTGTTCGAACACCGATTCCTGTGGCTCCCTTGCCGACGTAGCCCCATCCTCCGCCGCGGTTGTCTGATGGGCCAGCGATATCGATGTGAGCCCATGGGATCGTTTCAGTGCTTTCTGGGCGTTTTCCCACAAAATCTTTCAGGAATGCGGCCGCAATGAGCATGCCCCCGGCAGTATTGCCCGGCTTAATGTTGGCGATGTCTGCGATATCAGAGGCGAGCAGCGGCCGGAGCTCAGGGCTGATCGGCATCGCCCAGAAAGGCTCTCCAACACGGTCTGCAACCGCCACTACCTGGTTGACGAAGTCTCTGTCGCCCATTGCGCCCGCGTAACGGTTGCCCAGAGCCACAACGGCGGCACCGGTAAGGGTCGCAATGTCCACTATGGCATCGGGGTTCTCTTCGCTGGCAGCGACTAGGCCGTCCGCCATGACGAGTCGTCCCTCGGCATCCGTATTGAGGACTTCAACGGTCTTGCCGCCGCGGATCGTCAATACGTCATTCGGGCGAATTGCGCTGCCAGACGGCATGTTCTCTGCGAGGCAGAGCCACGCGGTCAACCGCACGTTCGTGCCGAGCTTGGCACATGCTTCAACAACCGCCATTACGGTGGCCGCTCCGCTCATGTCGAACTTCATACCGATCATGCCGAGACCCGGCTTGAGCGACAGTCCACCCGAATCGAAGGTGATTCCTTTACCGACCAGAGCAAGATGCTTGGCGGCATCAGCGGGCGTGTAGCTGATCTTGACGAGGCGAGGACCGCGAGTGGAGCCTTGGCCGACGCCGAGGATGCCGCCGAAGCCGCCCTCTTCGAGTTCCTTCTCCGCGTACACCTCGACCTCAACGTTGTCGAGCGATGCGAGTTCGGTCGCGCGGTCGGCGAAGGTAGCGGGGTAGAGCTCCTTTGGCGCCTCATTGACCATGTCACGCGTGACGTGGGTGGCGTAGGCGATCACCTTTGCTCGCTCGATGAGTGCCGCATCCTCAATTGGGCTGAGAACGGTGATGTCACTAGCGAGCTTCTTGCTGGCTTCGGGAGCGGTAGAACGGTAAGCGTCGTACGAGTAGGCGCCAATAGCTGCGCCTTCGAGAACCGCGAGCGTTTCATCACTCGACTTGGCTCCAAGGGAAAGAGTGATGTGCGGCGCACCGCGCAGTTGGCGAGCGGCGGAACCGGCGGCATAACGCAACGTTTCGACGGTCGGGGTGGCATCTCCTAGACCGATGAACGCAACTGCTGGAGCAGTGATTCCAGTCGCGGGAATGCGGTGAAGCTCGTCAGCAGCACCTGTCGCGCCAATAAGATTCAGTGCTTGCTCGAATGATGTAAGTTGCGACGACGTGTCCACGAGCTTCGGCCCGGTGTCGGTTTTCACCACCCCGATAACGAGAACATCGGATTCAACTTCGGAGGCGGGCGCGGTGGACAAGTGCAACGTAGCAACGGTCATGTCCTCATGATAACCAGCATCCGCCGTCGTGTTCGCTAGGAGCTTGACGTTGTGGAGCCGAAACAGGGGGATGCCTCGACAGGCGCGATTAGAGTGGGGGCATGCGAGATCCAGCCGGTTTATATGACATCGCCACCGATGTTGCTGGGGTACCGCGCGGTCTCCCTCTTGTAGCGGGACTCACGGGATTTGCGGATGCTGGTGGTGCCGTCAGTCAAGTAAGCCAATACCTCCTCGATACTCTTGAGCGCACCGTCGTCGCATCCTTCGACAATGACGCTCTTCTGGATTACCGAGCACGTCGTCCTATGATCTATTTCGATCAGGATCACTTGAGCGACTACCGACCCGCAAAGCTTGCGCTCTATCTGGCCAAAGACGAGTTGGGGCAACCTTTCTTGCTTCTCACGGGGTACGAACCTGATTTCCAATGGGAACGCTTCTCGGCGGCAGTCTTGAGGCTCATCTCGAAGCTCGAGGTCAAGTCGACAACGTGGCTCAGCTCCATCCCGATGCCGGTGCCGCACACTCGCAGCATCGGAGTGACCGTGAGCGGAAATCGATCGGAACTCATCGACTCGCTCTCCGTCTGGAAGCCACACACCCAGGTGCCTGCCAACGCAATGCACGTGATCGAGTACCGTTTGCAGGAGCTCGAGCATCCTGTTGCGGGTTTCGTCCTCCTGATTCCGCATTACCTCGCTGATACCGAATGGCCTACTGCTGCTGTCACCGCACTCGAGAGTGTGAGCGCCGCAACCGGGCTTATCTTCCCCACTGACCGTCTTCGCGAAGAAGGTCGGGAATTCGTGGCGAAGATCGATGGGCAAGTTGAGAGCAATCAAGAACTAGCTCGCCTCGTAGGAACGCTGGAAGAGCGTCACGACAACTACATGGAGGAAAACCCCATGCGGTCGCCGTTGACCGACGAAGCCGGCGAATTGCCCTCGGCAGACGAAATTGCCGCGGAGTTGCAGAAGTTCCTCGCTATCAAGAGAGCTGGCGACGCCGACGGCACGTCTGATCTTCCTTTGTAGTAACCGCGGTTGTGTGGAAGCCTCGCGTCCCGAAGTGCGGCTTACCGCGCTGACGATGCGCGTTCGCCCTCATGGTGCGAAGCATGAGAAAAGCGTGGCATAATAGGAGTAAGACCCGGTCTTGTTTCTAGATCTGTTTTGCCATGCGGTGAGACAGACAGAGACTTGACATGGGTCTTAGTACTGCCCGAAAACCTCAGAAAGGTGTTCAGATGGCGACCCGAACGAAGGCTGCAGAGTCCGCACCCGCAGCAAAGAAGGCTCCTGCTAAAGCAGCTGCCAAGGCTGGCACGAGCAGTAAAGCTGCCGCTGCAGTCGAAGAAGTAGCGACCGACGCTGAAGGCGCCGCGAGCACAACTACCAAGGCAACGGCTAAGAAGGCTACGACGACGAAGTCGACTGCCGCTGCGTCGGCTGCCAAGAAGCCGGCCGCAAAAAAGCCAGCGACTAGGACCAAGAAGGCGGCTGCGGCAGCAGCCGCCGAGATTGTTGAAGCAGACGGCGAAGAGTCGAAAGCCGAAGACGAGCAGGAAGAAAAGTCAACGAGCAAAGACGAAGCATTGCCTACAGGCGCGCTCGTGCTCTCGCTCGTCGACGATGAAGACGAAGTTCCTGTCTACTCAGCGGCCATCACGGGCGCTACGGCTGACCCGGTCAAGGACTACCTGAAGCAAATCGGTAAGGTCGCGCTGCTCAACGCTGCTCAAGAAGTTGAGCTCGCCATGCGTATCGAAGCCGGTCTGTTTGCTGAAGACAAGCTCTCCCAGATGGCCCCCGGCGAAGTGCGTTCGACCCTCGGTCGCGAGCTCCAGTGGGTAGCAAAAGACGGTCAGCGCGCCAAGAGCCACTTGCTCGGCGCTAACCTCCGCCTTGTTGTATCGCTTGCAAAGCGTTACACCGGTCGCGGCATGCAATTTCTCGACCTCATTCAAGAGGGCAACCTGGGCCTGATCCGTGCAGTCGAGAAATTCGACTACACCAAGGGCTTCAAGTTCTCTACCTACGCAACGTGGTGGATCCGTCAGGCTATCACCCGCGCAATGGCCGACCAGGCTCGCACGATTCGTATCCCTGTGCACATGGTCGAGGTCATTAACAAGCTCGCTCGTGTTCAGCGCCAGATGCTTCAGGACCTCGGTCGCGAACCTACTCCTGAAGAGCTGTCACGCGAACTCGACATGACGCCTGAAAAGGTCGTCGAAGTTCAGAAGTATGGCCGCGAACCCATTTCGCTTCACACGCCGCTTGGTGAAGATGGTGACAGCGAATTCGGTGACCTCATCGAAGACACTGAAGCAGTAGTACCAGCGGATGCTGTGGGCTTCACGATGCTGCAGAAGCAGCTTGAGAGCCTCCTCGATTCCCTCTCGGAGCGCGAAGCCGGAGTTATCCGCATGCGCTTCGGTCTCGGTGACGGAATGCCGAAAACTCTCGACCAGATCGGTGACACGTTCGGGGTAACTCGCGAACGCATCCGTCAGATCGAGTCCAAGACGATGGCTAAATTGCGCCACCCGTCACGCTCGCAGTCACTACGCGACTACCTCGAATAGGCCAACAATGGGTGCTGAAGCGAACACGGGAAAGAGTCTCACCGTCGAGGTTGATGGAGCCGTCTATGAACGGCTTCCCATCAAGACTCGGTTGGTGGTTCGTGAAGACGACATCGTTCAGGTCGTGTCGGAGTACGCAGCGGATGTCGTGCAGGATGGCGATCTTCTCTTTGTGACCGAAAAGATTGTAGGAATCACTCAGGGGCGGGCATACCCGATCTCTGAGGTGGAGCCGCGCAAGCTTGCCACGTTCCTTTCGAAGTACGTCACGAAGACGTCGCACGGCATCGGTTTGGGCATGCCCGAAACGATGGAGATGGCGTTGCGGGAGTGCGGTACGCCGCGCATCCTGTTCGCTGCTGCTGTCGCAGCGGTGACGAAGCTTGTGGGGCGCCGTGGCGACTTCTATCGCATTGCCGGGCCCAAGGCTCGTGCGATCGATGGTCCGACGAAGAACACGATTCCGCCGTATAACTCGCACGTCGTGCTCGGCCCGGCCCGTCCAGACGGCGTGGCTCAGGATATCAAGACCGCACTCGGCCACGACATTGAGGTTCTCGTTGTCGACATTAACGACTTCGGCGGCAACATTCTGGGGTCGACGTCAAACAAGGCCACCAGCGAGCTCGCGCTGAAAGTATTGAAAGACAACCCTCTGGGGCAAGATCACCAAAGTACACCGCTTGGCGTCATCCGTCGGGCTTAGCAACGCTTCGGCACCAGCCAGCCACCGCAAGGTGAGCTGGCCGGGGGATTAGTGCCCTAGAAGTCGATGACTTCGCGGAACTTGGGCAACAGGCCTGTCTTGATTCCAGTGAGGCTTGGCTTCATCTGAAAGACGCCCGTGTTGTAGTTGCCCTCGATGATCGCCGGCCCGTTTGGCGTAATCGCGACGTCCCATCCGACATAGGGGATTTCTGGGATGATGCGGCTGACCGTGTCGAGCATGGCAAGCGCCTCGTCGTATAGCGGAACCTGAAACCCGACGATCGGAGTGCCGGTCTGTGGGTGCACCGTGAAAGTGTTGGCGTATTTGTCGAAGGCGCCGTAGTTCGCAATTCCGGTCTTTTCGTCGAGCACGGTGTACATTCCACCACGACCATAGTTGTCAACGTCGGCGCCATTGCCCATTCGCAGCACGGCTTCCATCACGTGCACGTCGGTGCCATCGAAAAAGGTGATCATCCGCAACGAGTTCACGCTGGTGGGGCAGAGTGCAGACATCCCGGGGTGCTGCTTGAGAAACGCTTCGACCAGGAACTGGCGCTTGTCCATGAGCTCTCGGTACAGGGCATGCGCGTCAGCGAGATCGTCGCCGTCGTGCTTTTCGATGCCGGCGCCGCTCATACTGTCGACAACCTTCACCATGATGGGGTCATGGTGCGCGACGAACTCGACGAAGTCGGCTTCGGAAGCGATTCTCAAGTCGAGCCAAGCTCGACCGAGCCATTTGTCGAAAGTGGTGTTGAACGTCGGTTTATCGTAGAAACGTTCGCGGTACTCGCGCTGGTTGTACTTCACAACGATGGAATTGGCGTTGCCGCTCGTAATCCATGTGCGGCGTTCAGCACGACTGAGAACGTTGAACTCGAACTCTTCATAGTCGAGATAGCCCGCTTGGTAGACAAGGGAACACCACACCATGTCGAGCAGGATCGCAATCACGGGCGTACCACTGCGTTTACTGATTGCTCGCGCGACGGCGAGCATGTTTGATACGTCGAGCGAGATAAGTCGCGACACGTAGTGCCGGATGCGCTTCACAGTTCTCCTACGAAGGTCATACCGACACACGTGTCGGCGGCGAGCAAACTATCCGATGATGCTCAACGCTACGTTATGCATTCAGACGGCTGGACTCGTCGTGCCACTTGATCGCTGTCGGGAACAGCTTGTCTTTGAATTTGGCGCCGTGGTGGGCGCAAAAGAGAAGATCGCCACTGGCGAGGGTCGCGCGAATGTATGCCTGCGCGCCACAACTGTCACAGCGGTCAGCCGCCGTGAGGGTGTAGTCCATCTCATCGACTGGGGTGTCTTCGGTTGCAATGTTTGACATGGCCTACTCCTTCTTGCTTGCGGTTGTTATTCCGTACGCCTATACAAGCATGGGTGCCTGAAGATTCTTCCTACATTGCGGGCATTTCGCTCAGCGCGTAGCGCGGTTGACTGCTGGCGGTGTACGCGGGGCTGCGGGTGTCGGTGAGCAGCAATGTCAGGCGGAGAACGTACTCTAGAAGATGGCCTTCCGTCGTCAAACCCTAGGAGATCACTATGGCGAGCTCTGACTACTCAGCCCGTCACCTGTCCGTACTCGAAGGGCTTGAAGCCGTTCGTAAACGTCCGGGTATGTACATCGGTTCTACCGACTCTCGCGGGCTCATGCATTGCCTGTGGGAGATCATCGACAACTCGGTTGATGAGGCGCTTGACGGGCACGGTTCGGAGATCAGTGTCATCCTGCACGCCGACGAGAGCGTCGAGGTTCGCGACAAGGCCCGTGGCATCCCCGTCGATGTCGAGCCCAAGACGGGTCTCACCGGAGTCGAAGTGGTGTTCACCAAGCTACACGCGGGTGGAAAGTTTGGCTCGGGATCCTATGCCGCGTCGGGTGGACTCCACGGCGTAGGAGCTTCAGTTGTAAACGCGCTCTCGGAGCGTCTCGACGTCGAGGTTGACCGCAACGGCAAAACATACGCGATGTCCTTTCATCGCGGCGAGCCAGGAACTTTCGCCGATAAGGGGGAGCCGACTCCGGATGCTCCCTTCAGCCCGTACGTGTCGGGCAGTGAACTGCGCGTAATCGGCAAGGTGCCCAAGGAGCGCACCGGTACACGTGTTCGGTATTGGGCTGACCGCCAAATCTTCACCAAGGGTGCGAGTTTTCAATCCGACGGGCTTATTGACCGTCTGCGTCAGACCGCGTTCTTGGTGCCCAACCTCACGCTGAACGTGACGGACGAGCGTGGCGATGAGCCGCGCCACGAATCGTTCGCCTTTGAGGGTGGTATCTCTGAGTTCGTCGAGCACCTGGCCGTCGATCCGCCCATCACCGACATTTGGCGCCTCACCGGATCCGGCGGATTCACTGAGAGCGTTCCGGTACTGCAAGACAACGGCCACATGGTTTCCACCGAGGTTTCCCGCGACTGTGTCGTGGATGTTGCACTGCGTTGGGGCACCGGCTACGACACCGTGGTCAAAAGCTTCGTCAACATTATTGCCACGCCCAAGGGCGGAACGCACCTCGCAGGGTTCGAACAAAGCCTGCTCAAGTTCCTGCGCGCTGAGACAGAGAAGAACTCGCGCCGACTGAAGCTGGGTAACGACAAGCTGGACAAGGACGATGTGCTTGCGGGCCTCACGGTTGTGCTGACCGTTCGCGTTCCGGAGCCTCAATTCGAGGGTCAGACCAAGGAGATCTTGGGGACGCCAGCGGTGCGTGCGATTGTGGCCAAGGTCGTAGCGACCGCGCTCTCGGAGCGCTTCACGTCAACCAAACGCGATGACAAGTCGCAAGCGGCGCTCGTGCTCGACAAGGTCGTCGCCGAAATGAAGTCGCGGATTTCTGCCCGTGCTCACAAGGAAACGCAGCGTCGCAAGAACGCACTCGAAAGTTCGAGCCTTCCCGCGAAGCTGGTCGATTGCCGCTCCAACGACGTGGCGAACAGCGAATTGTTCATCGTCGAGGGAGACTCGGCTCTCGGTACGGCAAAGCTCGGCCGCGATAGCGAGTACCAAGCTCTTTTGCCGATTCGAGGCAAGATCCTCAACGTTCAGAAGGCATCCATCAGCGACATGCTGTCAAATGCGGAGTGCGCGTCGATCATCCAAGTCATCGGCGCCGGTTCAGGGCGTAGTTTCGATTTGTCGACAGCACGGTACGGCAAGGTCATCATCATGGCTGATGCTGACGTCGACGGTGCCCATATCCGCACGTTGCTGCTCACGCTCTTCTTCCGGTACATGCCTGACATGATTCGTGACGGCCGTGTATATGCCGCAGTGCCACCGTTGCATCGGGTCGTCGTCATGAACCCTGGCTCGAAGCCCAACGAGACTATTTACACCTATTCCGAAAAGGAACTCAACGGCGTGCTTGCCGGGCTCAAGAAGTCGGGCAAGCGCTATCAAGATCCGATCCAGCGCTACAAGGGCCTCGGAGAGATGGACGCTGACCAATTGGCAACCACCACAATGGATCGCAACAACCGTGTACTCCGCCGCGTGAATATTTCGGATGCCGAAAGCGCCGGAACAGTGTTCGAACTGCTGATGGGCAACGAGGTTGCGCCGCGCAAGGAGTTCATCATTCAGGGTCAGGGTCTCGACCGCGACCGCATCGACATTTAGCGGCCAAGCGGATGCGGGGCGTCGTCGACGCCGAGGCGCCGAGGACGGATGAAGCAGCGTGAGGGCTGCCATCTGAATCAATCGGGTGGCAGCCCTCTCGGCTGTGCGGCTGTGTTCGGTGCCGCTAAGAGCCGCGATCCTACGGCGTAGTGCCGATGGATCCGATGACGCTGTCGAGCGGTATACCCGAGCCGTCTCGCTTGGTGCGTTCGGTCGGGAGTTGGCGCACGGCACCATCCAGTCCGACGGCCGTTGCTGGCACAGCGCCAACCCAGGCGAGAGTGAGTACGTCTTCGCCCTTGAGCAGCGAATGGGCGCGAACTCCACCTGTGCCGCGACCCTTGGCCGGGAACTGAGAAAACTCGCTGAGCTTCACCCGACCAGGATCTGTGCCCGGGATGGTGACGCTCGAGCCCGAGATCGTGACAGCGACGTTTTCAGAGTCCGCATCCAGTGCGTCGAAGAAGATCACTTCGGCACCAGCGTTGACCCGCACACCAGCCATGCCGCCCGCGCTGAGCCCCTGTGGGCGCACAGCTGAGGCCGCAAAGTGCAGCAGCTGGGTGTCGGAGGTGACAAACGTTAGTTCTGCGTCGTCGGCGCTGTGAGCCGCACCCACGAGTTCGTCTCCCGGCTTGAGTGAGATAATCTCGAAGTCCGGTTTTGACGGCCAGACGCCCGGTGTGACGCGTTTGACGGTTCCTTGGCGGGTAGCGAGAGCAATGGGCTGGTCACTCTCAAGCGACACAATCGCCAACACACGCTCTTTCTTGTCGAGTGTTAAGTACTCGCTAATCTTGGCGCCGGCACCGAGCTGAACAGAACTCGTCGGCACGTTGGGCAGGTCTATTGCAGTAAAGCGGATGAGTCGGCCGCGGTTGGTGATCGCACCGATCTCAGTGCGGCTTGTCGTTGTCACGCGCGAACGGATAGCGTCGTGCTTCGATCGACGCGACCCGGCCAAAACGGTGTCGCCCTCGCTGATTCCGACGCGAATGATTCGTCCCGTTGTCGAGAGCAGCACCAGGCACGGCTCGTCGGCGATCTCAAGCACAGGCTGGTTCTTGCGCGCAGCTGCACGTGATGTTGTGGCGATGGAGGCAGGAGCTTCTGTCAGCAGCGTGCGTCGCGGGGTTCCAAATTTCTCCGCCACGGCGTCGAGTTCGTTTCCGACGAGTGCTCGGATGAGAGTGTCATCGGCGAGCAAGGCCTGAAGTCGAGCGATCTCGGCCCGAAGCTTCTCTGCCTCGGCTTCCAGCTCAATGCGGCTGAATTTGGTGAGGCGGCGCAGGCGCAGCTCGAGAATGTACTCGGCTTGCAATTCGCTCAGATCAAAGACTTCGCGCAGGCGCGTGCGAGCCTGATCGCTGTCGTCACTCTGGCGAATGACCTGTATGACTTCGTCGATGTCAACGATTGCAATGAGCAAGCCTTCAACCAAGTGCAGGCGTTCGAGGTGACGAGCAAGACGGAACTTGCTGCGACGCGTGACGACCTGCAAACGGTGCTTCAAGAAGACCTCTAGGAGCGCCTTCAGGCCGAGGGTCTGAGGGCGACCGTCGACGAGCGTCACGGCGTTAATGCTGAAGTTATCTTCGAGCGGAGTCAAACGGTAAAGCTGCTCGAGCACAGCATCCGGGCTGAAGCCGGTTTTGATGCCGATAACGAGACGCAGCCCGTGATTTCGGTCGGTGAGGTCAGTAACGTCAGAGATGCCAACGATCTTCTTGTTGTTGACGCCGTCTTTGATTTTCTCAATAACGCGTTCGGGGCCGACCAAGTATGGCAACTCGGTGACCACGAGACCCATCTTGCGGGCCGTGATCGACTCCACCGCCACAGTGGCGCGGGTCTTGAAGGCACCACGGCCATTAGCGTAGGCGTCTTTCACGCCGCTGAGGCCGATGATTCTGCCGCCGGTGGGGAGGTCGGGGCCGGGCACGAACTGCATGAGTTCTTCGAGCGTTGCGTCGGGGTGAGCCAGCAGGTGCCGCGCTGCCCCCACGACCTCGACGAGGTTGTGCGGAGCCATGTTGGTGGCCATGCCGACAGCGATACCGCTCGCGCCATTCACCAAAAGATTCGGGAAGGCCGCAGGAAGGACCTCGGGCTGGGTTGTGGAATTGTCGTAGTTCGGCACGAAGTCGACAACGTCTTCATCGAGATCGTCCGTCATCGCGATCGCGGACGCCTGCAGGCGCGCTTCGGTGTATCGCGGTGCTGCCGGGCCGTCATCCAGCGAACCAAAGTTGCCGTGGCCGTCGATGAGCGGCACCCGCAGGATGAAACTCTGAGTCAGGCGCACCATGGCGTCGTAAATGGAGGCATCACCGTGGGGGTGAAGCTTTCCCATAACGTCGCCGACCACGCGCGAAGACTTGACGTGACCCTTTTCGGGCCGCAGTCCCATTTCGCTCATCTGGTAAAGAATGCGACG
This sequence comes from Salinibacterium sp. NK8237, assembly GCF_015864955.1. NCBI lineage: Bacteria > Bacillati > Actinomycetota > Actinomycetes > Micrococcales > Microbacteriaceae > Salinibacterium > Salinibacterium sp. NK8237. The sequence goes on along the minus strand of NZ_JADYWE010000001.1, from coordinate 397,299 downwards.
TTGAACGGGTTTTAGGCCGTCGCGGGCATCGGGGAGTGCGCGCGAATAGATGACGGAGTACGCGTACTCCAAAAATGAGCCCTGCATCTCGGTCGTGACATCGATGTCTTCAATGCGTTCGCCGGCAGGGGAGTCTGGGGTGGGTTTAGTGGGAGTAGCCATAGGATTGCCCTAATGTTACCGGCGCTCAACCCAGACTCAGCGAACCTAACCGATGTGTTGTCAAGTTCCTTTCAGGCAATTGCGGGCGAGGAGAATCGACTGAGCTTGCCTCCCGTTCGTCACGCCATCGTTTTGCTCGTTGACGGACTCGGGGCCCACAACCTTAAGGCGCGATTGGGGCATGCCAGAACTTTGGCCGGAGCCTTCTCCAAGAACTCCATTATTCAGTCGGGTTTTCCCACTACGACGGCAGTTGCCATCGCGAGCCTGACGACGGGCGCACGAGCAGGGCAGCACGGGCTGGTGGGCTACAGCGTTCTCGATCCGCTCAATGATCGCGTTCTCAATCAGCTATCCGGATGGGATTCTCGTATAGATCCGTTGACCTGGCAGCGGGTTCCAACGATCTTCGAACGCGCTACCGAACGCGGTTTCACTGCGGTGGCCGTAGGTGCAGCCCGCTATCGCGACTCCGGTTTCACTCAGGCGGTGTTGCGCGGCGCCCGATACGTCGCTGCGGGCTCGCTTGCGGAGCGGCTTCGTGTAGCCGTGGCGGTCGGTCATTCGAGCACGGAACCGTCGCTAACCTACGTCTATGCTCCAGAGCTTGACATGGCGGGGCATGCCAATGGTTGGCAATCGACGCAGTGGACGCACGCGCTCGAGTCTCTCGACTCTGCGCTCGCCAGCGCAGTGAGGGATCTTGCCGCCGATCAGGGACTTTTGGTCACTGCCGATCACGGCATGATCGACGTCCCCCACGAGTCGCACATCCTTTTCGACACCGCGCCAGAGCTGCTTGAGGGAATCGCGCATATCGCGGGAGAGCCGCGCTGCCTCCAGCTTCATCTTTCGTCAGCACTCACCCTCACAGAGCGGGCAGCTGTGCTCGATCGTTGGCAACACGCGGAGGGGCAGCGTGCGTGGGTCACGAGTCGAGAGGACGCTATTGCCGCTGGTTGGTTCGGAGAGGTTGCCCCTGAGGTGGCTGCGCGCATTGGCGACATTGTCGTTGCCGCACGTAAAGGCGTCGCTTATTACGACTCCCGTGTTAGCAATAACTCTGGCAGGAAGATGGTCGGACAACACGGATCGTGGTCCGACGAGGAGCTTCGCGTTCCGTTATTGAAGTTTGGTGCTTTCGCTCGCTAGGCGGGGTCTTCGTCGGGCTTCGTGCCGAAAACGATGTCGTCCCAGCTCGGCATAGCGACGCGACGCCGACGTGACTTTGCAGTCGGCTGCGGCGCGGTCGTTTGTGGCGGTGCCGGCGCGTCGCGGCGCTGTTCCGCAGCGGGAGGATTGAGCAAGCGCATTGAGGGCTCAGGATCACTCGTGGACCCGGATTCTTCTTCGGCTGCCGTGAAATTCGCTGGTTCACGTTCGCCGCGGCGACGGCGCAGTGCATCGAGCAAATCGGCGGTCTGGTTGCCGACGCCGACATCGGCGCTGCGGTCGCGCATCACGGGAAGCTCAGCTGGCGTGATCGGAGAAGGCTCGTCATGGAGTTCGTCTACGTCGAACGCGCCGCTGTCGAAGCGCGCCGCATCCTGAGCCCCTTCTGCTGGCGACACCGCTCGAAGTCGAGGAATAAGAGCACCGGTGGATTCGCCCTGCTGGGAGAGGGTCTTCGCCTCGTTGTTGAGGGGCGCAAGCGATTGACGCTTAGGGTCGTATTTCCAACGCGCGTCGTGATCGATGCTGTTAGAGCTAAATGAAAGCTTGACGATCCAACCATTCTCAGGATCTTTCCAGCTAGCCCAGCGTTCGTCGGCCGCATTGAGGTCAACAAGGCGTTCGCGAATGGCTGATCCGAACGTGCGTGACGACGTCAGCGAGTCGGTTTCGCCAGCGACATGCACCGGGACGCTGAGCGCAGACTTCACAACAAACTCGCGTTCGGCGACGACCGGCCCTTCGAATCGCTCGATGTAGTCGATGTCAGCGCCCGTGAGACTTGCAACATCCTGAGCTGACATTCCAGCCCGGATATGTGCCTGAATCTCTCGCGGAGCAAGCTTGGGGCCGCTGCCGGTTTGGGCGCGACTCTGTCGCAGACGGGATTGCAAAACGTTGTCAACGGCGAGACGGAAACGTGTTCCATCGGTGCTCGACACGATCAGCGCACCGTCTTGTACTTCGATTACCCGAAGGTCTTCCATAGTGAACTTCTCCAGCCCTGACGATTCCCTTTAGGGTCGCACGCATTGGGTGGTTTTCTTGGGAATAACACGCCTCAGTGAACAGTTATCACAGGCGCTGCACAGTGATGCAGAATCGGCGGTTTGCAATTCGCTTCGCTTTCATGGAGACTGTGCCCGCCGATTCCGGTGATTCAACGTAAAACAGAAGTGGATGGGCATGGCCACCGACTACGACGCACCTCGTAAGACCGACGACGACTCTGAGTCGATCGAGGCTCTTAAAGAGCGTGTTCCTGACAAAATGTCGGGCTCGGTTGACGTCGACGATTCAGACAACCCGGCGAACTTTGAGCTCGCCGGCGCAGACCTTTCTGACCTGGACCTCGATGTGGTCGTTCTGCCTCCTCAGGCGGACGAATTCACTTGCGTGAGCTGCTTCCTCGTGAAGCACCGCTCGCAGGTGGACCACACAACCAAGCTGGGCGCTATTTGCCTGGAGTGCGCAGCCTAGACTGCGCGATCGCTCCAGCAAGCAATTCGGGAGTGCGACTCGACAACAACCAATACGGTGTCGGGTCGCTCTCATCGAGTACCTCAAGTTTGACAACTGGCGAGACCCATCCTCGGATCATCAGCCAGGCACGCGCATCCAGTCGCTGCCCGCGTTCGAGAGTCGCTTCATCCCCGTTGTAGCTCGTCACTTCGCCGATAATGGCGATCGGCAGTCGAGCGCTTCCTGCACGAAGTTCTTTGTCGTCTACCGAGATCGTCGGTGCAGACCACAGCAGGAACAGCACGATCCCGATATAGAGCACTGCTGCGGTGATGTATCCCACAAAAATATTGATCGGCAGGAACACCAAAATGCTCGCCGGAATGATGAGTGCGGTGCTGATGTAAAGCCACGCTGTGGGCCACAAGCGTTCACGGTAGTAAGTCACTCATCCATTACACACTGATTTTGCGTCGGGCGTTTCGGGCCGACGGCGTATCTGCACTAGCCTCGACTCGTGATTGACAACGTAGAGGTGCTCATCTCAGCAGGCCAGACGCCTGTATACGCGCATCCGGGTGACGCTGGGGCTGACCTGTATTCGGCAGGCAGTTACACCCTCGCGCCCGGCCAACGAGACACCGTCGCAACGGGGGTGACGATCGCTCTGCCCGACGGCTACGTGGCGTTCGTGGTGCCTCGCAGTGGTCTTGCAGCCCGCCACGGCATCACTGTCGTCAATAGCCCGGGAACTGTGGATGCTGGCTACCGAGGCGAAATCCGCGTTACGTTGTTGAACACTGATAGTTCATCCACTTTTGAGATCGCCCCGGGCGATAGGATCGCGCAAATGATCGTTATGCCCGTTTCTCGGGCTAGATTCATTCCCGTTTCTACCCTTCCTGGAAGTCATCGTGGTGAGTCGGGCTTCGGTTCGACGGGATACCGCGCAGAATCAACACAACAAGGAGCCACTTCGTGAGCGACACTACTGAATCCGATCAGCCGCAGGATCACCCGAAGTCGGCACCGGAGAACCGCGCGACCGATGGTCCTCTCGACGAGAGCGAGGCAAATGCCGTTCGCCCCTACGTTGACCTCGGTGGAGTGAAGATTCTTCCGCGTCAAGAGTTGCACTTGCGACTAGAAGTTGAGGAAGCTAGCAAGCGCGTTGTTGCGGTTGGACTTGACTACGCCGGTTCGACGCTTCAGATCCAACCCTTTGCGGCCCCGCGGTCGAGCGGGCTTTGGCACGAGATTCGTCAGCAGATCATTGACCAAGTTCACACGCAGGGCGGCACAACGAAGGTCTCAGATGGCCCGTTTGGTCCTGAGGTTTTTGCCGAGATTCCTGTCGCTGGCAAGCCCGGCGAGAAGCGCATCGCCCGGTTCGTTGGAGTAGACGGTCCGCGCTGGTTCCTGCGGGGAGTAATCGCCGGTGAAGCTCTGACGAGCCAGGAAGCAGCTACCAAGATCGAGGATCTATTCCGCTCGATCGTCGTCATTCGCGGCACGACGCCGATGCCCCCTCGCGACCTCATCCCGTTGCACATGCCGGCAACGGGCGAGAAGGAATCTCAGGCGTGAGTTCAGTCGACGGGCCGTCGAGCGAATCTGATGATGATCAGGTGACCGCGGATCCGACAGTTCGCGAAGCACTCGCGGCCGCAGCGCGTCGTTCGGCCGTAGGTCATGTTGCCCCAGGGGAGGCTCCAACGTCGGGCGCTCTACTGGCGGCGATGGGTGGTGTGCGCGGCTTGGTTGAGTCCATTCTGCCCGGGCTCGCGTTCTTGGTGATCTTCACGATCACTCAAGAACTGGTCGCATCTGTCGTGGCACCCGTAATCGTTGCGTTGGGCTTCGTGGCTGTTCGACTCGCGACGAGAACTCCAGTGTCCTCTGCGCTGGTCGGCGTCGTTGGTGTCGCTCTCTCTGCGGGCCTTGCGCTTGTTACTGGCCGCGCTGAAGACAACTTCCTGCTCGGTTTCGTGATCAACGCTGTCTTCCTCGTTGCGATTGTGGTGAGTGTTATTGCGCGCCGCCCGCTGGTTGGTCTTATCGCGGCTTTGCTGGTGCCGACTGCAGCTGATTGGCGAGAAGACAAGGCGAAGTTCCGTGTTGCCTTGATTGCCACCGTGCTGTGGGCTGGCCTGTTTTCCGTGCGACTGGGAATTGAGCTTCCGCTCTACTTCGCCGAGGCAACTCAAGCGTTAGCAACGATGAAGCTCTTGCTCGGTGTTCCGCTTTATGCGGGAGTGTTGTGGGTTACCTGGCTTCTTATGCGCACCGCTTACGGCCACACGGCGTCCAAGTAGTTCTTCGTCATCGCCGTGGCGTCGAGGCGGCCGGATGACGATGGTGTATATTTATCTCGACGTCAAGATACTTTTGGCCGCGATCGCAGCGCGTTTTTTGCGATTCAGCCTTAGGCTTGCCTTGCTGGATGCAGCGCACGCTCCGCGCAAGGATTGAAGAACCGTAGCAAGGGAGATGACAGTGTCGACAGTCAATAGTTTTGGGTCGAAAGACACCCTCACAGTCGGTTCGTCCGACTATGAAGTGTTCCGTATCGACAAGGTAGCGGGATACGAAAAGCTACCGTTTAGCCTCAAGGTTCTGCTCGAGAACCTGTTGCGTACAGAAGACGGAAAGAACGTCACGAAGTCGCAAATCGAGTCCCTCGGATCGTGGGTGCCCAGCGCAGACCCCGACACCGAGATCCAGTTCACACCGGCACGCGTTGTCATGCAGGACTTCACTGGCGTTCCGTGCATCGTTGACCTCGCCACGATGCGTGAGGCCGTTGCTGAACTCGGGGGAGACCCCACCAAGATCAACCCGCTCGCGCCTGCAGAGCTCGTGATTGATCACTCGGTCATCGCCGACCTCTTCGGTTCGGACAATGCGCTTGAGCGCAACGTTGAGCTTGAGTACGAGCGCAATGGCGAGCGCTACCAGTTCCTTCGTTGGGGCCAGAGCGCGTTCGACGACTTCAAGGTTGTCCCTCCCGGAACCGGAATCGTTCACCAGGTCAACATTGAGCACCTTGCGCGGGTCACCTACACGCGTGAAGTTGACGGCAAGACTCGGGCATTCCCGGACACTCTCGTCGGCACCGACTCACACACCACGATGGTCAACGGCCTCGGAGTGCTCGGATGGGGCGTCGGCGGAATCGAAGCCGAGGCAGCAATGCTCGGCCAGCCCGTTTCGATGCTCATCCCTAAGGTCGTCGGTTTCAAGCTCAACGGCACGATCCCCGCCGGCGTCACTGCGACCGACGTTGTGCTTACGATCACGCAAATGTTGCGCCAGCACGGCGTCGTCGGCAAGTTCGTTGAGTTCTACGGTGAGGGAGTCGGCGCAGTGCCGCTCGCCAACCGTGCAACTATCGGAAACATGAGCCCCGAGTTCGGTTCTACTGCCGCGATGTTCCCCATCGACGACGTGACCCTTGACTACCTGCGCCTCACCGGCCGCAGCGAAGAGCAGGTCGAACTCGTCGAAGCGTACGCAAAGCTTCAGAAGCTCTGGCACGACCCGAGCATCGAGCCCAACTACAGCGAATACATCGAAATGGATCTCGGTACCGTCGTTCCGTCGATCGCTGGACCGAAGCGCCCGCAGGACCGCATCGAGCTCACCAAGGCGAAGAGCCAGTTCGAAATCGATCTCAACAACTATGCGGCAACGGATCACACCAAGGTTGACGCAGCCGTTGAGGGATCCTTCCCCGCATCCGACCCCAGCGGAACTACTCCGCAGGACGAGGACTGGGCACACATGCCCTCGACAATCCACGCGAGTCACCCACCGCTGACGGTCTCGCAGCCGACCTCGGTGAATGTCGACGGCGGAGAGTCGTTCACGATCGACCACGGTTCCGTTGCGATTGCTGCAATCACGTCGTGCACGAACACTTCTAACCCTTCAGTGATGCTTGCTGCTGGCCTCTTGGCTCGCAACGCGGCCGCAAAGGGACTCAAGTCGAAGCCGTGGGTCAAGACCACACTCGCTCCCGGTTCCAAAGTAGTTACGGACTACTACGAGAAGTCGGGCCTCGACGAGTCGCTTGAAGCGCTTGGTTTCTACACAGTCGGCTATGGCTGCACTACCTGTATCGGCAACTCTGGTCCTTTGGAAGATGAAATCTCCACCGCGATCAATGAGAACGATCTCGCCGTCACTGCAGTGCTCTCGGGTAACCGTAACTTCGAGGGTCGTATCAACCCCGACGTGAAGATGAACTACCTCGCGAGCCCGCCCCTGGTTATCGCTTACGCCCTTGCCGGAACAATGAACTTCGACTTCGACAACGACGCACTTGGCCAAGACCAGGCAGGTAACGACGTCTTCCTGAAGGACATCTGGCCAGACGCCGCCGAGGTTCAGGCGACGATTGATTCGTCGATTGACCGTGAAATGTTCACCCACGAGTATGCGGGTGTCTTTGACGGTGACGAGCGCTGGCAGAACCTTCCGACACCGACTGGTTCCACTTTCGAGTGGGATGACAAGTCGACCTACGTGCGCAAGCCCCCGTACTTCGAGGGAATGACCATGGAGATCACTCCGGTCAGCTCCATCACGGGTGCTCGCGTTCTCGCCAAGCTGGGTGACTCGGTCACGACAGACCACATTAGCCCCGCTGGTTCGATCAAGGGTGACAGCCCCGCTGGTATCTACCTCGCGGAGCACGGCATCGACCGCAAGGACTTCAACTCCTACGGTTCGCGTCGGGGAAACCACGAAGTGATGATTCGCGGAACTTTCGCCAACATCCGTCTTCGCAACCAGCTTCTCGATGGCGTTGAGGGTGGTTACACTCGTGACTTCACCACGCCGGATGCTGAGCAGTCGTTCATCTACGACGCAGCTCAGAACTATGCAGCCGAGGAAACTCCGCTCGTCGTTCTTGGTGGCAAAGAGTACGGCTCGGGTTCGTCGCGTGACTGGGCAGCCAAGGGAACAAGCCTGCTCGGTGTCAAGGCCGTAATTTGCGAGAGCTTCGAGCGTATTCACCGCTCGAACCTCATCGGAATGGGCGTTCTGCCGCTGCAGTTCCCTGAAGGTCAGAGCTGGGAATCATTGGGACTTGACGGTACCGAGAGCATCAGCATCTCGGGCGTCGAAGAGCTCAACGACGACCGCATCCCGGGCACTCTGCATGTAGTGGCCGAACCGACCGCTCACTCGCCCGAGGGCAAGGCGACGATCGAGTTCGATGCGAAGCTTCGCATCGATACTCCCGGTGAAGCTGACTACTACCGCAACGGTGGCATCCTTCAGTACGTATTGCGTTCGCTGGTCTAACTGGCGCATGCGCCGAGGGCGCGCGGCAGGGAGCATTGCTCTCGCCGCGCGCCTTTCGTGCGTCCTAGAGACGCTGTGGGTCGGCTCAGAACCTCACGCACATTTGTTCAAAACAGGAAAGAAGAAGCCTAGACTGAAGGCATGAATTTACTCGAGGGAATCAACGGTCCCCGGGATCTTGACGGTCTCTCCACGGCGCAACTAACCCAACTAGCCCAAGAGATTCGTGAGTTTTTGATCGAGAATGTCTCGCGCACTGGCGGACATTTGGGCCCGAATCTTGGCGTCGTTGAGCTCACGACCGCCATCCACCGCGTATTCGATTCACCGCGGGATGCTGTGGTATTCGATACAGGACATCAGAGCTATGTTCATAAAATTTTGACCGGCCGCAAGGACTTCGCGAAACTTCGATCGCAAGGGGGCCTCGCGGGGTATCCGCAGCGCTCTGAGTCAGAACACGACATCGTCGAAAGCTCGCACGCGTCGAGTTCGCTCTCGTGGGCTGACGGCATTTCTCGCGCCTTCGAGATGACGGGGCAGAGTGACCGGCATGTGGTCGCCGTTGTGGGCGATGGTGCTCTCACGGGCGGAATGACGTGGGAGGCGCTCAACAACATCAGCGACGACAATAGTCGCAATCTGGTGATCGTCGTCAACGACAACGGTCGCTCATACGCGCCAACTATCGGCGGAATGGCGCACTTCCTCAACAGCGTGCGTACGCGCCGCTCCTATCGTTCGCTCCACGGCTCAAGCGAGCGTTTCTTCGGCGCATTCGGCGGGCCAGGTCGCGCGCTGTACCGCGGCATCCGTGGTGGGACCCATGGTTTCCTCTCCCGTTTCAGCAACAACGAGGCACTGTACTCGAACCTCGACATTAAGTACTTGGGCCCGGTTCACGGTCACGATATCGGTGCCCTCACCGAGGCTCTGCAACAGGCGAAGTCATACGGTGCACCCGTGATTGTGCACGCTATTACCGAGAAGGGTCGCGGCTATGAGCCCGCCCTCATGGATGTCGCCGATCAGTTCCACGCGGTGGGGCAGATTGATCCCGCAACGGGCGAACCGATTGAACCCAGCGGCGCGGAATCGTGGACGTCAGTGTTCTCCGAGGAGATCGTGAAGCTTGCGGATGAGAATCCTCGTCTCGTCGGTATCACCGCTGCGATGCTGAGGCCAACCGGACTTCACCGTTTCGCAGAGAAGTATCCGAAGCGCGTTCACGACGTCGGTATAGCCGAGCAGCACGCGGTCACGTCGGCGGCCGGACTCGCGTTCGGTGGCTTGCATCCCGTAGTCGCGCTCTACGCCACCTTCATGAACCGGGCATTTGATCAGGTTTTGATGGATGTCGCACTCCATCGCGCAGGGGTTACTTTCGTGCTCGACCGCGCAGGGGTGACTGGCCCAGACGGCGCTAGCCATCATGGCATGTGGGACCTCGCGCTCCTTCAGGTTGTGCCCAACATCCGTATTGCTGCGCCCCGCGATGCTGCGCGCCTCCGTGAGGAGCTGGGGGAGGCCGTAGCGGTTGACGATGCACCCACGGTCGTTCGCTTCGCTAAGGGCACCGTCGGCACCGAATACGACGCCGTGCGCCGCACGGACGACGGTGTCGATGTGTTGCGGGAAGACGATCAGCGCGATGTTCTCATCGTTACGGTCGGATCAATGGCTAAGACTGGACTGCAAGTTGCCGAGCTCTTGGCAGCTCAAGGCATTGGTGCCACTGTGATTGACCCACGTTGGGTCGTTCCGGTTCCGAAGAGCGTCATTGATTTTGCTGCTGATCACCGCATCGTGATCACGATCGAGGACGGTGTGCGCGTGGGCGGGATTGGCACGCGCATCCGACAAGACATGCGCGCTAGCGGCGTGGATACCGCTGTGAACGAATTGGGACTGCCCGACAGTTTCCTCGACCACGGCAGCCGCGACTACATTCTCAATCAGGTCGGTTTGACTCCTCAACACATCGCTCGCGATGTGGTCGCGCAAGTATTGGGAAGCAAGATCCCCGTCGCGCGCCCGCTCGCTCAGCAGGATTCTGAAGAGTTTCGCTTGCCTGCTGAGCGCGGCTAGTCCACAGCCTCAATGCATCCGCGATTCTAGCGAGCGCTCTCGAGCGCAACTTTTAAACGCCAAAGGCCCGGCTCAGAGTTTCTCTGAACCGGGCCTTTGGCGTGTGCCGACTAGCGGCGTGGACTTATTGAACTCCGCGGATGGGCGGGTTGTGGAACGTGCTGCCGAAAGCTCGCTCCGACGCGCCAGCGCGATCGAGGTACGGCGTGACACCACCCATTTGGAACGGGTATCCCGCACCGAGGATGAGACACAGGTCGATGTCTTCGGCTGCGGCAACTACGCCGTCTTCGAGCATCCGATGAATCTCATCGGCCAGACCATCTTCGATCCGAATCTGAAGTTCCTCGGCCGTCATCGGTGAGGTTCCGCCCTTGACGATATCGATGGCCTTCTTAGAGACGCCCTTCGACTTGCCCTTGCTGTCGCGGTCGAAAATGAACCCGAGCTCGGCGAGCTTGTGCAGGTTCTTGCTCTCGAAGAAACGCTCTGGGAACGCCGCGTGATGAGTATCGAGCACGTGCGCTCCGACCTTGAGGCCAACCAACTCGAGCAGCTCGAACGGCGTCATCGGCAGGCCGAAGGGACGAGTCGATTCTTCAACAACTTCAAACGGGGTTCCGGTGTCAACAGCGTGCATGGCTTCACCGAGAACCTTGGCGAGGATACGGTTCACGACGAAACCAGGGGTGTCAGTGGTGATGACAGCGTTCTTGCGCAGGTTCTTCGCCGTAACCATGGCAGTTGCGAGCGTCTCGTCGTTCGTGTGCGGCGTCTTCACAACCTCAATCAGCGGCATTACGGCCACCGGGTTGAAGAAGTGGAAGCCCACAACCCGTTCAGGATGCTTGAGCTTGACGCCGATCTGCTCTACCGACAGCGAAGAGGTATTCGTGGCCAGAATTGTTTCGTCAGAGATGAATTGTTCAACCTCAGCGAAGACGGCCTGCTTGGCGCCGAGCTCTTCGTAGATAGCTTCGATGACCCAGTCGCAGTCAGCGAAGTCAGCTTTGTTGGTCGTGCCCGTGACGAGTGCCTTGAGACGGTTGGTGTCGTCGGATGAGAGACGACCCTTCTCATGCAGCTTGTCGATCTCTGCGTGGATCGCGGCGACGCCGGCATCCGTCGCGGTCTGGTCGAGGTCCGTGATGACCACCGGAACCTGCAGACGACGGACAAACAGCAACGCAAACTGGCGAGCCATGAGGCCTGCGCCGATGACGCCGACCTTGGTGACGGGGCGAGCGAGCTCCTTCTCAGGTGCTCCCGCTGGACGCTTGGCACGCTTCTGCACCAGGTTGAACGCGTAGATGCTCGCCTGGAACTGGTCGCCCGAGATCATGTCGGCAAGAGCGTTATCTTCTGCTTCGAAACCCGTCTTCTTGTCGGTGTTCTTGGCGGCCTTGAGCAGCGCGAGAGCAGCGTAGGGAGACTTAGCAACGCGGCCGATGCGGTTAGCCAGCATCTTGTCGGCGATGCCGATAGCGACATCCCACTTCACCGTGCGTTCGATCTTGCCCGGCTCGTTCTTGCGCTTAACCTTCGTGGTGCCGGCGATGACTCCGTCGGCCCAGCGAATCGAGTCTTCAAGGAAATTCGCGGGGCCAAACATGGCGTCCGCGATCCCAAGTTCAAAAGCCTCAGGACCCTTGAGCATCCGGTTATTCTTCAGCGGGTTCTCAATAACAACCTTGAGCGCGTTCTCGATGCCAATCAGGTTAGGAAGCAACCAGGCGCCACCCCAGCCGGGGATCAGGCCGAGGAAGACCTCAGGAAGAGCAAAGGCGGGAACCGAGCTATCGATGGTGCGGTAGTCGGCGTTGAGAGGAATCTCAACGCCACCACCCAGTGCCAGTCCGTTGACAAACACGAATGACGGCACGCCAAGCTCGCTGAGCTTACCGAGCGCCCAGTGGCCCAACTGAGCCATCTGCTTGCCGGTCTCGCGGTCGGGGATCTCGCTGACCTTCGAGAGATCAGCGCCGGCTGCGAAAATGAAGGGCTTGCCTGTGACGGCGACACCGTGGATTTCGCCAGCAGCGGCGCGTTCCTTTTGCTCGTCGAGCACCTTTGCAAACTCAAGCAGAGTTGCCGGGCCGAGCGTATTCGGGCGGGTGTGGTCTTTGCCGTTGTCGAGAGTGATGAGGGCGAGCGTACGGCCAGCGGAGAGCGGCACATCACGAACGAAGGAGTGAGTAATTACCTCGTCTTTGGCGAGACCCGAAAGACGTGCAAACTGTTCGGTCATGGCTACTTTGCTCCCTTGTAGTTCGGGTTTTCCCAAATGACGGATCCGCCCTGGCCGAGACCAACGCACATCGCGGTGAGGCCGAACTGCACTTCAGGGTGCTGCTCGAATTGGGCGGCAAGCTGGATCATCAGGCGAACACCTGACGACGCGAGGGGGTGGCCCATGGCAATAGCGCCGCCCCACTGGTTGACACGAGGATCTTCGTCGTCAATTCCGAAGTGATCGAGCAGCGACAACACCTGAACCGCGAAAGCTTCGTTGAGTTCGAAAAGGCCGATGTCGTTGATCGTTAAGCCAGCCTTGCGGAGCGCCTTCTCTGTTGAAGGGATCGGGCCGATTCCCATGATCTCTGGTTCCACGCCGGCGTAGGCGAAACTCACCATGCGCATCTTGGGCTTCAAGCCGAACTCGCGTGCGGCATCCCCGCTGGCGATGATGCTGGCGGTTGCACCGTCGTTCAGGCCGGACGCGTTGCCGGCGGTGATGCGTCCGTGTGAACGGAAGGGCGTCTTGAGTGCTGCGAGGCCCTCAAGAGTTGTTTCGGGGCGCAGGCCCTCGTCGCGGGTCGCCAATCCCCAGCCAGCTTCGCTCTTGGTCGCTACCGAGATGAGGTCGGGCTGGATGTTGTTGGCTTCGTACGCCGCGTTGGCTCGCTGCTGGCTGCGCAGTGCGAATGCGTCGGAGCGTTCCTTGGTGAGCTGCGGGAAACGATCGTGCAGTTTCTCTGCCGTGTTGCCCATGTTGAGGGCTTCGGGATCAACGAGCTTCTCAGACAGGAAGCGGGGGTTGGGGTCGACACCCGAACCCATCGGGTGATGGCCCATGTGCTCAACGCCTCCAGCGATGGCGAGGTCGTACGCACCGAACGCGATTCCGCCAGCCACATTCGTGACGGCCGTCATAGCGCCGGCACACATGCGGTCGATCGCATAGCCGGGAACAGACGTGGGCAGTCCAGCCAGCAAAGCAGCGCTGCGACCGATCGTGAGGCCTTGATCTCCGGTCTGAGTTGTTGCCGCAATTGCTACTTCGTCGAAGCGATCCTTGGGGATCTGGGGATTCCGTTCCAGCACGCCGATCATCGCCTTGACGACGAGGTCATCGGCTCTGGTGTTCCAGAACATGCCCTTCTCGCCTGCACGTCCAAACGGAGTACGGACTCCATCTACGAATACAATCTCAGTTTCCTTGGCCACAATGCCTCCACTAAATCCTTGGATGTAGAACTGATCCTAGGCGGGGGAGATTAGCGTGGGGAATCCTTTGATTGTTCCTACGACTTGGTGTCGTCCGAGTCCTCAGGCGTTTGGTTGGCTTCGACAAAGGCTTCGGCGATTGACTGTGCAGATACGTCAAGTTGCCACTCGCGAGCACCGAGCGTTGTTAGAGCCTCTGAGATGCTTTCGAGCGTGATTTCTGCGGGGGGATTCCACGCCACACGCCGCAAGTGATCAGGCGTCAGTAGGTTCTCGATCGGGATAGACATCTCTTCGGAGAACTCCGCCATGAGGGCGCGAGCAGCCTTGAGGCGACGATCCGCTGCGGGATTCTTGTCCGACCACACCCGCGGTGGCGGAAGCGTGTCGCTGGCTACTCGCGACGCGGGAACGTCAGTAGATGCCAGCCCGGCCAAAATGGCCTGCCACCAACGATCAATCTGCGTGCGGCTTGCGCGACCGCTGAATTCTCGAAGGCTAGACAATTCGCGCTTTGATTCGGGCAATAGCTTGGCGGCAGCCAACAGGGCACCGTCGGGCACGAGCCGTCCTGGGGCGGTGTCGACTTCTTGAGCGTATGCATCCCGGGCAAGCCACAGCTCGCGTGCCACAGCCAAGTTCTTGCCGCCGCGAATTGAATGAACCCCGCTGAGGCGGCGCCACGGCTCGGCGCGCACATGGCTTAAATCACGAGCAAGAACTGACTCGAACTCTTGACGAGCAATGTCGCCCTTGCCATCGCCTTCCAGAACTTCGCCGAGCGCTTCGCGGAGATCGACGAGCAATTCAACATCGAGGGCGGCATAGACGAGCCACGACTGAGGAAGAGGCCGGGTAGACCAATCCGCTGACGAATGCTCTTTCGCCAGATGGATGCCCAACAGATGTTCAACGACAGTGCCGAGTCCCACGCGGGGGAGGCCAGCGATGCGTGCACCCAGTTCGGTGTCGAACAAGCGCGTCGGGTGGAGGCCAACTTCACGCAAGCAGGTGAGGTCTTGCGTGGCCGCGTGCAGAATCCACTCTTCCTCTGCAATGACGTCGTTCAGTTCACTGAAGTCACCAATGGCAGGGGGATCGAAGAGGAAGGTACCAGCACCGCGGCGGAAAATCTGGATGAGGTACGCGCGCTGAGAGTAGCGGTAACCGCTCGCTCGTTCAGCATCGATTCCGATGGGGCCGTGACCGGCAGCAATGGCTGCCACGGCGGCAAGATATTCGTCCCGATCGTCAATGACGTCAACGGGAACATGAGGGGCTTGGGTAGCGTGCGACTCGCCCTCAGGGGCTGCACTGTCGGTGGCGCTACTCACGCCCAGCTCTACGGGCCGACAACATAGTGACTCCTTCATTTGTGGGAGGAAGTCCGGCAAGCATGCAGACTAACTCGCTCCAGCCTTCCACATGTGCGGCAATATCGAGGTCTTGGGGGCTCCATGACGCTCGAAGTTCGATTTGTGCGCCATCCGGTTGGGACTCGAGTTCGCCAAATCCGGTGGACAGAATGCGGGTCGCTGTTCCCGATACTTGGTCGTACTGTGCGTTTCGACTGTCGAGCGCATCAACGAGCCACGACCACGTGACTTCGCTGAGGAACTGGTCGACACCGATTTCCGGTTCTAACGGAGCTTGAGCGAAACAGATGATGCGAAATTCGCCGTCCCACGCCTCGGGAGGCGCGGGGTCATACAGAAGTACGAACCGGCCGGTGCCGAGATCGGAGTCTTCACCATGGCGGGAAGGCGTAACATCCGCAGCAAGAGCAAAAGACCAGGGAGCGATCTGCGTTGGCGCGGAAATCTCGGTAATCGCGAGCTCAGGGCGCAAAGTCGCAGCACGAAGCGACTCAACCGCTGAAGCAAATGCCGCGGGTGGTGTTGGTCCAGCTGGCGAATCGGGCACGACTGAAGATTAGGCTTTACGAGAACGATCGCTAGTGAGGCACGCCGCGCTAGGGCGGCTACGAGACGGAGGTTTTGATATGCGGGCACGGGATCGCTTGCGCATTGTTGCCGGAGTCGCTGGCGGAGTCGCGATCGGTGCGGCCGCTATCGCCGCTCTCGGGGTCGTGGCGGGGGCGGTGCTCTCGGTCTTGGTCGCGCGTCGGGTGGTGACTCCTCCCGGACGAGCCGACAGCAACCTGCGGATTCTTGCCGTGGGGGAGTCGACGATTGTGTTGTCGTCAGCGGAAGAGAGCCGAGCACCAGGGCGCTTCAGCCTGTGGTTTGCCGACGAAACGGGCTTCGCCCGCATTGGGCCCGTGGTTTCCCAAGGAGCGCAGTGGGTTGCGCGGGAGCTTATCGACGTTGAAACCGGTGTTCCGCATCCCGGAGATAACGCGCGCACGAGCGGATGGTTTTATCTGACGCCGGCCGGACTGGGGCTTGAGTTCTCTGAGGTGCAGATTCAGACAGAGCTGGGATTCGCGCCGGCCTGGCTCATTCCCGCACCTTCTCCGAGCACGACGTGGGCCATCCACATTCACGGTCGAGGTGTGCAGCGCCCCGAAACGGTTCGGGCGCTTGGCGAGTTTTACGATGCCGGAGTCACTTCTCTGTCGATTTCGTACCGCAACGACACTGAGGCGCCGGATTCGCTGGACGGGCGCTATGGATTGGGTTCTACCGAATATCGCGATGTTGAAGCGGCGATCGCGTACGCCCGATCTGCTGGTGCCGAGCGGATTATTCTCATGGGATGGTCGATGGGCGGAGCAACCGCGCTTCACACGCTGATCCGCTCTCGCTACCGCCACATGATTATCGGGCTAGTACTTGACTCTCCGGTTATTGCATGGGGGCCAACGATCAAGCTGCACGGTGATTTGAATCGAATCCCGTCGCTGATTCCTCGGGCTGCGGTGGCAGTGCTGGGGAGCGACCAAGCTCAACTCCTCGTGGGCACGGCAAACCCGCTCGACTTCGACACCCTCAACTTTGTCGATCGTGCTGAAGAACTAGACCGCCCCATTCTGCTCATGCACAGCGAAGACGACGGGTATGTTCCGGTTGAGCCCTCGCGAGCGCTAGCCGAAGCTCGGCCCGACATCGTCACTTACGAAGAATTTGACACCGCAGGCCACACAAGACTGTGGAACTACGACAGCGAACGGTGGCTCTTAGCGATCCGCACGTGGCTTTCGCTCCAATTGAGCACGGATGCTGTCACTGAAGAATCCGACGTCGCCTAAAACTCACGAATGGCGGAACGTCGAGCAACCACCGGCGGCTCTCGAGAATCGATAGAGATGGTCTAGACGACGCTCTTCAGGCGGATCTGTCGTTTCGCCCGCGCCAGCATGCCCGTCATTCCGCGCAGCCGCAGTGGGCTCACAGCCTTAGCGAGACCCAGCGATTGGGGGTAATCGTCGGAGAGTTCCAATACGTCTTTGCTGCTGAGCCCGGACAATCCTTGCGCCAAGATCGACGCGAAGCCACGAGTAGTCGGTGCTTCCGGTGGCGCCGTCGCGTACATATGAACGATGTCGTTCTCGACTTCAATAAAGATGAAGACGGGGGACTGGCATTCCTCAACCCGCTCAAAGAGATCGGGGTGGTCCCGGTACCTCTCAGGCAGCTCAGGGAGCTCGTTAGCGAACTCAAGCAAAAGTTGCAACCGATCCCTCAACTCAAGCTCCAGAAAGTCGTCACGAATTTCGGCCAACTGGGTAGGGATCTGCTGCTCACTCACCACTTCAGTCTAACGGGATGGGACGTCACCGGGTTCAGTGCCCACCGTGATCGGAACAGCGACCAAGGAACCCCACTCGGTCCATGATCCGTCGTAGTTGCGCACGTTTTTGAAGCCCATCAAGTAGTTCAGCACGAACCAAGTGTGGCTGGAACGTTCACCGATGCGGCAGTAGGCCACTACTTGGTCGCCATCCTTGAGCCCGGCGCCATCACGGTAGATCGCGTTGAGTTCATCGAGAGGGCGGAAAGTTCCATCTTCTGCAACGGCCTTTGACCACGGCACGCTCTGTGCGCTCGGGATGTGACCGGCACGCAGAGCGCCTTCCTCAGGGTAGGCAGGAGCGCTTGTGCGTTCTCCGCTGTACTCCTCGGGAGAGCGGACATCGATCAGTGGGTTTCCCAAGTGGGCGAGCACGTCGTCGCGGAATGCACGAATCACGGAATCGTCGCGCTCAATGATCGGGTACTCGGTGGGCGTCGGAGTGGGGACCTCGAGCGTGTACTCGCGACCATCCGCTTCCCACTTGGCGCGGCCGCCATCCAAGAGTCGTACATCTTCGTGGCCAAACAGGGTGAATACCCACAGTGCGTAGGCTGCCCACCAGTTGGTCTTGTCGCCATAAATGACGACCGTGGTGTCCCGAGCAATGCCACTGCGCGACATGAGCTCGGCAAATTCTTCGCCATTGATGTAGTCGCGAGTGACGGGGTCGTTGAGGTCCGTGTGCCAGTCGATTTTGACGGCGGTGCGAATGTGACCGGTTTCATAGAGCAGCACGTCTTCGTCAGATTCCACTACAACGAGACCGGGCTTGCCGAGTCGTTCTTCAAGCCAGTCTGCAGTGACCAATCGTTCCGGGTGCGAGAACTCAGCGAATTGGGGGGCTTGGTCGTATTCGATAGTCATAGCTACCTCCGATTGTGGGTGGAAAAACTGGGGTGGGCTTCAAACTAAGCTTGATGGGTCCCTTGCCCAAGAAATTACGCATTCGCCGCTGATTACACCGCGTTGCCGTAAGACTGCGAAAAATAACCGAGGCCGAGAATGAGCGCTACTGCGCCTACGACTCCTGAGCGTCTAGTCGATCGTATCCCGTCGTTGACCGGAGCGCAGATGCTCTCCGAACTTGTGCCACCGCGCCAGTTCACCGGTGCGACTTTGGAGTCGTATCGTCCCGACCGGGACTACCCGTCACAGGGGGCTGCCGTGGCAGCGATGCGGCACTTTCTGACCGGTGCACAGAAGGCGAAACTTTTTTCGCGAAAGAAGGCGCCGGTGGCAAAGCCGGGCGTATATCTCGATGGTGGATTCGGCGTGGGCAAGACTCACTTGCTTGCCGCGCTGTGGCATCAGATGGCTGGTCGCAAATACTTCGGAACCTTCATCGAATATACGGCGCTGGTCGGCGCGGTCGGCTATGCGCCGGCGGTAGAGCTACTCAAGGGTGCGTCGCTCGTGTGCATCGACGAGTTCGAACTAGACGATCCAGGTGATACCCGTCTCATTTCTCGGCTGCTCTCGGAACTAGTGGCATCGGGAACCAAAATCGCCGCAACATCCAACACTCCTCCGAATGCACTGGGCGAGGGCAGGTTTGCCGCCCAAGACTTTTTGCGTGAAATCGACTCTCTGGCTGCCAAGTTTGAGACGATCCGAATTGACGGCCTCGACTATCGCCGACGCGATACTGGCGCGCATGCCATCGCGGTCGACGACGCGGCCGCGGCAATTTCTGCGCTACCCGGCGTTGTCACTCTGGACTCGTTCGATGGCGTGCTGAAGCACTTGGCTGGCGTGCATCCTTCGCGCTACGTCAAGTTGATTGAGGGCATTGACGCGATTGCGCTGACGGGGGTACACGAGTTCACCAACCAGACGGATGCGTTACGTTTCGTGGCCTTCGTCGATCGTCTCTACGACGCCCAGATCCCGGTGTACGCCGAGGGAACTGCGCTGGATGCAGTTTTCCCCGAAGACATGCTCAACGGCGGATACAGCAAGAAGTATCTCCGAGCAGTTTCGCGCCTAATCGCCCTCACCTCGAACAACGCCTAGTACGCTTCGCAGTACTCGCCTAGCACTCGGAGTTCTTGGCAGTACTGGCAGAATTTGAGCGTTACGCGTCGGGCTGGGAAGGCTAGCTGTGGTGGGAGATTTAGCGGCGGCATCGATCGGCGTTGTTGCACTCGTTGTGCTGTTTTTCTCGCTAGTCGTGCTTTACGCAAGCACACTGCCTGCTGTCGGTTGGCGGCGTGTGTTTCTCGAGTCACTCGCGTGCGCGATCCCGGGAATTCTCGCGTGGGCGCTGGTAGTCCCAGCAGCAGGCTTGAGTATCCGGCTCGTAATGATGCCTTCGCTAGCAACTTTGGGCGCCGTGTGTTGTTTTCTCGTCACACTCGTATCCCGTAGCTCAGGTGCCTCGCTCGTTCGAAGCATCGTTTACAGCTGCCTCTGGGCTGTAAGCGTGTACGTACCCATCTCGGTGCGAACGTTTGAGCCCTTTGGCACGACGACGCCTCTGGGCCTCAATCCCATCGACCACGGCGGTGCCCTTGTGATGAGCGTCGCGGTTGGGGCCAGCATGCTTGCGGTTCTGGTCGTCGAACGTCACTCACTCATTCGAGGCGCACGAATGACGGTGCCGGTGCCAGTCGCGCTCTTCGCACTCGTGGGGGTTATCTTGTCCTGGCTGTTATGGCTCGTCGGCGCCGAGTTCGCTCTGGATGATGTCGTGAGTCTCATCATCGTTAACGGCGCCGTTAGTGCGGTTTTCGGGGTTTTCGGCTGGATAGCTGTGCAACTAATCAATCATGGCGCTGTGGGATTGAAATCGCTGGCTGGAGGTGGCGTAAGCGGCCTAATCGCCGTCACTGCCGGTGCGCCGCTTTTCACGCCCGTTTCTGCGGCCGTTGCTGGTGTGATCGCCGGCGTAGTTGCCTGCGCCTTCACGGTTCGAAAAGGGTCCCCTCTCGGAAATCAACTTCGATTTCTCGTGAACGCTCATCTCATGGGTGGCAGTATCGGAGTTGTCTCACTCGGCGTGCTTGCAACCGGTTCTGGGTTCTTGTTCACCGGTCAGACCTACATTTTTCAACAGCAGCTCCTGAGTGTCGTCGCTACCGCCGGCTATGCCTTTGTGGCGTCGTCAATCTTCTGGTGGCTCCTAGGCAGGATTGGGCACCGCCGAGGCGTCCACAGGCCGCGTGTCCTCTCCCAGAACTGAACGAGTCAAGAGTGTCGCGCCAGCAAGTGCGGCAGGCATCGCGAAGACCGCTCCCAGCGGTACGAGAAACACCAGGTACGTTGCAGCGCCAAACCCCACCGACCGTGCGCGTGAACCGCGAAGAGCCTGTCGTCGAGTAGTGAGATGCATCCCGCGCGCCTCAAATGGGATATTGCCCAACTCGACCACGAGGAGCCATCCACCGAGCAGCGCGCCTGCGGTCGCCGCCACAATGCTGCCCACCACCGGAATGAAGCCGAGAAGAAGCACAAGAATGGCCAACCCAACCGTAGGGAGAAGCACGCGTAGCCCTTCGCCGAGACCGCGCCTGAAGTCACTCCAGAACCCGAGCGGTTCTGGAGGCGGGGGAGAACCATTGATCGCATCCACGTGCCCCGATATCTTGCGATAGAAAGAATCTCCGACCATCAGCGTCACAGTCGTATAGGTATTCATGACGAGCAGGATGCTGGCAAGAACCACTGCCACACCCGCGGCAAACTGGGTCGCGGCTCGCGCCAATTCACCCCAATCGTTGGCAAATGGCGTCACGAAAGAAGCAACCGCTTGGATGTTCGCAAACAGAGTTATGAGAACCGTAAGAGCTAAGACGCCAACGATTGCTGCCGGGACCATGCCGAGCAGCATGAGGCGCGGTGCCGTAATCCAGATTCGGAAACCTCGAAATAAAAAACCTGCACCAATAAAAAACTCCCGGATGCTCGAAGCGCGTCGCGGCGAATGAATGGCCATGAACCAAGGCTACTGGGCCGATGGGGCCAAGTAGCCCAGAGAAACAGGCTTCTGAGCTGCCCCAATGGAACATATTTCGGTGGGCGATACCGGACTCGAACCGATGACCTCTTCCGTGTGAAGGAAGCGCGCTACCAACTGCGCCAATCGCCCTGCAGAGCAATCTTCGCATATCTTCACGACACGCTCGCAACCGAATTGGAAGTTCGCGCACTCTTCGTATACAGTCATCTAGCACGCGAAAACGGGTAACCGAATAGCTTGTAAATGCGGATGTGGCGCAGTGGTAGCGCATAACCTTGCCAAGGTTAGGGTCGCGAGTTCGAATCTCGTCATCCGCTCAAGTGGGAAGTGTCAGCCTCGCTGGCACTTTCCATGTGCGGTGGAGTGGCCGAGAGGCGAGGCAGCGGCCTGCAAAGCCGTATACGCGGGTTCAAATCCCGTCTCCACCTCGTAATGATTGTTTTACGTAACTAAATAGCATGAGCGATTGGCGCAGCGGTAGCGCGCTTCCCTGACACGGAAGAGGTCGCTGGTTCGATCCCAGTATCGCTCACAGATGAAGCCCCGGTTCGCCGGGGCTTCTGCTTTTAACGGCACTCCACACCTTATCGTGTCAGCGTGGCACCCTCATGCTTCAACAGAATGCGCCACGATGGGCTCATGGGGAAAAATGGGGGACCATCGCGGCAGAGTGAAGCATTTGTGCAGCTCCTGCTCGACGAAGGGCTGGCGACTCGAAGCCAGATTCAAGAGGCGCGCGAGGTCAAAGCGCGCTCCGGTGCTCACATCGACCAAACGCTCGCCAGTCGCGGTCACTTGGACAGTGAAACGTTGGTCGATGTAATCTCGCGCGTGTGGAAACTCGAGCGGGCTTCTATGGATGAAGTTGACAGCGACTTTGCTCGGCAATGGGGTGGACAGCTGTACATTGCCGAAAATTGGATGCCCCTCAAACAGTTGCCCGATGGTCGTGCAGTTGTCGCTACTGCGCGGGTCCCCGATGAGGATCGCAGCGATCGAATCAGAACTGCGCTCGGGTGCGACGTGGTTTTTGTGGCTGCGACCTCCGCACAAATTTGGCATACTATTCTGGATGTGTTTGGGCCAGAGATCGCCGATCAAGCGGCGAATGATCTTTGGAACCGAAATCCGGTGCTTTCCGCGAGAACAGTTGCCTCTCGCGGTCAAAAAGTGGGACTTTTGTTGCTCGCCATTGTGGCGATAATTTGTCTCATTCTGTGGCCTGTCGAAACGGTTATCGCTCTCATCACGTTGACCAGCTTGGTGTTTTTAGCTGGCACCGCTTTCAAATTCTTTATTTCGCTTCGCGGTGCTCGATTCGACCTTGTCGAACGCGTTTCTGACCGCGAGGTCGCTGAACTCGATGACGGCCTGCTGCCTCGCTACACAGTTCTCGTTCCTGTGTTCAAAGAAGCAAACATCGTCGCGCAACTCGTCAAAAACCTTGGCAGTATCGATTGGCCGACCAACCGCCTAGAAGTATTCGTTTTGATCGAAGAGTCCGACCATGAAACTCGAGATGCTTTTGATGCGAGCTCTCCACCAGATCATTTTCATGTGATCACGATTCCGGCGGGCCATCCTCAAACCAAACCACGCGCATGCAATGTCGGCCTGTTTTTTGCAACCGGTGACTATTTGGTGATCTACGATGCCGAAGATACGCCAGAGCCTGACCAACTCAAGAAGTCCTATATTTCGTTCCAACGCGGCGGGGAGAAGACTGTGTGCGTGCAAGCTGCGCTCAACTACTTCAACTCCCGCGAAAATGTCCTTACTCGGATGTTTTCGCTCGAATACGGCTACTGGTTCGACTACATGCTTGCGGGGCTGGATTCGCTTGACTTGCCCATTCCGTTGGGCGGCACCTCGAATCACTTTAGAACTGAGGCGCTCAAAGGCCTGGGGGGTTGGGACCCCTATAACGTGACGGAGGATGCCGACTTGGGCATCCGCGCGAGTGCTTTGGGATATCGGGTTGGCGTAGTGAACTCCGCGACGATGGAAGAAGCCAACACTTCGATTCCTAACTTTGTTCGTCAGCGCAGCCGCTGGATCAAGGGCTACATGCAGACGACGCTCGTGCATGCACGAAGGCCAGCGGCGCTCATGCGAGAAATTGGATTCTGGCGGTTCAGCAGCTTCGTGCTCCTGATAGCGGGAACCCCGGCGACTTTCCTGGGCGTGTTGCCGTTCTACGTTCTTACGGTCCTATCTTTAGCGCTACCACCAGAATTCGTGGGGCAATTTTTCCCGTACTGGTTGTTGTGGATTTGTTTTCTCAACTTCATTATCGGCAGTTCCATCATGGTGTACCTCTCGATGATGGGACCGTATAAGCGGGGCACCTTTGCTCTAGTTCCGTGGGCGTTGCTGAACCCGTTGTACTGGATTCTGCACTCCGTCGCGTCGTACAAAGCGTTGTGGCAACTCATTACGAAACCGCACTACTGGGAGAAGACGGAGCATGGCTTGACGAACCAAACAAATCATGACTGATCACGCTCCAGCCACGCGACCACTTCGTATAGCGACGAGGCCCCCTCGCACTCGACTTGATCAGTGGCCGCGACGGCGCCCGCGACGGTGGCTGCTTCGTGCACTGTTCGCACTGCCATTCGTCGTGTTTGCGATCGTTGTTCACCTGCTTGGCGTCACTACCTCTCCTAATATCAGGCTGGTCGAGCGTGCCGCTGAAATACCGTGGGATAGAGCTGATGCGATCTGGTTAGGCGAAATTTTTCCGCCCATCAGCACGCTTTTGGCTGCATTTGCGCCCGGTGGTTCGCTCACTCTGTCGCTGCTTGGCGCGATTAGCGCTGGAATCTTTCTGCAGAAGATTATCGAGATTATGGTGCAGCGACGCTTTCCACGGTCGACGATAATCATTCTGATGTCGGCGCTTGCCTTGAATCCGTTGTTCTTCTATAACGCCACCCAAAACTTCGCGGCGTTCTTGGGTTTGCTCTTGTTCGGGCTCGGGCTCTCGCACATAGTGCGCTTCGTAGCGTGGGGAAATACTGAGTCGGGCTTCCGCGTCGGGCTCTACTTTATGGTCGCAGTGCTCACGGATATTACGGCTCTGGTATATGTCACCGCAGCCGCTGTTTCCGCGCCATTTTTGACTCACCGACGCTCTCAAGAAAAAGGCGTGAGGCGCGCAAACGCTCTCGTCATCCTGTACCCGGCGGCCGCAGCGCTGTTGTCTCTCATCGTGCTGAACGCCGTCTTTCTCGGGAGCCCCTTTTCGAGTGCAATGCGAACAGCGTTCGCGGAGTTCGGTGATCGGCTCGTCGTCGCGCTTACCTTCTTGACCACGTTTGAAGGTATGTGGGTCATCGCTCCCGTCGTCAGTGCTTGGCTGATCGCAATCATTGTGCGCCGTCCGGGAGCAATCATCATCTCGTCTCTCGTGTTCGTTGCGATCATCCTTGGCTTCGCGCTCGGCCTGCTTCCCGAAGGATCAACCGGAAACACATTCATCACCATGACGCTCATGGCGATTGCACTTATCCCGACAGCACGAAGTCGCAAGACGACAACTCTTATCGACCTTGTGTCAGTGCTCCAGTTCGTAATTGCCTGGGCGGCGGCTCTGACAAGTACAGCGCTTGCTGCGTGGGCTTCTCAGATTTTGTGACCCGCGCTCCGGCTGCGGCACCGAGGATGGCTTAACGCCGCTAAAGTTGTTGTGTGAGTAAGACTGGATTCGACCTATTTACCGACCGCAACGTCGTCGCCATGCGCGTCAACGGTGAGCTGAAAGATCTCGCCTCGACGGTGATAGACACGGATGAGGTTGAGGCAGTCACTATTGACTCGCCTGACGGGCTCAATATCCTTCGCCATTCAGCGGCACACGTCGCAGCGCAGGCTGTTCAGACGATCAATCCTGCGGCGAAGCTGGGTATCGGCCCGCCGGTGACTGACGGTTTCTACTACGATTTTGATGTCGAAGAGCCATTTACGCCCGAAGATCTTAAAGCAATCACCAAGGCGATGGATCGCATCATCCGCCAGGGTCAGCGCTTTCAGCGTCGCGTTGTTACCGAGGCTGAGGCCCGTGAAGAGTTGGCCAACGAGCCATACAAGCTCGAGCTCATCGGCCTCAAGGGCGCGGTTGCCGAAGGCGACGCTGATGCCGATAACGAATCTGTGGAGGTCGGAGGCGCCGAGCTGACCATTTACGACAACGTCGATGGCAAGACCGGCGAAGTTTATTGGAAAGATCTCTGCCGCGGCCCACACCTTCCGAACACGCGAATGATCGGAAACGGGTGGTCACTGACGCGCACCGCCGCCGCCTATTGGCGCGGTTCAGAAAAGAACAAGCAGCTTCAACGCGTCTATGGCACGGCATGGCCGACCAAAGACGAGCTTCGTGAGTACCAGGCTCGTCAAGAGGAAGCGCTCAAGCGCGATCACCGCAAGCTTGGTGCTGAGCTAGACCTGTTCTCTTTCCCGGACGAAATCGGTTCTGGACTTGCCGTATTCCACCCCAAGGGCGGAATAATCCGTCACGAGATGGAGGACTACTCGCGCCGGCGTCACTTGCAGGAGGGCTACTCGTTCGTCAACACGCCCCACATCACCAAGGCGGCGCTGTTTGAGACGTCCGGTCACTTGGGTTGGTACAAGGACGGCATGTTCCCACCGATGCACCTCGATGAGGGGCGCAACGAAGAGGGCGAAATTACTCGCCAGGGTGCCGACTACTACCTCAAGCCCATGAACTGCCCGATGCACATCCTGATCTACAAGTCGAGCGGTCGCTCGTACCGCGACCTGCCGATGCGCCTCTTTGAGTTCGGCACCGTGTACCGCAATGAAAAGTCTGGTGTTATTCACGGCCTCACGCGTGTTCGCGGCTTGACTCAAGACGATGCGCACCTCTTCACCACGAAAGAGGGGATGAAGCAGGAGTTGACTAACACCCTCAACTTCGTGCTCTCACTTTTGCGTGATTACGGTCTCACGGACTTCTATCTTGAGCTCTCGACGAAGAACCCTGAGAAGTATGTTGGCGACGACGACGTATGGGAAGAAGCAACCGAGACTCTCGCTGAAGTCGCTGCAGAAACAGGTCTTGAACTCGTTCCTGACCCGGGTGGGGCGGCGTTCTACGGCCCCAAGATCTCCGTTCAGGCGCGAGACGCTATTGGTCGCACGTGGCAGATGTCCACGGTGCAGCTCGACTTCAACCTTCCGGAGCGTTTCGAGCTCGAATACACGGCCGCAGACGGTTCACGCCAGCGTCCCGTGATGATTCACCGTGCGCTGTTCGGTTCAATCGAGCGGTTCTTTGGGGTGCTCACCGAGCACTATGCCGGTGCGTTTCCCGTCTGGCTGTCGCCGGTTCAGGTTGTTGGCATCCCGGTTGCTGAAGCGTATGAAGAGTACTTGGGCGGCGTTATCGATCAGCTCAAGGCGCTTGGCGTTCGCGCCGAGCTAGACGACTCGAGTGAGCGGATGCAGAAGAAGATCCGAACTCACACGAAGTCGAAGATCCCGTTCCAGCTCATTGCTGGAGAACAGGATCAAGCTGCCGGTTCGGTGAGCTTCCGTTTCCGCGATGGATCTCAGGAGAACGGCATCCCGATTGCGGATGCTGTGACACGCATCACCGAGGCGATCGCTACTCGAGCGCAGGTTTAGTTCGTGCGCGACTACGACGGCTCGGAGTTGCCTGCGGGGGAGTGGAGTGCTGACTTCGCCGCGGTCCCGGATGCCTTTCAGCGACTCTGGACACCGCACCGTATCGCCTACATCACGGACCAGTCGCAGCCTGACAAGGATGACTGTCCTTTCTGTGTTGCGCCGACTTTGGATGACGAGAAAGCTCTCATCGTCGCGCGCGGCAAGCACGCGTTCGTTCTGTTGAATCTCTTCCCGTATAACAGCGGCCACCTCTTGGTGTGCCCTTATCGTCATGTGCCGCTCTATGACGAGGCGACGGACGAGGAGACTGCAGAGATCGCGTCGCTTACTCAAACGGCGATGCGAGTGCTCCGCGAGACATCGAAAGCGCATGGTTTCAACATAGGAATGAATCAGGGCGCGCTAGCGGGCGCTGGCATTGCCAATCACCTTCATCAGCATGTTGTTCCTCGCTGGGCAACGGATTCGAATTTCTTCCCGATCGTGGCCGGCACCAAGGCCATTCCTCGCTTACTCGGCGAGGTCCGCGAAGAACTAGCGAAGGCCTGGCCGACGAACCACTGAGTTCAAATTGGCTGCATTCTTTCGAGGCCTTCGGTCTTAGCGTTGAAGCTATGAGCGAGAACACTTCATCGAACGAATCGGGTACGAGCCGCGTCAAGCGTGGATTGGCAGAAATGCTCAAGGGCGGCGTCATCATGGATGTCGTCAACGCTGAGCAGGCAAAGATTGCGGAGGATGCCGGCGCAGTTGCTGTCATGGCCCTTGAGCGTGTGCCCGCTGATATTCGTTCGCAGGGTGGAGTAGCTCGCATGAGCGACCCCGACCTTATCGACGGCATAATCGACGCGGTGTCGATTCCCGTTATGGCCAAGGCCCGAATCGGCCACTTCGTTGAAGCGCAGGTTCTTCAGGCGCTCAAAGTCGACTACATCGACGAGTCCGAAGTGCTGAGCCCCGCCGACTACGTCAACCACATCGATAAGTGGAACTTTGACGTTCCCTTCGTGTGTGGCGCAACCAACTTGGGGGAGGCGCTTCGTCGCATCACCGAGGGTGCTGCGATGATTCGTTCGAAGGGCGAAGCGGGCACCGGTGACGTTTCTGAGGCGACCAAGCACATCCGCACCATCAAGGGTCAGATTAACGCATTGCGTTCGAAGTCTGCCGACGAACTGTATGTTGCGGCAAAAGAACTTCAGGCTCCCTATGAGCTCGTGCGCGAAATTGCGGAGACCGGAAAGCTTCCCGTCGTTCTCTTCACTGCTGGCGGAGTTGCGACTCCTGCCGACGCTGCGCTCATGATGCAGCTTGGTGCTGATGGAGTTTTCGTCGGTTCCGGAATCTTCAAGTCGGGCAACCCGGCGCAGCGCGCAGCAGCCATCGTGAAGGCGACAACCTTCTTCGATGACCCGAGCGTGATCGCCGCAGCTTCGCGTGGACTCGGTGAGGCCATGGTTGGCATCAACGTGTCTGATCTTGCTGCGCCTCACCGTCTCTCTGAGCGTGGCTGGTAGCCAGTCGGTCGGTCAGCGCCCGATCGGAGTGCTTGCGCTCCAGGGTGATTTTCGTGAACACCTGAATGTGCTCGAGCAGTTGGGAGAAGCCGCCATTGCGGTGAAAACCCCTCAACAGCTCGAGCACATCGCTGGGCTCATCATTCCCGGCGGAGAGTCGAGTGTGATCGACAAACTCAGTCGCCTCTATGGGCTTTTCGAGCCGATTCGAGAAGCGATTGCCGGGGGGCTTCCTGTCTACGGCACGTGCGCTGGCTTGATCATGCTCGCTGACACCGTGCTCGACTCGATTGAGGGACAACAATCCTTCGGCGGACTGGATGTTGTGGTGCGCCGGAATGCGTTCGGGTCACAGACCGACTCCTTCGAGACAGACATCCGCGTTCCAGAGTTGGGCGACGTGCCCGTGCACGCGATCTTCATCCGGGCTCCTGTTGTCGAATCCGTCGGCGCGAGCGCCCGAGCAATCGCCACGCTTGACGACGGCAGGATTGTGGCTGTTGAGCAGGGAAACCTTCTCGGAACGTCCTTTCATCCCGAGATCACGGGCGATACGCGTTTTCACGAATACTTTGTTTCTCGGGTGCGTGCCAAGGGATAGTTCCTGCATCATGGGGGAATGCAACTGTATGCAGATCACCCCGCCCGCAGAGCGCGCCAGATCACGATCGACGTGCTCTCGCTCGCTTTCATAGCTGTGTGGATTGCGATTGCGATGTGGGTGTACCAGCTCATCGCAGCGTTCCAGCAGCTCGGTGTTCAGATGCAGGATGCCGGCGCCGGTTTTCGTTCGACGATGGTGGAACTGGGGGACACCCTCGGTGCTGTCCCCTTGATCGGGGCGGGCATCCGTACCCCTTTTGACGGGGCGAGTGATGCCGGGGCTGCGCTGGAAGCCGCAGGCCAGAGCCAGCAGGAAACCGTTCTGGCTGCGGCGACGCTAGTTGGAGTATTTATCGGTGTGGTTCCCATCGTCTTGATCGTGCTGGTGTGGCTGCTGCCTCGGGTGCGATTCGCGGTGCGAGCGGCTGAAGCAAAGAAGCTGCCCGCCACGCCGGGTGGCGCTGATTTGCTTGCCCTTCGGGCGCTCTCCTCGCAGAATTTGACTGCTTTGTCTCAGGTGTCCCCCAACCCGGCTGCCGAGTGGCGCGCAGGAAATACCACGACCGTTGCGCTGCTAGCCCAACTTCAATTGAGCGAGCTTGGCGTGCGCACGAGAGTCGATCGGGCTTAGGGCGGGGATTCGCGTACGCGAGGCGTCGCGAGGCCAGATAGAATAGCCGTCATGTCAGGGCATTCTAAATGGGCAACTACCAAGCACAAGAAGGCGATTACTGATTCTCGCCGCGCGAAGTCATTCGCGAAATTGATCAAGAATATTGAGGTCGCCGCCAAGATCGGCGGAGCAGACCTTGCGGGCAACCCGACTCTTGTCGACGCCATTCAAAAGGCGAAAAAGACGTCGGTTCCCAACGACAACATCGATCGTGCGGTCAAGCGTGGCTCCGGCCAGCTTGGCGACGCCATCGAGTACCTCAACATCATGTACGAGGGCTACGGTCCCAACGGTGTTGCTCTCCTGGTTGAATGTCTTACCGACAACAAGAACCGCGCGGCAGCCGATGTTCGCACGATCATGAGTCGCAACGGTGGCTCGTTGGCCGATCCCGGCAGCGTTGCGTACAACTTTGAACGCAAGGGCGTCATCTCGATCACCAAGACTGAGGGCGTCACCGAAGACGACATACTCATGGCAGTGCTCGACGCTGGTGCTGAAGAAGTCATGAACCACGGCGAAGGCTTCGAGGTCATCACCGATACAGCCCACCTGGTTGAGTCGCGTAATGCGCTTCAAGAGGCTGGTATCGACTATGACGCCTCGGAAGCCGAGTTCGTTCCGAACGTCAAGGTCGAAGTCGACGCCGATACTGCCCGCAAGGTTTTCAAGCTGATCGATGCGCTTGAAGAGTCCGACGACGTTCAGAACATCTACTCCAACTTTGACATCACGCCTGAGGTTCAAGCCGAGCTTGACGAGGACTAGTCGATGACGCTGCGTGTGATCGGGATCGATCCCGGGCTCACGCGGTGCGGTATCGGTGTGGTCGATGTTGCGCCCAATCGTCGTGCGACTTTGGTGTACGTCGGTGTAGTCCGCACTCCGCCAGCAATGGCATTGGAAGAGCGGTTGCGCGAGATTGGTGACGGTATTGACGCCATCATTGCCGAGTTCGCTCCACAGCAGCTCGCGCTTGAGCGAGTCTTCGCCCAAAACAATGTGAGCACGGTGATGGGCACGGCCCAGGCCAGTGGCGTCGCGATGTATGTCGCTGCACGTCACGGCATTCCGGTGACACTTCATACGCCCACTGAAGTGAAGCTTGCAATTACGGGCTACGGCGGCGCAGAGAAGAAGCAAGTGGGCAGCATGGTGGCGCGAGTGCTCGGCCTTGCCGAAGCGCCGAAACCAGCGGATGCTGCTGATGCTTGTGCGCTTGCGATCTGCGGTGCGTGGAAGAGCGGGCCTGGTTTCACGCCAGCCCCTGTTGCTTCTGGCCGCCCCGCAGGAAGCGCAGGGCAGCAGTCTGCACGCTCAACCGGGCTCACCCCCGCTCAGGAGGCGTGGCGGTCAGCAGAGAAGTCAGCGGGTGCTCGTAGGCTGAACCTATGATTTCTTCCCTTCGTGGCACCGTTCTCGCCGCGGTCGGAACTTCGCTAGTTGTTGAGGTCGGGGGAGTCGGCCTGAGCGTGAGCGTAACTCCCGAACACGCCTTGTCCGTGCGGGTGGGCGCTGAAGCCCAACTCAACACAGCGTTAATCGTGCGAGAAGACGATTTAGCCCTCTATGGTTTTCGCACGACTGACGAGCTCGAGGTATTCAACTTGTTGCGTGGTGTCACCGGTGTGGGGCCCAAGAGCGCGATGGGCGTGCTGGCGGCGTTGGCCCCCGACGATGTGGCGCGCGCGGTTGCTGAAGAAAACGACTCCGCATTCCGCAAAGTGTCGGGTATCGGGCCCAAGACCGCCAAGCTCATCGTGTTGAACTTGGCAGGCAAGCTCATCGTGTCCGCACGCCGACCCGCTGCTGCCGCGCCGCGTTCCACCTCTGTGTCCGAACAAGTGTCATTGGCGCTCCAAGGTTTGGGCTGGGCAGAGAAACTTGCGCAACCCGCAGCGGAAGGTGCCGTTCAGGATGCCGACGAGTCGGAGCAGAGCGATGTGCAGGCGATTCTTCGTCGGGCACTGCTGCTCGTTGGTTCGCAGACAGGTAAGGCTGGTCTCTAATGCTGGATAACGACGACGTCGTCACTTCAGGCGTCGAGTCGGATGCTGAGCTTGCTTTCGAGGGTGCGTTGCGCCCCAAGTCTCTTGACGAGTTTGTCGGGCAGACGAAGGTTCGCGGGCAACTTCAGTTGCTCTTGCGCGCGGCGGCGATGCAGAATCGCACCGCAGACCACATTCTTCTTGCAGGCCCTCCTGGTCTCGGCAAGACCACGTTGGCGATGATCGTCGCCCATGAGAGCGACCGCCCGCTGCGTATGTCGAGCGGCCCCGCTATTCAGCATGCTGGCGATCTAGCGGCGGTGTTGTCGTCGCTGCTTCCCGGCGAAGTGCTCTTTATTGACGAGATTCATCGCATGGCTCGCTCTGCAGAAGAGATGCTTTACCTTGCGATGGAAGATTTCCGCATTGACATCATGGTGGGCAAGGGAGCAGGAGCGACATCCATCCCGCTCGATATCGCGCCGTTCACCTTGGTCGGCGCGACTACTCGTTCTGGTCTTCTCCCGAATCCTCTGCGCGACCGATTCGGGTTTACGGCGCATCTTGAGTTCTACGATGAAGGGGAACTTGAGCGAGTGTTGGCTCGAGCCGCGACGATGTTGGAACTCGATATCGATAAAGAAGCGATCGCGGAGATTGCCGGCCGCTGTCGGGGCACTCCTCGTATCGCCAATCGCTTGCTTCGTCGGGTGCGCGACTATGCGCTCGTCAATGGCATTCCCGCCAGCACGGATGCGGTGCGTGCGGCTCTTGAGCTGTACGACGTCGACGAGCGTGGCCTCGATCGCCTTGACCGCGCCGTGATGCACACGGTGCTTAGTCGGTTCGACGGGGGACCAGTCGGGCTCAGTACCCTTGCCGTTTCGGTTGGTGAAGAAGCCGAGACAGTAGAGTCCGTTGTCGAACCGTTCCTCGTGCGGATCGGGTTGCTGTCTCGCACCCCGCGGGGCCGAGTGGCAACGCGCGCGGCATGGGAACATTTTGGAATGGCTGACAGGAATTCGTCGCTGTTCAGTGATGAACTATAGTTTTACTGGCTTAACACGCGCATCAGCTTGAGCGCCAGGCCCACAGACCACCGAAAGGTACCTCATGGATCCTCTTTCTATTGCGATGCTCGCCATTCTCGGCGTGCTCATCTTCTTCATGTTCCGCAACAGCCGTAAGCGCAAAGCGCAGATGGAAGAACTGCGCGAGCAGATGGTTCCTGGCGTTGAGGTTATGACCAACTTTGGCCTTTTCGGAACCCTCATCACGATGGATACCGTCAAGAACGAAGCTGAGATCGAAATCAGCAAGGGCGTCATCGTTAAGGTTCACAGCCAGACTCTCGCGAAGGTCGTCGCTGAAGACGCCGTTGAAGATGGCGCTCCTCGCTCGGTCGAAGAAGCGATGGAAATTGCGAATCGTGAAGCGGCAGAGCGCGAAGCCGCTGGCGAAGCTGCTGTCTCCGAGACTGATCCAGAATTTGGCGAGCTTTCCGACTCCAAGGACGACAAGTCGTCCAAATAGTAAAACGAGTACGCGTAACCCATTAGTGTTGAGAGTCGTCCTCCCCGGGGATGACTGTCCAACGGCGTGCGATCCTGCACTGCTCTGTCAAGAAAGCTGAGTCAAATAGGTGGCAAGAACAACCCCTGTGAAAAACGCGTGGCGAGCCATCGTCTGGCTCACAGCACTCACGGTGGCGCTCACCGTTTTGATCGGTGCTGGCTCCATGTTCGGCTCGGCGTCGTGGGCCCCGAAACTAGCGCTTGACCTTGAGGGTGGAACGCAAATCGTTCTAGCTCCTCAACTCGAGAGTGGCCAGACCGTCACCTCGGAGCAACTTACCCAGGCTGTGTCGATCATTCGCGATCGAGTAGACGCTAGTGGTGTAGCCGAGGCCGAGGTTACTACTCAAGGTGCCGCCAACATCGTGGTCTCGATCCCGGGCGTTCCCGACGAAGAGACGCTCAACCGTATTCAGTCCTCCGCGAAGCTCGAGTTTCGTCCTTTGCTGTATACAGATGTAGCGCCGACCGCGACGGCAACGGAGACGCCTGAGCCCACCGATACGGCTGCGACCGATGGTGAGACTGCTACTGCGACTCCGGAACCCACGCTCGCGACAACGCCAACAGCAGTGCCGACTGACGGCAGTGACCTCAACTGGGTTACCGACGCACTTTTCGACGAGTTCACGAACTTCGATTGCGCTTCCCTGGATAATTTCAGTGTCGCCCCCGCAGCGGAACCTCTCATCACGTGCGACTCAGACGGGCTTTACAAATACATTCTTGGCCCGGTAGAGGTTGAAGGAAGCACGATCACTGATGCCACCAGCGGGCTCATCACGAGTTCGTCGGGAGTCAGCACCGGTCAATGGGGTGTATTCCTTACGTTCGATGATGAAGGCACTGCGGGCATGGCAGAAATGACCACACGCCTCTTTTCCTTCGATGAGACCGACCCGCGCAACCGCTTCGGAATCGTCCTCGACGGTCAGGTAATTTCAGCCCCGACTACTCAGGGCATCATCACCGGCGGAAATCCACAGATTTCGGGAACCTTCACCCAAGAAACCGCAGAGATTCTCGCTGACCAGCTGAAGTTCGGTGCATTGCCGATTGGTTTCGAAGTTCAGAGTAGTGAAAACATCTCTGCGACGTTGGGCAGCAACCAATTGAACTCGGGTTTGATCGCCGGACTCATCGGTCTCCTTCTCGTTGTCATCTACTCGCTCTTCCAATACCGACTTCTTGGTCTGGTAACGGTAGCGTCGCTCATCGTTGCTGGAGTACTCACGTACTTGGTCATCGCCTACCTATCGTGGCGTCACGGCTACCGCCTCTCGCTCGCAGGCGTTGCTGGTCTTATCGTGGCTATCGGTTTCACCGCGGACTCCTTCATCGTTTACTTCGAGCGAATCCGAGATGAGCTTCGCGATGGTCGTTCGCTGACCGGAGCGGTAGAGGCTGGCTGGAAGCGTGCGCTTCGCACGATCTTTGCGGCCAAGGCTGTCAACCTTCTTTCCGCGGTCGTTCTCTTTGTGCTTGCTGTAGGCAACGTTCGAGGATTCGCCTTGACTTTGGGAATCACGACGGTCATCGACGTACTTGTTGTGGTGTTGTTTACTCACCCCGTTCTTCAACTACTCGCGACAACCCGGTTCTTCTCTAGTGGTCACCGCTTTAGCGGGCTCGACCCCAACGCACTCGGCGCGATCTATCGCGGCCGAGCACAATTCCGCACTCCGGCTGTGTCTAAGAACAAAACGGGCGCCAGCCGCGAAGCTGCGCGTCGACAGACCATTGCTGAACGAAAAGCTGCTGACCTGGCGGGCACTGCCCCTGATGCCAGCTCAGATGGAAAGGACTCCTGATGGCTAGCTTCTCCAAGTTCGGCAACGATCTCTACACCGGTGATGTATCGATCAACTTCATCGGCCGCCGCAAGGTCTGGTACACACTCGCCGCAGTTTTGCTCGCGGTATCCATCGTGGTGCCGGCGCTGCGTGGCGGCTATGTCTTCGGCATCGAATTCACCGGCGGATCGCAGTTCCAGATCGACTCGGTCGAGCAACTTTCAGACCCAGATACCAACGCTGAAGCGCAGACGTTGGCGACAGACACGGTCATCGATGTAGTCGCGGACGCTGACCCCAAGGTCACGGTCATTGGCACGAGCTCGCTTCGCATCCAGACGGAGCAGTTAGAGACTGATGAGTCGAACGCGGTGCGTGATGCACTTGCGGGTGCCTTCAACGTCGAGAACGATACGGTTGCCGCGTCGTTCGTTGGACCTTCCTGGGGCGCAGATATTACGAGCTCCGCCCTTCGCGCACTGATCGTATTCATCGCTCTCGCTGCGATCATGATGGCGATGTACTTCCGTACCTGGAAGATGTCGATAGCAGCAATGATCGCGCTTCTCCATGACATCGTCATTACCGCTGGTGTGTATGGAGTCTTTGGATTCGAAATAACCCCCTCGGCAGTGATCGGGTTCCTTACAATCCTCGGCTTCTCTCTCTATGACACCGTCGTGGTGTTCGACAAGATCCGAGAGAACACTTCAGAAGACGGCTCTGAGTCTCGACGTACGTTCGCTGAATCGGTGAATCTCGCGGTAAATCAGACTCTTGTGCGTTCCATCAACACGGGTGTAGTGGCTGCTCTGCCTGTCGGTGCCATCTTGTTCATCGGCGCGTATGTGCTGGGTGCAGGAACGCTGCGTGACATCGCCCTCGCGCTGTTCATCGGCATTATCGTCGGCACTTACTCGACGATTTTCATCGCCGCTCCGTTGTATGCGCAGTTCCGTCAGAACGAGCCAGCCATCCTCAGCCGCACCAAGCGCCTCACTGCTGCGCGTGCTGCAGACAAGGGCAGCAAGTAGCTACCGTGCACGAACGTGTGGTTATTCGTTCGCAAGGAACAGCAGTGGTTCGTTGCGCTCGTGAACTTCGCGGTGTCGAACGCGTCCTAGAATCGATCTAGGAGGTAGCGGGATGAGTGATTCGCAGCAGTCATCAGCGTCGTTTCGCGCGCTCCTTCCTCGACTCTTCTCCCGTGCACAACCAGCGGGTTCAGTCGAGAAACTTCTGCGAACGGTCAAGGCAAGTCACCCGAAGGCCAATCTTGCTCTCATCGAGCGGGCCTACGCCGCTGCATTTAGGGCGCACGACGGCCAGAAGCGTAAGAGCGGTGAGCCTTACATCACTCACCCGATCGCCGTTGCCCAGATCCTTGCTGAGCTCGGCATTGGCGAGAAGACTATTGCTGCCGCCCTTCTTCACGACACAGTAGAAGACACTTCTTATTCGCTTGACGAACTTCGTCTCGAGTTTGGCGATGAAATCGCCATGCTCGTCGACGGAGTCACCAAGCTAGACAAAGTTAAGTACGGCGATAGCGCACAAGCTGAGACGGTTCGTAAGATGATCGTCGCGATGTCGAAAGACATCCGCGTTCTCGTGATTAAGCTCGCAGACCGCCTCCATAACGCACGCACATGGGGGTTTGTGCCTCGAGAGTCTGCCTCGCGCAAGGCGCAAGAGACTCTCGAGATTTATGCGCCACTCGCGCACCGGCTTGGTATTCAGGCGATGAAGACAGAGCTCGAAGATCTCTCGTTCGCTGTGTTGCATCCGAAAATTTATGTCGAGATCGAAAGCCTAGTTTCGAAGCGAACACCGCAGCGGGACGAGTTCGTCAAGCAGGTCATCGCGGCTGTAAAAGACGACCTCAGAACATCGCGCATCAAGGGCACAGTTGCTGGTAGGCCCAAGCAGTATTACTCGATCTACCAGAAGATGATTCTGCGCGGTCGCGAATTCGACGAGATCTATGACCTGGTCGGTATCCGAGTGCTCGTAAA
Source organism: Salinibacterium sp. NK8237 (assembly GCF_015864955.1). Classification (NCBI taxonomy): domain Bacteria; kingdom Bacillati; phylum Actinomycetota; class Actinomycetes; order Micrococcales; family Microbacteriaceae; genus Salinibacterium; species Salinibacterium sp. NK8237. Next base: position 360,120 of record NZ_JADYWE010000001.1, on the reverse strand, counting down.
CTCGGTGCGCGATTGCTATGCGGTGCTCGGATCAATTCACGCTCGATGGAACCCGATTCCTGGTCGCTTCAAGGATTACATAGCGACGCCAAAGTTCAATCTGTACCAGTCGCTTCATACGACAGTGATTGGCCCGGACGGCCGGGCGGTCGAGATTCAAATTCGCACCAGTGAGATGCATCATCGAGCAGAGTTTGGTGTTGCTGCTCATTGGAAGTACAAAGACCGCGCTGCCGGCAAGGCTATCGAGTCTGGACCCGCGGACAACGATATGGCGTGGTTAGCGCACATCACAGACTGGCAGGCGGAAACATCCGATCCAAGCGAGTTCCTTGAATCGCTTCGTTTCGAAATTGGTGCCAAGGAGGTATACGTCTTCACGCCTCAGGGCAAGGTAATCGGCCTTCCCGCTGGTGCTACACCTGTTGACTTTGCCTACGCGGTGCACACCGAAATTGGCCACCGCACCATGGGCGCTAAGGTCAACGGCAGATTGGTGCCGCTAGAAACCGAGCTCAACAGCGGAGACTCGGTTGAAGTATTCACGTCAAAGAGTCCGGATGCTGCGCCGAGCCAGGATTGGCTGGGATTTGTAAAGAGCACGCGTGCTCGCAATAAGATTCGTGCGTGGTTCACGAAGGAACGTCGCGACGAAGCTATTGAGCAAGGCAAAGATGCCATCGCTCGCGCGATGCGCAAACAGAACATGCCTCTTCAGAAGCTCATGAGTCAAGAGTCGTTTGCAGAACTTGCTGCGAACATGCGCTACGAAGATGTTTCTGCTCTCTACGCGGCGGTCGGCGAAGGCCACATCTCCACACAGTCAGTTATCGAGAAGCTCGTCGGCTCGCTTAGCGCTGGCACCGAAGAAGATGACGGAGAACTCACTTTCCCGGCCGCAGGCAAACTGCGCCCGTATAAGCATTCAGATTCTGGAATTCTGGTTCGTGGCGCCCCCGACATTCTCGTTAAGCTAGCGCGTTGTTGCACGCCTGTTCCGGGCGATGAGGTGGTAGGTTTTGTCACCCGCGGTGCCGGCGTCTCGGTCCATCGTGCCGATTGTAAAAACGTGCAGTCACTCCTAGATGAGCCTGAGCGCATGATCGAAGTGGAGTGGGCTCCGACATCCAAGAGCTTGTTCCTCGTTCAAATTCAGGTTGAGGCGCTTGACCGTGCCGGGCTACTCTCTGACATCACCAAGGTGCTCAGTGAGACCCATGTAAACATTCTCTCAGCGACAGTGAATACGTCGACCGCGCGTCTTGCGATCAGCAAGTTTGTTTTCGAAATGGGCGACACCACTCATCTTGATCGTGTGCTCAATGCTGTGCGTCGCGTAGATGCCGTCTACGACGTGTACCGAGTCAATAGCGGCTAGCTGACACACGCGAGTGGAACGGGGGTCTGAAGCGCGGCTAAGCGTTCGAGGGCAACCCGCTTCTGCGGCAGATTGCGGCGTGAAGTAAGCGCACTGACGCAGTGCTCATAGTCGAGAGCGCCTTCGTCCATCAAGACTCTGACGGCCGACTGCTCTCTGACGCCGAATGGCTCACTAAATCGAGCCAGGTCGAGAACAGTGCGCAGCCGCGATGTCACGCTCACGCCCGACACGGTGTCGATGTCGTCATCACCGATCACGACTTCGCGAAGAAGCGCATTCAAACTTGCGTGAGGTCGGGTGCGGGCGCCGATAGCGACGCACAATTGATGACGGCTAGGGGGATTGAGAGCGGCGCCCCACACCCAGGCTGCAGTCATCCGTTCCGCAATAATTCGAGCGTCCAAGATCACGCCGAGTGCGCGGGCACGTAAATGAATGGTGTCGAATTCATCTATGGAACAGAAGCACTGGTCGAGAGCGAATAATTCGCCGTCGAGAGCAGCACATTGAAGTTCCACCAACGGTAAGTCGATTGCACTGAGTACTGGGGGGAGTCGTGGTGTCATGCCTCTATCGTGCGGCCGTTGGTGGCCGCACGATGGCTGCAGTTGCGCTTTAGTGGAGAACTAGTTGCCTGTGGAGAACACGCTACTTGAGGGCGCCCAACCATGCCTTGCGAGCATCGAGTGCGTCTTGTGCTGCCGCAATCTTCTTCGCATTGCCGGTCGCTTGGGCTTCGGCGAGTTCTGCCTCAAGCTTGGCGATCGCTTCGTTGAGTTGACCCAAGAAGCCCTCTGACCGTTCCTGACGCTCGGGGTTGTTCTTGTGCCAGTGATCCTCGTCGAGCTTGCGAACAGCGGCCTCAACCTTGCGGAGACGCTCTTCGGCAGTCTTGATCTTGTCGCGGGGCACCTTGCCAATCTCGTCCCAGCGCTTTTGGATCGAGAGCAGAGTCTTCTTTGCTTGCACGCGATCTGTCGCCTTCAGCAGCGGCTCAGCTTCCTCGAGCAGCGTTTTCTTCAGCTCCCAGTTTGCGGTGAACTCCACGTTGTCTTGAGCGTCAACCTCTGACTTGGCGGCGTAGAGAACGTCGCCTGCCTGCTTGAACTTAGCCCACAAGGCGTCGTCAAACTTCTTTCCTGCGCGACCGGCGGCCTTCCAGCTGTCGAGAAGTCGGCGGTACGTATGGATGCCGTCGGCGCCCTGTGCGGCGAGAGACTCTGCTTCGTCGACGAGAGCTTGCTTGTCAGCGCGAGCCTTCTTGTGAACGGAATCTAACTCGGCAAAAAACGCGCGACGATGGGTGTCGATCGTGCTTCGTGCAGCGCGGAATCGCTTCCACAACTCATTCGCTTCGTTCTTGGGTAAACGAGGACCGTCAGCTTGATGAGCCTTCCAGCGTGTAAAAATATCGTCCATTTGCGCGGTGACTTGCTTCCACTGTGCTTTGGCCGGATCGGCAGCAGCGAGCGTCTCGGCCTCAACAACGAGCGCACTACGGGCAGCAATTGCCTCCGTGAGTGCGGCTTTCGCTTCTTCGCTTTGCTGTTCAGTGAGCTTAGTCACGGAGCCGCCAAGCGCCTGCACGCGTGTGAGCAGCGCTGCGAGGTCACCCACGGCGTTTGCGGTGGCAATTGACTCATCGAGCGTGGCGACGGCCTTGGCAACGTCAGAGGCGGGAGCGCCGTTCTTGACGCGTTGCTCAAGCAACGTAACCTGCCCGGCAAGCTCCTGATATTTGCGGCTGAAGTAGGCCAAAGCCTCTTCGGGAGTTCCGTCGGGGTATTGGCCGACGGCGCGTTCGCCTTCTGCCTCACGGACGAAAACGGTGCCTGTCTCGTCGACGCGGCCCCACTCGTTCTGGTTCTCTGTAGCCAATTACTTCACCTTGCTGCTTATGCCGGAAGTCGCTGCCGGGTTACCCAAGCTTAGAACAACCGCGCTCACGGTCGCTGACGCTGTTACTGGATCGTGAAGCCGGTGATGCTTGTGGCAGTCACCGGGGCTCCATCTTGGGCATCGTCAACGATGCCGCCTGCGACGATCTCCGACTGGAGATCCTCGAGTCCAGAGGTGACTTGACCGACGATGCTGTAGCCGCCGACCGTGTCATCAGGAATGATCGCATCGTCAAAGACGATGAAGAACTGACGGCCGTTTGAGAAAGCGTCGTCGCCGGTTCGTGCCATGGCGATCGAGCCGGCGGGGTAGAAACCGCCGACGCCTGAGTTCTCAATGGGGCCATAGGAATAGTCGGGGTCACTCGCGCCGGTGCCGTCGAGCGAACCGCACTGGATCAGTCCCGCGCTGTCAGTGACGACCAAACGGTGACAGGTAGTGCCTACGTAATAGTCGGATGCCGCGGAGTCCACGAGCGACGCCACGGCTTGCGGCGCAGCCGCACCATCGAGCTCGATACCGAGCGCGACATCGTTGAGGGTGAGTTCGCCAGTCCACGTGCGAGCTTCGGCGAGAGCCGGATCGGGAACATCCCCGACGTTGCCAGAATCGGTGGCTTCAGGCTCTTCGGTAAACGACGGTGCTGGCTCGGGAGTTCCCGGGCCGGCCGAGAAATAAAAGACTTGAGCGGTGGACACCAACGCGATGATGACGAGTCCGACACCCACTGCAAGAACGTTGTCACGCTTCCGGCGAGCGACAGTTTGCTCGTGCACGGATGCACGCGCGGTGTACAGGCGCAGTCGTTCCCGCGCGTCTCGTTGCTCGCGTGAATGCCTCTTGCTGGATGCCACCATTACTCCTTGAAGAATCGCGGACGTCGCCGCTGTCGTAGGAACGCCACAATGAACCTTACGGTCTCGCGGGAATCTCAACCAAACGCCACGACGCTGGCACGTAATGATAGGTGCGCTGTGCAGACGGTCAGTGCTGGCGATTACGATTGAGTTATGAATGCTTCCGCAACTCTGCACAGCGGAGCAACACCCCTCGCGGTGCGCATGCGGCCGCTGACTCTCGACGAGATCGTCGGTCAGAAGCATTTGCTGCAGCGCGGATCGCCGCTGATGAGCCTCGCGAACGATGCTGACGGCAGTCATGGTTCAGCATCCATTATTTTGTGGGGGCCTCCCGGCACGGGAAAGACCACTATCGCGAAGGCGATTGCGCGGGGTTCTCAGCGCAAGTTTGTGGAGCTTTCTGCGGTCACCGCCGGTGTAAAAGATGTGCGTCAAACCATGGAGGAGGCGCTCACTGCTCGCGATCTCTATGGTGTATCTACTGTTCTCTTCCTTGATGAGATTCACCGTTTCACTAAGGCGCAGCAGGACGCGTTGCTCCCTGGGGTAGAAAACGGCTGGGTCATTCTGATCGCGGCGACAACAGAGAACCCGTCATTCTCCGTGATCTCACCGCTGTTGTCGCGGTCCCTATTGCTGACTCTCAATCAACTCGACGACGACGATCTGGGGGATTTGGTTGATCGCGCCGTTTCTGATCCCCGAGGGCTTCGGGATGCGGTTGTGCTCGAGCCTGAAGCGCGCGCACTACTCATCCGCTTGTCGTCGGGAGATGCTCGGCGGGTGCTCACCGCGCTTGAAGCTTCCGCAGTTTCTGCGTCGAATGATGAAGACGCAGCAAGTCCCGCGGTCGTGACGGCAGAACACGTAGCGAATGCTGTTGATCGAGCCCTATTGCGCTACGACAGAAACGGTGATGAGCATTACGACGTGATCAGCGCCTTCATTAAGTCTGTGCGTGGTTCCGATGTCGATGCCGCACTCCATTACTTGGCGCGCATGATCGAAGCGGGGGAGGATCCCCGCTTCATTGCGCGGCGCGTGATTATTAGCGCCGCAGAAGATGTGGGCGTCGCCGACCCTCAAGCGCTCGTGATTGCCGTAGCGGCCGCTGATGCGGTGCAGCTCATCGGAATGCCCGAAGGTCGCATCCCGCTGGCAGAAGCTGTTGTCTATCTGGCGACGGCTCCCAAATCGAATGCTGCCTATACCGCTTTGGATGCTGCAATCGCCGATGTGCGTGCAGGCAAGATTGGCCGGGTGCCTAAGCCACTGCGCGATGCCCACTACCCGGGTGCCAAGCGGTTGGGCCATGGAAAGGGCTATCGCTATTCTCACGACTCAGAGTTTGGAGTGGTGAAGCAGGAGTACCTGCCCGATGTTTTGAAAGGCACCGAGTATTACACTCCAACGAACAACGGCAACGAGCGCGAGGTGTCTGCCCGACTCGCGAAACTGCGAGAGATTATTCGCGGCGAATAGCTGCCTCAACTCGCGCTCTGGCTCGGTGTGGCGAGTCGTGGTTCACGGGGGACTGACGTGATAGAGTTACACGTCCCAACGATACGGTTTCGGCGCGCGGCTGCAATGAAATCGAATATCGCGGAACACAGGTCTGTAGCCGACCGGGTTCCCTAGGGTCATCCCTCTACTTCGTCTGGTGTGTTGTGTACGCGCGTTCGCGTGCGAGTGATCGCCAGATTGTTCTTACTTGAATCAATCGAAAAGGATCCTGTGTCTACTAAGTCACGTACCCGTAGCAAGACTCGCCTGTCGCGCGCGTTGGGCATTGCCCTCACGCCGAAGGCTGCCAAGTACCTCGAAAAGCGCCCCTATGCTCCCGGTGAGCACGGCCGCACCAAGCGCAAGCAGGACAGTGACTATGCTGTTCGTCTTCGCGAGAAGCAGCGTCTGCGTGCCCAGTACGGCATCCGTGAAGCTCAGCTGAAGATTCAGTTCGAGGAAGCCCGCAAGACCGCTGGCCTGACCGGTGAGAACTTGGTTGAGCAGCTCGAAATGCGTCTCGACGCTCTGCTCGTTCGTTCGGCAATTGCTCGCACGACCGCACAGGCTCGTCAGATGATCGTTCACCGCCACATCTTGGTTGACGGCCAGCTCGTCGACCGTCCCTCGTTCCGCGTCAAGCCGGGACAGCTCATGCACGTCAAGGCTCGCAGCGAAGGCATGGAGATCTTCCAGGTCGCCGCAGCTGGCGGACACGTGGATGTTCTTCCTAAGACTCCTGGTTACCTCGAAGTTGAAATCGACAAGCTGCAGGCACGTCTCGTACGTCGCCCCAAGCGCGCCGAAGTTCCCGTGACCTGTGAAGTTCAGCTCGTTGTTGAGTACTACGCAGCACGCTAACTAGTGAAAGAAAGGGCCGGAGCTTTTGCTCCGGCCCTTTCTTGGTTTACGGCGGAGTTCGGCACAATTGTCGAATACCGTGTACTTGTACCTTTTCTTCAGATTGACGGGAGTAACCATGACTGGTGGAGATATCGCAGGGCTCATTGCGGCCGGAGTGTTCGCAGTGCTGGTGGCATTGCTTGCTGTCCCTCTTCTCAAGCTGGGGAAGGTCTTTGACGAAACCAGCACCGCCATCCGTGGGGTGAGCGATAATCTCGATCCGATGTTGACCGAGGCCACAACAACGATTTCGGAAACTAACCGGCAAATCGCGCGCGTGGATGCCATCACTCGCAATGTGGAAGAGACGACGGGCAACATTTCTGCCCTCGTCGCCCTTGGCGCGGCGACCGTTGGCGGTCCGTTGATTAAGATCGCAGGTTTCAGCGCCGGAGTTCGGGCCGCTGTGCTGAGCCTTCGCCCTAAGCGCCGTCGCTGAGGCATCGAAACCGCCTAAGCTAATACGGTTCGTGTTACCCCAATCTGAAGGAGAAATCATGAAAGGCGCAGTCCTTTTCGTCGTTGGAATTGCCGTTGGGTTCGTGGCAGCACACCAAGTCGCAAAAACGCCAGAGGGAAAGCAGTTCTTTTCCGACGTTGACAGCAAAGCTCGTGAGTTCACTAGTGCTGTTGTCGATGGCTATCGCGAACGTGAAGCAGAGCTTCGTGACGCCGTAGCGGATGTCGAAGAAGCAGTAGCTGACTTCTCTCAGCGTTCTAAGTAAGACCATCAGGGCCCTCGGGCCGCATCATTGAGTTCCCGGGGATCCCCATGCAAACCGCAGAAATCCAGAAACGTTGGCTGACCTATTTTGGTGAGCGTGGCCACACGATCGTTCCTTCCGCCTCGCTTGTCAGCGATGACCCGACGCTGCTCTTCACTGTCGCCGGCATGGTTCCGTTCGTTCCGTATCTGACCGGTCTGGTTCCGGCTCCGTATGACCGCGCCACAAGCGTGCAGAAGTGCATCCGTACCCTCGACATCGAAGAGGTCGGCAAGACTCCCCGTCACGGCACGTTCTTCCAGATGAATGGAAACTTCTCGTTTGGCGACTACTTCAAAAAAGAAGCCATTCAATTTGCATGGGAATTCCTGACGCTGCCAGAGGATGAGGGCGGACTCGGTTTCCGACCTGACGACCTCTGGGTCACCGTGTACGAAGATGACGACGACGCTGTTGCGTTCTGGAAAGAGACCGCAGGGCTGCCGGATGAGCGCATCCAGCGACTCGGCATGGACAGCAACTACTGGTCGACGGGGCAGCCGGGGCCGGCTGGACCGTGCTCAGAGATTTTCTTCGACCGCGGCCCCGCTTATGGTGCAGATGGTGGCCCCGCCACAGACGATGACCGTTACGTCGAAATCTGGAACCTCGTCTTCATGCAGTACTTGCGGGGCGAGGGTAAGGGCAAAGACTTCTCGATCCTTGGTGAGCTTCCGAAGCAGAACATCGACACCGGCATGGGGCTCGAGCGCGTCGCGTTCCTCAAGCAGGGCGTCGAAAACATGTATGAAATCGACCAGGTTCGTCCTGTGCTCGACAAGGCAGCGGAGCTAGCCGGTCGCACTTACGGTGCCGACCACGAGGCCGATGTTCGACTGCGTGTAGTCGCTGACCACGTGCGTTCGAGCCTCATGCTGATCTCGGATGGCGTGACCCCCGGCAACGAAGGCCGCGGCTATGTGCTGCGTCGTTTGCTCCGTCGTACCGTGCGCGCAATGCGACTCTTGGGCGTCGAAGGAACCACGTTCGCAGAGCTGTTCCCGGCATCCCGCGATGCGATGAAGGCTGCCTACCCTGAAGTGGAAAAAGACTACGACCGTATCTCGCGCATCGTGCTCGCCGAAGAAGACGTCTTCATGCGCACCCTCGCGAGCGGCACCACAATTCTCGACACTGCAGTAGAGAACACGAAGAAGTCAGGCGCGACTGAGCTGCCGAGCGACACAGCATTCTTGTTGCATGACACCTTCGGATTCCCCATCGACCTCACTCTGGAGATGGCTGCTGAAGCGGGGTTGAGCGTCAATCGCGATGCTTTCGATACGCTCATGAAACAGCAGCGCGACCGTGCAAAAGCTGATGCCGGATCGAAGAAACAGTTCCTCGCAGATCTCTCCGTCTACGGTGCATTCCGTGCTCACGGTGAAACAACGTTCACTGGCTACGACAACCTCGAAACTGAGTCCAGTGTCATTGGCATCATCGTTGACGGCGTCTCGGTGAACCGAGCCACGACAGGGCAAACTGCCGAAGTTATTCTCGCGGAGACTTCGCTCTACGCCGAGTCCGGTGGCCAAGAAGCGGATGCTGGCACCATTGTCGGCGCGAGTTTCAGCCTTGACGTCCTTGACGTACAGCGCCCGGTCAAAGGCCTGATTAGTCACAAGGTCACCGTCACTTCCGGCGAGGTCGGCGTCGGAGATCCGGCTACCGCGCTCGTCGACGCTGAGTGGCGTCGCGGGGCGACTCAGGCTCACTCGGCGACCCACGTGATCCACGCGGCTCTCCGCCAGATTTTGGGCAACGATGCGCATCAGTCTGGTTCGTACAATAAAGCTGGCTATATGCGCCTCGACTTCTCGTGGTCGCAAGCTCTTTCTGCTGAGACAAAGACCGAGATCGAAGAGGTCGCAAACACTGCTGTGCGCGACAATCTCGAAGTGTCGACGCGCATCATGGCGCTGGATGATGCCAAGGATCTCGGTGCGATGGCGCTTTTCGGTGAGAAGTACGGCGACACCGTGCGGGTTGTGGAGATTGGCGGCCCATGGTCGCTCGAGCTCTGTGCAGGAACCCACGTGGCACGCTCATCCGAAATCGGTGTGATCTCGCTTGTGGGGGAGTCGTCTGTTGGTTCGGCTAACCGTCGAATTGAATCCCTCGTTGGTCTCAACGCTTTCCGTAACTTTGCGACCGAGCGGGCAATCGTGTCGGAGCTGACCACCAATCTGAAAACGCCACGCGAACAGCTTCCTGACCGCATCTCTGAGTTGCTGGCAAACCTGAAGGCTGCTGAGCGCAAGATTGCCCAGCTCGAGGCCGGTCAGCTTTCACAGCGCGTTCCTGCTCTTGTCGAAACGGCTCAAGTTGTGGGATCCGTCACGGCGGTCGTCGAGAACGTTGGGGAGTTGGCTTCCACCGATGACCTCCGCGGTCTCGTTCAGTCGGTGCGCGAACGTTTGGGCGCCGAAGCGGCAGTCGTTGCTCTCGCGGCAACCATTGGCGAGAAGCCTGCCGTGATCATCGCAACCAATGACGCCTCTCGGGCGCACGGTTTCAAGGCGGGCGAGCTTGCCAAGGCTGCCGCCGGTGTGCTCGGCGGTGGCGGTGGCGGAAAGCCAGATATCGCGCAAGGTGGCGGTGCGAACACCGCCGCCATACCGGACGCTCTCGCACTCATTGTGTCGAGACTCTCGGCGTAACGGATGCGTGCGGGAACCCGAATTGGTGTCGACGTCGGCAAGGTCCGTGTCGGCGTCGCGCGTAGCGACCCGCACGGGATGCTGGCCACTCCGGTTGAGACGGTTCAACGAGCCAAAAAGAGCGTGAAGCGAATTCTCGCGCTTGCAGAGGAGTATGAGGCGGTTGAGTTCGTTGTTGGGCTTCCCATTGCGCTGTCGGGGCGAGATACCGCCTCTACGGGGGATGCGCGAGAGTTTGCTCAACAACTTGCTGATCGATCTTCGCTGCCTGTCCGGTTAGTGGACGAAAGAATGACGACGATGTCGGCGCAGTCTGCTTTGCGTGCATCCGGTCGCACGACAAAGAACTCACGGTCGGTGGTCGATCAGGTTGCCGCCGTTATAATTTTGCAACATGCCCTCGACTTCGAGCGCTCGGCGGCCCGTCCGCCCGGAGAGCTCGTGGACCCGACGCAAGGACCCTAAATTATGGCTGACGAACCGAACTGGGAAGACATTTTCGGCGAGCAACCCGTCGACAGTGCGCCCAAGTCAGCCCGGGACGCGGCTGCACACGGGACCGATCGCTCAACTGACGCGACGGAGCCTGTTGCCCATCCCGACGAGACTGACGCCGCGAGTGCTGCTGCAGGAGCACCTCCACCCGTCGCCAGCGGTAAGCCGATGACGCGCCGAGAGGCACGCGCGGCCCAAGAGGCTGCAGCTGCCCGACCTGGTAACGATCCGCATATTCCCGCAGTGACTCAAGCAGCACGTGAAGCTGACGCTTTTGCAACGTTCGAAGAACTTACGGCAGGAACGGCAGATTCGGGCGGCGAGAATGGTGGCGCAACTGGCGCTGCGGCGGGTCAGCTCGGCGATGCCGCGAGTGACGAGCCACATCGTAAGAAGCGTCGCTGGGGTCTCATCGTCGGCTTGCCGTTGCTCATTATTGCGCTCCTCGGCGCTGGAGCCGTGGCGTACGCTTGGGTCAATTACGAAGACCAGATTCGCGAAGTTCTTGGCTGGGAAATCGCCAATGACTTTGAAGGCACCGGCAATGGCGAAGAGGTTATCGTCACGGTCAACTCGGGTGATATCGGCTCTGACATCGCGCGAAGCCTGAACGTCGCCGGAGTCACCATGAGCTTTGATGCTTTCTATGATCTGCTCTTGGCGCAAGAAACCGACCCGGCATTCTTTCCCGGAAACTACTCGCTCCAAAAAGAGATGAGTGCGCAATCTGCTCTCGACGCGCTCCTCGATTCCGAAAACATTGTGACGGACAGGCTTCTCATCACCGAGGGCACGACGCTGCCCAACGCGCTGGAGATCATTTCTGAGACGACCGGTATTGCGTTAGCAGATCTGCAAGCGGCATCCGAGGACCTCGAACACTTCGGGCTTCCCGCGGAAGCCGTGAGTCTCGAGGGGTATCTATTCCCCGCGACCTATGAGCTCGACGGCGGCCAGGATCCCTACGCCCTGCTCGACCTGATGGTCAACACGATGTACGAGAAATTGGATGCCGCTGGCGTCGCGGAAGAGGACCGATACCGCATTCTGACTATGGCAGCACTCGTGCAACGAGAAGCAGGTCCGAACACCGACGACTTCTACAAGATTTCGCGTGTGTTCTATAACCGGCTCGATCAGGACATGCTGCTGCAATCTGATGCCACTGTCGCGTACGGCACAGGCAATCTGCACACGGTATGGACGACGGATGCCGAACGTGCGGATGCGAGCAACCCGTACAACACCTATGCGAACCCCGGACTACCGGTCGGCCCTATCGGTTTGCCAGGTGAACTGGCGATTGACGCTGCGATTAACCCTGCAGACGGTGACTGGCTATTCTTCGTGCCGATCAACCTGGCGACGGGCGAAACAGTATTCACGACCAATGTCGACGACCACGAAGCGGCGGCGCAACAGTTGCGCGACTGGTGTGCCGCAAGTGATGAGAATGCAAGCTATTGCTAGAGAGTCCTAAGATGCCGGCTGAAACATCCGATCGTTCCAAGCTCGCGGTACTCGGTTCGCCGATTGCTCATTCGTTGAGCCCTACGATCCATCGTGCAGCTTACGAGACTCTCGGTTTTGACTGGGAGTATGACGCCGTTGAATTAACAGGGGAGTCGCTTCCCGCATTTCTGGGTGCACTTGACCGTCGTTGGCGGGGACTCTCGCTCACGATGCCGCTCAAACGTGACGTCGTGCCACTGCTTGATTGGGCTGACCCGCTTGTGGAGCTCGTCGGCGGAGCGAACACCGTCGTAGTCAGCGAGGGGCACCTTTGGGGCTACAACACGGATGTCGAGGGCGCAATGCGCAGCTTTCTCGACGCGGGCCTTTCGAACCTCGAGTCCGTGTGGATCTTGGGAGCAGGGGCCACTGCAGCCTCACTTCTCGTGGCATCCATTCGAATGGGCGCTCAGAGTATTGAGATTTTTGCGCGCACCCCTTCGAAGGCGGAGCCACTGAAAAAGCTTGGCGAGTCTCTCGGGGCGACTCTGACATTGCGTCAGTGGAAGGAAGCTATGACAGCTGCTGCCACTCCGGACGTGATTATGACGACCGTTCCCGGCGGCGCAATGGACCTAACCTTCGCTGAAAGCGTGCGCCGAGGCGCAGTGCTTTTCGATGTGGCCTACGATCCGTGGCCGAGCGATGTCGCACAGAGCTGGTATGAAGTGGATGGCAGGGTCATTTCTGGCCACGATCTCTTAATCAATCAGGCGATTGCGCAAGTGCGGATCTTTGCGGCAGGCACCGCAGACGTGCCGCTGCCCCACGAAGCGGACGCGATCGACGCGATGCGTACGGCTATCGAACCCCCTGATGGTCACATCCACTCGTAGCGGATAGCGCGAAAGTGTCACCCGCGCATGTGGGAGGATTGACGCATGCTTCGATGGTTAACGGCCGGTGAATCTCACGGCCCAGAATTGGTCGCGATCCTTGAGGGGATGCCGTCGGGCGTCCCCATTTCTCCTGAGCAGATTCAGGCGGATCTTGTGCGTCGTACGCTCGGTTACGGCCGCGGCGCGCGTATGAAGTTCGAGCAGGATGAATTGACGCTGAGCGGTGGGATCCGCTTTGGCGCCACGATGGGTAGCCCCATCGCGCTGCGAATCGGTAACACCGAGTGGCCTCGCTGGGTCGACGTGATGAGCCCCGTTCCTGTCGATCCCGAAACTCTGCCGAAGGGCCGCGGTGCCGCACTCACGCGCCCTCGCCCTGGCCACGCCGACCTCGTCGGTATGCAGAAATACGACTTCGCCGAGTCCCGCAATGTGCTTGAGCGCGCTAGCGCCCGCGAGACTGCAGCTCGGGTGGCGCTTGGAGCGATCGCTCGCGCCTTCCTGGGTGGGCTCGGCATCCGGTTGGTGAGCCACACGCTTTCTATCGGCACTGTTAGGTCTCCTGAGGGCAGCGCGCTTCCGTCGCCGGACGACGTCGCGGCGCTCGATGCTGATCTGCTGCGCTGTTTCGACCGTGAGACGTCTGAGCGCATGGTTGCCGAAGTTGACCAGGCCCATGAAGACGGCGACACCCTCGGGGGAGTAGTCGAAGTTCTCGCTTATGGTCTTCCGCCCGGGCTCGGCTCGTACACGCATTGGGATCGCCGGCTCGATGCGCAACTCTCTGCCGCGCTCATGGGAATTCAAGCCATCAAGGGCGTCGAAGTTGGGGATGGCTTTGAGACCGCTGGTCGTCGCGGTTCTGTCGCTCATGACGAACTTGTGCAGGATGACGATGGCATCTCGCGCCTCAGCGACCGCGCCGGCGGCATCGAGGGGGGCATGACCACCGGCACCGTCTTGCGGGTGCGCGCCGCGATGAAGCCCATTTCAACCGTGCCCCGGGCATTGCGCACGGTCGATATCGCCACCGGTGAGGCTGCTGTCGCGCACCACCAACGCTCCGACGTGTGTGCCGTGCCCGCCGCTGGAGTGGTTGCCGAAGCCATGGTCGCCTTGACGCTCGCGAACTCAGTGCTTGAGAAGTTCGGAGGCGATTCGCTAGGCGAGACCAAACGCAACCTCGACTCGTACCTTGCCGCGATCCCGGAGCCGCTCAACACCACACGGGCGTCACGTGCTGAATGACGGTGGTGCGCTCGTAGTCATCATCGGTGCACCGGGCGCCGGAAAGACGCGGGCTGGCAAGAAGCTGGCGAAGATTCTGGATGCTCCACTGATCGACACTGACAAAGTGGTCGTCGCATCCCACGGTCCCATCCCGGAATTATTCGCCGAATTCGGGGAAGAGTATTTTCGGGAGCGAGAGCGCGAAGCAGTCGCCAACGCTCTACTTGAACCCGCTGTTGTCACTCTGGGCGGGGGAGCAGTGCTCAACCTCGACACCCAGGCCGACCTCGCATCGCACCGCGTTGTGCAATTGACCATGTCAAAGGCTGCCGCTCGACTTCGTATCGCTGGCAGCAAGCGGCCCCTGGTTAAGAACGCGGACGAGTGGGAGAAACTCGTCGAAGCTCGTCGCCCCATTTACGACGAGTTGTCGTCGCTCACGATCGATACCTCACTCAAGCCAATGGAAAAAGTCGCGCGCGAAATCGCCGACTGGTTGGGAACCCAACAGCAATGACCGAAACTACGATCATCCCGGTCGCCGGGACCAATCCTTACGACGTTCTCGTCGGCCGCGGTTTGTTGCCGAAACTTGCGGAACAGCTCGGCCCGCGCGTCGCGAAGGTGCTCATCATCCACCCGGCGACGCTGGGCGCGCGAGCGAATGCCCTGCGCGACTCGCTGTCGGAAAACTATGAAGTGCTTCTCGCTGAGGTTCCGGATGCCGAAGATGCGAAGCGAATCGAAGTCGCCGCATTCTGCTGGCAGATCATGGGCCAGACCGATTTCACGCGCACGGATGCCGTCATCGGCTTCGGCGGCGGGGCATCAACAGACCTCGCGGGCTTTGTCGCGGCGACGTGGTTGCGCGGCGTGAAGCTTATTCAGTGCCCGACGAGCGTTGCGGGAATGGTTGATGCTGCCGTGGGTGGCAAGACGGGGATTAACACCGCTGAGGGCAAAAACCTCGTTGGTGCGTTCTACGCGCCGAGCGCGGTCGTGGCTGACCTCGATGTGCTTGATGACCTCCCTCGTAACGAGGTTCTGGCTGGCTTCGCAGAGATCGTGAAGTGCGGTTTTATCGGTGAGCCAGAGATCCTCGACCTGATCGAAGCCGACGTGGATGCGGTGACCGATCCGCATTCGGAGTCGTTCCGTCGTGTCGTTGAACTGTCGATCGGGCTTAAGGCCCGCGTTGTTGGCGAAGACTTTATGGAGAAGGGTCTGCGCGAGACGCTGAATTACGGCCACACTCTTGGGCACGCGATCGAGCACGCCGAACGCTACCGCTGGCGCCACGGTGCCGCAGTGTCGGTCGGAATGGTGTTTGCTGCCGAGCTCGCGCATCTCGCGGGTTCGTTGAGCTCAGATGTGGTTGATCGTCACCGCAGCATCCTGCAGTCGCTGAGTCTTCCCATTGATTACCCTCTCGGCCGCTGGAATACGTTGCTCGCCACGATGCAGCGCGACAAGAAGGCCCGCGCAGGCATGATCCGATTTGTCGTGCTCGATTCGGTCGGCCACACGTCGATGCTCAATGGACCAGACGAAGCCATGCTGTACTCCGCGTATCAAGAAGTAGGGGTCTAGCGGGGCTCCCTCGCTAGAGTGGAGCGGTGACTACAGTATTCGTGCTCAACGGCCCTAATCTCGGCCGTCTTGGCAGCAGAGAACCCGATGTCTATGGCGGAGGAACTCTCGTCGACTTGAGCGCCGAGCTCGAGGCTCACGTGCAGACGTTGCCCAACGCGGCATCCATTGTTCTCGATTTTCGTCAGACCGACAGCGAGACCGAACTGATTTCGTGGTTGCATGAAGCTGTGGATGCTGGCGCCCCCGTCATCATGAACCCGGCGGCCTTCACGCACTACTCCTACGCTCTTCGGGATGCTGCGGCCCAGGTATCGGGTGCGGGGTTGTCCTTGGTCGAAGTGCACATCACTAACCCGCACGCGCGGGAAGAATTCCGCCACACCAGCGTCATCTCGGGCGTTGCCACCGGCGTCATCGCTGGATTCGGTTTCGACTCCTATATTCTTGCCCTCGACGCGGTTGCTCGACGACTCAGTTAGACTCGAATGTTGGTTTTTGTCGCTTGTCGACTTAATCGCGCTTTTACTCGTTAACAGAAACGGATTTACGCATGGCCTCTACCGCTGACATCAGGAACGGCGTCGTTCTCAATATGGACGGTGGCTTGTGGACCGTTATCGAGTTCCAACACGTTAAGCCCGGCAAGGGCGGTGCGTTTGTTCGCACCAAGGTGAAGAACGTGCGCTCGGGCAAAACCGTAGACCGCACCTTCAACGCTGGCGCCAAGATTGAAACCGAAACCGTTGACCGTTCCGAGTTCCAGTACCTGTACAAGGATCTCGAAAACTTCGTGTTCATGAACACGAGCGACTACGACCAGATCACTCTGAGCGAGACCGCTGTTGGCGATGCTGCAAACTTTATGCTCGAAAACCAGAACGTCGTTATCGCGTTGCACAACGGCGAGCCGCTCTATGTAGAGCTTCCGGCATCCGTTGTTCTCGAAATCACGTACACCGAGCCTGGCCTTCAGGGCGACCGTTCCACCGGTGGCAGCAAGCCCGCCACCGTGGAGACCGGTTACCAGATTCAGGTTCCGCTGTTCGTTGAACAGGGCACCCGCGTCAAGGTCGACACTCGTGATGGCAGCTACCTCGGTCGCGTGAACGACTAAATGGGGGCCCGCAGCAAGGCGCGTAAGCGCGCGCTTGACGTCATGTACGGCGCGGATGTTCGCGGCGAGAGCATCAACGCAGCTCTCGCGGCCGAATCTTCCCGCGCGATGAGTGAACCGGCTCGCGCTACGGCGTGGGCGTACGCTCAAGACATCGTGGTCGGAATCACCGAGCACGGCGAAGAAATCGATGAACTCATCGAGACCTATTCGCAGGGCTGGCCTTTGAACCGCATGCCTGCGGTCGATCGCGCTTTGCTCCGCATTGGTCTCTGGGAAATCATGTACAACGATGAGGTTCCGACCGGCGTCGCAATCTCTGAAGCCGTCGAATCTGCCAAAGTGCACTCGACCGAAGACTCCGCCGGATTCATCAATGGTTTGCTTGGTCGCATCGCGGCCAGCACCGAATAGTTCGCCTTATGTGACGTAGCGTTACGCCCGTGCGTGACGCTACGTTACGACCGCGCTGGCCACGGCATCCCCGCGGTCCTAGCGTTCAGGGATGAGTTCTTCGTCCCTTCGCTCCAGCACCCCAGCCGATGCGCTGCCTGTCTCCATTCGTGAGCTGTCGCGCCGCTTTGGTGACCGCGCTGTTTTGAACGAGCTCTCACTCGAGATCGCTGCCGGCGAGATTGTTGCGCTGATCGGGCCCTCCGGCTGTGGCAAGTCGACGCTGCTGCGGCACATCGGTGGCTTGGACAGTCCGACCGGTGGCTCCATCGGTATCGGTGGCGTTCCCGTCACTGGACTGGATGCCCGCTCCGCAATCGCGTTCCAAGAACCTCGCCTTCTGCCGTGGCGTTCGATCACCCGTAACGTCGAAGTCGGCCTGCCACGGGGAAAGCGCACCAGCGCTGACCGAGACCGCGTTGCCGAACTGCTGGAGCTGGTGAAGCTCTCGTCATCGGCCCATCTTCGTCCGCGAGAGATTTCTGGTGGCATGGCCCAGCGTGTGTCCCTCGCGAGAGCGTTGGCGCGTCGCCCTGGTGTTCTCCTACTCGACGAACCATTTGGCGCACTCGACGCTCTTACCCGCCTCTCGATGCAGGACCTACTGCTCGATCTCCACGCTGCAGAGCCCGCGACGATCGTCATCGTCACTCACGATGTCGATGAGGCCCTATATCTCGCCGACCGCGTGATTCTGCTCGGCGCGATTGACCCCACGGAAAGCGCTGCGCACGCCAGCATCCGTTCCACCGTCGTCGTGCCGGGCCTACGCCCTCGTGACCGGGGAAGTGGAGATCTTGCCGAACTGCGCGCTGAGCTGCTCGAAGGTCTTGGCGTTCCCACTCACCATCTCTCAGCTCGCTAGTACCACTGAACTTTCCCCGTCATCCATTCTCATTTCTCTGTCTGAAGGAAACTATGTCTCCCCGTTCTCGTATCGCTTCCGTTGCCGCTGGTGTTCTTGTTCTCGCTCTTGGCGTCTCGGGCTGCGTCGAAGGTGAAGGCTCGTCGCTCTCACCCGATGCCCCTGACACCACCGCTGGCTGGAGCAGTGACCACCTCACGGTCGACTTCGCGACCTACAACCCGCTCAGCCTCATCATCAAAGAAGAGGGCTGGCTAGAAGAGACTCTCGGTGATGACGTTGAAGTCACCTGGATTCAGTCATCCGGCTCCGCTGCGGCTAACGATGCGCTTCGCTCCGGTTCGCTTGACGTGGGATCGACGGCAGGTTCCGCAGCGCTTCTGGCCCGTGCCAATGGTTCGCCGATCAAGACGATTGATGTCTACTCGCAGCCCAACTGGTCAGCAATTGTCGTTGCCGCCGATTCAGACATTCAGTCGGCAGATGACCTTCGCGGCAAGAACATCGCGGCCAATGCGGGCACCGACCCCTACTTCTTCCTGCTCCAGACTCTCGCGGAAGCCGGTATCGAACTTGAGGAGGTCACGATCACTCAGCTTCAGCACGCTGACGGAAAGACCGCGCTCGAAGCGGGCACGGTTGATGCGTGGGCCGGGCTCGATCCACTCATGAGTGCATCGGTCGTGAACGCAGGTTCGCGAATCGTGTACGACAATCCTGACTTCAATAGCTATGGCTTCCTCAACGCTACGGAGAGCTTTCTCGAGACATCGCCTGACCTCGCGCAGCTTGTCGTTGATGCGTACGAGAAGGCGCGTCAGTGGGCCGCCGATAGCCCGGATGACGCCGCCGCTATCTTTGCGGATGTCGCCGGTATCGATCTCCCCATCGCCAACTCGGTGCTGCTGGAACGCACCAATCTCGCCATCGACCCGGCCCCAGGCCAGAAGCAGCTCGATGTGCTCAACGTGATCGGTCCGATCTTTGTTGACTCTGGTGCTGTTGCGGAGCAGTCGCAAATCGACGACGCTCTTGCGTCGCTCTTCGACACAACATACGTAGACGCTGCGGACCCGAGTCGTGTCACTGAGTAGCGGAACGCCGGTGCTCGAGAGGCCTCTGGTCGACGACGCGACGGGTGCCCCGGTTCCCGTCGCGTCGGCGCTACCACGGCCGCGACGCCGTTGGGTGCGGGCCACCATCCTCGGCGCAGTGATTCCCATCGCCGTGATCGTTCTCTGGCAAGCGATCGCGACATCAGGCTTGGTGCCGAGCTATCGGCTCCCGACGCCGCTAAGCGTATGGGCCGCGGGAGTCGATCTCTACGAGCGCGGAGTGCTGTACCAACACATCGCGATCTCCACGCAGCGCGTACTGCTCGGGTTCGGAATTGGGGCGATTGTCGGACTGGCGCTCGCCTCGATTGTGGGCCTCTCGGCACGGGCATCCGAACTCTTCGCACCGACTCTGGGCGCACTGCGCGCCGTGCCGTCCTTGGCATGGGTGCCGCTACTCGGCCTCTACCTCGGTCTCAATGAAGACTCGAAAGTCGCTCTCGTCGCTATTGGAGCGTTCTTTCCGGTCTATACAACGGTTGCCCCGGCCCTTCGGCATGTGGATGCTCATCTAGTGGAGCTGGGACGCAGCTACGGCTACTCAGGTCCGGCGTTGCTGAGCCTCGTGCAGTTGCCGGCCGTAGTCCCCGCCGTGATCTCGTCTCTGCGGCTCGCTCTGGCTCAGGCCTGGCTCTTCTTGGTCGCCGGGGAGTTGCTCGGAGCCTCGCTCGGTCTCGGCTTCCTGCTCGTCGATTCGCAACAGAACGGCCGAATAGATCGACTGTTTCTCACGATCATCCTGCTCGGAATTCTGGGCAAGGGCACGGATAGCGCGGTCGGCCTACTCGAACGTTTCTTACTGAAACGCTGGGGGTCGTAGCGCTGCCGCGAGCGCGGTATAGTCGGTGAAACAGATTTCCTTTAAATTCCGTCCAGAGAGGCGGGGAAGGAGGTCAGAATGTCTGTACGCACTGTCTTGCAGCATGCTGATATCACCCGAGCGTTGACTCGGATTTCCCATGAAATCCTTGAGTCCAATCGCGGTTCAGACGATCTCGTCATTCTCGGTATTCCTACGCGTGGGGTCACTCTCGCTAGGCGTATCGCGGCCATCATCCAATCGGTCGACCCGACGCCCGTGACATCAGGGGTGCTCGACGTCACGATGTACCGCGATGATCTGGCACAGAATCCCACTCGAGCAACTGGCCCGACCGATATCCCGGCCGGTGGTATTGACGGCAAGACCGTCGTGCTGGTCGACGACGTGTTGTATTCCGGGCGCACCATCCGTGCCGCACTCGACGCTCTCGGCGATCTCGGTCGCCCTCGCGCCGTACGGCTGGCGGTTCTGGTCGACCGCGGTCACCGGGAGTTTCCGATCCGGGCCGACTTCGTGGGTAAGAATCTTCCCAGCTCGATGGAGGAACGTATTAACGTGCGCCTTGAAGAGATCGACGGATCGGATGAGGTGACGATCGGATGAGGCACCTACTCAGCACCCAGGGCCTGCCCCGCGACGAAGCTATCGCGATTCTTGATGTCGCCGAAGATATGGCGGCAGTCTCCGAGCGCGAAGTGAAGAAGCTTCCGACGCTGCGCGGTAAAACCGTGATCAACCTCTTCTTCGAAGACTCAACGCGCACGCGTATCTCATTCGAAGCAGCGGCGAAGCGACTGAGCGCTGATGTCATCAACTTTGCAGCCAAGGGATCGAGCGTATCCAAGGGGGAGAACCTCAAGGACACCGCTCAGACTCTCGCTGCCATGGGAGCCGACGCGGTCGTCGTTCGACACTGGGCATCCGGCGCCCCGAAGACTTTGGCCGATGCAGGCTGGATCGATGCCGGAATTGTGAATGCCGGTGACGGCACGCATGAGCATCCGACTCAAGCGCTGCTCGATGCTTTCACGATTCGTCGTCGTCTTCACGGGGCTGCTGCGCGGGGCAAAGGGTTGGACGGTGTGACCGTCACGATCGTGGGAGACATCGTTCACTCTCGAGTGGCGCGCTCGAACGTCTGGCTGCTGACGACGCTCGGCGCCCAGGTGACGCTGGTTGCCCCGGCGACTCTTCTTCCCGTGAACCTCAGTGGGTGGCCAGTCGAGGTCTCCTACGACCTTGACGACGCGATCGCGCAAGGTCCAGACGTCATCATGATGCTGCGAGTGCAGGCCGAGCGTATGACGGCCGCATTTTTCCCCAACGCGCGTGAGTATTCACGCCAGTGGGGGCTCAATGACGAACGGATGACCGCTCTGCCAACAAGTAGCATGGTCATGCACCCCGGGCCGATGAACCGCGGTCTGGAAATCTCGGCGGGAGCCGCGGATTCACCACAATCGACAGTGCTTGAGCAAGTGGCGAATGGCGTCTCCGTCAGAATGTCGGTGCTGTATCACTTGCTGTCCGGAGCTGTGGAGCGGTGAGCGCGGGAATTATGCCCGCCGCCCCTGAATGCGTACTAACCCAGAGAAGAGGACTCTCGTGAGTATCAGAATCGTCAACGCCACGCTGCCCAACGGTGAGCGCGCCGACTTCACGATTGAGCGCGGGGTTTTCACCGACGCGACATCCGCTGATCGCACGATTGATGCCTCAGGCCTGCAGGCTCTGCCCGGACTTGTCGATCTCCACACTCACTTGCGGGAACCCGGCTTTGAGCAGAGCGAAACGGTGCTCTCGGGCAGTCGTGCTGCTGCGATGGGCGGCTTCACCGCTGTCTTCGCGATGGCTAACACCATGCCGGTTCAAGACACCGCTGGAGTTGTTGAGCAGGTTCAGTCGCTCGGCATCGACCACGGGTACGCGACAGTGCGCCCCATCGGCGCTGTCACCGAAGGGCTCGAGGGCGTCAAGCTTTCCGAGATTGGCGCAATGGCGAATTCGCGAGCCGGCGTGCGCGTCTTCTCCGACGATGGCAAGTGCGTTCACAACGCGTTGCTCATGCGTCGCGCGCTCGAATACGTGAAAACTTTTGATGGTGTGGTCGCCCAGCATGCTCAGGAGCCGACGCTCACCGTCGACGCTCAAATGAATGAGGGCGCGGTGTCGAGTGAGCTTGGCCTCGCGGGCTGGCCTGCCGTCGCAGAAGAATCGATCATCGCCCGCGATGTGTTGCTCGCCGAACACGTGGGGGCACGCCTCCATATCTGTCACCTGTCCACCGCTGGTTCTGTTGACGTCATCCGTTGGGCTAAGGCGCGCGGAATTGCGGTTACTGCCGAAGTGACGCCTCACCACCTGCTGCTCACCGAAGAGCTTGTGCGCGGCTACGACGCTCGCTTCAAAGTGAACCCGCCTCTGCGTCGTGACGAAGACGTTCACGCGCTTCGTGCCGCTCTCGCCGACGGCACCATTGACATTGTCGCTACCGACCACGCGCCGCACCCGCCCGAGGCGAAAGAATGCTCGTGGGCAGAAGCTGCGTTTGGCATGGTCGGTCTTGAATCCGCCCTCAACGTCGTTCAGCAGGCTGTCGTCGATACTGGTCAGTTGAACTGGACGGATGTCGCACGCGTCCTATCGCAGAAGCCGGCCGAAATCGGTCGTCTTGATGGCTACGCGACACCGTTCGCTCTCGGTTCAGCCGCGAACCTCGTGCTGCTCGACCCGAGCGCACGGTCAACGTTCTCTACCGAGTCACTTCGGGGCAAGAGCACGAACTCGCCGTATCTTGGACGCGAACTTCCTGGTCGCGTGATGACCACCATCCATAACGGTTACGAAACCGTTCGAGATGGCGACGTGGTCGACGCGACTGAGGTCGCTCAGCAGGCCAGACTGGCTGAAAGCGAGGCTGCTCATGTCTAAAGACATTTCAACGCTGATAGTGATCGGCTTCGTGGCCGTAATCCTCGCACTCATGGTCACTGGCTGGTACGCGCGAAAGCGACGACAGGCACACATCGGTCTTCCAGTTGCACCGCCGGCCGACCTCGACGATAGCGACCTGCGGTTTAGCGGCAAGTACGTCTCGACCACGGTTGCCGGCGATCAGCTGAACCGCGTGAACGTGCATGGCCTTGGATTCCGGGCGAATTGCTTGCTCGAGGTCCATCCCGAAGGAATCGTCGTTTCGCGTGCGGGATCAGACGACCTCTGGCTTGCTCGTGACACCGTGCGCGGCATTTCCCGCGCCACCTGGACCATCGACCGCGTGGTCGAAAACAACGGACTGCAGGTGATCGAGTGGACGCTCGATGGCACTGCAGTCGATAGCTATTTCCGAATGGACGACCCCGAGACGTGTGAACGCGCCCTCGAAACAGTCGTCGGCAATGAAAGGCAGTCCCTGTGACTTTTGAACCTGCAGTGCTCGTCCTTGAAGATGGCACGCGCTATCTCGGTCAGGCTTACGGCGCCCGAGGCCAGCGCCTTGGCGAAGTAGTCTTCGCCACCGGTATGACGGGCTACCAAGAGACGATCACCGATCCCAGCTATGCGGGCCAGATCGTCGTCATGACGGCACCGCACATCGGCAACACCGGGGTTAACGATGAGGACCCTGAATCCTCGCGAATCTGGGTCTCTGGCTTCGTTGTGCGTGATGCTAGCCGCGTCGTCTCGAACTACCGCGCCGATGGATCGCTGGACGACGAGCTCGTCAAACAGGACATCGTGGGAATCAGCGGGGTCGATACTCGCGCAATTACGCGTCGCCTGCGCGACTCCGGCTCAATGCGTGGGGGAATTTTCTCTGGAGCGGATGCCGAACTCAGCGACGACGAGCAGCTTGCCGCTGTCACGGCCGCAGCCCAGATGAGCGGCCAGAGCCTGTCATCAGAAGTATCGACATCCGAGACCTATGTTGTCGCCGCGGTGGGGGAGAGCATCGGTCGTTTGGCCGTTCTCGACCTCGGAGTGAAGACGTCAACGCTCAACTACCTCGCCGAGCGCGGTTTCGACGTTCACGTGCTGCCCCAGACCATCACCTTCGACGAGCTGATGGCGATCGAGCCGGTCGCCGTCTTCTACTCCAATGGTCCAGGCGACCCGTCGGCCTCCGACGCTCACGTTGCGCTCCTCACTGAGGTGCTCACGAAGGGGCTGCCGTTCTTCGGTATCTGTTTCGGCAACCAGCTGCTCGGTCGCGCACTCGGCTACGGCACCTACAAGTTGCCCTTCGGCCACCGCGGAATCAACCAGCCCGTCATCGATGTGCAGACACAGCGCACCGAAATAACCGCGCACAACCACGGTTTTGCGGTTGACGCCCCCATCGGCGAAATCAGCCAGTCACCGGCGGGCTTTGGCCGCGTCGAGGTCAGCCACGTCAACCTCAACGACAACGTTGTTGAGGGTCTCCGCGCCCTCGACATCCCCGCTTTTTCAGTGCAGTACCACCCCGAGGCGGCCTCAGGCCCCCACGATGCCAACTATCTTTTCGACAGGTTCCGCGACCTTGTTCTCGAGAACGCAAAGGACAGCAAGTAATGCCCAAGAGAGAAGACATTTCCTCGGTACTGGTCATCGGCTCCGGCCCGATCGTTATCGGTCAGGCCGCAGAGTTCGACTACTCCGGAACGCAAGCCTGCCGCGTACTGCGTGAGGAGGGCATCCGAGTCATCCTGGTGAACTCGAACCCGGCCACAATCATGACTGACCCCGATTTCGCCGATGCAACCTACATCGAACCGATCACGTGGGAAGTCATCGAGTCGATCATTGCCAAGGAGCGTCCGGATGCGCTGCTGCCGACATTGGGTGGCCAGACCGCTCTCAACGCTGCCATCGAGCTCGACGCTCACGGCATCCTCGAGAAGTACAACGTCGAACTGATCGGCGCGAACCTCGAAGCGATCAACCGTGGTGAAGACCGCCAGATCTTCAAGCAGCTCGTGATCGATTGTGGTGCCGAGGTCGCGAAGTCGTACATCGCGCGCACGGTTCCTGAGGCGGTTGAGTTTGCCGAGGATCTCGGATATCCACTTGTGATCCGCCCCTCTTTCACGATGGGCGGCCTCGGCTCTGGCTTCGCGTATTCACGCGAGGAACTGATCCGGATGGTCACTGACGGCTTGCACCAGAGCCCCACGACCGAGGTGCTGCTCGAAGAGAGCATCCTGGGCTGGAAAGAGTACGAGCTCGAGCTCATGCGCGACACGTCAGACAACACCGTTGTCGTGTGTTCGATTGAGAATGTTGACCCGGTCGGTGTTCACACCGGTGACTCGATCACTGTTGCCCCGGCGCTCACGCTCACCGACCGTGAGTACCAGAATCTCCGCGACATCGGCATCGACATCATCCGCGCCGTTGGCGTCGACACCGGCGGCTGCAATGTTCAGTTCGCGATCGATCCCGCCACTGGGCGTGTAATCGTCATCGAGATGAACCCGCGCGTTTCGCGGTCGAGTGCTCTGGCGTCGAAGGCGACAGGCTTCCCGATCGCTAAGATCGCTGCCAAGCTCGCCATCGGGTACCGCCTCGACGAGATCCCCAATGACATCACGAAGGTCACACCGGCGAGCTTTGAGCCGACCCTCGACTACGTCGTGGTCAAGGTTCCGCGGTTTGCGTTCGAGAAGTTCCCGGCGGCAGACACGCGTCTCACGACCACGATGAAATCGGTCGGTGAGGCCATGGCAATCGGTCGCAACTATTCGACCGCTTTGCAGAAAGCGCTTCGTTCACTCGAAAAGCGCGACTCGAGCTTCCATTGGAAGGGCGAAGTCGGCGACAAGGCGGAGCTGTTGGCTCTGTCGTCCATTGCCACCGACGGTCGTATCGTCACGGTGCAGCAGGCGATGCGCGCCGGCGCCACGACCGAAGAGGTCTTCGAAGCCACCAAGATTGACCCGTGGTTTGTTGATCAGATTGCTCTCATCAACGAGGTTGCGGTCGACATTGCGGATGCCGCTGAGCTGTCTGCTGCATTGCTCACGCACGCCAAGAACCATGGTTTCAGTGACGTGCAAATCGCTGAGCTTCGGGGGACCACTGAGGCAGAGGTCCGCGACCTGCGGTGGGGACTCGATGTGCGCCCCGTCTTCAAGACGGTCGACACGTGTGCTGGGGAATTCCCGGCTCTCACCCCGTACCACTACTCAAGCTATGACTCCGAGACTGAAGTTGCCCCGAGCGACAAGACGAAGGTCATCATTCTTGGTTCCGGTCCGAACCGTATTGGTCAGGGCATTGAGTTTGACTACTCGTGCGTTCATGCCTCGTTTGCCCTCTCTGATGCGGGTTACGAGACCATCATGATCAACTGCAACCCCGAGACGGTCTCGACGGACTACGACACGAGTGACCGCCTCTACTTCGAGCCCCTCACGCTCGAAGATGTGCTCGAGATCATCCATGCAGAGAGCCAGAGCGGTGAACTCCTCGGAGTGATCGTTCAGCTCGGTGGCCAGACGGCTCTGGGACTCGCTCAGGGCCTCAAGGATGCCGGCATCCCCATCCTCGGAACAACGCCAGAGGCGATCGACCTTGCCGAAGAACGCGGTTTGTTCTCGGAGATTCTCGACAACGCTGGACTGCTCGCGCCGAAGAATGGCACCGCCACCAACCAAGAAGAAGCGATCGAGATTGCCGAACACATCGGGTTCCCGGTTCTCGTTCGCCCCTCGCACGTGCTCGGTGGCCGTGGCATGGAAATCATTTATGACTCCGAAGCTCTCGCCGACTACTTCGACCGGGTGCGCGACGTCGTGATCATCTCGCCGAGCTCACCGCTGCTCGTTGACCGCTTCCTCGATGACGCCATCGAGATCGACATCGACGCAATTTATGATGGAACTGAGCTATACGTCGGCGGCATCATGGAGCACATCGAAGAAGCCGGTATTCACTCCGGCGACTCGGCGTGCACCCTTCCGTCGGTCACTCTTGGCCGCGACGTGCTCAATCGAGTGCGCGAGGCTACCCTCGCCATCGCTGAGGGCGTCGGCGTGCGCGGTTTGTTGAACGTGCAGTTCGCGATCGGCCAGGGCATCCTCTATGTGCTCGAAGCCAACCCTCGTGCCAGCCGTACGGTTCCCTTCGTCTCGAAGGCACTCGGGATTCCGCTGGCGAAGGCTGCTGCTCTGGTCATGGCTGGTTCAAGCATCCGCCAACTCGTTGAGAGCGGGCTGCTGCCGGTTCTCGATGGTTCGCAAGTGCCATCGACGTCGCCGGTTTCGGTGAAAGAAGCGGTTCTGCCGTTCCGACGCTTCCGCACTGTTGAGGGCCACGTCGTTGACTCGGTTCTCGGCCCGGAGATGCGTTCCACCGGTGAGGTTATGGGTATCGACTCGAACTTCCCCAAGGCATTCGCCAAGAGCCAAGAAGCCGCGTACGGCGGGTTGCCCGATAGCGGGTCGGTGTTTGTGTCGGTTGCTGACCGTGACAAGCGTGCCGTCATCCTGCCGGTTCTGCGCCTTAGCCAGCTTGGCTTCACGATTCTGGCTACCGAAGGCACCGCCGAGATTCTCGCGCGCAACGGCATCGAAGCTCAAGTGGTGCGCAAGTACTTCATGGGCCAAGAAGCAAATGCTGCTGAACCGTCGATCGTTGAAATGATCAACGACGGCAAGGTGGATGTCGTGATCAATACGCCAAGCGGACGCAGTGCGCGTGCCGATGGCTACGAGATCCGCACCGCGACAGTCGCCGCCGACAAGCCGATCTTCACGACCATGGCCCAGCTTGCGGCCGCTGTCGCGTCGTTTGAGGCTATTCGCGACGGCTTTGATGTGCGATCGCTTCAGGATTACGCTCTGGATCGTGCCGCCGAGCTCGAGAAGGTAGCCAACAATGCCTAGTTTCTCCTCACGGCTTGCGCAGACCTTCGAAGAATTTGGGGGAGTGTGCATGGGAGTGGACCCGCATCCGTTCCTTCTCGAAAGCTGGGGACTCTCCAACGACGCGCACGGCGTGCGTGAGTTCGCGCTTCGTGCGGTGGATTCCGCCGCCGGCAACGTAGGCATGATCAAGCCCCAAGTCGCTTTCTTCGAACGCTTCGGGTCCGCGGGCTACGCGATTCTCGAGGAGTCTTTCGCCCTGGCGCGCTCCGCCGGATTGCTCGTGATTGCCGATGTGAAGCGTGGCGACCTGTCGTCGTCCGTCGATGCCTACGGGCAAGCGTGGCTGACCCCGGGCTCGCCCCTCGAGGCCGACGCAATGACTGCTGTGGCGTATCAAGGAGTGTCGGAGCTGTCTGGGCCATTCGAGCTTGCTCGCTCAGCAGGTAAAGGTATTTTCGTGCTGGCGGCGACCTCTAACGCTTCGGCTCACACCATCCAGTCGGCTCGCATCACTGAAGGTGAACACGAGGGGGCGACCGTCGCCGCTAGCGTTGTGCGCGACGTGGCGGCTCTCAATACCGAAAGCGGGCTTGGGTCGTTTGGTGTCGTGATCGGTGCCACCGTCGAGGTTGCCGACTATGGCATCCGCAATGGTGAGCTGGTTGATCTGCCGATTCTGGCACCGGGTTTCGGAGCCCAAGGTGCTCAGGTCGAGCAGGCGCGCGAGCTCTACGGTGATGCCGTGGCGAATACGATCGTGACCGTTTCCCGCAGCGTTCTGCAAGAGGGTGCGAGTCAGATTCCGGCCGAGCTTCGATCGCTACGGTCGCAACTTCGTGAGCAGGTTCGCTAATGGGACCTCGCCCGGAGCCACCCGCCGTTGACCGCGCAGCGGCTTCCCGCGCGGCAATTGCGGCGCGACGCGCCCGGGCATCCGTTAAACGCGAAGTTGCTGAGCGCGCTCGGACTGCCCTCAGCGTCGCCCGAACGGCATGGGCTCAACCTGACAGCGCAGAGGCCCGCCTGCTCGTGCGCGAACTGATGATGAGTGTTCCGTCTCTCGGTCCAACCCGTGTCGAATCGATCATGGCCGATCTGGCGATCGCCGATCGCAAGCGCGTCGGTGGCCTCGGTCCGAAGCAGCGCGAACGGCTCGCGGCCTACCTTTCGGAGCGCCAAGGGCCAGAGCCAACGCGGCTCGTGGTCTTGGCGGGCCCGACCGCCGTCGGCAAGGGAACCGTGTCGAGCTTCATCCGTGACAACCACCCGGATGTGTTGCTGAGCGTGTCCGCAACTACCCGCAAGCCCCGGCCTGGCGAGGTCGACGGTGTTCACTATTATTTCGTGACCGATGACGAATTCGACTCGATGATCGCAAACGCTGAGTTGCTTGAGTGGGCGGTCGTGCATAATTCGTACCGCTATGGCACTCCACGCCCGCCGATCGATGCCGCTCTTTCTGAAGGAAAGCGGGTGTTGCTTGAGATTGATTTGCAAGGCGCGCGTTCGGTTCGAAGCGTCATGCCCGAGGCCCTTTTGGTCTTTCTTCTCCCGCCAACGTGGGAAGAATTGGTGCGCCGCCTAATCGGTCGTGGCACCGAAGATGCCGCCGAACAGGCCCGCCGTTTAGAGACCGCAAAGGTCGAATTGGCGGCTCAAGAAGAGTTCGATGTGAAAGTCGTGAACACAGAAGTAAGCCAAGCGGCTCAAGAAGTCGTAGAATTGATGGATGCGCCCGCTGGCGCGACCACTTCCGACTCCAAGGAGCACCCTCATGGTTGACAAGAACTCGGGCATCATTGATCCCCCCATTGACGAACTGCTGTCGAAGGTTGACTCCAAGTACCAGCTCGTCATCTTCGCTTCGAAGCGCGCTCGTCAGATCAACGACTACTACGCTGACCTCCACGAGGGCAGCCTGTTCGACAACGTCGGGCCCCTCGTAGACTCCACGATTGACGACAAGCCGCTCTCGGTTGCTCTCCACGAGATCAACGAGAACAAGCTCGAGCTCAAGCGCCTCAGCAACGAATAGAACCCTTCGGTGGCCGCGCTCAACATTGTCGTCGGGATCTCCGGCGGGATAGCTGCTTATAAGGCGGTTTCGGTTGTGCGTGAGCTGGTGCTCGCTGGCCACGACGTTCATGTCGTGGCCACGAGCAACGCCCTCAAGTTCGTAGGCCTACCTACCCTTGAGGCGATTAGCCGCAATCCCGTCCACACTGACCTCTATGAAGGCGTGGATGAGGTGCGGCACGTCTCTGTCGGCCAAGCCGCAGACGTCATCGTCGTCGCTCCCGCTACGGCGAACACGATCGCTAAGATCGCGACCGGTCAAGCGAGTGACTTCCTCGGCAACACCATCCTCGCGACCCGCGCACCCATTCTTGTGGCGCCGGCGATGCACACCGAGATGTGGCAGAACCCGGCGACGGTCGCCAACATCGAGACTTTGCGTTCGCGTGGCATCCGCATTGTTGGTCCAGAATCCGGCCAGTTGACTGGTTCCGATAGCGGACCCGGACGGATGTCTGAGCCCAGCGACATTGTCGCCGCGGTTCTTGAGACGGTGGTCTCGTCGCGCGATCTCGTCGGTCGCTCGGTGCTGGTTACGGCGGGTGGCACTCGGGAACCCCTCGATCCGGTGCGCTTCATTGGCAATCGTTCGAGCGGCAAACAGGGCGTTGCTCTGGCTGTGGCCGCCGCGGCGCGCGGTGCTGACGTCACCCTCATTGCCGCCAATCTTGAAGTGCCGCTTCCGGCTGGAGTTCGCTGCATTCAGGTGTCCACGACGTTGGAACTTCAGGCAGCGGTGCAGGCTGAAGCGAAGTCGGCCGATGCCATCGTTATGGCGGCGGCGGTTGCTGACTACCGTCCGGCCGAGACTGCTCAATCGAAGATTAAGAAGCGCAGCGATTCGAGCACCCTCGAGTTGCGTCTTGAGGAGAACCCTGACATTTTGCGTGGTCTCGCGGCAGAGAGCCCCGAGAGCCAGATCGTCGTTGGCTTCGCTGCCGAGACTGAGCCGCACGACGCTGCGCTACTTGAGCTGGGCCGCGCAAAGATCGCGCGTAAGGGCTGCGACTTCTTGGTGATCAACCGCGTCGGGTGGACTGAAGGTTTTGCCTCAGACCGTAACACCGTGATCGTCATCGACAAGGTCGGCGATAGAGTGGGTGAGGCAAGCGGAAGCAAGTTGTCGGTGGCTCACCGCATTCTGGATCTTGTGTTCGCAGCCCGCTGACATCCATTCATCACTACCGGAGACGGCTTATGACTTCGCCCCTGCGCACCTTCACCTCGGAGTCTGTTACCGAGGGACACCCCGACAAGATCTGTGATCAGATCAGCGACAGCATTCTTGACGCTTTGCTCGAAGAAGACCCGAATGCTCGGGTCGCTGTCGAGACTCTCGTGACAACGGGGCTCGTTCACGTCGCCGGCGAAGTGACGACAACCGGCTACGCCGACATCCCTGCCATCGTGCGCGATCGCATTTCCTCCATCGGTTATAACTCGTCTGATGTTGGCTTTGATGGTCGTTCGTGTGGTGTCTCTGTCTCGATTGGTGCGCAGTCTCCCGACATCGCTCAGGGCGTTGATCGTGCGCTCGAAGCGCGTGAAGGCAATTCAACAGACTCGTTGGATCTCTTGGGCGCCGGCGACCAGGGGGTCATGTTCGGATACGCCACTAACGAGACTCCGCAGTTCATGCCTGCTCCTGTCTGGTTCGCTCATCGCATGGCCGAGCGTCTTGCGGCGGTGCGCAAGGAGGGCCTGGTCGACTATTTGCGTCCCGACGGCAAGACTCAGGTCACCGTGGGCTACGAGGGATCGGTGCCGCGCAGCATTGAGACTGTCGTGTTGTCGACGCAGCATTCGCCGTCTGTTTCGACCGCCCAGTTGCGCCGTGAGATCGAAGAACTCGTCGTGCGACCGATTGCAGAAAGCGCCGGCCTCGACCTGTCGAATCTGCAGTCCATTGTGAACCCAAGCGGTCGCTTCGAAATTGGCGGCCCTCAGGGTGATGCCGGTGTCACAGGGCGCAAGGTCATCGTTGATACCTACGGTGGGGCATCCCGTCACGGTGGGGGAGCATTCAGTGGCAAAGACCCCTCCAAAGTTGACCGTTCAGCGACCTATGCCATGCGCTGGGTGGCGAAGAATGCGGTTGCCGCAGGTCTTGCTGATCGTCTCGAAGTCCAAATCGCCTATGCGATTGGCCGAGCAGCACCCGTCAGCCTGTTTGTCGAAACCTTTGGCACCGGCCATGTTTCTGACGAGGCCATTTTGGGCGCGATCCATGAGGTATTCGATCTGCGACCGGGCGCGATCATCCGCGATCTCGATCTCTTGCGTCCCATTTACGCGAAGACTGCAACCTACGGTCACTTCGGTCGTGAGCTTCCTGAGTTCACGTGGGAGCGACTTGACCGCGTTGAGGCTCTTCGCGGGGCCGCCGGGCTGTAGAGATGAGTGAGGCATCCATCGCTCGGGTGCTCATTGATTCGCCGCTGCCCCAACTCGACAGACTCTTTGACTACGCGGTTCCCGAGAAGTTTCGTGCCGAGGCGCGCGCTGGCGTTCGTGTCAAGGTTCCGCTGCGCACGCTCGGCCGGCTCGTGGAGGGCTGGATTGTTGAGCTCACCGATACTGTCGCCTACGCAGGCAAGCTCAGCGAGCTCGACGCAGTAATCTCCCCGTTTCCCGTGTTGTCGCCAGAGGTGTGGACTCTGGCGCGCACGGCGGCGGATCGGGCGGCCGGCAATGCAGCCGATGTGCTGCGGTTGGGCATCCCGAAACGTCACGCTCGGGCGGAGAAATCACTCCCCGAGCCCGCGACGGTCACGTACGACCCGCTCCCTGAAGCGCGTGCAGTGTCGTACTTCGACGCGGGTGCCATCGGCACTCTTATCGCCGAGCACAAGCGGGCCGCGCTGGCAGCACCGACTGGCGTAGCGGAGGTCGCTCCTGGCGTGTGGGTTGGCCGTTGGGCTGTCACGATGGCCGAACTCGCCTCGCAGGCTCTTGCTCGCGGCACGACCGCGATTCTGGCGACCCCCGACTTTCGTGATCAGGAACAACTTGAGGCAGCCGTCGCGGCTCTGCTGCCCGCTGAGCGCGTGTTGAGATTGGATGCTCGCCAGAGCGTTCAGAAGCGCTACGGCAACTTTCTACGCACCCACGAAGACACCCCGTTCGTCATCATTGGCAACCGTTCCGCGGTGTACGCGCCCGCATCTAATCTCGGGCTGATCGTGGTGTGGGATGACGGCGATCCGCTCTACAGCGAAAATCTCACGCCGTATATCCATACGCGGGATGCCGCACTGCTCCGCCAAGAACAGCAGCACTGTTCGCTGGTGTTCATGAGCCATTCGCGCAGCACCGAAGTGCAAAGACTCGTTGAAGTGGGGTGGATAGCGGCCATCAGCCCTGGCGGCATCCGGCCACCGAAAGTGATCCCTACCGCAAACCAAGAGAGCCAAGACCGGCTCGCGGCCCTTGCTCGTATTCCCTCCTCAGCATGGAAGGCGGCGCGTGCCGGGCTCGACGAAGGTCCTGTGCTCGTGCAGGTGGCGCGCCCCGGCTACGCACCCCGCTTGGCCTGCGCCGAGTGCTCGCAGACTGCCCGCTGCACCACGTGCGCCGGGCCGCTTGCGCAACGGTCGGCATCCGCTACTCCCAGCTGTGTCTGGTGCGGCGCGCTTGCCGTCAAGTGGCGCTGTCGTGAGTGTGACGGCACTCGACTGCGCATGGTTGGATCGGGCACCGGCCGTACCGCTGACGAACTAGGACGCGCCTTCCCTGGCTATCGTGTGATCGTCGCGGATGGCGAGCATCAGATTCTCACGGTGGCCAACGAGCCATCGCTCATCATTGCTACCCGAGGTGCTGAGCCGATCGCAGAGGGCGGCTACCGCGCCGTCATTTTGCTTGACGGCGCCGGAATGTTGGCGCGAGAGAGTTTGCGTGTTGCTGAGGACTGTCTTCGAGCGTGGTCAAACGCGATTGCTCTCGGCGCGGACGGCGCCCCCTCGGTCGTTGTTGGTGTTGGCGGCTCACTCGCGACAGCACTTGTCACGTGGCGCCAAGAAGATTTCGCTCAAGCTGAACTCGCCGATCGCCGTGAGTTGCGGTTTCCGCCGGCAGTGCGAGTCGCGACTCTCACGGGAAAGATTCCGCTCGTTTCGGATGCGATCAGCCAGCTGCCGGTCGCGCCTCTCGATGTGCTCGGCCCCGTCGATCTGCCCGATGGCCTGGTTCGCACCATCATCCGTTTCGACTACAAAGACGGAGCGGCCGTCGCAGAGCAACTCAAAGCACTCGTGGTTGCGGCCACGACGGTGTCCCGCAGCAGCCGCAAACCGGGGGCTCCACGCTCCAGCCAGCCGACGCCCGGGCTTCGCGTTCATCTCGACGATCTGGAGCCGTTTGTTGACCTGTAGCCCCAGCGTGCACCCGTGTGGGCTATTTCACGAGACAATTGGGGGATGACTTCGTTGCGACTTCTTTTTGCCGGTAGCCCCGAGGTTGCTGTTCCCAGTCTTGACGCGCTTCTGAACTCCGAGCACGAGGTGGCCGGCGTGCTCACGCGCACCGACTCGCCGCAGGGCCGCCGCCGGGTCATGACACCGACGCCAGTGGCCGCGCGCGCTGAAGAAGCCGGGATCAGCGTGATTCGCGCCAATCGGCTCGACGTCGCTGCGGCATCCGCAATTTCGGATCTGAATGTCGATTTGGGCGTGATTGTGGCCTATGGCGGGCTTGTTCCGGCCTCAGTTCTCACCATTCCCCGGCTCGGCTGGATCAACCTGCATTTCTCTCTCTTGCCGCAATGGCGCGGGGCTGCACCCGTGCAGCGCGCGATCATGGCCGGCGATACCGTTTCGGGCGCAGCCGTCTTTCAACTCGTCGAGCAGCTTGATGCTGGCGACGTTTTCGCGACGATGACGGAACCGATTGGCGCGCAGCAAACAGCAGGTTCGCTCCTGCAGCAGTTGTCCTTCTCCGGCGCTGAGCTACTCAGTCGCGTGGTCGACTCCATTGGCGCAGGCACTGCCACCGCGGTTCCGCAGACCGGCGACGTGACTCTTGCGCCCAAGCTGTCGCTCGAAGACGGACGCATTGACTGGACAGCGCCCGCGCAGACAGTGCACAACCGCATTCGTGGCGTGACTCCCGAACCCGGTGCCTCAACGACAATCGACGGAGCACGACTCAAGCTTCTCGAGGCCGCGATCGCTCGCGACGTCCCGACTCTCGCGCCGGGGCACTTCGATTTCGTCGGCAAGAAGGTTTTGGTCGGTACCGCAACCGAACCACTCGAACTTCTCCGGGTTCATCCCGAGGGACGCAAAGCAATGGATGCCGCAGCCTGGTGGCGCGGCCTGAACTCAGAATCAGAGGTGGTGGCTTCGTGAGCTACGCACAGTCAGCCCGTCGGGTCGCGCTCGACGTCATTATGGCGGTGCGCGAGTCGGATGCGTACGCGAACCTCCTGCTTCCCGTGCACTTGGAGCGCGCGAAACTGTCGAGCGCGGATGCCGGGCTTGCCACCGAACTGACCTACGGCACCTTGCGCATGCAGGGTTACTACGACGCGGTGATCGCTCAGGCGGCTGGCCGCGATGTCTCCAAGATTGACCCGCCCGTGCTCGACGTGTTGCGCCTCGCCACGCATCAGTTGCTGTCGATGCGCGTTCCCTCACACGCGGCAGTGGATGAGTCGGTGCGCCTCGCAAAGATGATCGGATCGCGTTCCGCGGTCGGGTTCGTCAACGCGGTGCTGCGCGCGATCACTAAGCACGACGCTGATACCTGGCGCGAGCGAGTGATCGGTGCTGCAGGCTCGGGGGAGCAAGCCCTTGCGGTGGCGTATTCGCATCCGTTGTGGGTGACCCGGGCCTTCCGACAGGTGTTGGTCGCTGAGGGTCGCGAAGCTGAGCTCGAAGGTTTGCTCGCAGCAGACAATGTTCCGGCCCGGGTATCGGTCGCGGCGCTTCCTGGATTCTCGGAGGTCGCCAACATCGACATCACGCCGGCAGAATACTCGCCCGTGGGTGGAACTTTGCGTGAAGGAGACCCGTCGAAGAACTCGGCCATCGCCGCGGGGCGCGCTCGCGTGCAAGACGAAGGCTCCCAGATTGCGGCACTCGCGCTTAGCCGCGTTCGGCCCATTGTGGCGGGGGAGTCGTGGCTCGATATGTGTGCCGGCCCGGGTGGCAAAGCCGCGCTGTTAGCCGCGGAAGCGCTGGAGGGTGGTGCCGTGCTCACCGCCAACGAACTGATTCCGGCTCGTGCCAAGCTCGTTCGCAATGCCCTCGCGGTCTTCGACGCTCCGCCTGAGGTCTGGGAGAAAGACGGCATCGATATCGGCGAGGATCATCCCGAGCAGTTCGACCGCATCCTGCTTGATGCGCCGTGTACTGGTCTCGGCGCGCTTCGCCGTCGCCCTGAAGCTCGCTGGCGCAAACAGCCCGGCGATGTCGCGCAATTGGGCGCGATTCAGACCGCGCTGCTGCAGTCAGCGTTGAAAGCACTCAAGCCGGGTGGAGTTTTGGCCTACGTCACGTGTTCGCCGCATGCCGCCGAGACCAAGGCGATTGTCGGTTCTGTGCTGCGCAAGGCCGAGGGCATCACCAAAATGGATACGCCCTCTGTTGTTCAGAGTTTCTCGAAAGCAGAACTCGACCTGCCAGAGGCAACCCATGTTCAGCTGTGGCCGCACCGTCACGGCACAGATGCCATGTTCATCCAACTCCTTGTCAAAGCAGACTCCTAGATAGGCTCTCGGTATGTCAGTGCGCATTAGCCCCAGTATTCTCGCCGCCGATTTCGTCAACCTTGAGCGCGACATCGCGAAGATTTCGAATGCGGATTTCGTCCACGTCGACATCATGGACAACCATTTCGTGCCCAACCTCACATTCGGTCTCCAGATGACGGAGCGTATTCAACAGGTCTCGCCGATTCCGCTCGATGTGCACTTGATGATCACCGATCCCGACCGCTGGGCCCCCGACTACGCCGATCTCGGTGCGTATGGCGTTACTTTCCACGCCGAAGCGGCGGCGGATGCGGTGGCTCTCGCCCGCACGCTGCGCGCGAAGGGTGCGCGAGCGGGCATCGCGGTCAAGCCGGGCACCGCAATCGAGCCGTATCTCGAACTGCTCGAGGAGTTCGACCAGGTTCTCGTGATGACGGTCGAACCGGGTTTTGGTGGCCAAAGCTTTATGGAAGAGACGATGCCGAAACTGCGACAGCTTCGTGAGCTGGTCGACAAGCGTGGTCTCGACGTGTGGCTCGAAGTTGATGGCGGTGTTGATGAGCGCACGATTGAGATTGCTGCCGCCGCCGGCGCTGACACTTTCGTCGCGGGTTCTTCGGTCTATCGCGGAGATGATCCTTCGTTGCGCGTCTCTGAGCTCCGTGAGCGCGCCAGCGCGCACCGCCACTAACCAGCCGCGCGCTCTCGTCCACACCGCCGAGAGCGAACATCGGCATACAGGGCATCCGCTAGCGCTGATTCTGTCTGCTCTTCTGGTTGACTGGTCGCATGACCGATTCAGGAAAAACTAAGCCAGAGGTCGAGTTCTACGCGGGCGATGCCCCCACCGAACTCGTCATTATTGACATTGAAGAGGGAACCGGCGCAGAAGCAACTGCTGGTTCTACCGTTGACGTGCACTATCTGGGCGTTGACTTTGAGACCCTCGAAGAGTTCGACTCCTCGTGGAGCCGTGGCGAGTCCATTAACTTCCCGCTGATGGCGCTCATCAGCGGGTGGCAAGAAGGAATTCCCGGCATGAAGGTGGGCGGCCGTCGCCAGCTCATCTGCCCGCCACACCTCGCGTACGGGCCTGCTGGCGGAGGGCATCAGCTTTCCGGCCGCACGTTGACCTTCGTCATCGACCTGCTTGGCACGAACTAGTCACGACGCGTTAGTCGTCATGCGGCAAGGGACCGCCCTCCGGGGCGGTACCCTTGACGTGTGAAAGACTTTGATGCACTTTTTGCTGAACTCAGCCGCAAAGCGGTGGAACGCCCCGCCGACTCTGGTTCGGTTGCCCTCTGGGATGCTGGCGTGCATGCGATCGGCAAGAAGGTCGTAGAAGAAGCTGCCGAAGTGTGGATGGCAGCCGAGTACCAGTCTGACGAAGAAACCGCGGACGAAATCTCCCAACTGATTTATCACCTTCAGGTTCTGATGGTTGCCAAGGGGCTCAGCCCTGAGGACGTCTGGCGACATCTCTAACGCCTCGACGCCCCCTTTTCGCACCAATTGACTGAGAGCTGACATGTTAAGAGTTGCAGTGCCCAATAAGGGTTCACTGAGCGAGACCGCATCCGAAATGCTCTACGAAGCGGGCTACGTTGGCCGTCGCGACCCGCGTGCACTCAATGTGCGCGATGAACGCAACGGCGTCGAATTTTTCTACCTTCGCCCACGCGATATCGCGACCTACGTGGGCTCTGGAGCCCTAGACGTAGGAATTACCGGCCGAGACCTCCTGTTGGATTCCGGATCCACCGCGACAGAGATCGCCAGCCTCAACTTTGGCGATTCCACCTTCCGTTTCGCGGGTGAGCCTGGTCGCTTCACCGAGCTTTCCGACCTCAACGGAGTTCGCGTTGCCACCAGCTATGCCGGCCTCGTGGGAGCCTTCCTTGAGCGTCACGGCGTGACAGCCGAGCTCGTCAGTCTTGATGGCGCTGTTGAGTCAGCCATCCGACTCGGAGTTGCGGATGCTGTGGCCGACGTTGTGTCGACAGGTTCGACGCTGCGGGCACAGGGTCTCGAAATCTTCGGCCCCGTCATCCTCGATTCAACCGCTGTATTGATTAGTTCAGGCAACGAAGTTGACGGCAGCGCGACACTCCAGCGTCGCCTCCAGGGCGTGCTTGTCGCTCGCCAATACGTACTCATCGACTATGACGTTCCGGTTGCGCTCCTCGAGGCCGCAACAAAGGTAACGCCCGGTATCGAGAGTCCAACCGTTTCGCCGCTCCAAGACCCTGCGTGGGTTGCGGTGCGCTCAATGGTGCGTCGCGTCGATACCAATCAGGTCATGGACGAGCTTCACGCGGTTGGGGCGCGCGCGATCTTGGTCAGCGCGATTCACGCAGCGAGGATCTAAAGTGGCGGTCGCAGTTCGGGTCATTCCCTGCCTCGATGTCGCCGACGGTCGCGTCGTCAAAGGCGTCAACTTCAAAGACTTGCGAGACGCGGGCGATCCAGTTTCTCTCGCTCGGCTGTACTACGAGCAGGGCGCCGATGAAGTGACGTTTCTCGACGTGACAGCCACGGTTGAAGGTCGCGCGACGATGTACGAAGTCGTGCGCTCCGCCGCCGAGCAAATCTTTATCCCTCTGACTGTCGGCGGGGGAGTGCGTGAGCCAGACGATGTCTCCAAACTCCTTGCCCACGGCGCAGACAAGGTCGGAGTTAACAGCGCAGCTCTTGCCCGGCCGCAGTTGATTGACGACATTGCCCACCGTTTCGGTGCGCAGGTCCTCGTGCTGAGTCTCGACATCAAACGCCGTGGTGACGGCTGGATCGTAACCACGCACGGTGGTCGCACCGAGACAGACCGTGATGCGCTCGAATGGGCTCGCGAGGCCATGGAGCGCGGAGCGGGCGAGTTGCTCGTCAATTCCATCGACGCAGATGGCACGAAAGAGGGCTTTGACCTCGAACTCGTCTCCGCGATCAGCGAGTTTGCGACAGTCCCGGTCATCGCCAGTGGCGGAGCGGGCAGAGTCGAACACTTCGCGCCGGCGATCGATGCCGGCGCTGATGCTGTGCTCGCAGCATCCGTTTTTCACAGTCGCCAGTTGACGGTGGCAGATGTTAAAGCTTCACTCAACAGTCATGGATTGGTTACACGATGAGCGATGAACTCACTCTGGAGACCGTCAGCGATGTGCTTGAACGCGCACAATTCGCCGCCGATGGTTTGTTGCCAGCGATCATTCAGCAGTGGGACACCAAAGAGGTGCTCATGCTCGGTTACATGAACGCGGAGGCGCTGACCCGCACGCTCACCGGGGGTCGCGTGACGTTTTATAGCCGTAGCCGTCAAGAGCTGTGGCGCAAGGGCGACACGAGCGGAAACCGCCA
This sequence comes from Salinibacterium sp. NK8237, assembly GCF_015864955.1. Classification (NCBI taxonomy): domain Bacteria; kingdom Bacillati; phylum Actinomycetota; class Actinomycetes; order Micrococcales; family Microbacteriaceae; genus Salinibacterium; species Salinibacterium sp. NK8237. The sequence goes on along the minus strand of NZ_JADYWE010000001.1, from coordinate 320,134 downwards.
ATACGTCCGTACCGCAGCCCTCGACTGCGACCGCGACGCACTCTTGGTCGGTGTCGAGCAGGTCGGTCCGGCCTGCCACACCGGCGCGCACTCGTGCTTCGAAGTAGATCCGCTCCTGCCGCACCAAGGGTTCTCCGATGAATAGCACGACGAGTCGCGATGAATTTGAGTCGCTGGTTGCTGGTGGTCATCGGGTTGTGCCCGTTATCCGTCAGCTTTTTGCCGACGGTGAAACTCCGGTCGGTGTCTATCGCAAGCTCGCGAAAGCAAACCCCGGAACGTTCTTGCTTGAGTCAGCAGGGCAGGGCGGAATTTGGTCCCGTTTTTCTTTCGTGGGGGTCGCCAGTTTCGGCGTTCTCACTGAGCACGAGCACGGTGTTGAGTGGATTGACTACGGGATGCCGCGCGAGCGTATCCTTGGCGACGATTGCCCGACGGCTCCGCTCGAAGCACTCGCGCATCTGAACGAGCGCTGGAAAACGCCGCGCGTTGAGGGCCACCCTCCTCTGACCGGTGGTCTGGTGGGGTTCATCGGCTGGGAGGCTGTTCGCGAGCTGGAAAGTCTTCCTGATGCGCCGCCCGCCGACTTCGATGTCCCGAGTCAGGCACTGAGTTTTGTCTCTGACCTCGTGGTGCTCGATCACCGGTTCGGCACCGTCATGCTCATCTCGACCGCACTGAACGATGGGCATCAAGATCTCGAGGAGATGTGGGCTGAGACCCAGTCCCGCCTCGACCTGATTCAGTCTGGCCTCGCTCAACCCACGGATGCCTTCCTCGCTGATGTAGATATCGAGATCGATCCGGATCCGACTTCGCGCTCCACGCCGGCAGAATACGCCTTGGCGATCGAGAAGTCGAAGGAGTTTATCCGCGACGGCGATGTCTTCCAGGTCGTGATTTCGCAACGCTTTGATCATGAGGTCTCGGCAACGCCGCTCGATGTTTACCGTGTCTTGCGAACGCTCAATCCGTCGCCGTACATGTATCTGCTGTCGCTGGTTGACACCGATGGTCGGCCGTACTCGATTGTGGGTGCAAGCCCAGAGGCACTCGTCAAAGTCTCGCAGCAGCGGGTGCACATGCATCCGATTGCTGGCTCTCGACCACGTGGCGCGGACACAGAACACGATCTTCAGCTTGCCGAGGATCTACTCGCAGACACCAAAGAGCGCGCTGAACATCTGATGCTCGTAGACCTGGCGCGCAATGATCTCCTCAAGGTCTGCACCCCCGGCACCGTCGCTGTTACTGAGTTCATGCAGGTCGAACGCTTTAGTCACATCATGCACCTCGTGTCGTCAGTAGAAGGCGACCTGAGGCCCGGTGCATCCGCGGTCGATGTGTTCCGAGCAACTTTTCCTGCAGGCACCCTCTCGGGCGCACCCAAGCCGCGCGCGCTGGAGATCATCGACGAGCTCGAGCCCGCACAGCGCGGGGTATATGGGGGAGTCGTCGGTTACTTCGACTTCGCCGGTGACGCCGATCTTGCCATCGCAATTCGCACGGTCACGATCGTGGATGGCATGGCTCGCGTTCAAGCCGGAGCTGGTCTTGTGGCCGATTCTGACCCCGACGCCGAGCACCAAGAGGCCCAGAACAAGGCTGCAGCCCCGCTTCGGGCTGTTGCGGTTGCCAATGCGATGACTCACCTCAGCTCATGATGTTGAAGCGCTCACGTTCGATTGTGCTTGGTGGCCTTGTGCTGCTCGGCGCCATCGTGATGCTGACATGGACCCAGCGGTGGTTCACGATCACGCTTCAGGATGACGTAAGCATCGAGGTTTTGGGTAGCGACGCCGCTGGCGCACTCGCCGCTCTAGCGCTGTCAGTTTTCGCTCTCGTCGCAGCGCTCGGCATTGCTTCTGTACTCCTGCGCCGCGTGCTCGGGATCATCGCCGCAATCGTGGGAGTGATCATCGTGGCGGTAAGTCAAGCCACACTAGCTGACCCGGTTCTGGCGGCATCCGAGTTGATTACTGAGGCGACGGGAATCAGCGGCACAGATTCGATTCGATCGCTCGTTGTCGCTGTTCAGGGCACAGCGTGGTCGTACACAGCGCTTGCGTCCGGGGCGTTAGTGATCCTGGTCGGTGTCGCAGCGGCTGTTTCTGCGCGTCACTGGCCGACCGCGACCAAGAAGTACGACCGAGCTACCGCTGTTGTTGCCGATGATCCTGCATCGCAGTGGGACGCTCAAAGTCGAGGAATAGACCCAACTGAGAGCTGATTGGCAACGCTAAGCGGGTTACTCCCGCTACAATTTAGGATCAGCAAAGAATGGAGCCTGATGAGTACTGATACTGACCCCGGCCACGGAAATTCCCCGGCGGCATGGACCGCTGTAGTGATCATGTTGGTCGCGTTCACGATCGGAACGCTCGCTTTTTGGTTCACCATCGAGTGGCTGGTGTACGCGTCGGCTGGACTAGTCGTCGTTGGCCTCATTGTCGGTCAGGTGCTGAAGAAGCTTGGCTATGGCGTGGGTGGCGACAAGCTCACCCCCAAGCCTCACAGCTAGAGTGCTCTCCGACTTAGTTGACGGCGCGCTCGAAGATGCCGCCGTCCGTCGTGAATCCGTCAGTCTTGCTGATGTAGAGCGTGCCGCTGCTGATGCGCTTCCTGCGCTAGATGCGCTGGAGGCATTGTCTCCTCGCGAGCAGGTGCACATCATCGCTGAAATCAAAAGGTCTAGCCCCTCTCGTGGAGCTTTGGCCGAGATCAGTGATCCCGCATCGCTCGCGACGTCCTATCAAACCGGTGGGGCGAGCGCGATCAGCGTGCTGACTGAACAGCGCCGCTTTGGCGGTTCTCTTGAAGACCTCATGACGGTCAAGTCGATCGTGCGGCTTCCGGTGCTTCGCAAAGACTTCATCGCGGAGCCTTATCAAGTGTTTGAGGCGCGTGCCGCAGGTGCCGACCTCGTGTTGCTGATCGTGGCCGCTCTTGAGCAAGAGAAACTTCGCACTCTTTACGACCTCATCGTCGAACTGGGCATGACGCCCCTCGTCGAAACACACTCCGCAGACGAGGTCTCTCGTGCTCTCGATGTTGGCGCCAGCCTTGTCGGCGTCAATGCGCGCAATTTGAGCACCTTCGAACTCGATCAGAATCTGTTCGGTGAGCTTGCCGATCAGATCCCAAGCGGAGTCATCCGTATCGCTGAGTCAGCAGTCAAGACTGCTGCTGATGTCGCGCACTATCGCAACGCGGGCGCAGATGTCGTTCTTGTCGGCGAGGCTCTCGTCACAGGCGACCCGATCGCCACGTTGCAAGACTTTTTGGACTGCTAATGCTGAAAGATGAACTAGGCCCCTACTTCGGTGAGTTCGGTGGACGATTCGTTCCTGAGTCGCTCATCGCTGCTCTCGACGAGTTGGATGCCGCCTATAACGACGCCAAGAACGACCCTGAGTTTGCTGCTGAGCTTGCTGAACTTCACGCAAGCTACACCGGTCGCCCGTCGATCATCACCGAGGTCCCTCGATTCGCGGAGCACGCGGGCGGGGCCCGCATCATCCTCAAGCGTGAAGACCTTAACCACACAGGCTCACACAAGATCAATAATGTGCTCGGTCAGGCCTTGCTTGCCCGTCGCCTAGGCAAGACTCGCCTTATTGCGGAGACCGGCGCCGGTCAACACGGCGTGGCGACAGCGACGGCTGCTGCGCTGTTCGGGATGTCGTGCATTGTGTACATGGGCGAGGTCGACACCGAGCGCCAAGCGCTCAATGTTGCCCGCATGCGCCTGCTCGGTGCCGAGGTTGTTCCGGTTACCGCAGGGTCTCGCACACTCAAGGATGCGATCAACGAGGGTCTGCGCGATTGGGTTGCCAATGTCGATGACAGCCACTACCTCATGGGCACTGTTGCTGGCCCGCATCCCTTCCCCGTCATGGTTCGCGACTTCCACCGTGTCATCGGTGACGAAGCTCGTGAGCAAGTCATCAAGCTGACGGGCGCACTGCCGGATGCCGTCGTGGCGTGCGTCGGTGGTGGCAGCAATGCCATGGGCATCTTCCACGCGTTCCTCGACGACCCCGATGTTGCGCTCTATGGCTACGAAGCTGCGGGGGAGGGGCATCTGACAGAACGTCACGCGGCGACGCTCACTCGCGGCCGTCCAGGTGTTCTCCACGGTGCGCGCAGCTACATGCTTCAAGACGCGGAGGGCCAAACGATTGAGTCTCATTCGATTTCGGCAGGCCTTGATTACCCCGGAGTGGGCCCAGAACATTCTTGGCTAAAAGACATTGGTCGAGTTACTTATGAGCCAATTACCGATGCTGAAGCGATGGAGGCACTGCGCCTCCTGAGCCGCACCGAGGGCATCATCCCCGCGATCGAGTCTGCTCACGCCCTCGCTGGAGCGATCAAGCTTGGCAAGAAACTTGGCCCAGATTCAGTCATCCTCGTGAATCTCAGCGGTCGCGGCGACAAAGACATGGAAACTGCCGCCGAATATTTCGATCTGCTTGATTCCGCTGAGAAAGCGGTAGCAGACGATAAGAAGGCTGCCGATGTTCAAAACCCAACGGGGGAGAAGGCATGAGCGCGGTAGAAGAAGCGATCACCCAAGCCAATCGTGACCGTGCGGGAGCGCTCATTGGCTATTTGCCCGTCGGTTTTCCCACTGTTGCTGAGAGTATTGAAGCGGCAGTCGCCCTCGCAGAGAACGGTGTTGATGTAATCGAGCTCGGCCTGCCGTACTCAGACCCCGTTATGGATGGCCCGGCTATTCAGAAGGCCACGCAGCTTGCGCTCTCCAACGGCTTCCGGCTGCAAGACGGGTTTGACGCGGTTGCGGAGATTACTTCTCGAGTCTCGACTCCGGTGGTCCTGATGAGCTACTGGAACCCGATCATGCAGTACGGCGTGGATCGCTTTGCTGACGAACTCAAGGCTGCTGGAGGGGCGGGAATCATTACGCCTGACCTTGTGAGCGATGAAGCCACCGAGTGGATTGCCGCCTCCGAGCGCACCGGTCTTGACCGCATCTTCTTGGCCGCTCCGTCCTCCAGCGATGAGCGACTCGTTCGAGCTGTTGAGGCCAGCACCGGCTTTGTCTATGCGGTTTCAACCATGGGCATCACTGGAGCTCGTTCCGACGTTGATACCGCTGCCAAAACGCTCGTTTCACGCCTGCGGGCAGCGGGTTCCACGAGCGCTTGTGTCGGCCTTGGTATCTCTACTCCCGAACAGGTGCGCGAAGTTCTTACTTACGCGGATGGCGCCATTGTGGGGTCCGTTTTTGTTAGTGCACTGTCTTCCGGTGGGGTGGATGCGGTCGCGAAAACGGCTGCGTCGCTTTCGACCGGTACTCTTGCTTAGTCGCAGTTCAGAAAGGTCACCGTTTTGTCACTAGTGCCATTGAGCATTCCCAGTCCGCCTGATTCATGGGCGACGCTCGTTACCCTTCCCTTTGGTCAGTGGTTGAGCAACTTAGGCCTCAACTTCGGCAGCACGGTCGTGATTCACACGTACGCGATCTGCATTTTGATTGGCATCATTGCGGCGACTTGGCTCACGTCGCGTCGATTGACGCGCCACGGTGCCGAGCCAGGCATCGTCATCGACATCATCATCTGGGCGGTTCCGCTCGGTCTTGTTGGCGCGCGTCTGTACCACGTGTTCACCCACCCGGGCGATTACTTCTACGAGGGCGCAGACCCGTGGGAAATCATTCGCATTTGGAATGGTGGCAACGCGATCTTCGGTTCCCTGATCGGTGGCGCCGTTGGTGCTTACATCGGTACGCGCCTGACAGGCATCCGATTCTGGAGCTTCGCGGATGCTCTCGCCCCCGCGATTCTGCTCGCGCAGGCAATCGGCCGCCTCGGCAACTACTTCAATCAAGAACTGTTCGGGCAGCCAACGGCATTGCCGTGGGGCCTTGAGATCGATGCCGGCAACTCAGCGATACCTGTTGGCTTGCCCGTCGACACGCTATTCCACCCGACGTTCCTCTACGAAATGATCTGGAACGTTGTAGGAATCGTGTTCCTGCTCACCATGGAACGCCAATATGGTTTCGTGAAGAAGCACGTACTTGGGCTCACCGTTCCGGTATTCACCGCCGTCGGCCCCGTCCGCCTGCAGTGGGGCAAGGTCTGGGCGTTGTACATGATTTGGTACGGCGTCGGTCGCTCGTGGTTCGAATCCATCCGCATCGATCCGAGCGAGGTCTACTTCGGTCTGCGCGTCAACGTCTGGGGAGCCATCCTCACCGTCGCCCTCGGCATCGTGCTGTACATCGTTCAGTCGCGTCGTCATGTCGGCCGCGAAAAGACCGCCTACGTGGACGGTCACGCCTGGAGCGCGGATGGTGTTGTAAACTCCGATGAGAGATATTCCGAGCATGACATTGTCGTCAGCGCTGCGGAGGAGTCCGCTCCTGTCGTAGATTCGAAATAGTCCGCCACAAGCGGCCACACCCCCTCAGGCCTGAATCAGGCACTGATTTTCTTTGGGCCATAGAAGTCCCTCTCCGCACCAGTAATACGTGAGGACGGTACGGCATGGCTGTTACCCCACCCTTTGAACGCTTCGGCTCCATTCCTGCAGCACAGGGAATGTATGACCCGTCCAATGAGAAAGATGCCTGTGGCCTTGCCATGGTGGCGACGCTTCGCGGCACGCCTGGCCATGACATTATTGCGACCGCTCTCGAAGCGTTGCGCAACCTTGAGCACCGCGGGGCCGTAGGGTCCGACGCGGGCACCGGTGACGGTGCTGGCATCATGACGCAGATCCCGGATGCTTTCTTCCGCGACGTTGTTGATTTTGAGTTGCCCTCTGTTGGCCGCTACGCCGTAGGTATTGCATTCTTGCCGCTCGACAGCGTCGCCCGTGATGACGTCAAGCGCGGTATCGAGAAGCTGGCTGAAGAAGAAGACCTCACCGTTCTGGGATGGCGCACTGTGCCGACCCAGCCGGGGGAGCTCGGTTCTCTCGCGCGTGGTGCTATGCCGGCATTCGAGCAGCTGTTCCTGCAGTCGAAGCGCGTCGACCTCAAGGGCACGCTTCGGGGCATCCACCTCGATCGCCAGACTTATCGTTTGCGCAAGCGCGCCGAGCGCGATCTGCATGTCTATTTCCCGTCGCTGTCGTGCCGAACCATTACCTACAAGGGAATGGTCACGACTCTGCAGCTTGAGCCGTTCTACCCTGACCTCTCAGACGAGCGCTTCGCTTCGAAGCTCGCTCTGGTGCACTCGCGGTACTCCACCAACACATTCCCGTCTTGGCCGCTCGCACAGCCGTTCCGCATGGTGGCTCACAACGGTGAGATCAATACTGTTCAGGGAAACCGCAACTGGATGCGCGCCCGGCAGTCTCAGCTCGAGTCCGCCGTCTTCGGAGATATCAAGGACATCCTTCCGGTTAACACTCCCGGCGCTAGTGACTCTGCGTCGTTCGATGAGGTTGTCGAACTTCTCAACCTTGCTGGCCGTCCGCTGCCGCACGCCATGATGATGATGGTCCCGGAAGCGTATGAGAACCAGACCGACACTGATCCTCGTCGCCGCGCTTTCTACGAGTACCACTCGATGCTCATGGAACCGTGGGACGGCCCGGCCGCCCTCGTCTTCACTGACGGTTCACTTGTGGGTGCAACTCTCGACCGCAACGGCCTTCGTCCCGGTCGTTACTTGGTGACCGACGACGGTCTCGTCGTTTTGGCGAGTGAGATCGGCGTGTTCGATGTTGAACCGACGAAGGTGGTTCGCAAGGGCCGTCTACGCCCGGGCAAAATGTTCCTCGTTGACACCGCTGCTGGCCGTCTCATTGAAGATGACGAGATCAAGGCTGAACTTGCTGCATCTCAGCCGTGGGCCGAATGGCTCGAAAGTGGCCGCATTGCGCTAGAAGAACTTCCGGAGCGCGAACATATCGTTCACACTCCGGCCTCGGTTACCCGCCGTCAGCGCACCTTCGGCTACACAGAAGAGGAAGTCCGCATCCTCATCGAGCCGATGTCGCGCCTCGGTGCAGAGCCCCTGGGTGCGATGGGTTCAGACACCCCTATTGCCGTGCTGTCTCAGCGACCACGCTTGTTGTTTGACTACTTCACTCAGCAGTTCGCTCAGGTCACGAATCCGCCTCTCGACTCGATCCGTGAGGCCGTCGTCACGTCGATGGCCCTCGGGGTTGGCCCGCAGCGTAACTTGCTCAGCGCAACTCAGGACCATGCCAGACAAGTAGCGCTAGCTTTCCCCGTAATTGATAACGATGAGCTCGCGAAGATCCAGCACATCGAGCCTCACCCAGGAAGCCGCCTGGCGACCACGATTAAGGGTCTCTATCGCGTGGATGCTGGTCCGTCCGCGATGCAAAAGCGTCTTGATGAGATGTGCGCCGAAGCTGATGCGGCAATTGCCGATGGAGCAGAGTTCATCGTGCTCTCAGACCGTGACTCCAACAAGGATTTGGCTCCGATTCCATCGCTGCTGATGCTTGCCACGGTTCATCACCACCTCATCCGCCAAGAAGAGCGCATGAAGGTCGGCATGATCGTCGAAGCTGGTGACGTGCGTGAGGTTCACCATGTCGCCCTGCTCGTGGGCTACGGCGCGTCAGCGATCAACCCCTATCTCGCCATGGAGACGGCCGAAGAACTCGTTCGTAACGGCACAATCACCGACGTCACCCCTGAAAAGGCAGTGCGCAACCTGATCACTGCTCTGGGCAAGGGTGTTCTCAAGATCATGTCCAAGATGGGCATCTCGGTTGTTAGTTCTTACGCAGGCGCTCAGGCTTTCGAAGCCGTTGGCTTGTCGCAGGCGTTCGTAGACCAGTACTTCACTGGCACCACGAGCATTTTGGGTGGAGTCGGTCTCGACGCGATCGCGCGCGAGAACGCAGCCCGCCACGTCGCGGCGTACCCGGAAGACCGCGCTCCCACTGTTCACGAGCGACTCAACACGGGTGGTGAGTACCAGTGGCGCCGTGAAGGTCCGCCGCATCTTTTCAACCCGGAGACTGTTTTCAAACTGCAGCACTCTACTCGCACGCGCCGCTACGACATCTTCCGCGAGTACACCTCGAAAGTGGATGAACAGGCCGAAGCACTGATGACGCTGCGCGGGCTCTTCAAGTTCAATATGACGGATCGCACGCCGGTTCCGATTGATGAGGTTGAACCTATCTCGAGCATTGTCAAGCGGTTCAGCACCGGTGCGATGAGCTACGGATCGATTAGCAAGGAAGCGCACGAAACGCTTGCTATTGCGATGAACCAGCTCGGCGCGCGCTCGAACACTGGTGAGGGTGGCGAGGATGTCGATCGACTTCTCGACCCCACTCGCCGCAGCGCGATCAAGCAGGTGGCATCCGGTCGCTTTGGCGTCACGAGCATGTACCTGACGCACGCTGACGATATTCAGATCAAGATGGCTCAGGGAGCAAAGCCCGGTGAGGGTGGTCAACTTCCTGCGGGCAAGGTTTACCCCTGGATCGCCCGCACTCGATACGGCACTCCCGGCGTTGGTCTCATTTCGCCGCCCCCGCACCACGACATCTATTCGATCGAAGACCTCAAGCAATTGATCTTCGATTTGAAGCGCTCCAACCCCTCGGCGCGTGTTCACGTGAAGCTCGTAAGCCAGAAGGGCATTGGCGCGGTTGCTGCCGGTGTCACCAAGGCAAAGGCGGATGTCGTGCTGGTGTCTGGCCATGATGGTGGCACGGGCGCTAGCCCGCTCAACTCGCTCAAGCATGCCGGCACCCCGTGGGAAATCGGTCTCGCTGAGACGCAGCAGACGCTCATGCTCAATGGCATGCGCGACCGCGTTGTCGTGCAGGTAGACGGTCAGATGAAGACTGGTCGCGATGTCATCATTGGTGCGCTTCTTGGCGCCGAGGAATATGGTTTCGCAACCGCGCCTCTCGTCGTTTCTGGCTGCATCCTGATGCGCGTGTGTCACCTCGATACATGCCCTGTCGGTGTCGCTACGCAGAACCCGGAGCTTCGGGAGCGTTTCACTGGCAAGCCTGAGTTCGTCGTCAACTTCTTCGAGTTTTTGGCTCAAGAAGTTCGGGAATACCTCGCTGAGCTCGGTTTCCGCAGCCTCGAAGAAGCCATTGGGCACAGCGAACTTCTCGATGTTAACCGTGCAATCTCGCACTGGAAGACGGATGGTCTTGACCTATCGCCTGTGTTCGACGGCCCGGAGTTCAGTGCTTCAGAGCCTCGAACCCACGGTGTCGAACAGGATCACGAGCTTGCGGAGCACTTTGACCAGCAGCTGATCGCCCTCAGCGAGGCAGCTCTTGAACGCAAAGAGCCCGTCTCGATTGATCTGCCCGTGCGCAATACGGACCGCGCGGTCGGCACGATGCTCGGCCACAGCGTAACTCTGCGCCATGGCGAGCACGGTTTGCCTGCCGACACGATTTCGATCACTCTGCACGGTTCCGCCGGTCAGTCTTTGGCCGCTTTTGTCCCTGCCGGTATTTCGATCAAGCTTTACGGCGACAGCAACGACTACGTCGGAAAGGGGCTGTCTGGCGGTTCTGTCGTCGTACGCCCCGACCTGACGAGCACGTTTGCTGCTGAAACCAACGTGATCGCCGGAAATGTTATTGGCTATGGCGCCACGAGCGGCAGTATCTTCATTCGCGGCAAGGTCGGCGAACGATTCATGGTGCGCAACTCGGGAGCTACCGCGGTAGCGGAGGGCGTTGGCGACCATGCTCTGGAGTACATGACCGGTGGCCTCGTGCTCATTTTGGGCGCCACAGGTCGCAACCTCGGCGCTGGAATGTCGGGCGGCACCGCCTACATCCACCAGCTGCGCGAGGAGCGCGTCAACAGTGATTCCTTGAGCTCGGGTGAACTGCTGCTGAGCGGATTGGGTGGCGCCGACGTTGAGATCGTGAAGGATCTCCTCGAGCGTCATCTCGAAGAGACGGGGTCAGTTGTTGCCGAAGGCATGCTGGCCGATATGGATGCCACGGCAGCCCAGTTCACGAAGGTCACCCCTCGTGACTACGCCGCCGTCATCCAAACTCGAGAAACTGCATTAGCCGAGGGACTCGACCCCGATGGGGACGTTACCTGGGCGCGAATTAGGGAGGTAACCGGTGGCTGATCCCAAGGGATTCCTCAAGGTTCAAGAGCGTGAATTGCCGAAGCGGCGCCCCGTCAGCTTGCGGCTGATGGATTACAAAGAGGTCTACGAGCAGCAAGAGTCGGGCCAATTGGCTCGTCAGGCCGGTCGTTGTATGGACTGTGGTGTGCCGTTCTGTCATCAGGGTTGCCCGCTCGGCAACTTGATTCCTGAGTGGAACGACCTGATGCGTCGTGGTGAGAGCGCTGAAGCAATCGAGCGTCTTCACGCGACGAACAACTTCCCGGAGTTCACGGGCCGTTTGTGTCCAGCACCGTGTGAGAGCTCGTGTGTGCTGGGAATCAACCAGCCTGCTGTCACGATCAAGCAGATCGAGGTCTCGATCATCGATCAGGCGTTTGCTGATGGCAATGTAACGCCGCACCCTCCTGGACGCTTGACAGGTAAGACGGTTGCCGTTGTTGGTTCAGGCCCTGCTGGTCTTGCCGCTGCTCAGCAGCTGACCCGCGCCGGTCACACCGTCGCTGTCTTCGAACGTGAAGACCGCATCGGTGGATTGCTGCGCTATGGCATCCCCGACTTCAAGATGGAAAAGCGCCACATTGAGTTGCGGTTGGGTCAGATGCAGGCAGAGGGTACTCGTTTCCGTGCCGGCGTCAACATCGGCGTCGATATTTCGTGGAGTGATCTTCGTAGGCGCTACGACGCTGTCGTCGTCGCTACTGGCTCCACCGTTCCGCGCGACCTTCCCATTCCTGGCCGTGATGCGCTTGGCGTTCATTTCGCCATGGAATACCTCGTTCAGTCGAACCGTGCCGTTGCCGGAGACACTGTGAGTGAACAGGTCACTGCAGAAGGCAAGCACGTCGTCGTACTCGGCGGCGGAGACACCGGTGCTGACTGCATCGGCACCGCACACCGTCAGGGCGCGCTGTCTGTGACCAACCTCGCCATCGGCGTTCAGCCTCCGGCTGAGCGTCCTGAGCACCAGCCGTGGCCGTTGACTCCGACCTTGTTCGAGGTGTCGAGTGCCCACGAAGAGGGCGGCGAGCGCGAATACCTTGCCTCGACGGTGGAGTTCTTGACGAACTCGGTCGGCGAAGTCCGCGCGATTCGTGTCGCTGAGACCGAGTTCCTCGACGGTCGTCGTGTTCCCAAGGCTGGCACCGAGCGGGAAATTCCTGCCGACTTGGTTCTTCTTGCACTGGGTTTCACCGGTCCGGAAACAGACACACTTTCTCAGCAGCTCCCTCTAGAGGCGGATGCTCGGGGCAACTTGACTCGCGACGAAAGCTACGAGACTGCAACCCCCGGCGTGTACGTTGTCGGAGATGCTGGCCGCGGCCAGTCGCTCATCGTCTGGGCGATCGCTGAAGGCAGGGCTGCGGCATCCGCCGTGGATCGCTACCTTGAAGGGGAGACGCTATTGCCGTTCCCCGTCCGTCCGGATGATCGCGGTATGACCCTCTAGAAGTTTCACCACCACTACCACCACCACTAACCCGTCAAAGGAAGTTATGAGACGCGCAAAAATCGTCGCGACACTCGGCCCGGCTACGTCGAGCTACGAGAACATCAGGGCAATCATCGATGCAGGTGTCGATGTTGCCCGGATGAACCTCAGCCATGGAAGCTATGCCGTCCACGAAGAGGTGTATGCGAACGTTCGTCGCGCCGCTGAGGATGCCGGCAAGCCGGTAGCGGTGATGGTTGACCTTCAGGGTCCCAAGATCCGTCTCGGCAAGTTCGAGGACGGCCCTTATGACCTCGCGGTCGGCGATATTTTCAAGATCACGATCGACGACATCGTGGGTAACCGCGAGATCTGCGGCACGACGTTCAAGGGTCTTCCTCAGGACGTCGCCCCGGGCGATTTCCTGCTGATCGATGATGGCAAGGTCAAGGTCAAGGTCGTTAGCGCTACGGATACCGTCGTCACGACTGAGGTTGTCGTTGCCGGTGCAGTGTCCAACAACAAGGGCATCAACCTTCCCGGAGTTGCGGTCAATGTTCCTGCTCTCTCAGAGAAGGATGAAGATGACCTGCGTTGGGGTCTCAAGCTTGGTGCAGACCTCATTGCACTCTCGTTCGTGCGTAACGCTGAAGACATCGTGCGCGTCCACGAGATCATGGATGAAGAGGGCCGTCGGGTTCCCGTCATTGCGAAGATCGAGAAGCCGCAGGCTGTCGACCACCTCGAAGCCATCATCGATGCGTTTGACGCCATCATGGTCGCCCGTGGTGACCTGGGCGTAGAACTTCCTCTTGAGGCTGTTCCGATCGTTCAGAAGCGCACTGTCGAACTTGCTCGTCGTATGGCGAAGCCCGTCATCGTTGCTACTCAGATGCTTGAGTCCATGATTTCGAGCCCTGTGCCTACTCGCGCTGAGACCTCGGATGTCGCGAACGCGATCCTCGATGGTGCTGACGCCGTCATGTTGAGCGGTGAGACCAGCGTGGGAGAGTATCCCGTCATCACCGTTCAGACCATGGCAAAGATTGTCGCTTCAACAGAAGAGCACGGTCTCGACCGCATCCCTGAACTCGGCACGAAGCCGAAGACACAGGGTGGGGCGATCACGCTTGCCGCAGCAGAGGTTGCGACATTCGTTGAAGCGAAGTTCGTCTGCGTATTCACAGAGTCTGGAGACTCTGCGCGTCGTATGTCGCGTTTGCGCTTCCGCATACCGATGAAGGCGTTTACCCCGAGTCCAGAGATTCAGCGTCGTATGTCGCTGATTTGGGGCATCGAGTCCTTCATCGTTGACCGGGTTACTCACACCGATGAGATGTACCGCCAGGTTGACGAGATTCTGCTGGGCCAAGAACTGGCAGAGGTCGGCGACAAGGTCGTAGTGATTTCAGGATCCCCTCCCGGAATCTCGGGATCGACCAATGATTTGCGCGTGCACATCCTTGGTGATGCGATCAACGCTAAGGCTCCTGTATGGGCAGCTAAGTAGCTTTCAACACGCTCGAACGACAACACCGGTGACGGACCTTTGCGGGCGTCACCGGTGTTGTCGTTAACGCTCAGAAGTTTCAAGTCCCGCGTCATGCTCAGTGGCGGCCTTGGGTGCTTAACTAAAAAAACCGGGAGCAACTGAGTTGCGCCCGGTTTTTCTAGCAATTTGTTGTGCCGAATGTGGGACTCGAACCCACACGTCCTTTCGAACAAAGCATTTTGAGTGCTCCGCGTCTACCATTCCGCCAATTCGGCTGACTACAACGCTGAATAGAATACCGTAGGCTTGCACTTGTGACTGACCAAAACACCAATCAAACTGCTCCCCGCCGCGTTGTCGTTGCCGAAGATGAGTCGCTCATCCGCATGGACATTGTCGAGATCCTGCGGGATGCCGGCTACGAGGTTGTCGGAGAAGCGGGTGACGGCGAAACTGCTGTTGCGCTCGCTACCGAGCTTCGCCCCGATCTGGTCATCATGGATGTCAAGATGCCTCAGCTCGACGGAATCTCTGCTGCGGAGCGCCTCAGCGCCAACCACATTGCTCCTGTCGTACTGCTGACTGCCTTTAGCCAGAAAGAGCTCGTAGAGCGGGCTTCTGAGGCCGGAGCGCTGGCCTACGTGGTCAAGCCCTTCACTCCGAACGACCTTCTGCCCGCCATCGAGATCGCGCTCAGCCGGTACACGCAGATCCTCACCCTCGAGGCCGAAGTGAGCGACCTGGTTGAGCGTTTTGAGACCCGCAAGCTCGTCGACCGCGCTAAGGGACTCCTGAACGAGAAAATGGGGCTCAGCGAGCCTGACGCTTTCCGTTGGATTCAGAAGGCATCCATGGACCGCCGCTTGACGATGCACGATGTGTCGCAGGCCATCATCGATCAGCTCAGCGCCAAAAAATAGCACTCGCCAGCGTCGACTCCGCATGGACTCGATTGCGGGCTCTGCGCGTCGCGATGCTGCCTAGACAGCACCGCGACACGCCCGCGGCTACGTGGCCGGGCGATCTTTCAGGATGTTCGTAATCCGGATTGTGGAGAGCCGACGCTCTTGTTCGTCGCGGATCACGATTTCGTGGGTGGCCAGCGTGCGCCCTAGAGCAATCGCCGTGCAGGTTGCCGTCACGATGCCGGAGCGTACCGAGCGGCTGTGAGTCGCGTTGATTTCGATCCCCATGGCTACTCGGCCAGGGCCGGCATGAATGGCCGACGAGATTGATCCGAGGGATTCCCCGAGCACAACGTGTGCACCTCCGTGCAGGATGCCGATTACTTGCGTATTGCCTTCAACGGGCATCGTTGCCACGGATCGCTCAGCGCCAAGTTCGAGAAACTCAATACCCATTTTGCGTGTGAGCGAACCGCCTCCCGACTCGACAAGTCGTGCAAATAGTTCGGGATCGAGGTCGTCGGGGTACTTCACAGAGAGTGTCCTTCGCGTTAGGCCGTTTCCGCTGTCGGCAGCCCCGGCTAGGCTGGCTGCGTGTCGGATTCCCAAAAGCCTACTCTTATGATCATTGACGGCCACTCGTTGGCCTTCCGAGCCTTTTATGCGCTCCCTGTCGACAGTTTTCAGAACCGCGATGGGCAGCACACCAATGCCATCCACGGTTTCTTGTCGATGCTGATTTCTCTGTTGCAGAACGAGAAACCTACGCATCTGGCCGTTGCCTTCGATATTTCGCGGTATTCATTCCGCACCCGGGAGTATCCCGAGTACAAGGGAACCCGCGGCGAGACTCCTGTGGAATTCGTGGGGCAGATCCCGCTGCTTGAAGAAGCGCTCAAAGCCATGGGAATCCAAACTCTGAGCAAAGAGGACTACGAGGCTGACGACATCCTCGCCACGCTGGCGCACGAAGGCTCAGAGAACGGCTTCCGCGTTCTCGTGGTCTCCGGTGACCGCGATGCCATTCAGATGGTCAACGACAACGTCACCCTGCTGTATCCGAATGCTCGGGGCGTCTCCGAACTCAAGCGCTATGACCGTGACGCCGTTTTCGAGCGGTATGGCATTGAGCCTCACCAGTATCCGGATGTCGCCGCTCTTGTCGGGGAAACCAGCGACAACCTCATTGGCGTCGACAAGGTGGGGGAGAAGACTGCAGTCAAGTGGATCAACCTCTACGGCTCTCTCGACGAGGTGTTGGCTCACGCCGAGGAGATCAAGGGCGTTGTAGGCCAGAACCTTCGTGATCAGATCGATCGTCCCGTTCGCAACCGCAAACTCAATCATTTGCTGACCGACGTGGAGCTTCCAGTCAATGTCGGCGATCTCGATCGCCGTGCAATTGACGAGGCTGCTGTGCGTGAGGTGTTCGATCGCCTTCAGTTCAAGACGCTCTTGCAGCGCGTGATGAAGATTTCTGGGGCCGAAGCGAGCAGCGATGCGTCGTCGACGACCGCTGCGGTTGTTGACGATGCCGCTGCCATTCCCGCGGTGCGCACGATGGTCGACGAAGAGCTAGCTAAGTGGATCTCCACTAACAGCAACGGCAACACGACACCGTTGGGGCTCACGATCGCCAGCGTCGATGGGGTTGTCACTGGGCTAGGCCTTGCGACACTCACTGAGACGGCGTTCGTGCCGTGGGCGGCCGATCGCCCCGATTACGACGCGCTCACGCAGTGGCTCGCGAGCGACGCCCCTAAGTACATGCATTCCGCTAAGGTCCAACTCAAGATTGCTGCCAATAGTGGCCTGACTGTTGCGGGCGTTGCGTTCGATACCACGCTCGCAGCGTGGCTCCTGAAGCCGGGTGGCAAGCCTGAAGAGCTCGAGGCTCAGGTCTACAACTACCTGGGCGAAACGATTGAGCAGGGCGATCCCAATCAGCTTGTTCCTGAGACAGAAGAACTCAGTCCTGCAACCAAGTCGTGGTACGTCGTTCGTCTTGCTGCATATCTTGCCGGCCGTCTCGATGAGGGCTCGCTAGGAGTGCTCACCGATATTGAAATGCCTCTTGTGCCGGTGTTTGCTCAGATGGAGCGCACGGGCATTGCGGTCAATCGCCAGCTGTTGGCCGATCTCAGCAGTTCGCTCAGTACAACCGCAGCAGAGGTCGCCCGCAACGCGTTTGAGGTTATCGGTCGCGAAATCAATCTTGGCAGCCCGAAGCAATTGCAAGAGGTGCTCTTCACGCAGCTTGAGATGCCCAAGACTCGCGCGAACAAGACCGGCTTTTCCACTGATGCCGCGAGCCTGGCCGACCTCCAAGAACAAGCACCCCATCCCTTCCTCGACCTGCTCTTGCAGCACCGCGATGCCACCAAGCTGGTGCAGATCATCACCGGTATCGAGAAAGCGATCGACGACTCCGGCCGAGTACACACCACCTATGAGCAGGCGGGTTCAAGCACCGGGCGCATCGCCTCAAACGATCCCAACCTGCAAAACGTCCCGGTCAAGACCGCGACAGGGCGCCAGATTCGGGCGGCTTTCGAGGCCGGAGAAGGGTACGACACTCTCCTCACCGCAGATTATTCGCAGATCGAAATGCGCATCATGGCGCACCTCTCGGGCGATGAAGGGCTCATCCAAGCCTTCAAGGAGGGGGAGGACCTTCACCGGTTCGTCGGTTCGCGCATTTTCGGCGTCGAGCCAGCCGATGTCACTCCCGAGATGCGCACCAAGGTCAAGGCGATGTCCTATGGCTTGGCCTATGGTCTGAGTGCTTTCGGCCTCAGCAAGCAACTTCGCATTGAGACGAGCGAGGCAAAAGCACTCATGACGGACTACTTTGCCCGTTTCGGTGCCGTTCGCGACTACCTGCGCAACGTTGTTGAACAGGCGCGGGTAGATGGGTACACCACGACGATTTTCGGCCGTCGGCGGCCATTCGGAGATCTCACCTCGAAGAACCGGGTTTTGCGGGATAACGCGGAACGGCAGGCACTCAACTCACCAATTCAAGGCTCCGCAGCCGACATTCTTAAGCTGGCGATGCTGCAGATCGATGGCGACATTCGCGATGAGGGTTTGAAGTCACGCATGCTGCTTCAGGTTCACGACGAATTGGTCTTCGAGATCGCTGGAGGCGAGCTCGAGCAAATGACTACTATTGTTCATGAGCGAATGTCAGGGGCTGCAACCCTGTCGGTTCCGCTTGATGTGCAGATCGGTACCGGCCACAACTGGGATTCCGCGGCACATTAGGCTCGCGCCGTTCGGCATCCAATCTCAGAGCACCCCACAAAGGAGCAGCGGTGAGTAGCACAACGGTAGTGATCGGTTCACGGGTTGGGCTGCACGCGCGTCCTGCTTCGGTGTTCGCCCATGCTGTCGCTCAGTGCGGAATCAGCGTGATGCTGACGGATGCCTCGGGCACGACGATCAATGCCGGCAGCATCCTTAGCGTGCTCGCGATGGGCATCGGCTATCAGGATGTCATCACGCTCAGCTCGGACGATGAGGGAGCCGAGTCCGTGCTGGCGCCCCTCGCAGAGTTGCTCGCTCGCGAACTCGACAGTGCTTAGCCGCCCTCAAGTCTCAGACTCGACCCCAACGACGAATCCCCGACAGTAAATCAAGGAGCCAGACAACGATGTCCCATTTGACGCCCCCCGCCGCTGAAGGTTCGACCTCCGGTCGGCAAACCACTCCGGTTGATGCGATAGCTGAGGAGTGGGTAACCACGCTCGTTGAGCTCGACCCGACAATCGGCACCTACATCGGCTCCCCGGGGCGGCATTCAGGCTTTGCCGATTATTCTCCGGAGGGTCATGCTCGGGTTGTCGCGGCGACGCGCGACGTTCTGGCTCGGCTTGAAGCCGCACCGGTAGTGGACGATGTTGATCTCGTCACTAAGTCTGATCTGGTCTCCACGCTGAAGCTCGACCTTGAATCCGACGCAGCGCAATTGTGGAAGCGCGACCTGAACAATCTAGCGAGTCCTGCACAAGAGATCCGTGGCGTTCTTGATCTGATGCCGACCGCCTCCAGCGAAGACTGGTCGGTCATCGCGGAGCGGCTGCACAACATTCCTGATGCAATCAACGGCTACATAGCGACGCTCCGTCACGGCATCGATGGTGCAGTGGTTCCCGCGCAGCGTCAAGTTGCAGAGGTCGTTGCGCAAGCTCGTCAGATCTCGGCACCCGGAGGTTTTTTCGAGTCGTTCATTGCGCAAGCTGAGGCTGTGGGCGGCGACAGCGCGCTTCAGGCAGCGCTGGCTGACGGAGCTGCCGTTGCGGCATCCAGCTATCAGCAACTTGAGCGTTTTCTGAGTGAAGAGCTTGCTCCGCGGGCAACGCCGCACGATGCTTTCGGACGCGAGCTCTACGCGTTGCAGTCCCAACGCTTCCTCGGGGCCACGATCGACCTCGATGAAACCTATGAGTGGGGGATTGAAGAACTGGCGCGCATGACTGCCGAGCAGAAAGAGATCGCGCACGAGATCAAGCCGGGAGCATCTCTCGCCGAAGCAATTGAACTTCTCGACTCTGACCCTTCACGAACGCTGCACGGCACCGATGCGCTGCAGAAGTGGATGCAGAAGCTCAGCGATGAAGCCATCGAAGCGTTGGCCGGCACACACTTTGACATTGCGGAACCCATGCGCGCGCTGGAGTGCATGATCGCTCCGACCCACGACGGCATCATCTACTACACGGGCCCGAGTGATGACTTCTCGAGGCCGGGGCGCATGTGGTGGTCTGTGCCCGAGTCGGTCACGGAGTTCACGACGTGGCGCGAGGCAACGACTGTTTACCACGAGGGCGTCCCCGGGCATCACCTTCAAATCGCCCAAGCTGTCTATAACCGCGATCAGTTGAATACCTACCGTCGGCAAATGTCGGGTACGTCTGGCCATGCCGAGGGCTGGGCGCTGTATGCCGAGCGGCTGATGGCGGACCTCGGGTTCCTTGATGACCCTGCCAATCGACTCGGCATGCTCGATGGTCAGCGGATGCGTGCCGCCCGCGTCGTTCTCGACATCGGCGTTCATCTGGGCAAGCCGAAACTCACTGGTTCAGGAGTCTGGGATTGGGACTACGCTCTCGACTTCATGACTAACAACGTCACGCTGGATCCCGCCAATGTTCGCTTCGAAGTGAATCGCTATTTCGGTTGGCCAGGACAGGCACCGTCGTACAAGGTGGGACAGCGCATTTGGGAGCAGTTACGTGATGAATGCCAGGCTATCGAGGGCGCTGACTTCTCGCTTCGCGAATTCCACCGCCGTGCGCTGAACGTGGGTGGCGTGGGGCTAGATACCTTGCGCTCGGCTCTCCTGGCTCCCTACGCCGCGAGCTAACGTTCGACAGGTCTCTCGCTCATGAGGGCGAGAGACCTCAACCCGCCGAAATACCGCGAAACACGGCGGATAAGTGGTTGGTTTTAGTGGCGTCAAAGCGCTAGGCTGGAGTGTCGCATTTGTGACTTCTTATTCGCCTGCCAGCGGCGAGCACACAGATTCATTTCGCCGTCGGCCCAATTATGCGCTTTTCGAAGCGTGACCCATACCGGAGCAACTACTACATGACAAACGCAACGACTGACAAGGCACCCAAGCAGGTCGCCATCAATGACATCGGATCTGCTGAAGATTTCCTCGCCGCAGTCGAAAAGACGCTGAAGTTCTTCAACGATGGTGACCTCATCGAAGGTACCGTCGTCAAGATCGACCGTGACGAGGTTCTCCTCGACGTCGGTTACAAGACTGAGGGTGTTATCCCCTCTCGTGAACTTTCCATCAAGCACGACGTTGACCCCACTGAGGTTGTCAACGTTGGTGACACCGTTGAGGCTCTCGTTCTCCAGAAGGAAGACAAAGAAGGCCGCCTCATCCTGTCCAAGAAGCGCGCACAGTACGAGCGTGCTTGGGGCGACGTCGAGAAGATCAAGGAATCGGATGGCGTTGTCACCGGTTCGGTCATCGAGGTTGTCAAGGGTGGACTCATCGTCGACATCGGACTTCGTGGATTCCTCCCGGCATCGCTCATCGAGCTTCGCCGTGTTCGTGACCTCACGCCGTACCTCGGCCAGGAGATCGAAGCCAAGATCCTCGAGCTCGACAAGAACCGCAACAACGTTGTTCTGTCGCGCCGCGCACTCCTTGAAGAGACGCAGTCGGCTAGCCGCACTTCGTTCCTCAACAACCTCGCCAAGGGCCAGGTTCGCAAGGGTGTCGTGTCGTCGATCGTCAACTTCGGTGCATTCGTTGACCTTGGTGGCGTAGACGGCCTCGTCCACGTTTCTGAGCTCTCGTGGAAGCACATCGAGCACGCTTCAGAAGTTGTTGAAGTTGGCCAGGAAGTTACGGTTGAGATCCTTGAGGTTGACCTCGAGCGCGAGCGCGTGTCGCTGTCGCTCAAGGCAACGCAGGAAGACCCGTGGCAGGTATTCGCCCGCACCCACGCAATCGGTCAGGTTGCTCCCGGTAAGGTCACCAAGCTCGTTCCGTTCGGTGCGTTCGTTCGCGTCGCAGACGGCATCGAGGGTCTCGTGCACATCTCCGAGCTTTCGGGTAAGCACGTTGAACTCGCCGAGCAGGTTGTTTCGGTTGGCGACGAAGTATTCGTCAAGGTCATCGACATCGACCTCGAGCGTCGTCGCATCTCGCTTAGCCTCAAGCAGGCTAACGAGGGCGTTGACCCCGAGGGTACCGAGTTCGACCCGGCACTCTACGGAATGCTCACCGAGTACGACGACCAGGGCAACTACAAGTACCCCGATGGTTTCGACCCCGAGACCAACGAGTGGAAAGACGGCTTCGAGTCACAGCGCGAGAAGTGGGAGCAGGACTACGCTGCAGCCCAGGCGCGTTGGGAACAGCACAAGAAGCAGGTTGCTGCTGCCGCGATTCAGGAAGAGTCGATCAGCAGTGCACCCGCCGGAGCATCGTCGTTCTCCAACGATGACGCTGCCGCTAGTGCAGGCGCGGGAACGCTCGCAGACGACGAGACTCTCGCCGCTCTGCGTGAGAAGCTCTCGAGCAACAACTAGCAACACTTAGCTGAACAGTGTGGCCAGTCTCCTTCGGGAGACTGGCCACACTCAGTTAACAAGCCATGATCGTCTAACAAGCCACGATCGTCGGATGAATCATCGCACCGCAAGCGGATGGGGCAGATCCCTGCTCAGCTGACGAGCCGGCGCCGGAGCTGGGGGCGCCTAGGCTGGGCGTTTTGTGGTGCGTCGCGCTCGTCGAACTCGCACGACGAGCCACACGATGAGCCCGATGAGGGCAAGCGCTCCGATGACAGGAACAATAAGCGCCATCAGACTGAGCAGAACACTACTGATGTCTTCTGCGGCGCTCACAACCGGGGCAGCCGCGCCGGCGGTGGCGGCGTTCAGCACAGGGCGTGCAGCCATTTTGGTGGCGTGGGTTCCGAACGCGAGAATGATTCCGATGACGACGGGCACCCACGCATCTGACGTAAAGAATGATGCGGGATCAGTGACCACTGCTGTCTCAGAAGCGGAGCCCGTGCCGAAGGCAATGCCGCCTGCTGCGGGACGCACGATGGTCTGAATCCAATCGTTGACGGAATCCACGACGGGCACTTTGTCGGCGATGACTTCAAGCACGAGCAGCACACCGAGAACAGCGATCACCCACGGGTTTTCGAGCCACGCCCATACGGCGGGCAGTTCTACAAAGTCGAAAACGCGACCGGCAAGGCCCAGTATGAGAAGCGGAATATAAGCGTTGAGGCCAGCCGCGACGGCGAGGCCGCTGCCGGTGAGTACTTCGAACATCCGCTCTCCCTTTCGACACGCTGAGGTTAGCATTGAGGAATGCACTTGATAGCGCTCACCGGTGGGATTGCTTCGGGAAAGTCGACTGTAGCTAAGCGGTGGGCCGAACACGGGGCTGTCGTCGTCGACGCGGATGCTCTTGCCCGCGAAGTGGTGGAGCCAGACTCTCCGGCGCTTGCCGCGATCGTCGATCGTTTTGGCGCAGACGTTCTCCACGATGATGGATCTCTCAACCGTCAGGCCCTCGGTAGCATCGTTTTCGGCGACTCGGATGCCCGTCAGGCTCTTAACAGCATCACCCATCCGGCGATCAGTCGGCTTGCCAAGCAACGTTTCGCGGCCGCCTTCGATCGTGACCCTGAGGCGCTGATTGTGTACGACATCCCCTTACTGGTGGAGTCGGGTCAACCCGTCGATAAGTTCTCGGCAGTAGTGACGGTTGAGGCTGATCCAGAAACTCGCATTCAGCGTTTGATCGAGCACCGCAACATGCCGCGTGGCGAGGCAGAAGGGCGCGTCGCCTCTCAAGCGTCGAGCGCCGATCGCCGAGCTGTGGCCGATTTTGTCGTGGATTCTGGAGCTGAGTTGGCGGATACAGAACGTCACGCTGACAACGTGTGGCAGTTGCTTCGCGACCAGTTAGTGAGTTCGCGCTAAGCGTTCGCCTAGCGACTCCGTTTTCGGTTCGTTGTCAGTGCCGGTGCCTACACTTGAGGTATGGAACCAACTCGCTCAGTACGTCCTTTTGAGGTAATTAGCGAGTACTCACCCTCCGGCGATCAGCCTCAGGCTATTCGCGAACTAGCTCAGCGAATCAATGCCGGCGAAACAGATGTTGTACTGCTCGGTGCCACGGGCACGGGAAAGTCGGCAACAACGGCGTGGCTTATCGAGCAGGTGCAGCGTCCAACGCTGATCATGTCCCATAACAAGACTCTTGCCGCTCAACTGGCCAACGAGTTCCGAGACCTCATGCCCAACAACGCGGTGGAGTATTTCGTTTCGTACTACGACTACTACCAGCCCGAGGCCTACATCCCTCAGACAGATACCTTCATTGAGAAGGACTCGTCGGTCAACGCTGAAGTCGAGCGACTGCGACACTCCACTACCAACTCTTTGCTCAGCCGCCGCGACACCGTGGTGGTGTCCACAGTCTCAAGCATTTACGGGCTCGGCGCTGCTGAGTCCTATCTCGAAGCGATGATCGCTCTGCAGGTGGGAATGCGCATCGATCGCGAGACCCTCATCCGCAAGTTTGTGGGAATGCAGTATCAGCGCAACGATTACGACTTCTCGCGGGGAAATTTCCGTGTTCGTGGCGACACCATTGAGATCATTCCGGTGTATGAAGAACTGGCGATCCGAATCGAGATGTTCGGAGACGAAATTGAGGCTCTCTACTCGCTGCATCCGTTGACCGGTGACATCGTCAAAAAGATGGATTCGGTGTCGGTATTCCCGGGCACCCACTATTCGGCAAGCCCCGAAACGATCAAAACCGCAATCGTGTCCATTCAGGAGGAGCTCGCCGACCGGCTTGCCGTGCTGGAGCGTCAAGGAAAGCTTCTCGAAGCTCAACGCTTGCGCATGCGCACAACCTTCGACATCGAAATGATGGAGCAGATCGGGTTTTGCAACGGCATTGAGAACTATTCTCTCCACATGGATGGGCGCCAACCGGGCGAACCACCAAGCTGTTTGCTTGACTATTTTCCGGATGATTTTCTCGTGGTGCTCGATGAGTCGCACGTCACGGTGCCTCAGATCGGCGCAATGTACGAGGGTGACGCCTCACGAAAGCGCACTCTCGTGGAACACGGTTTCCGCCTCCCTAGCGCGCTCGACAATCGCCCATTGAAATGGGAGGAGTTTCTTGAGCGTGCGGGCCAGAAGGTCTACCTTTCTGCGACTCCGGGCAAATATGAGATGGGTATTACTGACTCTGTTGTTGAGCAGGTTATTCGCCCGACAGGACTCATCGATCCGCAGATCGTCGTCAAGCCATCTCAGGGTCAGATTGATGACCTTCTCGAACAGATCAGGCTTCGCGTCGAGAAGAACGAGCGAGTTCTCGTCACTACGCTCACGAAGAAGATGGCCGAAGAACTCACCGAATTCCTTTCGGAGAATGGCGTTCGGGTGCGCTACTTGCACTCCGACGTCGATACGCTGCGTCGAGTCGAGCTGCTTACGGAACTTCGCCAGGGTGTCTACGACGTGCTAGTTGGCATCAACCTTCTTCGCGAGGGCCTTGACCTTCCCGAGGTATCCCTTGTGGCGATTCTGGATGCCGACAAAGAAGGCTTCTTGCGGTCGTCGACATCGCTCATCCAAACCATCGGTCGTGCCGCTCGAAACGTCTCAGGCGAGGTGCATATGTACGCCGACGTCGTCACCAGATCGATGGCGTTCGCCATTGAGGAGACTGATCGCCGCCGGGAGAAGCAGGTCGCTTACAACACCGAGCACGGTATTGACCCGCAGCCGCTGCGTAAGAAGATCGCAGACATCACTGACGCGCTTCTCCGGGAGGGCGCCGATACTGCTGAGTTGCTCGCGACTCGCAACCGTGATGGCAAAAAACGCACTCCGACGCCCAAACTCGCGCGTGAAGGAATCGCTGCCGCCGGCGGAAATGATCTTGAAAATATCATTGGCGACCTCAACGAACAGATGCTTCAAGCGGCATCCGAGTTGAAATTTGAGCTTGCCGCTCGATTACGGGACGAAGTTCAGGAGCTCAAGAAGGAACTGCGTCAGATGGAGCAGGCTGGCCATTTGAAGTAACCGCCAAGGTTTCGTGCAGCGAAATCATGCGACGCTCCTGAGCGAAGGAATCGTGGGGGAGTGCGGTTTTTCTCGCGGCACTTCTGCGCTCTTCTACCGGGATGTCGGTGAGAACCCGCAGAGCGTGAGCGATATGAGTGAGATCCGGAGCTACCGTAAGCCCACCTCCGTCCGCAAACGCCAGGCGTTCGTTGCACGCGGTAGTGAGAATTGTGGGAGTACCAGCCGCGAGCGATTCCAATGCGATGGCGTGTCCCCACGATCCGCTCGTCGTCACAATGGCCACGTCCGCCGTTGCAAAGACTTCTGCTCGCTCGACCAAGGTGAGATCGTGGGCGCTGAGAAACTGCACCGGCATCCCGAGTGCGCTTCGTTCGAGCCGCGCACGCAGCGGTCCGTCTCCCAACACCACCAAGTGAAGGTCCTCGCCCTGAGAAACCCGCTCACGTACGACCTCGATCGCTAAGGAGACCGAGCCGGAGGCGGTGAGTGGTGCCGCGCACACGACAATCAGATCGGCTCCGCTTGAGTCACGGAGCGTGCTGTTATGCCGCAAAGGAGAAAAGACTTCGAGGTTCACTCCGGACGGCAGGCTCAGCACGCGATCGTCAGTGCCGAGACTGTCGGAGGCAATCGTGGGAGAGCGTGCTTCTTCGGCCCCCGACGAACCGTGGCGCTCTAAGTTCGCCACACCGGTATGAACTATCTCGTCGAAACCTAGGGGTGTACGCCCGGTGGCCCACTCCGCAGCACCATCTTCTATAAGGAGCACGGCGGGCACACGATTGTGGTGAGCCCAGGATCCCAGTTCGCGAGCACTGAGACGGTCCGCGACCTCGATCTGATCAGGAACGAGGTTATCCAAAGCTCGGCGCACAGCTTTCGCGATCGGAACGAATCCGCGGGAAAGTGCTCGTCCGCGCGCCGGTACGGTGACCACGGTTCCGTACTCGGTCCACGTTACTGACGATTCGGCTCCGGGAATGATGATCGAGAACTCATGGCCCGCAGCCTGATAGGCCAAGCCTCGAGAACGCACGACGCTGGAGGGCAGTAACGCTGGTGCCGAGTAGAAGCTGGTGACGTGCGCAATGTGCATACGCCATTATCTCGGGTGACGAGCACTCTGCGCTGGGCGTACGTTCAGACAATGTCAGTGGTCTCCGTAGAATAGGAAGAGTGACTACAGCACAGTCGATCCCTAATTCTCACCTCAGCGTCCGTGGCGCTCGGGTTCACAATCTCAAGAACGTTGACCTAGAGATTCCGCGCGACTCTCTCGTCGTCTTCACTGGTCTATCCGGGTCAGGCAAATCGAGCCTCGCGTTCGACACTATTTTCGCAGAAGGCCAGCGACGCTATGTCGAATCGCTGTCGGCCTACGCTCGTCAATTCCTGGGTCAGGTCGATCGGCCAGACGTCGACTTCATTGAGGGCCTCAGTCCCGCAGTCTCGATCGACCAAAAGTCCACCAACCGGAACCCGCGGTCGACGGTCGGCACGATCACTGAGATCTACGACTACATGCGATTGCTGTGGGCGCGAATCGGCGTCCCGCACTGCGCTGTCTGTGGCGAGAAAATCGAACGCCAATCGGTGCAACAAATCGCCGACCAGCTGATGAAACTCGATAGCGGCACCCGCTATCAGATCGTTAGTCCGGTGGTTTCGCAGAAAAAGGGCGAGTTCGTTGATCTCTTTGCGGAGCTCGCCTCAAGCGGATACTCCCGTGCCATCGTGGATGGCGACGTCATTCAGCTCAGTGACCCTCCCAAGCTGAAGAAGCAGTACAAACACGACATCTCAGTCGTCGTCGACCGTTTGGTGGCGAGCGATGACATCCTCACTCGCCTCACTGACTCACTCGAAACGGCCTTGCGGCTCACTGACGGCACCGTCGCGATTAACTTCGTTGATGAAGAGGGGGATGCCGCGTGGCGTTCTTTCTCCGAGAAGCTGTCCTGCCCCAATAATCACCCCATCCAGCTCACTGAAATTGAGCCGCGCACGTTCTCGTTCAACGCACCCTTCGGTGCGTGTCCGGAATGTTCTGGTCTCGGTACCCGCATGTCGATCGACGCAGAACTCCTCATCGCCGACGACTCGGTAAGCCTCTCCGAAGGCGCCATCTTGCCGTGGACAAACTCAGGCAAGGGGCTCTACAACTATTTCGAGAAGTTGCTCGGCGGGCTCGCACTTGACCTCGATTTCTCACTCGACACTCCGTGGGGCGATCTGCCCGAAGACGTTCGGGAAGCTGTGCTGCGCGGCAATGACTTCAAGGTGTCGGTCAAGTGGAAGAACCGCTACGGGCGCGAGATGAAGTACTCCACAGGGTTCGAGGGAGTGATTCCCTACATCGAGCGCAAGTACCTCGAAGCTGAGACGGATGTTCAACGTCAGCGTTACGCTGCGTATCTTCGCGAGATTCCTTGCCCCGTGTGTGATGGAAAGCGGTTGAAGCCGGAGGTTTTGGCGGTAACCGTTGCTGACAACAGCATTTCTGACATCTGCGAGCTCAGTCTCATTGATGCTTACGGCTTTATGAACGAGTTGGTTCTCTCCGAGCGGGATGCCCGGATTGCTGCTCAGGTGCTTCGTGAGATCCGTTTGCGACTCGAATTTCTGGTTGAGGTCGGCTTGAGCTATCTCAACCTGGCCCGCGCTGCCGCGACCTTGAGCGGTGGCGAGGCGCAGCGCATCCGTTTGGCAACCCAGATTGGCTCCGGTCTCACCGGAGTGCTCTATGTGCTCGATGAGCCCAGCATCGGGCTGCACCAGCGTGACAACCGACGATTGATTGAGACGCTCGTCAAACTCAAGAACCTCGGCAACACACTTATCGTCGTTGAACACGACGAAGACACGATTCGCACGGCCGACTGGGTAGTCGACATCGGGCCGGGCGCCGGCGAGCACGGTGGTGAGGTTGTTCACTCTGGTTCGTATGAAGACCTTCTCACCAACACAAAGTCGATTACCGCTGATTACTTGTCGGGTCGCAAAGCCATCGAAACGCCGAAGAAGCGCCGTCCGATCGACAAAGCGCGCCAGATCGTAGTTGAGGGCGCGAAGGCGAACAACCTCAAGAACCTCACCGTCAAGTTCCCGTTGGGAACGTTTACGGCCGTCACCGGCGTCAGTGGCTCCGGAAAGTCGAGCCTCGTCAATGACATTCTCTACAAGGTTCTCGCCAACGAACTGAACGGTGCTCGCCAGATTCCCGGAAAGCACACGCGAGTCACCGGTCTTGAGAACCTTGACAAGGTGGTGCACGTCGATCAAAACCCGATCGGGCGCACTCCACGCTCGAACCCTGCCACGTACACGGGCGTCTTCGACAAAATTCGCACGCTGTTTTCTGAGACCGCTGATGCTAAGGCGCGAGGGTACCTTCCCGGTCGGTTCAGTTTCAATGTGAAGGGCGGCCGCTGCGAGAACTGTTCCGGTGATGGCACGATCAAGATTGAAATGAACTTCTTGCCCGACGTCTATGTCGCGTGCGAGGTGTGTGGGGGAGCGCGCTACAACCGCGACACTCTCGCGGTGAAATACAAAGCGAAGAACATCGCAGAAGTGCTCGACATGCCGATCAGCGAAGCCGCTGACTTCTTCGAGGCCATCACAAGCATTCACCGGTATTTGAAGACGCTTGAAGAAGTTGGCCTTGGCTATGTTCGTCTCGGCCAGAGCGCAACCACGCTCTCGGGCGGCGAGGCTCAGAGAGTGAAGCTTGCTACCGAGCTTCAGCGTCGCTCGATGGGGCGAAGCGTGTATGTGCTCGACGAGCCGACTACAGGCTTGCACTTCGAAGATGTTCGCAAGCTTCTGCTCGTGCTCAACGGTCTTGTTGATAAGGGCAACACGGTCATCGTCATCGAGCACAACCTCGACGTCATCAAGTCCGCCGATTGGCTCATCGACTTGGGCCCCGAGGGTGGTTCTGGAGGCGGCGAGTTGCTGTCTGTCGGAACTCCGGAAAAGGTCGCCAAGGTCGCGGGAAGCCACACTGGTCAATTCTTGGCTGAAGTGCTGAGTGGCAATCGTGTCTAGGCTGCGAGGAGCTACTCGTGGCTAACACCGTTGCTTGGCGCCCGCGCGCAGGCGACATTCCAAACCAGCCCGGCGTTTATCGGTTTATTGACGATAAAAGGCGCGTGCTCTACGTGGGCAAAGCGAAAAATTTGCGGGCTCGCCTGAGCAACTATTTCGCACCGTTGACGACGCTTCACGAGCGCACTCGACGGATGGTGCTCACCGCAACCAATGTGGAGTGGACGATAGTTGGCAACGACTTCGAAGCGCTGCAGCTGGAATACACCTGGATCAAAGAGTTCGACCCGCCGTTTAACGTTCAGTACAAAGACGACAAGTCCTATCCCTACCTGGCGATCACGATGGGAGATCCTGTTCCGCGGGTGCTAGTGACTCGCAATCGCAACCTTCCGAACGCGCGCTACTTCGGTCCCTATTCTCGTGCGTGGGCCATCCGCGACACTGTCGATGTGATGCTCAAGGCATTCCCGATGCGCAGTTGCTCCACGTCGGTCTACAAGCGCGCTCAGCAAACAGGTCGCCCGTGCTTGCTCGGTGATATCGGCAAGTGCGCGGCGCCCTGTGTAGGGCGTGTGACGCTTGAGGAGCATAAATCGATTGCCCTCGATTTCGCGTCCTTTATGGCCGGGAATGACTCCCGGATGCTCGACTCAATCCGAGTCAAGATGGCCGATTCTGCCGCTACGCAGAATTATGAAGCTGCCGCACGCTATCGCGATCAAATCGGCGCGATGGAGACAGCTCTCGCAAAGAACCAGATCGTGCTCTCTGAAGACGTGGATGCTGACTTCTTCGGTATTGCCCACGATGAGCTTGCTGCTGCAGTCCAGCAGTTCATCGTGCGTGGTGGCCGAATCAGAGGTGTGCGGGGGTGGGTAGTCGACAAAGAACTCGATGTCGAGCTTGGTGGACTAGTCGAGTCTGTGCTGCAGAATGCCTACGACGACACCGTCCCACCGCGAGACGTTCTCGTGCCAGCATTGCCAGAAGACAGCACGGCGCTCGAAGAGTGGCTAGCGCAACGGCGTGGGCCAGGGGCGCGAGTCAGATTACGGGTTGCACAGCGCGGCGAAAAGGCGTCGCTTGCTCAGACGGTGGAGACGAACGCTAAGAACGCGCTCATGCTCTACAAGTCGAAGCGCAGTGGTGACTTCGTCGCCCGGTCTCAGGCTCTCGCCGATATCCAAGAGGCGCTGGGAATGCCAGAAGCTCCGCTTCGAATGGAGTGCTTCGACGTCTCGCACCTGTCAGGAACGAACGTGGTGGCGTCGATGGTCGTCTTCGAAGATGGTCTGCCCAAAAAGCAGCACTACCGTCGCTTCAACATTCCTGAGACCACCGATGACACGGACTCGATCTATCAAGTACTCAAGCGCCGCCTTGCCTACCTTGCCGAGGGAAACGCCGTTCCCACTGCCGCTGAAGCGCAGGCGACGGCCATCGAAACGCTCGAGACCGAGCATCCGAATGCTGAAGAAACCAATCCTGTAGAACAGGTGGCCGATGTCGTAGTTCCCTCTCAGAAGTTTGCCTATCCGCCTCAATTGCTCATTGTCGATGGTGGGCAACCCCAGGTATCTGCGGCAAAGCGGGCTCTCGAAGAATCTGGCGTCTCCGGCATCCAACTCGCCGGAATTGCTAAGCGTCTTGAAGAGATTTGGTTGCCGGACTCCGAGTACCCGGTGATCCTTCCGCGCAATAGTGATGCCCTGTTCTTGATTCAACGCATCAGGGATGAGGCGCATCGCTTTGCGATCACCCACCAGCGTCAACGACGCTCGAAGGATATTTCATCGATCCTTTCTACGGTCCCCGGTCTCGGCCCGTCACGCATCAAAGCGCTCTTGCAGCACTTCGGTTCTGTCGCGAGGCTCAAGGCCGCGACTGCGGAACAGATCATTGAAGTGCCCGGCGTGGGGGAATCGACCGCTACCGCGATCATCGAGAAGCTGGGTCAGCGCTAGCTCGGGTAGTCTGAAGCCACCATGAAACCCGTGACAGAGCAGCAAGAAGTTCTTATTGTGACTGGCATGTCGGGCGCCGGTCGTTCGACCGTCGGCAATGCGCTAGAAGATCTGGGCTGGTATGTCGTCGACAATTTGCCGCCTCAGATGCTTTTGCCTCTAGTCGACCTTGCTCACCGCGCCGGAGATTCGCTTCCACGCGTTGCAGCGGTTATCGATGTACGCGGCGGCAAGCTTTTCTCCGATGCCCAGAACGCCATTGAGGCGCTCCGTGGTTCTACGTCGCTGCGTGTGCTGTTTCTTGATGCCGAAGATGCCGCGCTCGTTCGCCGCTTCGAGCAGGTTCGCAGGCCTCATCCGCTTCAAGACGAGGGCACCCCGCTTGATGGCATTGCGGCGGAGCGCACCCGCATGGCAGAGATTCGCTCCAGTAGCGACATCATCATCGACACCACAGATTTGAACATTCACCAATTGGCGATGACGATCATCGAGAAGTTCTCTGCGGAGAGCGACGCTGGTTTACGTATTACTATTGAGAGCTTCGGATTTAAGTACGGTCTCCCAGCAGACGCCGACATGGTGGCTGACTGCAGATTCTTGCCTAATCCATTTTGGGTTCCCGAGCTCAAAGCGTTAGACGGCCTCGATGAGCGAGTTCGTGCATACGTGGTCGGGGCGCCTGGAGCACAGGAGTTCGTTGCAGACTATGCGCGAGCCCTCGAACCTGTTTTCGCCGGGTACCAGCGCGAGAATAAACGACACGCAACGATCGCGATCGGCTGTACGGGTGGCAAACACCGGTCAGTCGCTATTGCCGAGGAGCTGTCAGCTATTCTTAGTGGCCTGCCAGGCGTCGCCGTAAGCATTAAACATCGGGACCGCGGACGAGAGTAAATTGCTCATCCAACAGAACCGCCATCATGGAAGGAAGGCCAGTTAGTGGCATTAACTGCTGAAGTCAAAGACGAACTGGCACGAATTCAGTTGGGCAAGACGACTGAGCGGGCTGCAGAGCTCGCAACAATTTTGCGATTCTCGGGCGGTCTCCATCTGATCTCTGGCCGCATCGCGGTCGAGTCGGAGCTTGAAAGCGAGCTGCTCGCGCGCCGGGTGCGTCGCGACATTGCTGAGCTCTACGGGGTTCGTTCGGAGATTTCGCGCGTCGCGTCTTCCGGCGGCCGCCGCACAAACAATCTGCTTGTTCGCGTGCTTGATGGGGGAGAAACCCTCGCTCGTCAGACTGGGCTCCTGGATGCACGTCGACGTCCCATCCGAGGTCTTCCCAACCGCGTCACGACAGGAGGTCGCGGCGAGTTGGCGGCTGTCTGGCGTGGTGCTTTCCTCGCCGCAGGTTCTCTCACCGACCCCGGCCGCTCTGCCGCTCTCGAAGTAACCTGTCCCGGCAACGAAGCTGCAATGGCGTTGGTCGGCGCAGCGGGTCGACTCCGCGTCGCCGCAAAGGCACGCGAGGTTCGCGGTGTTCACCGTGTCGTTGTTCGCGATGGCGAGGCGATTAGCGCCATGCTCACGATCATGGGCGCTGAGACGACTGTCGTGAGCTGGAACGAATTGCGTCAACGTCGCGAAGTTCGTGCCACCGCCAACCGTCTAGTGAACTTCGACGATGCAAACCTTCGCCGGTCGGCGCAAGCAGCTGTTGCCGCGTGTGCCCGCGTCGAACGCGCTCTTGAAATCTTGGGGGATGACGTGCCGCAGCACTTGCGCTACGCCGGCGAGCTTCGTCTCAGCCACCGAGACTCAAGCCTGGACGAATTAGGCCACCATGCGGATCCGCCGATGACGAAGGACGCTGTTGCTGGCCGCATCCGCCGGCTGCTGGCTATGGCAGACAAGCGAGCAAGCGACCTGGGTGTAGCCGGTACTGAAGCAAACCTTCCCGCTGAGTTGGACGAGGCTTAGCGTTCCCTCCATACGGCACGTGCGTCGGATGGACGTGGTTAGACTGGATGTATCTCGCCTGACCGTGCTCGCCAGCCGGCGCAGGAATCACGATCCTAGGAGGACTTCCGATGGCTGATTACACGCTTCCCGAACTTTCATACGACTACTCCGCGCTTGAGCCAAGCATCAGCGCAATGATCATGGAGTTGCACCACAGCAAGCACCACCAGGCGTATGTCACTGGTGCGAACGCTGCAATCGCAGGGCTTGCTGAGGCTCGCGATTCCGAAAACCTTGCCAATGTGAACAAGCTTGAGAAGGACCTCGCGTTCAACTTGGGCGGTCACATCAACCACTCGATCTTCTGGACCAACATGTCGCCAAACGGCGGCGACAAGCCCACAGGCGACCTTGAGAGCGCTATCGACGATCACTTCGGCTCGTTCGACAAGTTCACCGCACACTTCACAGCGACGGCTATGGGCGTGCAGGGTTCGGGCTGGGCAGTCCTGGCTTGGGACTCCATCGGAGAGCGCCTCATCATCGTTCAGTTCTTCGACCAGCAGGGCAACTTGCCAGCGGGCATCGTTCCTCTCCTCATGCTTGATGTGTGGGAGCACGCCTACTACCTCGACTACAAGAACGTGCGTGCTGACTACGTCAAGGCGTTCTGGAACATCGTTGACTGGGCCAACGTTCAGGACCGCTTCAGCGCCGCGCGCTCGAAGACAAACGGTCTGCTGCTACTCTCGTAGCGGCATCGTGGCCGGGTTAGGCCCCGGCTTTAGCCCAGTCTCCACCAAAGCAACACCCCCACCACTACAGCACGACGCGTCCTAGACGCCTGATTTTCTGGAGCAACAGTGAGCGTAAAAATCGGTATTAATGGTTTCGGTCGCATCGGTCGCAACTTCTTTCGAGCGGCAATGGCCAAGGACAGCAACATTGAAATTGTTGCGGTCAACGACCTCACAGACAACAAGACCCTCGCTCATCTCCTCAAGTACGACACCATCACTGGTCGTCTAAACGCTGAGGTTACGTTTGATGACGAGCAAATCGTCGTTGACGGCAAAGCAATCAAGGTTTTCGCTGAGCGCGATCCCTCGAACCTTCCTTGGGGCGAGCTCGGCGTCGACATCGTCATTGAGTCGACCGGTCACTTCACGAAGTCGGCGGATGCTGCGAAGCACATCGCTGCTGGCGCCAAGAAGGTCATCGTTTCGGCTCCGGCTTCGGGCGACGACGTTGCAACTCTGGTGCTTGGCGTCAACGAGGGCGTCTATGACCCCGCCGTTCACAACATCATCTCGAACGCATCGTGCACGACGAACTGCCTCGCGCCGTTGGCCAAGGTGTTCATGGACAACTTCGGAATCGACACCGGGTTCATGACCACTGTTCACGCGTACACCGCTGACCAGAACCTTCAGGATGGTCCGCACGGGGACTTGCGTCGCGCTCGTGCAGCAGCACAAAACGTGATTCCGACGTCGACTGGTGCAGCAAAGGCACTTGGCTTGGTCATTCCTGAGCTCGTAGGCAAGCTCGACGGTTACGCCCTTCGCGTTCCCGTCATCACTGGTTCGATCACGGACCTCACAATCACGACGTCGTCAGAAGTTACGGTCGAGCAGGTCAACGCGGCTTACAAGGCAGCGGCTGAGGGTCCCCTCAAGGGCATCCTCAAGTACACCGAGGACCCAATCGTTTCTACCGACATTGTTGGTGACCCGCACTCGTCGATCTTTGACGCAGGCCTGACGAAGGTCATCGGCAACCAGGTCAAGGTCGCTTCGTGGTACGACAACGAGTGGGGCTACTCGAACCGTCTCGTTGACGTTGCAGAATACGTCGGCGCCCGCCTCTAACATCCAACGATTATGAGCCTCAGAACTCTTTCAACGCTTCCCGACTTGCGCGGCAAGCGTGTCATCGTCCGTTGTGATCTGAACGTACCGCTCAAGGACGGTCAGATTACGGATGACGGCCGCATCCGTGCATCGTTGCCCACGCTTAATGCCCTCATCAATGAGGGTGCTCGAGTCGTCATCGTGTCTCACTTGGGTCGCCCCGGTGGTGAGCCCGATGCTCAGTACAGCCTTGAGCCAGTCGCGCAGCGTCTCTCAGAGCTGTTGGGCAAAGCCGTTGTGTTTGCTAAGGACACTGTCGGGCACGCCGCTGAACAAGCGGTTGCTGAGCTCGACGATTGCGGCGTAGCGCTGTTGGAGAATCTGCGGTTCAACTCCGGTGAAACCTCAAAGTCAGAGACGGAACGTGAAGAGTTTGCAGCCAAACTCGCTCGCTTCGGCGACGCGTTCGTCTCTGACGGTTTCGGAGTAGTTCATCGCAAGCAGGCAAGCGTGTTCGAGTTGGCGAAAGCCCTCCCGAGCGCTGCTGGGTTGCTTATCGAAACTGAACTTGGTGTTCTCGAACGCCTTACTGTCACCCCAGAGCGTCCCTACACGGTCGTTTTGGGCGGATCCAAAGTTTCCGACAAGCTCGACGTCATCGGCGCGCTTCTCCCGCGCGTCGATACGCTGCTCGTTGGCGGTGGAATGCTCTTCACCTTCCTTGCCGCGCAGGGCTACAAGGTTGGAGCTAGCCTCCTCGAGAGCGACCAGCTCGAGACGGTGCGGGGATATATCACCCAGGCTGAAGAGCTGGGTGTCGAGATTGTTCTTCCGACAGACATTGCGGTCGCCGCTTCGTTTGGACCGGATGCCGCTCACACGGTAACGCCGGCTCATGCGATTGAAGACACCGAGTTCGGTGCTGCTGGTATTGGACTAGACATCGGACCAGACACGGCTGCACGCTTCGCCGAAGTGATTCGTGCGTCCAAGACGGTGTTCTGGAACGGCCCAATGGGTGTGTTTGAGTTCCCAGCTTTTGCAGCAGGAACGAAGGCAGTCGCGCAAGCGCTGACTGAGACAGATGGATTTGGCGTTGTCGGTGGTGGCGATTCTGCCGCAGCTGTTCGCGCATTAGGTTTTGACGACGACCAATTTGGTCACATTTCTACGGGTGGCGGCGCGAGCCTCGAGTTCCTCGAAGGCAAGCAGCTCCCCGGACTGGAGGTACTCGGATGGCAAAAGTAAAGCGCGTCCCGCTTATCGCGGGCAACTGGAAGATGAATCTTGACCATCTTCAGTCGATCGCTTTCGTGCAGAAGCTGGCATGGACGTTGAAAGACGCGAACCATGACTTTGGTGTTGAAGGGGCAGAGGTAGCGGTATTCCCGCCCTTTACGGATCTACGATCGGTGCAGACCCTCATCGCCGCCGACAAGCTCGAGGTACGTTTCGGCGGCCAAGATCTTTCGGAACACGAATCCGGTGCCTACACAGGAGAGATTTCAGGCGCGTTCCTGTCAGCGCTTGACTGCCACTACGTACTCGTAGGTCACTCTGAACGTCGCACGATGCACGGCGAGACAGATGAACAGCTCGCCCGCAAAGTTTCTGCGGCGTTGAAGCACGGCCTCGTGCCAGTGCTGTGCGTTGGCGAGACCGCGGATGATCTCGAAGCTCACGGCCCCAGTGCTGTCCCTGTGGCGCAGCTTAGGGCTGGTCTTGCGGGCATCTCGGGAAATCCAGAGATCGTGGTTGCTTACGAACCGGTCTGGGCAATAGGGTCCGGCAAAGCCGCAACGCCTGAACAGGCTGAGCAGGTTGCCGCCCGCTTGCGTGAAACGCTCGCCGAGGTGCTTGGCGACGATGTCGCAGCAGCGACGCGAATTCTGTACGGTGGGTCCGTTAAGTCCAGCAACATCGCGAGCCTCATGCGCGAACCCAATATTGATGGCGCCCTGGTCGGCGGTGCGAGCCTAGATGTAGCGGAATTTGCTAGCATCTCGCGCTTCTCCAAGCACGTCGGCACCTAGCCGTTATACTGTTCGAGGCCGGAACGGCCTGTTCGAAAGGTTCTTTGTGGAAATTCTCCAAGTTGTGCTGCAGGTATTGCTCGCTATTACGAGCTTGCTGCTCACACTTCTCATCCTTCTTCACCGCGGACGCGGTGGAGGTCTCTCCGACATGTTCGGTGGGGGAACCACGTCCAATCTGGGTGCTTCCGGTGTTGCAGAACGCAACCTGAACCGCATCACGGTGATTCTGGGCGTGGTGTGGATCAGTTGCATCGTAGTTCTTGGTCTCATCACCAAATTCGACGGTGCCTAAGAACCTCCAGTTTTAGCAAACGAAGGAACACAGTGGCAGCAGGCGGAAGTGCAATTCGTGGGTCACGCGTTGGCTCGGGCCCTATGGGCGAACAAGATCGTGGTTTTCACGCTGAACGCGTGCAGATCTCGTACTGGGACGCTCTAGGAAACGAAACCGTAAGGTCTTTCTCTGCGACCGTTCCCGACGAAGAGATTCCAGAGACCATTGATTGCCCATCGTCGGGTCTCCCTGCGGGGCGCGACAAACAGAATCCTCCGTCGGCTTCGAAACTAGAGCCCTACAAGACTCACCTCGCGTACGTAAAAGAGCGCCGCAGCGACGACGAAGCGACTGAGCTTCTCGATGAGGCTCTGCTGCAATTGCGCACTCGACGGGGTACTGCTCCCGCTGAATAACGGTTTTTCATTCAGTTTCAGCCGCTAGCGGAGTCTTCTGGATGGACACAAGCATCAATAGCAAAGGCCCCAACCGTTTCGGTTGGGGCCTTTGCTCGTTAAAGCTCGTTCGTGAGTCAGTGCTCGTCAGTGGAATCGGCACTGGTCCAGAACTGTCCTGGATCAATGAGAGATGCAGGCACTTGGGCTGCAGCGTCAGAGTCGACAAAGAAAAGCGTCTTGCGACGGCCCTCAAGTCCCGCTGCAGGGACTTCGTTATAGCTTGCACCGGCAAGTGTTAGCCCAAGCGCGGATGCTTTGTCACTGCCGGCTACGACGGCCCAGATCCGTACCGAGGAGTTGATAACGGGCAGCGTGAGGCTGACGCGTTCGTCCGGAGGCTTGGGGGAGTTACGTACAGCAATAACGGTTCGTTCCGTCTCCCGGATTCCCTCACGTTCAGGGAAGAGCGACGCGATATGACCGTCCGGGCCCACCCCGAGAAAGACGATGTCGAAGTTCGGATACTTGCCGTTGCGGGCTGAATGGGCTGCAAGGTCGTTCGCATAAGCCTGAGCCGCGTCATCCAAGGTAAGACCTGTGTCGGATGCCGCAACAGCGTGAACGCGTCGCGGGTCGACAGGAATGTGGTCAAGTAGCGCTGCACGCGCCTGCACATCGTTGCGTTCGGGATCTCCGGCGGGAAGCCAGCGTTCGTCACCCCACCAAAAGTTAACACGTGACCAGTCAACGGCATCCCGCTTGGAGGACTTGTTGATCGCTTCGAGAACCGCTTGACCCATCGATCCACCGGTGAGGACGACCGTTGCCTCATCGAACTCAGCAATGATCTGGGGGACTTTCGACAAGAATCGTGCCGCGACCGCTTTTGCTAGCTTCGCTTTGTCAGTGTGCACGATCGCACGACGTTCGTTACTCATTCGCTCTTCGCCTTCGTAGAGTTATTGATCTTCACACCAGTAATCTCGCTGACACCGTGACGCACGACGTCACCGAAGAGGCTGTCGGGGTCGAGCCGACGGAGCTCTTCTGCCAAGCAGTCTCGAAGACTGCGGCGCGGCAAGGAGATGTCGTGAACGGGCTGATCTGGCTGTGTCAACGTCGCAATGTTGGCGATGTTGCGCTCGAGCGTTATTGTTCCTGACGCTCGTTCGAGAATCACGGCGTGGATGCCCGTCGGCACAGGGGAGCCTTCGGCTACGTGCAGTGTCACCTTTACCTTGAGTTGCATCTGCAACCACGCGGCGAGCAGCATCGTAGATGCGGAATCTGCGGCACCGCTGACGGTAACCGCGGTGATTGACTCGTAGGGAGGCTGGTCAAGCACGGCAGCAAGCTGCGCGCGCCAGAGCGTGAGCCGTGTCCAGGCAAAGTCGGTATCTCCGGGCACGTAGGTTTTGCACATGCGATGCATCGCATCGAGGGGGTTGGTGCTGGCAGCAGCATCGGTAATGCGGCGCTGCGCGATGCGTCCGAGCGGCGACTGTGAAGCGCTTACGGGGCCTTCACCGGGCCACCACGCGACGACGGGAGCGTCGGGCAGGAGCAGACCGGTAACGAGGCTCTCTTGATCCAGAGCAGCATCCCCATGCGCGGTAACCACGATTACCTCGCTTGCGCCAGCATCTCCACCGACACGAATCTGCGCGTCGACGCGAGCTTCTTCATCACGAGCGGATGACGCGCTACTCGTCGAGACGACCAGCACTCGCATCGGGTGCTCACGAGACGCATCGTTAGCCGCCGCGATCGCTTCTTCTTCGTTACCGAACTCGGTGGCGATGATGAGAGTGAGTACGCGACCGAGCGCGACGGCTCCGCCATCTTCACGGATCCGTACGAGCGCTTTCGAGATTTTCGCGGTAGTGGTGTTGGGTAGATCAACAATCATGGTCGTCTCCAGACTCGTCCATCGCGCTCCATAAGGTCATCCGCGGACTTCGGACCCCAAGTGCCGGGCCGGTACTGTTCCGGGGCGCCCTGCGTTGCCCAGAACTCTTCAATGGGGTCGAGAATCTTCCAGCTGAGCTCAACCTCTTCATGACGGGGGAACAACGGCGGATCGCCGAGCAATACGTCGAGGATGAGCCGTTCATAGGCCTCGGGACTTGCCTCGGTGAACGCGTGGCCATAGCCGAAGTCCATCGTGACGTCGCGCACGTGCATCTCGGCACCAGGAACTTTCGACCCGAAGCGAATAGTGACACCCTCATCTGGCTGCACTCGGATGACGAGAGCGTTCTGTCCGAGTGCCGACGTGCGGCTCTCCTCGAAGAGATACTGGGGAGCGCGTTTAAAGACCACCGCGATCTCAGTCACTCGTCGTCCCAGACGTTTTCCTGCTCGGAGGTAGAACGGCACACCTGACCATCGACGTGTGCCGATGTCGAGCCGAATTGCGGCGTACGTTTCAGTCTCGGACTCGGGGTTCATCCCGTCTTCGTCAAGGAAACCGCTAACCTTTTCGCCACCTTGCCAGCCGCCGGCGTATTGCCCCCGCGCTGTGTGCTCTCCAAGATTCTCAGGAAGGCGCACTGCTGAAAGAACTTTTTCTTTCTCCGCGCGCAAATCTGCCGCATCAAACGACACTGGTTCTTCCATCGCAGTCAATGCGAGAAGCTGGAGGAGGTGGTTCTGGATGACGTCGCGCGCTGCTCCGATTCCGTCGTAGTACCCGGCCCGACCTCCGACTCCGATGTCCTCTGCCATCGTGATCTGAACATGATCGACGTGGTTGGAGTTCCAGATTGGTTCAAAGAGCTGATTGGCAAAGCGCAACGCGAGGATGTTCTGAACGGTCTCTTTGCCCAGATAGTGGTCGATGCGGAACACGCTGTCGGGTGGGAACACTGATTCCACCACGTCGTTGAGTTCGCGCGCTGTCGTGAGATCGCTACCGAATGGCTTCTCGATGACAACGCGACTCCACTGCCCGTCGCGCTGTTCAGCTAGCCCGGAGTTCCGAAGCTGCTCGGTTACCTGCGGAAAGGACTTCGGAGGAATCGAAAGATAGAACGCGTGGTTACCCATGGTTCCGCGCTCACTATCCAATTCAGACAGTGTTTCCTTCAGACGTTCGAAAGCCGCAGCATCATCGAATTCGCCCTGCACAAAGCGGATGCCCTGAGCGAGCTGTTTCCACACATCCTCGTCGAACGGTGTGCGCGCGTACTGTTTGACAGCATCGTGCACGACCTTCTCAAAGTCTTGGTCTTCCCAGTCTCGTCGAGCAAATCCGACGAGAGCGAAGCCGGGGGGAAGTAGCCCCCGATTGGCGAGGTCATAGACAGCCGGCATCAATTTCTTGCGCGACAGGTCGCCGGTTACGCCAAAAATGACCAAAGCACTTGGGCCAGCAATGCGGTTAAGCCTGCGGTCAGAGCTCAACCGCAGTGGGTTGAATTCAGCACTGATGTCAACGGGGGACATACTTCTCCTCTGTGTGCGGCACGTAGGTGCGGCACTTATCCGATCGCGTCAAGAACCAGCGGCAGCGAAACCTTCGGATTCGAGACTGTGAGGCTCAGGACGGGGCGGCCATGTTCGGCCAGAACGCTAGCGTCGCCTGCTGCCTGCGCACGAATCAGCTGCCCAAAAGTGAACGGACGGTCAGGAATCTGCAGGTCAGTTTCTTCAACAACAATGATCTGAAGGAACACTCCGATCGCTGGCCCACCCTTGTGGAACTGGCCCGTCGAGTGCAGGAACCGGGGTCCCCAACCGAATGTCACCGGGCGCTTTGCGCGGGCTGCTGCCCGCTCACGAAGCTCAACGAGCTCCGGGTACCCCGTGCGGTCTGCATAGACCTGAATTGCGACATAGCCGTCATCATCGAGGTACGACAGAAGCGAAGAAATAACTCCGGCAAGATCGCTGCTGTCAGCAACTACGCCATCGGTGCCCCGGACCTCAATGTCACCGACGGTGAAGGCCGGTGCTTGGGGTGGGGTGGGGTTGTCGATGAGTTCTCGAGCAGCATTCTTTGCAGCTTCAACGTCAGGCTGGTCAAAGGGGTTGATTCCGAGGATCCGGCCAGCGATAACGGTCGCGTACTCCCAGAGCAGCAACTGGCTACCGAGAGAACCAGCGATCTCAATCTCGCCCTCCGCTACCTCTTTAGTGTCGTCCCATTCTCCGACGAGACGAACAACTTGAAGGTCGTCCAAGCCTTCCGTCAATTCGGGGGAGTCAGTGCGCAGCACGACGGGAAGGAGTCCCTTGCCGAGCTTTCCTGTCGATTCCGCAATGAGTTGCTCAGCCCAATCCCCAAAGCCGAGGATGTGGGTGCCATCGGTCACGATGCCGAGTTTGTCCTTGAGGGGATCCGTTCCGGCAATCGCAGCGCCCAGCACGAGGCCGGGGTTGCTCTCGTTGTCGACCGCAAGCTCAACCATGACGGCTTCGGCCTCGTCGAGCAGCTCGACCAGGTCAACCCCAGCAAGCCCAGACGGAACGAGTCCAAAGGCGGTGAGAGCCGAGTAACGGCCGCCAACATTGGGGTCGGCGTTGAACACGCGGTATCCCGCAGCCCGAGCCGCGACATCCATAGGAGAACCGGGATCAGTGACGATTACGATGCGTTCCCGAGGATCGATTCCGGCATCAGTAAAGAACTTTTCGTAGATGCGCTTCTGGGAATCGGTTTCGAGAGTGGAACCAGACTTGGAAGAAATGACAACAGCGGTCGACTGAAGACGATCCGCGAGGGCAGCCTGCACCTGTGCGGGATCCGTTGAGTCAAGTACCGTCAGTTCCACTCCGTACGTGCGAGTGATTACTTCTGGGGCAAGAGACGAACCGCCCATGCCTCCCAAGACAAAGTGGTTCACGCCATCGGCGCGCAACTTATCTCGTAGCGCGTAGATGTCTTCGATCATTGGTCG
This sequence comes from Salinibacterium sp. NK8237, assembly GCF_015864955.1. Classification (NCBI taxonomy): domain Bacteria; kingdom Bacillati; phylum Actinomycetota; class Actinomycetes; order Micrococcales; family Microbacteriaceae; genus Salinibacterium; species Salinibacterium sp. NK8237. The sequence goes on along the minus strand of NZ_JADYWE010000001.1, from coordinate 277,217 downwards.
ACCGACGGAAACAGCTTCAACCCAGCCCAAACGCTTGGCAGACTCTTCCTCAGCGGCGGGGCCCCACAGCGTCGCGTCGCCTCCGGTAATACGGCTTGCTACGAGATCGTTGACAAGCTGCGGCACGATCTTGTTCACGGCTTCCGCTGCCGCACCCGATACGGCGAGCTTCACACTCATTTTGCTGCCTCGAGAGCAGCAGACACGGTGTCGAGCAGTTCGTTCCACGAGACGATGAACTTCTCAACGCCTTCCTTCTCGAGCAGCGCGGTCACCTCGTCGTACGAAATGCCGAGTGAAGCGAGTGCGTCGAGCGTAAAGTTCGCAGCGTCGTAGTTTGCGGTCACCTGCTCGCCTTCGATGACACCGTGATCGAAGGTCGCTTCAAGCGTCTTCTCAGGCATGGTGTTCACCGTCTCGCCGACAGCAAGCTCGGTGACGTAGAGCGTGTCGGGCAGTCTTTGGTCTTTAACACCGGTGGAGGCCCACAACGGACGCTGCTTGTTTGCTCCAGCAGCGATGAGAGTCTGAGCGCGCTCTGTAGCGAATGCGTTTTCGTAGACCTGGTAAGCGAGGCGAGCGTTCGCAATGCCCGCCTTGCTCTTGAGGGCCTTGGCGTCATCCGTACCGATCGCGTCAAGACGCTTGTCGATCTCGGTGTCGACGCGCGAGACGAAGAACGATGCGACCGAGTGAATCTTCGAAAGGTCGTGGCCGGCGGCCTTCGCCTTTTCCAAACCAGTGAGGTAAGCCTCGATAACTTCGCGGTGACGCGCCAAGCTGAAGATCAAAGTGACGTTGACGCTGATTCCAGCGCCGATCGTTTCAGTGATTGCCTCGAGGCCTTCTACGGTCGCGGGAATCTTAATCATCGCGTTCTCGCGAGCAACCTTGGCCCAGAGCTGCTGAGCCTGCGCAATCGTGCCTGCAGCATCATGGGCCAGTCCAGGTTCAACCTCGATGGAGACGCGGCCATCGCGGCCCTCAGTGGCGTCGTACACCGGGCGGAAGATGTCACTGGCAGCGGCAACATCATCTGTCGTGATCTCGAACACGGCATCAGTGACGCTCGTGCCGGTAGCGGCGAGCGACGCTACCTGCTCGTCGTACGCCTCGCCCTTTGCCAACGCAGTGGCAAAAATGGTCGGGTTCGTAGTAACGCCGACGACATTGCGCGAAGCAATGAGCGACTGGAGGCCGCCCGAGTTGATGCGCTCGCGCGACAGGTCATCCAGCCAGATGCTTACGCCGAGGCCTGAGAGCGCTGCGGTGGGTGTTTCGTTAGTCATTTCTTGTCTCCTTATCTGGGGTGCCTAGACGGCATCCAGAGAATCGCGTGCAGCGGCCACAACGGCCTCGGTGGTGATTCCAAACTCACGGAAGAGAGTTTTGTAGTCGGCTGATGCTCCGAAGTGATCGATCGAGATGCTGCGACCTGCGTCGCCAACATACTCGCGCCATCCGGTTGATACTCCAGCTTCAACTGATACGCGTGCACGCACAGTAGAAGGCAGAACGGACTCGCGGTATTCCGCACTCTGCTCGGCAAACCATTCGAGACTCGGAGCAGAAACGACGCGCGCGTTGATTCCGTCGGCCTTGAGCGTTTCGCGCGCTTCCACAGCGAGCTGCACTTCGGAACCGGTGGCGATCAGAATCACGTCGGGAGTTCCGTTCGGCGCTTCCGCGAGCACGTAGGCTCCCTTTGCAACATTCGCAGCTGAAGCGAAGGTCTCGCCAGTCGCGTCGGCATCCCCACGATCGAATGTGGGCACGTTTTGGCGGGTGAGGGCGATTCCCGCTGGGCCGTTACGACGCTCGAGGATGGTCTTCCAGGCCCACGCGGTCTCGTTGGCGTCGGCTGGGCGAACAACATCCATGCCAGGAATCATGCGCAAGCTGGCAAGCTGCTCAATCGGCTGGTGCGTAGGACCGTCCTCGCCGAGGGCGATCGAGTCGTGAGTCCAGACAAAGATCGACGGCACGGCCATGAGGGCGGCGAGTCGAACTGCAGGACGCATGTAGTCGCTGAAGATGAGGAACGTACCGCCGAAAGCGCGGGTATTTCCGTGAAGAACGATGCCGTTGATGATTGCGCCCATGGCGTGCTCACGGATACCGAAGTGGAGTACACGGCCGTACTCGTTTCCGCTCCACTCGCTGGTGGAATGCTCACTCGGGATGAATGACTTTCCGCCGGCAATGGTGGTGAGGTTTGACTCGGCGAGGTCAGACGAACCGCCCCACAGTTCCGGCATGATGGCGCCGATTGCGCCGAGAACCTTGCCGCTGGCGGCACGAGTCGAAACATCCTTGCCCGCTTCGAACTGGGGGAGTGCCTCCTCGACGCCCTCCGGCAATGCACCGGACAGAACGCGGTCGAGCAGAATCTTGCGCTCGGGGTTCGCGACGGCCCACTTGTCGAAGGTCTCAGTCCACTCGGCGCGCTGTTGCTTGCCGCGCTCAACCGCTAGACGGGTGTGAGCGATGACGTCGTCATCAACGACGAAGCTCTGCTCCGGATCGAATCCGAGAGCCTTTTTTGTACCAGCGAGTTCTTCTGCACCGAGAGCGGATCCGTGGATCTTTCCGGTGTTCTGCTTGCTGGGGGCTGGCCATCCGATGATGGTGCGAAGGATGATGAGCGAGGGCTGATCAGTGACAGCCTTGGCATCTTCGATCGCGGTGTTGAGCGCTTCTACGTCTTCGACGTACTCGCCTGTCTTCTTCCAGTCGACGACTTGTACGTGCCAGTTATAGGCCTCGTAGCGCATCTGCACGTTTTCAGTGAATGCGATGTTGGTGTCGTCTTCAATGGAAATCTGGTTGCTGTCGTAGATAGCAATGAGGTTGCCGAGCTGCTGGTGACCGGCGAGCGACGATGCTTCTGAGGAAACACCTTCCTGAAGGTCACCGTCGCCTGCAATGACGTAGACGAAGTGATCGAAAGGGCTGGTGCCAGCGTCGGCTTCGGGGTCAAACAGTCCGCGCTCGTAGCGCGCGGCGTAGGCGAATCCAACAGACGAGGCGATTCCTTGACCGAGAGGGCCGGTGGTGATTTCCACGCCCTTGGTGTGACCGAATTCGGGATGTCCCGGAGTAAGCGAGCCCCACGTACGCAGAGCCTTAAGGTCGTCGAGTTCGAGGCCGTACCCCGCAAGGTACAACTGAACGTACTGGGTAAGTGAGCTATGGCCCACTGAGAGGATGAACCGGTCACGGCCAATCCACTGATCGTCGCTTGGATCGCGACGCATCACCTTCTGAAAGAGCAAGTACGCTGCAGGCGCCAAACTCATCGCGGTACCGGGGTGTCCGTTACCTACCTTCTCAACAGCATCTGCCGCCAGAATTCGAGCGGTGTCTACCGCTTTGTTGTCGATGTGATCCCATTGAAAAGCTGCCATGAGAATAATGACCCTTCTGCAAGCGAAGTGCCTAACCAGAACTGGCTAGGGCACGTGAACGGCCCGCCACACGCCTTCGTTGGCTCGGTCAGCGGTTTTGCCGTTGCGCACGGGTAGTGCGCGCAAACAAGCCACCGACGGGCGGGCAACCCAAGTATAGGGAACCAAGTACACGATCGCTCCCTTACTACGGTGGCGGTCAGCACAATTTGTTATGCGGTTTAGAATCGTAGGTATGGATGTCACTTTAGAAGCCCCCACGCAGCAGGAACGCATTGGCATCCTTCGCAAGATTCGCGCCTACGTAGCGCTTACAAAACCGCGGGTTATCGAACTATTGCTCGTCACTACGGTGCCGGTCATGGTTCTCGCCGCTGGCGGCATCCCCAGTCTGTGGTTGGTATTGGCCACATTGGTTGGTGGAATACTCAGCGCATCCTCAGCTAACGCTTTCAATTGCTACATCGACCGCGACATCGACCGCGTAATGGCCCGCACTAAGAATCGCCCCCTTGTGACGGGCGAGCTCAGTGATCGCGAAGCACTTCTCTTTGCATGGATCAGCGGGGTTGGCTCGGTCGTGTGGCTAGGCGTGCTCACCAATTGGCTTGCAGCCGCACTGTCGCTGTTCGCGATCCTCTTCTACGTTTTCGTTTATACGCTCCTGTTGAAGCGTCGCACCCCTCAGAACATCATCTGGGGTGGCATCGCTGGCTGCATGCCCGTGCTTATCGGCTGGGCAGCCGTCACTAACGATCTTTCTTGGGCAGCCTGGATCTTGTTCGCTGTGGTCTTCTTGTGGACGCCGCCGCACTACTGGCCGCTGTCTATGAAGTACCGCGCTGAGTACCAATCGGTTGGCGTTCCCATGCTTGCTGTCGTTCGAGGCCGCGCCGCAGTGGGTCTCCAGGTCATCCTGTATGCGTGGGCGACCGTAGCCTGTTCGCTGCTTCTCGTGCCCGTCGCAGATATGGGAATCGTCTACACGCTTGTCGCGAGCCTCAGCGGCGCGTGGTTCATCATTGAGTCCCACCGCTTGTATTCCACAGCGATCCGCCATGGCGATGTCAAGGCCATGCGCGTGTTCCACAGCTCGATCAGCTATTTGACGCTCGTATTCCTCGCCGTGGGGATCGACCCGCTGCTGCCGTTCTAGCTAACACGAAGCACCGGGTCGAGGCACCGCAAACTACTCTCCAGCGAGTGCTTTGTCCGTTTTCGCTGCACGCTGATCGGCGCTCGGACGAAGTGACAGCACGACCGCCGTCATTGCCGCAGCAATAGTGCAGGCGATAACCATATGGCTGCCGACCAACAGGATTGGTAGGCCGCTGCGCGATTGGATAATCCCAACCGTTGCCTGAACAGCTTCGAGCACAAGCAAAATGATTGCGAAGTCCATGATCCGACGGTGGCCGCCTTTGGCAAGCACAATAACCAGCGCGAGGGTCGCAGCGAGTAGCGCGTAGCCAGGCCAGCTATGTACGTGCTGCAGGATGCCCGCATCCAAACCATTGCGCGCTGTGCCGTCGTCACCCGCGTGCGGTCCAGCTCCTGTCGTGAGAATGCCTGCGGCGATCGTGAGCGCAACAAGCAGACTAGTCACGTGGGTCAGGATCACGATGGGTCGAGACACCTCGAGTTGGCTCCCGCGCAATCCGGTCCAGACTCGGTAGACGAGGGCCGCGCTCACCGCGACAAGGATCGCCGAGATCGCGTAGTGGACACCCACGATGCTGGGGTCGAGCTGAACGCGTACGGAAAGCCCACCGATGAGTCCCTGGAGAACGGTACCTCCCAGGATCAGAAGAGCGAGCGACATCAGATCGCGACGTTCACGGCGGATTCGCAGGACCATAAGCACCATCAGAATGGCAACGAACCCGACGATGATCGACAGCAGTCGATTGCCGAACTCGATAGCACCGTGAACGCCCATTTCGGGAGTCGCGATGAGCGATGCATCAGTGCACAGCGGCCAAGTGGGGCATCCGAGCCCTGAACCGGTCAATCGAACGGCCCCGCCTGTCGCGACAATCAGTATCTGGATGACAAGCGACGTCACCGCAAAAAATCTCACGCGAGCGTCTACAGATTGGGGTAATCGTGCGATGACGGCGTTCACGGCCGTACCTCCTGTTATTTCGGGCTTCTGCCTGTAGAATGGATTGCGTTCAGGAACACAGCCCACGCCGGGAAGTCAATGTTGACAGCGGGGTAATCCCTCGCTTGTCCTGTTTCAGTCTAAGTTCGCCCGCGCAGTGTCGTGACACAGCGCACGCGGCCCCGCTAAATATTCCCGGCAAAGTGCTGTGCGAAGGAATGCCAACGCAGCCACCTTGGTTGATAGGGGCAGGAAAAGAGGTACCAATGTCCGACGTGCTGATCGATCGTCCGGAACTCAATGGCATGGGCCAGTATGAGTTTGGCTGGGCTGACTCCGACGTTGCGGGAGCCTCTGCGCGACGGGGCATCAACGAAGAGGTCGTTCGCGACATCTCTACGCTTAAGAATGAGCCCGAATCTATGCTCAAATTGCGTCTCAAGGGCCTTGAGCTGTTCGGTCGCAAACCGATGCCGAAGTGGGGCGCCGACTTGTCGGGCATCGACTTCGACAACATCAAATACTTTGTGCGCTCCACTGAAAAGCAGGCGCAGACGTGGGAAGACCTTCCCGCCGATATTCGCGATACTTACGAGAAGCTGGGTATTCCGGAGGCTGAGCGCAACCGTCTGGTTTCCGGCGTTGCTGCACAGTATGAGTCGGAGGTTGTCTTCCACTCGATCAACGCCGAGCTTGAAGCCAAGGGCGTCATTTTCATGGACACCGACACGGCACTGCGCGAGCACCCCGAGTTCTTTGAGGAGTACTTCGGCACTGTGATTCCCGCCGGCGACAACAAGTTCGCTGCGCTGAACACCGCGGTGTGGTCGGGTGGTTCCTTTGTTTACGTGCCCAAGGGCGTCCACGTTGAGATCCCGCTTCAGGCCTACTTCCGCATCAACACGGAGAACATGGGCCAGTTCGAACGCACTCTGATCATCGCTGATGAAGGTTCGTACGTTCACTACATCGAGGGTTGCACCGCTCCGATCTACAAGTCGGACTCCCTGCACTCTGCGGTTGTCGAAATTATCGTGAAGAAGGACGCTCGCGTTCGCTACACGACGATTCAAAACTGGTCGAACAACGTATACAACCTCGTCACCAAGCGTGCGATCGCTCACGAGGGCGCAACCATGGAGTGGATCGACGGAAACATCGGCTCCAAGGTCACGATGAAGTACCCGTCGATCTACCTGGTGGGGGAGCACGCCAAGGGCGAAACCCTTTCGGTTGCCTTCGCGGGCCCCGGTCAGCACCAAGACGCCGGAGCCAAGATGATCCACATGGCGCCGTACACGACCTCATCGATCGTCTCGAAGTCTGTCGCCCGTGGTGGCGGTCGCGCTGGTTACCGTGGAGAAGTCCGCGTTGACGAGAAGGCCCATCACTCAGCAAACACTGTTCGTTGTGATGCGCTGTTGGTCGACACCATTTCGCGCTCTGATACGTATCCGTCGATTGACATCCGAGTGGATGACGTTCAGCTCGGCCACGAAGCAACGGTTTCTAAGGTCAGCGCTGAGCAGCTCTTCTACCTTCAGTCGCGCGGCATGGAAGAGGATGAGGCGATGGCGATGATCGTACGAGGCTTCATCGAACCCATCGCGCGCGAACTGCCCATGGAGTACGCCTTCGAACTCAATAAGCTCATTGAACTGAGCATGGAAGGATCCGTCGGCTAAATGACCGTCGTTACACCAGAACAGCACGGACTCACGGCTCACAGCGACGGCGGATGGGACGCAAGCGAAAAAGGCTTCGTTCCCGTTCAGACTCGCTCAGCACGCCCTCAGTCTTTCGAACACACCGATTTCGCTCTCGTCAATGGGCTAGAAGCGGAGTGGAAGCTCACGCCAGTGAAGCTGATCAAACCGCTCCTCAACGACGCCCTTGACGGCGCTCCCTACGCGATCGACACTGATGCCCCTGAGGGCATCAGTGTCGAGTGGGTAGCGCGTGACGACGCGCGCATTGCTTCGGCAGGCGCCCCAGAAGAGCGTGCCTCGGCCAATGCCTGGACCAACTTTGAGCAGGCCCTCGCCATCACCATTACGGGCGAAGAGCACTCAACCGTGCGAATCTCTCGCTCAGAGTTGGGCAGCACAGCACGCGCCGGCCACATCGTGATTACCGCGCGCCCACACAGCAACGGCACAGTCATTGTGGAGTCGACTGGCTCCGCACTTCTCAGCGAGAACGTTGAGGTCGTTGTTGAAGAAGGCGCGACGCTGAACTTTGTGAGCGTTCAGGACTGGGCAGACGACGCCATCCACCTCGCGAGTCATTTCGTACAGGTCGGCCGCTCAGCCACCCTCAAGCACACGATTGTGTCGCTTGGCGGCAAGGTTGTTCGCGTCAACCCGTCAGTGCACTTGTCAGGCGAAGGCGCCGACGGCGAGCTCTACGGTCTCTATTTTGCGGATGCAGGACAACACCTCGAGCAGCGTGTGTACCTTCACCACGAAGCAGCGCAGACTCGCGGCCGCGTGAACTACAAGGGTGCCCTTCAGGGTGCCGGAGCGCGCACGGTTTGGGTCGGAGATGTCCTGATCGGCCCTCACGCGGCCGGAACGGATAGCTACGAACAGAACCGCAACCTCGTCTTGACCGAAGGAACTCGCGCAGACTCGATCCCGAACCTTGAGATTGAGACTGGCGACATCCAGGGTGCTGGCCACGCTAGCGCTACTGGTCGCTTCGACGACGAGCAGCTGTTCTATCTGCAGGCTCGCGGTATTTCCGAAGCAGAAGCTCGACGTCTCGTCGTCATCGGCTTCCTCTCTGAGATCGTGCAGAAGGTCGGCGATGAGCAGCTCGAAGCTCGACTACACATCGCTATCGAAGCGGAGCTGGAAGGAACCATCTCGTGACCGCTCAGCGCGTCTGCGGTATCGATGAACTCGAAACCAACAAGGCCTACCGCGTGGAACTAGACGGCACCGCAATCTGTGTCGTCAAAGATTCTGCTGGCGATGTCCACGCGATTGGCGACACGTGCACGCACGGCGACATTTCGCTTGCGGAGGGTTTTGTCGAAGACGGCGCTATTGAGTGCTGGGCTCACGGCTCGCTCTTCTCGCTTGACACCGGTAAGCCCCTGAGCTTGCCCGCCTATGAACCTGTACCGGTCTTTGTAGTGAAGATCGACGACGACGGAGGGGTACACATCGACCCCGAGGACACCGTCGCCATCGAGAGCTAATCGCTCTCCATACGAGACCATTAAGGAAAGAAATAATGTCAGTACTGTCAGTCAAAGACCTGCACGTCAGCGTCGAAACCGAGCAGGGTACGAAGCAGATCCTCAAGGGAGTGGACCTTGAGATCAAGCAGGGCGAAACCCACGCCATTATGGGCCCCAATGGGTCGGGCAAGTCGACCCTTGCCTACACAATCGCGGGTCACCCCAAGTACCATGTCGAAAGCGGTTCGATCACGCTTGATGGCGCGGAAGTGCTCGATATGAGCATCGACGAGCGCGCTCGCGCAGGTCTCTTCCTTGCCATGCAGTACCCGGTTGAGATTCCCGGCGTTAAGGTTGCTGACTTCTTGCGCACCGCGAAGACCGCTCTGGCTGGAGAGGCCCCCGCGCTTCGTCCCTGGATCAAAGAAGTCAACGGTGCGATGAAGGCTCTTCGTATGGACAAAACTTTCTCCGACCGCAATGTCAACGAAGGTTTCTCCGGCGGAGAGAAGAAGCGCAACGAGATCCTTCAGCTGGAACTCCTCAAGCCTCGCTTCGCGATTCTTGACGAGACCGACTCCGGCCTCGACGTCGATGCGCTCAAGATCGTGTCAGAGGGTGTCAACCGCGCACAGGAATCGACCGGCCTTGGTCTGTTGTTGATCACCCACTACACGCGCATTCTTCGCTACATCACGCCGGACTTCGTCCACGTCTTCGTTGACGGCCGCGTTGCAGAAGAGGGCGGCCCCGAGCTTGCAGATCGCCTTGAAAACGAAGGTTACGATCGATTTTTGACCGACACGAGCGTAGCGTAGGCGTATGTCTACTGTTTTGGCGCCCGCCCTTTTCGACGAGGTCGAAGAGGCTCTCAAAGATGTTGTAGACCCTGAGCTCGGGGTCAACATTGTTGACCTCGGACTCATCTACGACCTCAGCTGGGATCCCGAGAACAACGCTCTGATTATCAGCATGACGCTGACCTCAGCTGGTTGCCCGTTGACCGACGTTATCGAGGAGCAGATTGCACAGTCTCTCGACAATGTCGTAGAAGCGTTCCGCATTAACTGGGTGTGGATGCCGCCGTGGGGTCCTGAGAAGATTACTGACGACGGTCGCGACATGATGCGGGCTCTCGGCTTCTCGATCTAGCAATAGTCCTATTTGTGCGGCTCGGTCGCTCCTGCGTGGTGCAATGTGGTTGCCTGCGGGGCGTACCGGAGCGCTTTCTTCCAGCTTGAGGAAAGCAGCGCCGCGGCGAAGCACACCTTGATAGCTGCTCCGATCAAAAATGGGGCAACGCCGATCTCAAGGAGATATAAAGGGGAGTAATCGAGGCCCATTGCGGGCAGCGCCAGTATTAATCCCAGGATGCCTGCGGCGTAAATGGCAACGGTGCCAATTGCGCCGGCGGCTGCGGCCTTCCAGAAGGTGCGGTCCCACTGCCGTTCGGCCAATTTTCCCATGATCCATGCGGCGAGGATGTAGCCGAAAATATAGCCTCCGCTGGTTCCGGTGAGTACGTCGATTCCTCCAGCTGACGCACTGAACACGGGAAGTCCCACCGCCCCGAGTAACGCATACAGCGCGATGGCGAGCGCTCCGCGAGTCGCTCCGAGGGAGAGCCCAACGATCATTACCGCGAGCGTTTGTGCGGTGATCGGCACCGGATTCAACGGGACTACGAATTGAGCCGCGAGTGCAGTGAATCCAGCTCCGGCTGCAATAAACATCGTGCTTGCAGCCCAACTGGGCCCGAAGATGAGATCAACAATGGTTGGCTTGAACAATCGACTGGATATGTTCACAATGGCGGCCTCCCGCTTGTCTCAATCGCTAAACTGCACTGCGCAGTCGACGGTAGGAAGTAGACTAGTTGGTTGGTGCTGTCGCCCACTAACCCCAACCCCCAAGATTTGGATGTTTTGCCGTGCTTGCTGTGCATGATCTCGAGTTGCGCGTTGGCGCACGCATGCTGATGCAAGGCGTCAACTTCCGTGTCGATCGCGGAGACAAAATAGGGCTTGTTGGCCGGAACGGCGCAGGCAAGACCACCCTGACGAAGACCCTAGCGGGGGAGCTCGAATCTACAGGTGGCAAGATCGAACGCACCGGCGAGATCGGATATCTCCCGCAAGATCCGCGCTCCGGCAATCCGGAAGACCTCGCCAGGACCCGCATCCTTGATGCTCGCGGTCTTGGCAGCATCGTATTGAAGATGCGCCAGGCTCAGGATGAAATGGGCAGCAGCGATGCCGCTGTGAGCACCGCTGCGATGGATCGCTATGGCAAGCTCGATGATCAGTTCATGGCACTGGGTGGGTACGCGGCAGAAGCCGAAGCCGCCTCGATCGCCAGCAATCTGAGTCTTCCCGATCGCATCCTCGATCAGCAGCTCTCGACGCTCTCTGGTGGTCAACGCCGCCGCATCGAACTTGCCCGCATCTTGTTCTCGGGGGCCGACACCATGCTCCTCGATGAGCCCACTAACCACCTCGACGCCGACTCTGTTGTCTGGCTGCGCGAGTTTCTCAAGAACTTCGCCGGCGGTCTGATCGTGATTAGCCACGATGTTGACCTAGTCGAAGACACAGTGAACAAGGTGTTCTACCTTGACGCGAACCGCCAGCTCATCGATCAGTACAACATGGGCTGGAAGCACTACCTGCGCCAGCGCCAATCGGATGAGGAACGCCGCAAGAAGGAACGTGCCAACGCCGAGAAGAAGGCATCGACCCTTCAGGCTCAAGCTGCTCGCTTCGGTGCCAAGGCATCCAAGGCGGCGTCTGCCCACCAGATGGTTGCTCGAGCCGAGAAACTGCTTGCCGGTCTCGACGACGTTCGGGCCGCTGATCGTGTTGCCGCCCTGCGCTTCCCCGATCCTGCTCCCTGTGGTCGTACCCCGCTGATGGGCCACAACCTCAGCAAGAGCTACGGCTCGCTCGAAATCTTTGCATCCGTCGATCTCGCGATCGACCGCGGTTCGAAGGTAGTCATCCTCGGCTTCAACGGTGCGGGAAAGACAACCCTGCTCCGGATGCTCGCTGGCGTCGATGAGCCAGACACCGGTGAAGTCGAAGCTGGTCACGGCTTGCGCATCGGTTACTACGCTCAAGAGCACGAAACCATCGACGTCAAGCGCTCTGTACTTGAGAACATGGTGTCGTCGTCACCCAACATCACCGAGATGGAAGCACGTCGAGTTCTCGGCTCCTTCCTATTCAGCGGTGATGACGCTACGAAGCAAGCTGGCGTGCTGTCGGGTGGAGAAAAGACACGTCTTGCTCTCGCGATGATCGTCGTGAGTGGTGCGAACGTGCTCCTCTTGGACGAGCCCACTAACAACCTTGACCCGGCTAGTCGTGAAGAAATTCTCGGTGCTCTTGCGAGCTACACGGGCGCTGTTGTGCTTGTGAGCCACGATGAGGGCGCTGTCGAAGCCTTGAACCCTGAACGCGTTCTGATCCTTCCTGACGGCATCGAGGACCACTGGAACAAGGACTACGCCGACCTCATCAGTCTGGCTTAACCAGCGCTAATCGGTACCCACGTGATCCGGATCCAACTTAGATTCCGGTGCCCTTCTTGGGCTGACGCGTCTATCTCGGACGAATCGTTGAACGTGACTTAGGAGTCGAGTAGAGCGTCTTCGATTTCCGCATCAGTAGGACCGCGTTTCACTGCCTTGTCGCGACGCTTCTTAGCGCGCTCCCGTTCAGCTGGATCCTCTTCGTTGACGAGACGATACTCCTGACGCACGGCCCAGGCGAGCCCGATGAAAGCAAGCACGCCAAAAGCGACCCACTGGAAGGCGTAGGAGAGATGGGCCCCTTCATCGAGTAGCGGTTTCGGGTAAGCCAGGGGCATATCAGCGACCGCGGGGGACTCAGACGCCAACAGGCCATACGCGCCAACATAGGTTGGTTCGCCCACAAGTTCCGCAACGGTCGGCAAGTGAATGGTTGCGATTTGTCCCTCGGGCGCTGAGCGGTTGTAGACCGTTGGTTCACTCGGCTTGAGCCGTAGAACAAGCTCAACCTGCCCCGTGGGAGCAGCAGGCACAAAATCGGGTTCGTCTTGGCTGTTTCCCGAGGGAACCCATCCACGGTCAACAGCAATAATTTCGCCGCTGTCGAGCTTGAAAGGTACAAGCACTTCGAAGCCTGGCTGGCCCCCGTACGGCCGCCCGCGCACAAGGAGTTGCTCAGCAGTCAGGTACTCCCCGGTAACGGCCACAGACATCCACTTGTTGTCGACATCGAACTCGTCGAGCTCGGGCATCACGCTAGAGAGTGTTTGAGGCGCTGCATCCCAGTTATCACTGACGCGTGCGACTTCGGCAGCCGCCTCCTCACGTCGGTCAAACTGCCAATGTGAGAGAAAAACGCAGCCAATAGCGAATGCGATGACAAGAGCCAAATACCCAAACCATCGACGAGAGAACGCGAAGCGCCACCGATTCACGCGCCGCTCCCATCAGGAACCACTGAAACGTCATCCGAGAGGTCGCTGACCACGACAGGGAAGTTGCGGGTCGTCAAGTATTCGCGCAAATAGTCGACGTGGTCAGCGCAGGCCAACCACACCTTCACCCGCTCAAGCCCGTGGATGCGCGGGTTTCGCCAGTTGACGTTCCACTGCGCGGGCGCTGTGCACCCTGCGCGCGAGCACTGTTGTGTGCTCGGGCCGCTCTCACCGATCACCGAGCCGCCTCATCCGTTCCGCTTGAAGCGAAGGAGTCACCCGATTTCAACGCGAATTGACCAGGCGTGGACACAACGCCAACGCGCTGAGTGCTGACGTTGGCCAGCACGACGGCAACGTAGGGCAACACGACGGCACCAAGCACGGGCAACACGAGCCACCAACCCCGCACGAAGACGCACAGCAACACGCACACAATTCGTATCCCCATAGCTATGGAGTAGTTGATGACGCGGCGACGGCGTTCAGCATCGGGCCGCTCAGGGAGCGACGTGATCGACTCAGGAGTGTTCATGGGCTTTCTTAGGTTGCCGAGGTGACTACACCTAAGCCTACGCCCGTGCTGGCGACTATATGCTGGGAACCATGAGCAGCACAGCAACTGAACCACGAATCGTTCTCGTCACCGGCGGCAATCGCGGCATTGGCCGGGCAATTGCCGAAGAGTTTGTAGCTCAGGGCTACCGCGTCGCCGTTACCGCCCGCTCGGGCACCGGCCCAGAGGGCACCCTCACGGTGACCGCGGACGTCACCGATGCCGCAAGTATCGACGCTGCCTTCAGCGAGGTTGAGGCGAAGCTCGGCCCCGTCGAAATCGTTGTAGCGAATGCGGGAATCACCCGCGACATGCTGCTGATGCGCATGAGCGATGACGACTTTACCGATGTCATCGATACCAACCTCTCAGGAGCCTTCCGCGTAGTGAAGCGCGCTTCCAAAGGCATGATGAAGGCCCGTTTTGGCCGTGTCATCCTCGTTTCGAGTGTTGTTGGCCTTCTCGGTTCGGCTGGCCAGGTCAATTACTCCGCGTCCAAGAGCGGACTGATTGGACTCGCCCGCTCTCTTACCCGCGAGCTCGGCAGCCGCGGAATCACCGCCAACGTCGTTGCACCCGGGTTCATCGAGACCGACATGACCGCGGCGCTGCCAGTCGAGCAACAGGACGCTTATCTCAAGCAGATTCCTGCCAACCGTTTCGCCCACCCGGCCGAGGTCGCGAAAGCGATCGCGTGGCTTGCGAGCGATGATGCCGGCTACATCTCAGGCGCGGTCATCCCCGTCGATGGTGGACTCGGGATGGGCCACTGACAAGCTCCTGTTTGGGCGATTAGCCCCGAAGCCCCAACAGCGCAAGCACCGCGCTGAGGTCACGGCTGTCGATGTGTACGTCAGCGTTGGCGCGCACGATCGGCTTGGCTGTGATGCCGATCGACAGAGCTGCGGCATCCATCATCAATAGATCGTTGGCGCCGTCACCAACCGCAATGGTGCGAGACAGGGGAGTGTCGGAGTCGGCCGCCCACTCCCGCAATGAGTCTGCTTTGGCTTGAGCGTCGATCACCGGGCCGAGGACGGCACCCGTGACCACACCGTTCCTTACTTCGAGGCGGTTTGCTCGGGCGTAGTCCAGGCCGAGATGCGCGGCGAGAGGATCAAGAAGCTCATGGAAACCGCCAGAAACTGCAGCAACATGCCCGCCGGCCGCTTTAACGCCAGCGATGAGCTCCTCAGCACCATTCGTGACACGGATGTCGCGAGCACACTCGGCGATCACTGACTCGGGCAGCCCAGCCAGGGTTGCTACTCGCGCCCGAAGGCTCTCTTCGAAGTCGAGTTCCCCGTTCATCGCACGCGTAGTGATCTCTGTCACCTCTGGCTCGGACCCCGCACGCGCAGCGAGTAATTCGATTACCTCGTTCTCAATCAACGTGGAGTCGACGTCAAAAACTACGAGAAATTGTGCCAAGGCGAGGACCCTTCAATCGACGGTTCACGTCGCCGGTCTCGAGAACCACACGACTTCACTCGTCAGACTATCGGGATCGCCCTCATTGCCTCGCCCACGGGAGCCAGCAAGGCAATAGGATGATGACATCATGGCTAGCGTTCTCACCTTCTCCGACGTCACCGTCACTCGTAGTGGCAATACGATCCTCGACTCTGTTTCTTGGAGTGTGGAAGCTTCCGATCGGTGGGTGATTCTCGGCCCCAATGGGGCAGGCAAGACCACGCTGTTGCAGCTGGCCGCGGCTCAGATTCATCCGAGTTCCGGTGAAGTAACCGTGCTCGACAGCACTCTTGGCGCGTCCGACGTTTTCGATGTGCGCCCGCGCATTGGTTTTGCCTCGACCGCTCTTGCCCGCCGGGTCCCCGGCAACGAGAGTGTTCTTGACGTTGTCTTGACCGCTGCGTACTCCGTAACGGGTCGCTGGAACGAGGAGTATGAGAATGTCGATGTGCGTCGTGCGCGTCGTGTCCTCGCCGAGTGGAGTCTCTCGCACTTAGAAGAACGTCGCTTCGGCGATCTGAGCGATGGCGAACAAAAGCGCGTGCAGATTGCGCGCTCCGTGATGACCGACCCTGAATTGCTCTTGCTCGACGAGCCTGCAGCGAGTCTCGACCTCGGCTCACGGGAAGAACTGGTTCAACTGCTGAGCGGTTACGCTCAGGCAGATACCGCGCCAGCAATCGTGATGGTGACGCACCACGTGGAAGAGATTCCGCGAGGATTTACCCACGCGCTGGTTTTGTCCAAGGGTTCCGTGCACAGCGCGGGTAAGATCGATGACGTTGTTACGTCAGAGAACTTGAGTGCCGCTTTCGGTCTCGAACTCATCATCACAAAAGACTCCGGCCGCTACACCGCGCGTGCTGCCTAATCCTCTGATAGGCTTGTGTGTCGGTCCGCGTGACCGCCTACGTCTTTTATTTATTCAAGAACCCAGGGAAATCCAATGAAGTCCGAGACCCACCCCACATACATGCCCATCGTCTTTCGCGACCTCGCGTCTGGCTCCACGTTCCTCACTCGTTCAACTGTGACGAGCGAGAAGACGATCGAGTGGGAAGACGGAAACACCTACCCGGTCATCGACGTCGAAATCTCCTCCGAGTCGCACCCGTTCTACACGGGTAAGCAGCGCATCATGGACTCCGCAGGACGCGTTGAGAAGTTCAAGAACCGTTACAAGGGCTTCGGCAACTAGTAACACCCAGTTTTTTCCTGAAGGCGATCGGTTATCCGGTCGCCCTTCAGTCGTTAACGGGCACGATTGCGCGCAGCGCTAATGCGGTCACCACGATCACGTCATGTCCGCGATGAACTTCACAGCAGAAATAGAAAATGCGCAACGTTCTGAAGAACATTGCGCATCATCAGTGCAGCGCGAGGAGCGCTACTGCGGGAACGACCGTACGGGCCATTCGAGGTTCGCAACGAAACTCTGATCGCCCTTAGACGAGCGAATGTAGTCCTGAAAGCTCGCCGATTGCTCGGCATACCAGCGCTGTTGCATCGAATGCAGTTCGCCAAAGGGAATGCTGAGCTGCTCCGTGTACTTCAGAAGCAGCGCTTGCGCCACACGGGCAGCAGCAATCGCATCCGCGCCGGCGTCGTGAGCATCGTCTAAAGCAACACCGTAGAGCGCCGAGGTGGCCTCGAGGGTGCGCTTACCCCGACGGTAACGGTCAACGCCTTTGTCGATAACGAGCGGATCGATGACGATGTACGGCTCCGCGAGCCCATTGACCGAGTGCCGGCGGCACTCACGGTCGAGCAAAGAGAGGTCGTAAGGAGCGTTGTAGACAACGAGAGGGATACCACGGGCACACGTGTCTTTGAGCGTGTTGACAATTTCTGCCACGACGACGGCTGCGTCTCGCCCCTCGGCCCGGGCACGCTCGGTCGTAATACCGTGAATCGCTGCCGCGCCATCCGGAATCTCAATTCCCGGGTCTGCAAGCCAATCCCACCGAGAGGTCACTGCTCCCGACTCATCAACGAGGGCGATACACGCGGAGACGATGCGGCTGGTTTCGACGTCGACGCCGGTGGTTTCAAGATCGAAGGTGGCTAACGTGCCGGAGTTGCTCATGAACTCAGCGTAGAGCGAGACACTGACACCGCGAACTCGGCTCGCGGAGTTCCCGCTTCGAACTCGGCATCTGCCGGTTTGCAGCTGAGGATGTCCGCAACGGCTGGCGCACTGCATAAGATTGTTGGAATGAGACCCGCATCGCCGTATGGAGCACTGCTCGACGCCAATCCGGCGAAGCACTCTGTTGTCGACGTACTCGGCTCAGCAACCCACTACTGGCAATACGGGCCAGACGACGCCGAGACCGTCCTGATTCTCGTGCACGGCTTTCGGGGCGACCACCACGGCCTCGAGGCGGTCTGTGCCCAGATTCGCGGCATCCGCATCATCAGTCCCGACATCCCTGGTTTCGGCGCATCCGAGCCGCTCAGTGGTCGGGCACACGACATCGAGGGATATGCGTTCTGGCTTCAGAGCTTCGTCGAGAGTCTCGACCTCGACGGCCGGGCGATTATTCTCGGCCATTCTTTTGGGTCGATCGTGGCCTCTGCCGCACTCGCCCGTGGCCTTGTCACGCCCCGCCTTATCCTCGTCAACCCGATCGCTGCGCCGGCACTCTCGGGGCCCAATGGCGTGCTCAGCAAGATCACGCTCTGGTTTTATCAGATCGCGCGCGCTCTGCCGCACGCAATCGGTGCACCGATGCTCGGCAACTGGCTCGTCGTGCGCGTCATGAGTCTCGCCATGGTGAAGACTCACGAGCCAGAACTTCGTCGCTGGGTTCACCAACAGCACCATGCGCACTTCAGCAGCTATGCCAATCGCGACAGCCTGCTTGAAGCGTTCGAAGCATCAATCGGGTCAGATGTCAGCATGTTTGCCGCTGACATCACTATCCCTACCCTGTTGATCGGGGCCAGCAATGACCCCATCAGTCCAGTTCCTGCTCAGGAGCGACTGCATACTCTCTTCGCCAACTCACAGCTCGAAATTTTCGACAACGTTGGCCATCTCATCCACTATGAACGGCCGCGTGAAGCTGCCGAACTGATCGTCGGGTTCCTGAATGCAGGAACAGTTGCGGAGCCACCCTCATGAAGATTGTTTTTGACTGCCGATACACACGCCTTGGCCGCCACGATGGCATCAGCCGTTACGGTTCACGCCTCGTTGAGGAACTCAGCACACTGCACCCGGTGACAATGCTGATTTCTGACAAGCGCCAACTCGAGCTCCTTCCCGACTTGCCTTGGGAGCTGGCGTCGTCACCAACAAGCATTCTCGAGCCTTTCGTGGCGCTGCAGGTCAACAAACTGTCTCCGGATGTCGTTTTCACTCCTATGCAAACGATGGGTCCGTTTGGCCGCAAGTACGCGCTCGTCACGACAGTGCACGATCTCATCTACTACAAGCACCCCACTCCGCCTCACAACCTGCCTTGGGCAGTTCGAGTGCTGTGGCGTGCCTACCATCTCACTTGGGGGTTCCAGCGGGCTCTGCTCAACACGGCCGATGCTCACGTAACCGACTCGAACTCCACCCGCGATCAGATGCTCGAGCACAACCTCACGCGCAAACCGATATCCGTTGTCACACTTGGCACCGATAGGCCAGCCAACCACGTGCTTCGCGCGGCGCCTACGACGCGCGAACTCGTCTACATGGGTTCCTATATGCCCTACAAGAATGTGGGTTTGATCGCCCGCGCGCTCCACGATCTGCCGGGCTACACTCTGCATCTCATGAGCCGCGTCGACGCCACCACGAAGACTGAATTGACCGCACTCGCCCCAGAGTCAAGCTTGATCTTTCACAACGGGGCATCCGATGAGGTCTACTCAGACACGCTTTCGCGTGCAACAGCCTTGGTCTCAGCATCCCGCGATGAAGGATTTGGGCTTCCGCAAATTGAAGCAATGGTTCTCGGGACGCCCGTGCTGCTGAGCGACACCGATATTTTCCGCGAGATTTCAGGCCCTGCTGGTGGGTTTTTTAACCCGGATAAGCCTTCCGAATTGGTCCGCGAGGTCACAGCACTCGAGGATCCCGCAACCTGGCAAATGCGGTCAACGGCCGCTCGTGCTCGGTCGGCGGAATTCACGTGGGAGAAGGGTGCCGCGACGCTCTACCAAGTGCTTCAGGATGCCGTTGCGGCCCGCGAAGCGAAGAAGAATCGCTAGCGGCGACCTACGCGCCGCTCTCGCGTCGGGCTAACGCGTTTTGCTCTTCGAAGTCGTCGCCACCATAGCGTTCTGATTCTTCTTCGATGGGGTCATCGAAATCGATGAGTGTCAGGGTGCCTTCATCGTGGCGGAAGCTATGCACAGAGCCATTGGCAATTCGTCCGTGGGGGTGACCGGGCGCGACCGAAGCCAGCACCGTGGCGATTACCCCTCCGTGAGCCACCACGATGATCGACTCACCGTGATGCTGTTCGGCAAGGTGCACGAGGGCGGGAACAACACGCTTCGCGACTGCTTCGCGCGGTTCACGGCCAGGAACGTCAACGTCAGCCGGATACAGCGCATCAATTTCGTCATCTGTGCAGCCTTCGGCGACACCATAGTTGCGCTCAACGATCGCTGCTACTGGCTCGGGGGCAGCAAGCCTGACAATGCTGGCAATGATTTCTGCGGTTTCCATCGCCCTGGAAAGTGGGCTAGCGAAAATTCCGTCCCACTGACGGCGGGCAAGAAGTTCTCCTGTGGTTCGTGCCTGGGCACGGCCGGTCTCGTTGAGGGGAATGTCAGTGCTTCCCTGAATGCGGCGTTCAAGATTCCAGTCAGTCTCTCCATGGCGCACAAGATAAATGAACACAACGCTCCGTTCACAACACAATGACCAGCACAGAACACTCGGGCGATCTGCGCTGCTAGGCAGCTAGGCGCTCGACAAGTTCGCTAAGAACTGCGGAAGCGCCCCCATCGATCTTAACGTCGGCGCGCTTATCCGCTTTGGTCGTTCCACGGTTGATGATCACGAGCGGGATATGTTTGCGCATCGCTCGCTCAACAAGGCGGATGCCGGAATTCACGACTAGAGACGAACCAGCGACGATCATGGCATCCGACTGATCCACGAGCGAGGCGCCAAGCTGAAACTTTCGGGTCGGCACGAACTCGCCAAAGAACACGACATCCGGCTTCAGCACGCCGCCGCAGACTGTGCACTCAGGAATCACGAAGTCGTCGACGTTGTGCACTTCAGCATCACCGTCGGGGTTGAGGGTGTGAGAATCGGATTCTTCGAGCCACGGGTTCAGTTCAGAAATACGAGCGGCGAGGGGAGTGCGTGCGAAGTATTGGCCGCACCGCAGGCATCGCGCGCGATCGATACTGCCGTGCACGTCAACCACGCGCTTCGAGCCGGCCCGCAAGTGCAAGCCGTCGACATTCTGAGTCACGATGCCGTTGCTGAGCCCGCGGCGTTCGAACTCCGCGAGAGCGTCGTGACCGTCGTTGGGAGTCGACGCGGCAAAACGTTTCCAGCCGAGATGACTGCCTGCCCAATAGCGCTGGCGAAACTCGGGCGAGCTTTGAAACTGTTGAAAGGTCATCGGATTGCGCACCGCGGCACCTTCACCGCGATAATCGGGTATGCCTGAATCGGTGCTAATCCCGGCGCCGGTGAGTACGCTAATGAGCTTGCCCTGAAGTAGCTCGGCAGCACGATCAATGTCGTTGCTGATCGGGAGTGTGTTCACTCTCCAAGCGTAAGCACTTCGGGCTCATCCACTGCCATTTCAGATTCACCTGATGGCGAAACCGCACAGTTGGGAACACACCGTGAACGTCATCCGGGTCACCGATCTCTCCGATCCTCGCCTCAGCGACTTCGCCAATCTCACGGATGTTGCTCTGCGCCGTCGCACAGAGCCAGCCGGCGGTCTCTACATTGCCGAGTCATCCAAAGTGATTGCTCGGGCGCTTCGAGCCGGCCATCAGCCGCGCGCTGTGCTCGTGCTCGAGCAGTGGCTCGATGACGTGGCGGAATTGCTCGGGGATTCTCCGGTTCCGATCTACGTGGGGGAGTCAGCGCTACTCGAACAACTCACCGGTTTCAATCTTCATCGGGGGGCTTTGGCATCGATGCATCGCCCGATCTTGCCGAGCGTTGCCGAGCTGGTGGCGGATGCACGCCGCATCGTGATCCTGGAAGACATCGTTGATCACACCAACGTCGGCGCCATTTTTCGCTCGGCTGCGGCGCTCGGAGCGGATGCCGTTCTCATTACGCCACGGTGTGCCGACCCGCTCTACCGTCGCAGTGTGCGCGTCAGTATGGGAACGGTGCTTCAGGTGCCGTGGACCCGTATCCCGGACTGGCCTGCTGGCGCCGCCGAGCTGAAAGCCGCTGGCTTCCATCTGGCCGCTCTCGCTCTCAACGACGACTCGGTTGATCTTGATAGTTTCGCAGCAGAGGCTCCAGAACGGGTCGCGCTGATTTTGGGCACAGAGGGTGACGGTCTATCTCGCAGCACTATCGACGCCGCGGATACTGTTGTCAAGATTCCGATGATGCATGGCGTCGATTCGCTCAACGTAGCGGCCGCGAGTGCGGTCGGAATGTACATGCTCCGAGCACACTAACCGTCGTCATAGAATCGCCTGTTAGCGTTATCCGGTGCCGCTGACCCCACCCCAAATCTTTCGTCGCCGTCGTATTGCCGTGTTCTCTGCAGCGGGCGTCGTGCTCGCGACAGCGTTCTACTTGCCGCTCACTCTTCTCGCGCCGCTCGACGAGACCTCAGCGAATGTGCTTCCGGTTGACCTTCCCGTCGCTGCCGAGGCAGAGTTCAGTTTTCCCAGTTATGGAGCCTCCGCAATCGGAGCCCTCGACCGCGCTGGCGTGCTCGCTCAAGCGGGTAGCAGTGATCCTTTGCCTATCGCATCGATCACGAAAATCATTACGACGCTCGTGGTTCTCGACGCCAAACCGCTTGACGTGGATGAAGCAGGACCCACGATTACCTTCGGACAAACCGACGTCGACTTCTACAACACTCAGGTCGCACAGTATGGGTCAGTGTCGCCGGTATACGACGGTCTCCAACTGTCCCAGCGCGATGCTATGACGGTTGTGCTGCTTCCTTCCGCAAACAACTATGCGCAATCGCTAGCGAACTGGGCTTTTGGCTCTGAAGACGCTTTTGTTGCAGCCGCTGCGGTGTGGCTTGAAGAAAATGGGCTCGAGAATACGACGCTCACTGAGCCTTCCGGAATTCAGGATACGAATCGAAGCACAGCTGCTGATCTCACTGAACTTGCCCGGCTGGCAATAGGAAACCCAGTAATCGCAGACATCGTATCCACCTCGTCCGCAGAGATTCCAAGCATCGGAACAGTGAGCAACAGCAACGCACTCCTCGGCATCGATGGCGTCGATGGAATCAAGACGGGGACCCTCGTCGTCGGCTGGTCCTGCCTTCTATTCTCCGCTGATGTGACCGTCGGCGAAGAAGTAGTCACCCTCGTCGGTGTCGTTCTTGGAGGCCCAGACCACCCCACGATTGACGCCGCAATTCAGGAGCTCATTGCGGATGCAACCGCTGGATACTCCGAGGTAGAACTAGCGACCGCCGGAGAAGAGTTCGCCGACTATGACACGCCGTGGGGGGATGAGTCGGCCGCGATCGCCTCGACTACGTCGACAGCGGTTGTGTGGGGCGAGGACGAGATTTCGATGACAGTCGAAGCAGTGCCTGTGCGACTCGCGGAGTCCGGGGAAAACGCTGGAACACTCCATGTGCAAATCGGCGCCAAGACGTTAGATATTCCGCTGGTTTTCAGCGAAGAAATTGACGATCCTGGAGCATGGTGGAGACTCACAAATCCACAAAGTTTGTTTTAGTTATGGAATAAACACGGCACTCACAGGGGGCCGCGATAAGGTGGAGTGCATCTGGAGCACTTGCTCGATTGACAAATGGCTGGGAAGTCATTCAAAACATCTGAGGTCACGTGAGTAGTTCTCTCTCAGCCGATCCCACACGAATCATCAAGACGGGCCCCCGCGGAGTCGGAAGCCCAATGAGCGATTTCGCCGCTTTGCTGCGCACCGTTCGTGAAGCAGGTTTGTTGCGTCGCAACAGACGCTTCTACATCATCACGTTTGCCGTGATAACCGTCGCTATGGCCGCCGCTTGGGTTGGCTTCGCGATGCTTGCCGGCACGTGGTACATCTTGTTGATCGCCGCAGCGATGGGCATCATCTTTACGCAATACGCGTTTCTTACGCATGAACTGGCTCACCGCCAGGTTTTTCAGTCCAGCAAGCTCAATGACACGTTGGGGCGGCTCATGTCCGACCTCGTCGTCGGAATTAGCTACGCCTGGTGGATGAACAAGCACTCGCGTCACCACGCGAACCCCAACACGGTCGATAAAGACCCTGATATCGAGACTGACTTCATCATTTTCCAGAAGGAAAAGACCGTCGGGCTCAAGGGCATGACTAAGTTCATGGCGAAGCGTCAGGGCTACCTGTTCTTCCCCGCGCTTCTGCTCGAGGGTTTCAACCTCCACTCCCACGCCTTCCAGGAGGTCTTCAACTTCAAGAAGAAGGTTGACAAGCGCTGGCTAGAGATCACCCTCCTCCTCGTGCGCAACATCGGTTACCTCACCATCGTGTTCAGCGTGCTCCCACTGGGAATGGCTTTCGCCTTCCTAGGAGTACAGATGGGAATTTTCGGTCTCTATATGGGTGCATCCTTCGCTCCCAATCACAAGGGAATGCCGATCTTGCCTAAGGGCTCCAAAGTTGACTTCCTGCGTCGTCAAGTGCTGACAAGCCGCAACATTCGCAGTGGCGTGTTCATGAACCACTTCATGGGCGGCCTGAACTTCCAGATCGAGCACCACCTTTTCCCCACTATGCCGCGGCCGCACTTGCCTCTCGCCGCAGAAATGGTGAAGGAGTACTGCAAGACGAAAGACATCAAGTACACCGAGGTCGGACTCGTCACGTCGTACGGCATCGTTATTCGCCACCTGAACGAAGTCGGCCTCAGCGCCGATGGAGATCCTTTTGACTGCCCCGCGGCCGGTCGCACCGGATACACCGGGTAGCTAGCGGAGAAACATAAGAGAAGAGGGCCCCTGTCGCATTGGCAGGGGCCCTCTTCTCGTCTCCAGCCGCTCACTGGCGGTGCGCTGACTACGTGGGTGCTGTGGCGCGCGTTGATGCCCTCACGGGCGTCCTAGAGTCCGTGAGGGGCACTTACGTTTAGAAGCCCGGTCGTTTCGCTGTGACGTTGTCGCCCGACGATTGGTGACGGATTCGACGCAATACCCATGGCACAAGGTGTTCACGCGCCCAGCCGATGTCTTCGACGCGCGCTTCGCGCCAGAGACGCGGAGGAAGCGGCTCAGGCCGGAAAGGCTCAAGTTCGTTGGCAACATTGAGCGAGTCGAGCACCATGCGAGCGACCGTGTGATGGCCAACGGGGGAGAAATGGAGGCGATCGGGTGACCACATGCGCGGGTCAGCGAGTTCGCGCAACGCCCACATGTCGGCGACAACGGCATCGTGGCGCTGGGCTACAGCGCGAATGTTTTCGTTGTAAATGGCAACTTTGCCGCGCATCCGATTGAGGACGGGCGTCATTCCGATATCAGGGCCGGTAAAAAGCACGACTGTCGCGCCGTCCCGGCGAAGCTGCTCAACGAGAACATCTACGCGCTGAGCGACCTCATCGGCATCGGAGCCTGGGCGGATGATGTCGTTGCCGCCAGCAGAGACGGTGATGAGGTCAGGCTTAAGCTCCATTGCCGGTTCAAGCTGTTCATCAGCAACCTGATTAAGTAATCGACCACGAATTGCCAAGTTGGCATACGCAAAGTCTGGTTTGTGGCCGCCGAGCACTTCCGCAACGCGGTCAGCCCACCCGCGGTTACCGCCGGGGGAGTTGGGTTCAGGGTCACCAATGCCCTCTGTGAAGGAATCGCCGATTGCGACATATCTGCTCCACGGGTGTTGTTCTTGCATACGTCTAGCCTGTCTCAAAATTGATCTGTGCGCTACCCGGGTGATTCCTGTGAAGAACCTGAGTTGCTTTGACCCCCGCATGGGGCACGTGGTTATCTCTTCTCTGTTGGTTTTCACACCGAAGACCACTTAACCATCGTTTGGAGAACACACAATGGGAATCATCGGCTGGATCGTACTCGGACTTATCGCCGGAGCTATTGCGAAAGCAATTCTGCCGGGACGTCAGGGCGGCGGTTGGCTCGCAACACTTCTTCTCGGTGTTGTTGGAGCACTCGTCGGAGGATTCGTGGGAGGCGCCATCTTTGGCATTGGCCTCGAAGAGTTCTTCTCCATCGAAACGTGGCTCGTCGCCATCGGCGGCTCAGTGCTCGTGCTCTTCCTCTATGGACTGATCACACGCGGCTCACGTCGTTAAACACTCTTAGGCAAAAGGGGCGGTGCACTTCGGTGCACCGCCCCTTTTCTGTGCGCTCAGCGGTTCTTCGCCGCACTGCGCAGTATTCCGCATCCATCGTCAGAGGCACCTGCGACAATGGCGCTATGGGTAAGCAAGATGGTCGCACGCGACATGTGACCGCACCGGGAGTCGACGACAGCACGGCGACGATCCTGCACGTTGACATGGATGCCTTCTTCGCCTCCGTCGAACTCCTCGATCACCCTGAGCTCATCGGTAAACCCGTCATTGTCGGGCACAACTCCGTTCGCTCGGTGGTCACCGCAGCTACTTACGAGGCCCGCAAGTATGGCGTGAACTCAGCGATGCCCATGGCCCTCGCCCTGCGCCGGTGCCCCAACGCCATCGTGCTAGAGCCACATTTCGAGCGTTATCAGCACTTTTCTTCCATCGTTTTCGACATCTGCGATCAACTCACCCCCAAGGTAGAACGACTCGGCATCGACGAAGCGTTTCTGGATGTTGCAGGAGCGCGGGCCATCTACGGGTCCCCCCTCGAGGTGGCAGCACTGCTGCGTCGTCGAGTCTTTGCCGAAACAGGGCTTGTCTGTTCGGTCGGCGCCGCAGCCTCAAAGTACGTCGCGAAGGTCGCGTCGGGCCTCTCTAAGCCCGATGGACTGCTCGTCATCCCGGCCGACAAGACAATCGAATTTCTGCATCCGCTACCTATCACAGCCCTGTGGGGCGTCGGCGGCAAGACTGCCGAGTCGCTGCAGCAACGCGGATTCAGCACCATTGCCGATATTGCTCACGCAGATCGAGAAACTCTCACGCGCGCGGTCGGCGAAGCTGGCGCGGTAAAGCTGCACAACCTCTCCTGGGGAAACGATCCCCGCAGCGTCGTCGAACGGGCCGCCGAGAAGAGTATCGGCCACGAGACCACCTTTGAATACAACGTGTTGGATGCCAACGAGATCCGCCGCGAACTGCTCCGGCTCTCCGGAAAGGTCGCTGCACGCTTGCGTGGCGCCGGCATGGAAGCGAGCACCGTGGTGCTGAAACTCCGGTTCGAAGACTTCAGCACCATTACTCGCTCGCGCAAGCTGCCCGACCCCACCGACCTCGGCCGCACCATCTACGAGACCGTCAGAGATGTCTATGCCGACTTTGCTCGCGAAGGTCGGCCGGTGCGTCTCGTGGGCGTGCGCGGCGAGCAACTCGTCGAACCGGGCGGCGGGCAGCTGAGTTTGTGGGACACCACCGACGGCTGGCGCGACGCCGAAGAAGCTATGGAGGCGGCATCCGCTCGCTTCGGGACTGGCGCGATAGGACCAGCGCGCCTCTTGGGATCCCAGCGATCGGAACGGCCCCGCCTCGGACAACGTGACTAGTCGTTCGCAAAATTTTTTGCCCGCACGGCCAAAACACAGCAGTCACGAACTCAGTTGTCAGTAGAGAACGGTAAAGTCTTATCAAGTGAGCACTCCATTGCCTGGCCCCACCGTGGGCACCTTCGCGGCGGAACATCTCTCACCGTCGTACCCTGAGCGCGCTGCCCGAGGCACCGCATCTAAGCTGCGGGCGTGGCAGGCAGAAGCCCTCGATCTTTACTTCGAGAAAGAACCCCGCGACTTTCTGGCCGCTGCAACACCTGGCGCCGGAAAAACCACCTTCGCTCTCCGTCTCGCTGTTGAGCTTTTCGCTCGCCGGGAGATCGATCGCGTCACGGTCGTCGCGCCAACTGATCACCTCAAACGCCAGTGGGCGGATGCCGCCAACCGTGTCGGAATCCGGCTCAATCCATCGTTCTCCAACGGCGATGCCTGGGGCGGTCGACGTTTCCACGGTGTTGCTGTGACCTATGCGCAAGTCGCCATGAAGGCCTCGTTTCATCAAGAGATCACCGACTCTGCCCGCACGCTCGTGATTCTTGACGAAGTGCACCACGGCGGTGACGCTCTCAGCTGGGGCGACGCCATTCACACCGCCTTCGGTCGTGCCACTCGGCGGCTCTCACTCACGGGTACACCGTTCCGCAGCGATACCGCGCCCATTCCCTTCGTGACCTATGCGCCCAACCATGAGGGCATCCGCACTTCGGTCACCGACTACAGCTATGGCTATGGTCGTGCGCTCGAAGACGGTGTTGTTCGACCCGTTATTTTCATGGCCTATGCCGGCAAGATGCGCTGGCGCACCCGCATGGGCGATGAGATGGAAGCCCGCCTCGGCGAAGGAGACACCAAAGACGTCACCGCGCAGGCGTGGCGCACCGCTCTTGACCCCAAAGGCGAATGGATGCCGGCAGTGCTGCGGGCAGCGGATCGTCGCCTCAGCGAGGTGCGGCATTCGGTTCCTGATGCCGGAGGACTCGTCATCGCGACCGACCAACTCGCGGCCCGCGCCTACGCCAAGCTCATTAAGGACATCACGGGGGAGTCCGCCACGATTGTGCTCTCCGACGAAAAAGAGTCGTCATCGCGGATCGAAAAGTTTGCTGAAAGCGATAGCCGGTGGATGGTGGCCGTGCGCATGGTGTCTGAGGGCGTTGACGTTCCTCGCCTTGCCGTCGGCGTGTACGCAACGTCGGCATCCACTCCGTTGTATTTCGCCCAAGCTGTCGGTCGTTTCGTGCGTACTCGTCGCCGCGGCGAAACGGCATCGATCTTTTTGCCGAGCGTTCCCAACCTCATGAACCTCGCCGGCAAGCTCGAGAAGGAGCGGGACCACGCGCTCGATCGCAAAGAATCGCCTGATGATCTGCTCGATGACAGCCTCCTCGATGCGGAGAACCGTGAAGAGAAGACGAGCGATGAACTTGCAGATGAGTTCACGTGGGAAGCCATTGAGTCTGAAGCGAACTTCGATCGGGTGCTGTTCGATGGCGCCGAGTTTGGTTTCGCTGCCGAACCGGGCAGCGACGAAGAGCTCGACTTCATTGGGCTTCCCGGCATTCTAGAGCCCGAGCAAGTACGAGAATTGTTGCTGCAGCGCCAAAAACGCCAGTCAAAGCGCGCAGAGAGTCGCCCCAAGGAAGAACAGCCGCCGCCGCTGTATCGCACGCTCAAAGAGCAGCGGACCCTGCTCAACAACCTCGTGGGCCGTAGAGCGAAGCTTTCAAACGAACCGCACGGATTGATCCACGCGGAGCTGCGTCGCGTCTGTGGCGGCCCTGCGGTCGCTCAGGCTACGGTGACGCAATTGCAGACCCGCATCGATTACTTGCGCAAGGGCATGCACTAGTCGCTCACAACTGGGCCGTACCCAACAGCCGGGCCGTACCCAACAGCTGGGCCGTACGCGCTTCGCGATTCACCGTGCGAAACACACAGCCTGCCGGGTTCTGCACGCACGCATGCCTTCAAGCGTGCATCCATGCATCCGTTTTTAACAAGAAAACGCCCCCGGTATAGGACCGGGGGCGTTCTCATTACTGAACTATCAAGATCAGAGGGGGCGGATGTTCTCCGCCTGGGGACCCTTGGGTCCCTGTGTGATGTCAAACTCAACCTTTTGGTTCTCGTCGAGCGACTTGTAGCCATTTGTTGCGATGGCCGAGTAGTGGGCGAACACATCAGGACTTCCGTCCTCGGGGGCAATGAAGCCAAAGCCCTTTTCTGCGTTGAACCACTTGACGGTACCTAGTGCCATTTAAAACTCCTCCAGGAGCGTTCCTCAGGCCCCGACAGTCGAGGCCGCATTCATGCCTTTGTCTAGAACATGAACGATGGGATAAGGCTATAGCAGGAAAGCCCTGCATGTGTCATCTATTTCGAAAAAGTCACATAACGGTAATGAAGTCGTCATTAGTGGAAATCTCGAGATTGGGTGCGGGGAAGCCCCGAAAGCGGTTCAAAGCGGTCTGCGACAACATTAATTACACCGTCAACGGAGCGTTCGAGGACACCACGAACGATGAGCGCTGCACTGTCTCGAGCGACTCGGCGGTAGCGCCCCCAGACTCCAACACTGCAAATCACGTTGATAAGACCTGTCTCATCTTCAATGTTGATGAAGGTGATTCCGCTGGCCGTCGCGGGACGTTGACGATGCGTCACAACACCGCCAATTTCGATACGACGCCCGGATTCCGCGGTCATCAGGTCGGTTGCGCTCAGGATTCCCCGCGCACTCAGGGCTGACCTTAGGTGGGCGACCGGGTGGCTTGCCGGCGAAATTCCCGTTGACCAGAGGTCGGCCATCAGGTCATCCACCGGGCTCGACATTGAAAAGAGTGGCGGCTGAACGGTGACCATACTGTGGGGGAGATACTCCTCGCGATCCTGTGCCGCGTTACCCGCATTCCACATCGCCTCGCGACGAGTGAGTTCGAGAGAGTCGAAAGTTCCCGCTGCTGCCAGAGCCTCCAATTGTTTCGTCGTGAGACCTACCCGCCGCACCAGATCATTCATCGACACGAACTCGCCGGACTCGCGGGCAGCCACAATTTTCTCGGCAACTGTCGCTCCGACACCTTTTACTTCATCGAATCCCAGGCGCACGGCAAAGGCTCCATCGCGGCGGTGGTCGTCGGTGTCGAAGGATGCTGAACGATCGAACGGCCCCACAGGAGGCTGTTCAGCATCGAGACAACGATCAGTGCCCGTAGCCGCGACTTCGTCGCCCAGAGCTTCCAATCCGGCAAAGACCCCCGAACGTTGGATGTCGGGACCAAGCACGACCACACCGTGACGGCGGGCATCCGCCACCAATGATTGCGGCGAATAGAAACCCATCGGTTGCGCCCGCAGGAGCGCAGCCAAGAACGCCGCGGGGTAGTGGAGCCGCACCCACGCACTGGCATACACGAGCAGCCCGAAGCTCAGAGCGTGGCTCTCAGCAAAGCCGAACCCGGCAAAGGCTTGGATGCTTTCGTAAATTCGGTCAGCATCCGCGCCTTCGATGCCATTGCTGGCCATTCCCGCATACAACTTGGTGCGCAACTTGTCGATGCGTTCAATTCCACGCTTCGAGCCCATTGCGCGCCGTAGAAGATCGGCGTCGTCAGCCGAACAGCCGCCAACCGCGACCGCAATTTGCATGAGTTGCTCTTGAAAAATGGGAACGCCGAGGGTGCGTTCGAGAGGCTCTACAAGGTTGGGGTGTAGGTAAGTGATCGGTTCGGCACCCATTTTGCGGCGAACATAGGGGTGCACTGCACCGCCCTGAATCGGGCCGGGACGCACGAGCGCGATCTCGACCACAAGGTGATAAAACTCGCGCGGCTGAAGGCGCGGCAGCAACCCCATCTGAGCACGGCTCTCGACTTGGAATACGCCGATGGCATCCGCTCGACACAGTTGGTCATAGACGCCCTGCTCTTCGGCAGGGATAGTCGCAAGATCCCACCGTTCGCCGAGGGCCTCGTCAACGAGATCGAAACTGTATTGCATAGCCGACAGGATGCCGAGGCCCAGCAGGTCGAACTTGACCAGCCCCATCCAGGCGCAGTCATCTTTATCCCACTGCACCACGGTGCGTTTATCTTTGCGTGCGTGCTCGATCGGCACGACCTCACCAACCGGCCGTTGGGTGAGAACCATGCCACCCGAGTGGATGCCGAGGTGCCGCGGAAATTTCATCACCTGTTGGGCAAGATCCAAGACCGAATCGGGGATGTCGTGGTCAACTCCCGAAACGTCGGAACCCCAGCGCTCCATCTGTTTCGACCACGCATCTTGCTGCCCTGGGCTATGCCCGAGAGCTTTCGCCATATCGCGCACGGCAAACCGGGGACGGTACTGAATCACGTTCGCGACCTGCGCCGCATTCTCGCGCCCATACCGTTCGAATACGTATTGGATAACTTCTTCACGACGCTCGGAGTCGAAGTCGACATCGATGTCTGGCTCCTCTTCTCGCATCGCTGAGATGAAGCGCTCGAAAGGGAGCTTGTAACGCAGAGGGTCAACCGCCGTGATCTTGAGCAGGTAACAGACCACAGAGCTGGCGGCCGACCCGCGCCCCTGGCACAGGATGCCACGCCCGCGCGCAAAGGCCACGATGTCGTGCACGATCAGAAAATAGCCGGCAAAGTTTTTCTCTTCGATGACATCAAGTTCTCGCTGGATGCGTGCCCGGTTAGCTTCCGACAATTCAATAGAGCGGTCTTTTACCCCGGCCCACGTCAGCTCGCGCAACCAGCTCGCGGGCGTGTGCCCTTCGGGAACGTCCTGATCGGGAAGCGCCGGCTTCGCTTGCCGGAGTTCGAATGCTGCCTCGTCTGCGATCTCCACTGTCGTCGCTACTGCTTCGGGATAGCGCGCAAAAAGCACAGCCATCTCAGCCCCTGAACGCAAATGGGCTGTGCCCGCAGCCGGAAGCCACCCGTCCATCTCGTCGAGACTGCGACGAGCACGCACCGCTGAGATCGCTGAATGCAAGTGATGCTGGCGCGGGGTCGCATAGTGAGCGTTGGACGTCGCGACCACCCGCAGTCCGCGTTCGGCGGCGAGCAGCACGAGAGCGTCGTTGAGAACGGAGTCGAGCGGGTAACCATGGTCGAAGAGTTCAACAATCACCGCATCCGGCCCGAACAGTTCACTGAGCCGATCAAGCTCTGCCCCTGCTGCACGCATGGATTCCGTCGTGGGAGCGCTACTGCCCTCGGGGCCGCTGAGGGCGCGACGTACCGCTCCCTTGCGGCAGCCCGTGAGCACAAACCAGTGCCCGGATGCCAGTTCAGCGAGGTCAGCGAGGTCGTAACGAGGACGACCTTTTTCGCCACCGGCTAATTGAGCTCGCGTAATGGCCAAGGCAAGACGGTGGTAGCCCTCCTCTTTTCGAGCAAGCACGAGAAGGTGATCGCCTTCGGGATCGGCTATGCCGTTTTGGGGCCCGCTCAATCCGAGCGAGAGCTCGGCGCCAAACATGGTGCGTAATCCTAATTCGGCGGCTGCTTCGGCCATGCGCACAATGCCATAGAGCCCGTCGTGATCGGTGAGAGCGAGAGCGCTCAATCCCAGCCGCGCTGCTTCTTCTGCGAGCTTTTCGGGCATGCTCGCGCCATCGAGAAAGCTGAAACTTGAATGGGCGTGCAGCTCTGCATACGGCACGACCGTGGCGGCCATGCTCGCTTCTGACGCCACGTCATTCGGCGGCGCGTTGGGAGCGATGTAGGGGGCGCGCTTGCTGGAGACGAGCGACATGGCTCGACCGTCACCGGCTTCACCAATCGGCGTGACGGTACCAAAACCCGACAGCGTGCGCTCCAACTGCCGCCACGGAATGGGAGGGTTAGACCACGCCATTAGTCATACCTCGCTTCAGCCCACCAACCGCCGTCATCGAGCACCAATAGCCACGCGCATCCAGTGTCGTCAACAGCCTGAAAGCGCCACGAACGCCCGGGGGATTCTGCCTCCCACCATCGTTCGGCGAGTGGCCAGGGCCCCGCCCACGCAGTAAGAGTGCGTGAACGTGAATCGCTTGTCGAAAACTGGGCGGGCGGTGCAGCAACGTGGCCACGCTCATCCACCGACACTGTGGTGCCATCTTCGGCGAACACATGCACGGCGTGACGGGTGGAGAATACTGTTCCCGGCAGTGGAGCAGGGAGAACGCCGGGCCAGGGGCGTTGTGGCGATCGCTCGGTGACGCTGCGGTCACCCCACGCGGTGAGTCGTTGACGAGACTGCAGGGTGCGCCCGCCCTCGATCGTGGGCACAAGAACACCACCGTGGCCAAGCATGCTTTGCACTCGAGAAAGCCCGTGATGGATGCGCGGCTCTAGCCCCGACCCCCATAGCCCGGTTTCGTGATTGCCGATCTCGTCAACTGTTTCGGGCACAATGCGCACCCGAGAGATGCCCGAGCTGAGCCCCGCCTCGATGAGAGCAGAGCCTTGCACTTGCCAGCGCACACGATCGACAACATCACTGGCGCTAAAAGACCGGGGATGCAGCCACACCCGTTCGGCAATCTCACCCGACTCTGAATCAAGTTCGATTCGAATCGCGGTCGCCACCAGTTGTGCCTGCACAAGACCGGCCACAAAATCGTCGGCCCGGCTGCGGATACCGAAAGCAACCTGATCCACTCGATCAAGGGCGGGCTCAAAGTCGATCACGACGTCAAGGTCGAGCGGGGGAGTGCGCGCGACGAAAGCCTGCGGATCCCGGCCGCTGGCGAGAGCATGCAGTCGAGCGCCGAGTTCCCCAAAACGAGTGCGGACATCGAGGCGGTCGAGGTGGGCAAACTCGCCAAGAGTGGAGATGCCGAGCTTCACCAGCAGAGTCACGATAGGCGGTTCCTCTAACACCGCAATCGGCAGTGGTGCCAGAAATTCGGCAGAGCTGCCGGCGGGCACCATCCGCACTCTTCCCCCTCGCGAACGAGGGTCTGCGGCAATAGTGCTGCGTGCAGCATGAACCGCGGTGAAGAGAGCATCAGCAATACCTACTCGAGCATCGGATGCCGCAATCTCGTTCACGCGATCAATAACAGTCAACGCTGCCGCTTTTTCTCCGCCGTAATACAGGGCAGCACCTCGCACGCGAACGGCACACATGCCCGGCCGCAACACTTGCACCCCGGGAATCAACTCTTCGACCCCCGCGAGCACCGGTTCGAACGCTCGGCTATCGAGGGCAGGATCGTAAGCTCGGTCGATGATTCCGGGAAACCGCGACTGCGCCTCCCGCAACCGCAACCCGCGAGTGACGCCCTCAGCACGAGCGGACGCTGCTGCCGCAAAGACAAGCCCCTTCTCCACGAGGACAAGCGGGGCATCCGCTGGAAGCTTTTCGTGTTGTCGCGCAGCAACCACGGGCCAATCTGGGGCCCAGAGAACCAGAACTCGGGGGAGTGACTCGGGAAGCGCTCCTGCGCCTGCCCATGTTCCCTGCGACGATTCGGCTTTCATGCCGAGACCTGCTGTGGCAGAACCGTCAATTGCGCGGGACCTGACTCAGCCACGCTATAAGAACGTATTTGTTCAGAAGCATCGGGTAGCCAGATGCGTGCGCTGCGTGGTCGCCCCGCACTCTTGCTCGTCACCGTGACGGTCACTTCACGCGCCGCCAGATGACCGTGACCGTTGCCAATACCGTGCCATTGGCTCTCGCCCAACGACACCATCGCCTCACTCTGCGGCCACGACCCCACCATGAGCAGCGTTGATTTGCGTTGCCTGAGCCGCGACGCCAACCTGGCCACCGCAGAATCGGATGCCCGTGTGGGCGGGCGGGCGACGACGACATCTACGACATCAGCGATCGCTGCCGTCACCGCGAGCCATTGATCTCCCGGATGCGGCACCAGCACGAGTCGTTCGAGATTGACCCCGAACCGTTGGGCAGCCTCGATCCCGAACTCGGGCACTCCCACGACAGCGCACCACGATCCTGCCGCGGAGGGAGCAGCGAGGAGGGTCATGAGGAGCATCGCTGAGCTGTCAACCGAATAAACGCTGCCCTGCTGCAAACCACCCCCCGGGAGTAATGAGGCAATGGCGGGATGTGTGGGGATGAGCGTAGAGCTCAGCGTGCGGGACTGCATTTGGCTGATGCGGGACTGCAACTCAGCGACGCGTTCCGCCGCTGTCAGCGTGGCACCGCCGGAGGCCTCGCGCCCAGCCAAAAACTCTTCAGCGGTCGCTGAAGCGGAAGAGGCGGATGCAGGGGACACCTGCTTATATTCGAACATATGTTCGAGTGTGTCAATTGCGTACGACATCCACCGGCGTGTCTTTGCGATGTCGCCGGCATGTTCTAGCGTTACCCCGTGAGTTATATCGAAGCAGTAGATCTCAAGAAGACGTACACACCCAAGGGTGCAGCCCCCGTGCATGCTCTTGATGGCCTCAACCTCGAGGTTCCCCAGGGCACGGTAACGGCTCTGCTCGGCCCGAATGGCGCCGGCAAGACGACCACCGTCAAGGTGCTGACCACTCTCATCCGCCCTGATTCAGGCTCGGCAATTATCAACGGTGTCGATGTCATCGCTTCCCCCGAGCGCATCCGCCCCATGATCGGGGTGTCTGGCCAATATGCCGCCGTCGACGAGAACCTCACTGGTTTCGAGAATCTCGACATGGTCGGTCGGCTCTATCACCTCGGTGCCAAGCAATCTCGCGAGCGGGCACGCGAACTCATCACCCTCTTCGACCTCACCGAAGCGCAAAACCGCCCCGTCAAAGGATTTTCCGGCGGAATGCGTCGCCGCATTGACCTCGCCGGTGCCCTTGTTATGCGCCCACCGGTGCTTTTTCTCGACGAGCCAACCACCGGTCTCGACCCGCGCAGCCGCATTGGCATGTGGGATGTCATTACAACGCTCGTAGGGGAGGGCACCACGGTGCTTCTCACCACCCAATACCTCGAAGAAGCCGACCAGCTTGCCGACAGCATTTCGGTCATCGACGACGGCAAAGTCATTGCCCAGGGAACCTCCGATGAGCTCAAAGCGTCCATCGGCGGTCAGCGAGTTGAAGTGAGCCTCGTGTCGCTGGATGACGCGACCGCCGCCCACGAAATCCTCACTCGTTTCGGCAGCACCGAACCTGCCGTGAGTCTCGACGGCCGCGGCCTGACCGTAAACGCGGAAGATGCTCCCGCCGCGCTGCAGCTGATTCTCACGGAGTTCGCGAGCCGCGGCATCCAACTCTACGACGCCGGAATGCGTCGCCCCACGCTCGACGATGTGTTCTTGAAGCTCACGGGCCACACGGCAAGTGCCGACGAAACTGACACTGATACGACGGATGCAGCACCAGCACAGAAGGCACAGAAATGACCGCCACCGCACCCACGACAGCACCGACCCCGACCACCACGTCGCCGGTCATGAACTGGCTGAATGACGGCTGGATCACCACCCGTCGCAACCTCATCAAGATCAAACGTGTGCCTGACATTCTGGTTTTCACGACGCTGCAGCCGATTATGTTCGTGCTGCTCTTCACCTATGTCTATGCCGGCGTGATCGATATTCCTGGTAGCACGTACAAAGAGTTCATCATGGCCGGCATCTTTGCTCAGACGGTGGTGTTCGGATCAACTTATTCGGGCTCGGCGATGGCTCAAGATCTCAAAGACGGCATTATCGATCGCTTCCGCACCTTGCCGATGAGTCCCTCCGCGGTCTTGGTCGGTCGCACCAACGGTGACCTTCTCATCAACTCGCTTTCGATGATCGTCATGATGGCCACGGGTTTGGTTGTCGGATGGCGCATCAAATCGAGCCCGCTCGAGGCGATTGCCGCGATCGCGCTGCTCTTGCTCTTTGCCTACGCCCTCTCTTGGGTTATGGCGTTCATTGGCATGAGCGTGCGCAGCCCCGAGGTCATCAACAACGTCTCATTCCTCGTGCTCTTTCCTCTGACATTCATCTCCAACGCCTTCGTGCCCGCCGAAACCCTTCCCGGACCACTGCGCACCTTCGCCGAGTTGAACCCTGTTTCAGCTCTTGTACAAGCGGCCCGTGAGCTATTTGGCAACACCCCGACTGGAGCGGTGCAGTCCGATGTCTGGACGCAACAGCACCCCATTCTTACGGTGTTGATCGGCATCGTGGTCATGCTTGCAATCTTCGTTCCGCTCTCGGTCCGCAAGTTCGCAAGCATCAGCACACGCTGAGCATGAGAGCGCGACCATGCGCGAATAACCTAGGAAGTCAGCCGCAACGGTGCTAAGGTTCCGATACCTAGAGACGCCCCACCCGCCGGGGTATTTGCGCCACGATTAACCTCCGGGCGCACTCCGACACCGCCCGAAACGGAGTTCGAGATGTTCGCCAGCCTTGGACATGTCGTCATGAAACTCTTCATGCTCGCGTGGGTCTACACGTCTCCTCATTCGTGGCGCGGCCTGCCGAAACCAGAGGCTGGCCCTCCGGTACTCGCCGACGGTCCCGATGTTCAGAAGGTTCTGCTGTGCGGTGCCGGAATCGTCGTCGGATACGGGGTTGCCTCTCCCGAACTCGCGCTCGGGGGATCGCTCGCTCGCTCGCTCTCTGCTCTGACCGGCCATGGCGTTGAAGTCGCCACCGTCACGAGCGCTCGACTGACAACGCGTGAGGCACAATCGCAGCTCACGAAAGATGACCTCACCGGGGCACACGCCGTTGTGTTGTCCTTCGGCGTCTTCGAGTCGCTCGCCTTCACCCCTGCTCGCACCTGGGGTCGTGACATGGCCAACCTCGTCGATTTCATTGTGGCGAATTCCGAGCCGGACACGGGCATTTTCATTCTGGGCTGCATGCCACCCAAGATGTCGAGCTTTCCCCCTAGCTACCAACGTCGAACCGTCACGATGACAGAGCGCTACAACACCGAGATTGAACGGCTGGTGGAGAGTCGCGAATATGCTCACTATGTGCGCTTCGCGCCGCCCATCGAAGACCCGGAGGCAATCGATGGACGCCAGAGTTACCGCGCGTGGGCAGACGCGATCTCACCCAACATCGCAGAATTCATTCTGAGCAATTCCGCTGGAGAATAACCGCTAACCCTTGCGCGGTTGGGGACGGAAGCTCTTCGCGCGCGCGGGGCGTTTCGCCGCACCCTTGCCGTTGTGCGTGCGTCCCGATGAACGAGCACCGGAACTCTTTTTGTTTCCGTTTCCAGATTTTTGGGCTGCGCGGCTCGGGGGAGTGTCCTCAGCAGCATCGTTGGCGGTGGCGGTTCCGCGTGAGCTGCGGGCGGTGCGTCCTCGCACGATGCCAATGAACTCTTCTACGAGAGGGTCTACAGAGCCATCGCGCCAGACCACCGCAACTTGCCACTCAGGCCCGTCGTCGAGCATGCGAGTGACGACGTCTTTGCGAGTGAGCGCTCGAGCAACCGCCTGAGGCAGAACGGCAACCCCAACATTGGCTGCAACAAGTTCAACTGCGTCGCGCCAGTCACCCTGAATGACGTTCTCGGCCTCGAGTTCAGCCAAAGCCACCGAATCCAACGCTTCGCTGGCATGCCCCTTGGGGACAACAACGACGGCGCGCTCTGTATAGAGCGGAATCGCAGCGAGTGGCCGATCACTGTTCTCAGCGCGATCGACAGGAAGGCGCAGCAAGGCGACATCAGCAGTGCCCGCTCGCAACATATCGAGGGCCACTTCCTGTTCGGCCGCGACAAGATCGAGCGTCGTCTCGGGCAAGCGTTCATTCCAGACGCGAGCCCACTTACCTGGGGTCGCTCCGAGCACAAAAGCGACGGTGAATGGTGAAGACATGTCTTCAGGTTAGTCTTGGGGGGTGCCAGTCCAGACCATGAAGCCCGCAACCGCCGCCAAAAAGCTGGGGATTTATCTCCCCGCCGCCCCGGAAGAGTTCCGCGATTCCGAGATCAGCCGCGGGCAGTTCGCAGAATTGCTTGCTACTCCGCCCGAGTGGCTGACGCAGTTGCGTGCAGAAGGACCACACCCTCGTCAGGTAGTCGCTCAAAAACTTGGCGTTTCAACATCGGGGCTTGCCCGCGCCGGCGCACCCGATGTGATGACTTCGGATGAGATAAAGGCACTTCTCGTCGAGATGCCCGCGTGGCTCGTCGAAGAACGTTCGGTTCACGCCGCGGTCAACAACGAGAACGCGCGGATCAAGACGGAGCGCGCGGCGAAGGCTGCACGCAAATAACTCCTAGTTTTCCTCATTCTCACTGGTGTTGAATAGTTTTCAGCTCTATACTCGAAACCTTGAGGGTGCCCGTGTCTGGGTGTTCGGGTGGGGAATTGATTGCTACGTAGCTACGCTGCGCTATTGGCGTGGCCAATCGTCAAACTGTGGCTTGCTGTGCAGCCACAACAGTGGCGTGCGCTCACCCTCCCTGCTGATGCCCCCCGCGTCGAAGCGATCGGGCCCGATCCAGACCGCGTGCTGCTTCTAGGCCCTGGCAAGTCGTCTGGCTATGGCGTGCACACTCATGAATTGGGGCTCGGCGGTCATCTAGCTCGAGAACTATCTGCCCTAACCCAGCGCGGATGCAGCGTAGACATCGTCTCGGATCCCTCGCTGACTGCTGCTGATACGGGCGTCGTAATTCGATGGGCGAATCTTAAAAGGTTTGACGCCCTCGTGCTCACGCTCGGCGGGGGAGATGCGCTGCGTTTCCGGTCACTTTTCGCTTGGCGACGTGATGTCACTGATCTCCTCAATACGATCGAAGAATGCGGCGGCGGCGCAATGCACGCCTTCATCGTCGGTGTGGCCCCGGTCGACGAATTCGTCTCTCTCCCTGCGCCATTGCTCAGAATCGTCAACCACAACATTGCGAATCTCAACGCGATTAGTGAGCAGTTGTGCTCCGCTCGCCCGGGAGCAACTTTTGTTCCAGCCACGGCATCCGCGGGAAGCACACGAGTGTCGCTCGATAGCCCCACCTATGCACATTGGGCACGCACGCTCGCGCCCTCCCTCGCTCGTTCTCTCACCGCCGTGACTGTTCCGCCCGCTGAACGGCCCGGGTCGGTCGTCACGCTGGCGGCGTTTGAGAGTTCTACGCTCGCCAGCAAGAACGTATCGACTTCTTTAACATCAATCGTGCAATCTGCCCGAGTGCTCTTCGACACCGCCGGTGCCGCAATCACTTTTCATGATCAGGATTCCTACTGGTTTACGTCGACATCGGGTGTGGGGTCGATGCACCGCGATGAAGCCGGGGCCTTCTGCAGTGCCGCTTTCACTAATCGCGGTCTCGTGGTTCTGGAAGATACCTTTAACGATCAACGATTTGCCGATCATCCGTGGGTTCTTCAAGGTCCGCGCATCAGGTTTTACGCTGGCTACCCGGTTACGGCCCCCAACGGCGACATCGTCGGCGCCGTGTGCGTGTTCGATCCGGGACCACGTCGCTTCGATCCCAGCCACGAAACGCTGCTCCGCGAGCTCGCTCATCGTGCAGAGACGGCGATACGCACTCGATAATTGCCGTACCTTGGATACGGAGGTCATTTCTGAACTCCGAGAAAGGCTCCAATGTCTGGCACCGAGTGCATCCACGGCTTCGAAAACGGTCTCTGCGATTCCTGCTTTCCGAAGGCTGTCCCTGTCAAGCCGGTAACGCGTGCCACGACCTCGTCTCGCAATAAGCGAGTTCCCGGCACTCCTCGTGCGTCCAGCGCAAAGGTGCCGTCGTTGTCGGATCAGCGTGTCTACCACGTCACCCACATCAGCAACTTAGAGAGCATCCTCCGCGAAGGTCAGCTTGTCGCTGCCGCGTCAATAGAGGATGCGATTCTCGACATCAGTTCGCCCCTGACCCGCGAGCTTCGCAGCGCAGCATCGCTCAGCACAGGCGAGCCTGTTGACCGCTACGTTCCGTTCAGCTTGGTGCCGGAGTCCGCAGCTTGGCGTGAACTGCGTGCCGGAGCATCAGAACCGCGCTGGTCAGATGCGGCCCGCACTGCAACACCCACAGATTTCGTTTTCCTCGTCAGCACCGTTCGCGCTCTCGGCGAGGATGCCGTTCTGGCCGATGGCGATGCCGCAGCAAGCCTGACGCGCTTTGCCACAGACGAAAAGGCAATCACTCGGATGCTCGGCAATCTGCGTGCCGATGAGCTCACCGACGACGCTGAAGTTCTCATTCACGGCTCCTTCGCTTTCGATGATGTGCAACTCGTCGGAGTGGCGAGCGACAAAGCTCGCGAGCGTGTGAAGTCCCTCCTCGACGGAGCCTCGTTCAAGACGAAGGTGGCCGTGTATCCACCGTGGTTCATTCAGTAAAGTTCGCGGTACCGTTGGTCCATGACCAACGACTTTTCGCTTCATCCTGTTGATCCCACGTCGGCTGCTGCCCTCGCCGCAAGCGGATTGCGTTACGACTTAGTCGATACGTCGAACCGTGCCGCCTTCGAGGCCTGGTTTCAAGCTGATTCCCGTGGCTTTCACGGACCGGCGATGTCAAAAGAACAGGTTGATTCCAATTTTGCCGGCGTAACGTATCGCCGCACGATCGGCGTCTGGGATGACCGTTTGGTTGCGCCAGAGATTCCTGTGGCAACGACCAGTTCGTGGACCGAGCAACTAACGGTGCCGGGTGGCCAGAGTATCGATGCGTGGGCCATTAGCTCGGTCACGGTCTCGCCGACTCATCGCCGTCGGGGGATCGCACGTTCGCTTCTTGAAGGAGAATTGCGCTCGGCGGCTGCGATGGGGCTGCCAATGGCGATGCTCACCGTATCGGAGTCAACCATCTATGGTCGCTTCGGATTCGGTCAAGCCGTCTTTGCCGCAGATCTCACGATCGATACAACTCGGGCTTCGCTCGTGGCTCACGAACGCCGGGGCACTCTGCAGCATGTCTCGCCAGCCGTCTTCGTCAGTGAAGCCCCGACAGTCTTTGAGCGTATCCGTCTCGCTACGCCAGGGCAGATTAAGGTGTGGCCGCTGCGCTGGGAGCAGATCGCCGGCACTGCGCCCGGCGATGAGGAGTACACCAAGAACACCCGCATCGTGCGATTCGATGACGAGAGCGGAACATCGCGCGGATTCGTGGTGTATCGCGTCAAGGACGGCGGAGCCGACTTCACCCACCACAAGCTCACGGTCGACTACCTGTTGGCTGAGACGCCCGAGGCCTACGAGGCATTGTGGCGTTTTGTGCTTGAGGTCGACCTCGTGCGTGAAGTGAAAGCCGAATTGCGCTCTATTGACGAACCGCTGCTGTGGCTGCTGTCCGACATGCGCGCCGCTCAGGTTTCCCCGATTGACCACTTGTGGTTGCGCATCATCGATGTGCCCGCATCGCTTACCGCCCGCACGTACTCGGGTGCAGCCGAGCTCGGTTTCGATGTCAGCGACGACCTCGGCTTTGCCCATGGCCGCTACGTGCTCACGACAGATGAGGGCGGGATGCCGCAGGTGGGCCAGGTAGTCGAGCTTCCTGACGCGATTGCCTCAGTTTCACTCTCGGTCAATGAGCTCAGCTCACTGTATCTCGGCGGAGTCACCGTGTCAGCGCTGGTTGCTGCCGGCCGCATCACGGAGCTAACCGAAGGCGCTGCGGCAGCGGTGGAGCGTGTCTTTCACGCGCCAACGACACCGTGGTTGAACATCTGGTTCTAGCCCTCGCTCCTTAGCCACTGGGCATTGCTCGCGGGGAACAGTGCGAGAATGATTCCATGACTGCTGCCCTGAATCATGTCCACGATCTTGCCTCTTTTGTCTCCGCTTCACCGTCGTCTTTTCACGCCGTAGCGGAGGCTGCGCGCCGCTTGCGTGACGCCGGTTTCAGCGAATTGCACGAGGCTGATGACTGGAATGGGGCACGCACCCGCAAGGCAGCGAAGTGCTTCGTAATCCGCGATGGTGCGATTGCGGCATGGATTCAGCCGACGAAAGCTACCGGTACCACGCCATTCCGCATCCTTGGCGCTCACACTGATTCGCCAAGCTTCAAGCTCAAGCCGAAGCCGACCACGGGTTCAGAGGGTGTTCTTCAAGCCGGTGTTGAAGTTTATGGTGGCCCGCTGCTCAACTCCTGGCTCGACCGTGAGCTTGAGTTCGCCGGCCGAGTGTCCTTCCGCGATGGCAGCACTGAACTCGTGCGTACCGGCCCTCTGCTTCGTTTTCCGCAGCTCGCTATCCACCTTGATCGCGGCGTTAACGACAAGCTCACCCTCAAGCGCCAAGCGCACATGAACCCGATGTTCGGTTTGGGCGAGCGCGATGATGCCGATGTTCTCGGTCATCTCGCGTCGATCTTGTCGTCGAAGGCAAAAGACCGTTCTGCCGAGGACATCGACGGGTATGACATTGTGGTCGCCGACACCGCGGCGCCAGCTGTCTTTGGTCTCGACGACGCTCTCTTCGCCTCAGGTCGTCTCGACAACCTGTCGTCGGTGCACGCCGGTCTCGTCGCTCTGCTCGGGCTCGATACCAAGCTCGATCACATTCCGTTGTTTGTCGCGTTCGATCACGAAGAAATTGGTTCGGCATCCCGCTCTGGTGCTGGGGGGCCGTTCCTGGCCGACCTCGTCACCCGCATCAGTGCAGGTTTGGGCGGTTCAGAAACAGACCGGATGCGCGCCGTCGCTGAATCCTGGTGCCTCTCGTCGGATGCCGGCCACGC
The DNA here is from genome assembly GCF_015864955.1 of Salinibacterium sp. NK8237. NCBI lineage: Bacteria > Bacillati > Actinomycetota > Actinomycetes > Micrococcales > Microbacteriaceae > Salinibacterium > Salinibacterium sp. NK8237. The sequence continues at coordinate 233,607 of NZ_JADYWE010000001.1, read as the reverse complement.
CGCACACCCGAACTACCCTGAACGTCACGATCCCGCTAATCGTCCGCGCCTTGGTGGAGGACCGTTGCTCAAGATCAACGCCAACCAGCGCTATGCCACCGATGCGCTTGGCGCTGCGGAGTGGGCTCGCGCGTGCCGTCAGGCTGGCGTTGAGTACCAAGAGTTCGTGTCGAACAACGACATGCCGTGTGGATCAACCATCGGGCCCATCACCGCAACTCGCTTGGGCATCCGAACGATTGATGTTGGACTCCCATTGCTTTCGATGCACTCCGCGCGCGAATTGTGCGGCGTCGCTGACCCACTCGCGTTGAGCTCAGCAATCGCGGCGTTCTTCTCACCCGAGTAAGGCAAACGCCCGGAGCCCCAAGCCCGGCTGTACCGACGGCGCGCTCATGCGGCACCGCCGCTGATCGCCACGCTGTCAAAGCCGCGACGGATTAGAACAGGGGAGCGATCTCGTCGGTTGTGGCTGGCAGGCTGGCGTCACTGGTGGTGGCTCCGGGGTAACCCGGGCCCACGGGGCAGACTGAGCGACGCTGGAACGCCTCGGCAGCACCACGCGCTCTGACGTCCGCGGCTTCATTCAGGGGATGCCCCACGTGACCTCGAACCCATTCGAAGCGGTAGCGGCGGCCGGTGATGGCTTCGTCGATCTGCTTGATGAGGTCAACGTTCATGACAGGCTTGCCGTCGCCTTTGCGCCAGCCCTTTTTCTTCCAGCCGGGCATCCATTTTGTGATCGAGTTGATGACGTATTGGCTGTCGCACAAAATCAACAGATCATCGTCGACATGGGCCGTCGCGCGCAACAGCTGCAGCACCGCCATGAGCTCACCTTGGTTGTTGGTGGCGTGATCCCAGCCGCCAGCAGCCCACGTGTTGTCATCGACGTACCACGCCCATCCAGCTGGCCCGGGGTTGCCGAGCGCCGATCCGTCAGCAGCAGCAGTAATCGTCATAACAACCTTTCGAAGAGCTCGCGGAGTGAGAGAGCAACCGCGTCCTATCGACTCTAGTAGCTGGTTATCACCACAGATTGTGCGGCACACACGTCATTGAGCACGATTCGGTTTTAGGGTAGTACCGTGCCCGAAAACCCCACTCTCGTTCCTGCGCTTGAAATCAGCGGATTGACCAAGCGTTTTGGCGAGAAACTCGCTGTCAACGCCGTCGACCTTACGGTTCCGCGAGGCTCATTCTTCGGCCTCGTCGGCCCTAATGGTGCAGGCAAGACCACGACGCTCTCGATGGCAACCGGCCTTCTCCGGCCGGATGCTGGCACAGTTTCTGTGCACGGCCTTGACGTCTGGAGCAACCTTGTCGAGGCGAAGAGGCGCATTGGCGTCTTAAGCGACGGGGTCCGGCTCTTTGACCGCCTGACCGGCCTTCAGCTGGTGACCTATGCGGGCCTCTTGAGTGGCATGGACCGTGCTGTCGTCGCCGAACGCGCGGCCGACCTCCTCGAGCTGTTCGACCTCGATGCCGTGAGCGGCACTCTCGTCGTCGATTACTCCGCCGGCATGACTAAGAAAATTGCCCTCGCCTGCGCGCTCATTCACGCTCCGCAATTGCTCGTGCTCGACGAACCTTTCGAATCTGTTGACCCGGTATCTGGCGCCAACATCCGCGACATTTTGCATGGCTTCGTCGAATCTGGCGGAACCGTCATCGTTTCCAGCCACGCCATGGATCTCGTGCAGCGCATGTGCGACCACGTTGCCGTAATCGCGGACGGTCGGGTACTGGCATCCGGAACAACAGATGAAGTGCGCGGCACCTCAACGCTCGAAGACCGCTTTGTGGAGCTCGTCGGTGGACGGCGTCATGGAAAGGGCCCCGAGTGGTTGCGCATCTCGTAAGGCTGCGTTTTCGACTCCTTGCCAACGCGCTCACGCGGAGCCCTTGGCAGGCGGTCGCCGTCGTGCTCGGCACGGTGTACGGCCTGTTCACGCTATTCCTCGTTGTGGTGGGGCTCCTCTTTCTCAGTTCGGCGCCCGACAGCCTTGGCCGCACTGTCAGCGTCGTTGGCGGCGCCATCTTGGTGCTGGGATGGACGTTCCTACCGCTGCTGAGTTCGGGCATCGACGAGACGGTAGACCCGGCACGCCTAGCGACCTTCCCTATCCCCATCAACACGTTGCTGCTGGCTCTCGCCGTCAGTGGTGTTCTTGGGGTACCGGGAATCATCACTACTCTGGCCGCTCTGGCGACGGGGCTCGTGTGGTGGCAGACGCCCCTCATCGCGATCGTCGCTCTGCTGTGCGCGGTGATTGGGGCGCTCACGTGTGTCGTGGGATCGCGGATGCTCGCTGCGCTCACCGTGCGGATGTCGTCTGGTCGTCGAGCTCGCGAAGCAAAGACTGTGCTCGTGTTGATTCCGCTCTTGCTGCTCGGTCCGGCGATCCTTGCTCTCTCCACTCTGTTTCGTGAGCTTCAAACCGTGCTTCCGGTGATCGCCGACGTTGTCGCGTGGACGCCGTTCGGGGCGATTTGGGCCGTTCCTGGCGACCTCGCTGTCGGTCGTCCGGGCGCAGCGGCGCTGCACGCTGCCATCGGCATCGGGACCCTCGTCGCTGCGACCGCAGTGTGGCGCTGGGCTCTGGATCGCGCACTGGAACGCCCCGCAACTTCGACGTCGTTCAGTCGCACTCAACACGGACTCGGCTGGTTCTCCGTCTTCTCGGGCACCCCCACGGGTGCCGTGGCCGCCCGCGCCCTCACGTATTGGGCCCGGGACCCCCGCTACGCACAGTCGCTCATTAGCGTGCCGCTCGTGCCCGCAATCGTCTTCTTCTATAGCGGGGCAAGTGGCGATCTCAGCGGCCTGCTCTTCGTCGGCCCCATCGTTGCTGTGCTGCTGGGGATGTCGATCTACACCGATGTGTCCTACGACAACACAGCGTTTAGCCTCCACTTACAATCCGGTGTCAGCGGTCGCGCCGACCGTTGGGGCAGGGTCATTGCTGTGAGCGTTTTTGCGCTGCCCACGACGATCATCCTGACCGTCGCGAGCGTTTGGGTCAGTGATAGCTGGGAGAGGCTGGTCGGGATGCTCGGCATCTCGCTAGGCCTCTTCTTAACCGGCCTGGCACTGTCTTCGCTTGTTTCCGGGCGATTCGCTTTTGCTGTGCCCGCTCCCGGAGACAATCCATTCAAGTCCCGCCCCGGCGGGGGATTCACCCTTATGCTCTCGATGTTCGCATCGTGGACAGCCTTGGCGCTCTTGGCTCTTCCCGAAATGGTGCTCGCCATTATCGGCTTCGCAACGTTCAACCAGTCACTCGGCTGGATTTCTCTCGCCGTCGCACTCGTACTGGGAGGCACTCTGCTGATCATTGGGGTGCGCTGGGGCGGAAAGCTGCTCGATGACAACGGGCCAGAGATGCTCGTGCAACTTCAGCGTCAGAAGTAGCAACCCATCACGCTGGGCGGCCACACCTCCGGAGGGTTACCTGGCAGGTTAGCGCGTGAGCAGCTCAGCCCGTTGGGGGTTGGCTTCAAACCAATCGGAGACGTACCAACACATGGGCAGCACGCGCAACGCCGAATTCGCTTCAACATCATCCATCGCGAACTTCACAAGCTGGGCAGCGTAGCCCTTGCCGCGGTGGGCAGGCTGAGTATATGTGTGGTTGAAAGAGATAGACGATCCGTTGGTGCGATAGTCCGCAACCGCAACGAGCGCGCCATCCACTTTCATGACGTAGCGCGCAGCATCCTTCTCATGCAGAAATTCTGTAGCCATAACTCTCTAGCCTAGGCCGGAAGCGCCGCTTCGATAGCACCAACGATGGCCGGGTCATCCGGAACCACCGTCGGGCGAAAACGAGTGACATCGTTGCCGGGCGTGACGAGAAACTTTTCAAAGTTCCACGCGACTCGGCCGGCCTTACCCGAGCCATCCGCGGTCTTCTTGAGTTCGGCGTACAAGGGGTGGGCTGACTTGCCGTTCAGCTTGACCTTCTCAAACATGGGGAACGTGACGCCCCAGGTCGTAGAGCAGTATTCCGCAATCGCTTCTTCAGAGCTCAGCTCCTGCAAGAACTGGTTGCTGGGAAATCCCAAGACAGTGAAACCACGATCGCCATATGTCTTCTGTAGTTGCTCCAACTGCTCGTACTGCGGCGACAAACCACAGCGCGATGCAACGTTAACAATGAGCACCACTTTGTCGTGATAATCCGCCAGCGTTGTCTGGCTGCCGTCAATAGTGGTGAGGGGGATGTCTCTAAGTTCGGTCACTTCTCAAAACTACGCCTGCAGTCTGGACGCGCGCCGACGACATTCCGAATGTTGCCAGCGAGGATCGGTAGCATGGGAGTTTCCCCACTTCCGCATTCGTGCGGTTCACCGAAAGTGAGTTCATGCCGGATAGCCCCCTGTCAGCAAGCGCGTACGAGGTGCTTGGTGTTGAGGCGTCGGCATCGGAGTCTGAGCTGAAGAAAGCATTTCGGCGGGCGCTACGAGAGACGCATCCCGACACCGGGGGAGACCCCACTCGATTTGCCGCCGTTCAGGATGCCTGGGAGCGTGTTGGAACCCCAGAGAAGCGGCGAAGCTACGATGCCGGCTCTGCTTCGCACTCGCGCTCTGCCACAGGGAGTTCTTCCTCGTTCTCGTCGCGCGGCTCAGCACCATCGCGAGAAGACTCGCGCCCGCGCGCCCGCACCCACGGTCATCCAGGAGGCTGGCGCCGAGAGCGCTTCCTCGCTGGCATGCGTGAATGGGCAGGCCGGGGCGTCTCTCTTGACGACCCGTACGATCCCGCACTCGTGCGGAGTGCTCCGCGGGAGATTCGCCGAACTCTTGCCGACGCCCTTGCCGAAGAAGCAACCGCGCGCACCGTGAGTGCTCTCGGAATTGGCTTCACCATTTGGCACGATGTCTCGACCGGCCCGCCCGAGCGCAAGATCGATCACGTTGTGCTCGGCCCGACCGGTCTCTACGCGATCCTCTCCGAAGACTTCGGTGGACGAGTGAAAGTGCGGCGCGGTGAACTCATCGGTCCAGCCGTTCAGCCCGAGAAACCCATGCACGAACTTGCCTCGCGCGCTAAAACCCTCAGTCGGCAGCTGAAAGTGAATTTCACGTGCTTCGTGATCGTGGTGCCCGATGACGCGCTCGCTCAGCCACAAGAATCGCTCGGCACAGTGAAGGGGCAACCCGCTGTTGTCGTGCGTCAGAGTGTGCTCGCGCATCTACTTCGTACCGGCCCCGAGTCGAGCCGCGGACGCCAAATTGGCGGCAACGAACTCTTTGACGTTCGTACTCGAGTATCGAACGGCATCCGCTTCGTCGAATAGCGAACTACTAGGTCAGTGTTTCACTGGCCGACACCGAGCGTTCACCCACCGCAGGAGTTGCACGCCGCTGACAGCATTCACCACGGGAGTAGGGTGAAGTTGTGAACACGAACGCCATGCTTGCTCGGCGATTGACCACAACCGATGCGACGCTCATCGGTCTGGGCTCAATGATTGGCGCCGGGGTATTTGCTGCGTTCGTTCCCGCAGCTCAGGCAGCAGGCGCCGGTCTTCTGATTGGTTTGGGTATCGCAGCGATAGTCGCGTGGTGCAATGCGGCTGCAAGTGCTCAGCTGGCAGCGGTGTATCCCGTTGCGGGCGGCACCTACGTCTACGGTCGTGAGCTCTTGGGACCCTGGTGGGGCTACCTCGCAGGCTGGTCATTTGTCGTTGGCAAGACGGCCAGCTGTGCCGCTATGGCCCTCGTTTTCGCCGCCTACGTCGCACCGGTCGGATGGGAAAAACCCGTCGCGGTTCTCGGCGTCGTTGTCCTCACCGCAATAAACCTACTCGGGGTCACCCGCACAGCAGCGGCGACCAAACTGATCGTGGTCTTTGTACTCGTGGTACTCGTCGGAGTACTGATCGCTGTTGCCGCCTCACCCGTGGTGCAGCCGGTGCAAATCTCGTTTGCTCACAGCATGGATGCGTACGGCATCCTGCAGTCAGCAGGCATTCTCTTCTTTGCCTTCGCCGGTTACGCCCGAATTGCCACGCTCGGCGAGGAAGTCACCAATCCGAGCCGCGCCATTCCGCAGGCCATCATGATCGCCTTAGCTGTCACGGCAGGGCTCTACTTGGTTGTGGCGATCACGATGCTGTCGGTTCTTGGTCCAGAATCTCTAGCAGCCTCGCAAGCGCCCATCGCTGATCTTCTTGTTGCATCCGGATGGGGCTGGGCCACCGGACTCATCTCGCTCACGGCGGGCGTTGCAGCGTTGGGTGCTCTGCTCGCGTTGATGGCCGGTATCGGTCGCACGACGCTCGCCATGGCGCGCAACTCTGATCTGCCGCAGTGGCTCGATGCGGTGCACCCGCGTTTCAGGGTGCCTCACCGCGCGGAGTTGGTTCTCTCGGGCGTTGTGATCGTTGTCGTACTCATCGCGGATCTGCGAGGAGCGATCGCCTTCTCGTCCTTCGGCGTTCTGCTGTATTACTCTGTGGCGAACGTTGCCGCATTTACTCAGCCGGCGAAACAGCGTCGTATTCCGCGGGCTTTCAATGTCATCGGGGCACTTGCGTGTCTCGCTCTAGTCGTCACGGTTCCGGTTGCGGGGCTCGTGGTTGGAGTCGTAGTCCTGATCATCGGGATTCCTGTACGTTTGCTCTCCAACCGCCAATCTCGCATACTTTCTGACCATGGCGCGTAGGCTGATTCTCTCTTAAGAAAGAGGTAAATAGGTTCGTGATTCGCGTAATTAGCTACAACCTTCGCAAGCACAAGGCCGCCATCGAACTTGATGCGCTCGCTCAGACCCCTGATTTAGATGTGCTCTGCCTTCAAGAGGTCATCTCTTCTCAGCTGCCCACCGAGATTGGCGAGCTGCACTTGGCAGACTCCACCAAAAACAATCGGCTCGGCCTTGCCGTCTACTACCGTCGCGATCGCTACGAGCACCGCGCTAGCCAATCGTTCGAGCTCAAGAAATCTCTGCACGACCGCATTTTTACTCCCACGCCTGAGCGCCTAGTGGGCACTCATCTTGTTGATCGTAAGACTGACGAGGACATGATTGTGGCCTCGTTTCACGCTGCTCCGTTGACCGCGCTCAATTCACTGCGCCGCAACCAAATCAAGGCGGCGCACGAAATGCTCCACACCCTCGGGTCAGGGTCGCCCATTCTCATGGTCGGTGACTACAACTACCCGATGTTCAAAGACGGTCTCACGCAGCGTGTGAAGCAGACAGGGTACGACTTGTCGCTGAGCGACCGCACCACGTACACGAACTATAAGTTTTTCCGCGGACACTTCGACTTCGTCACGTCGCAGGGGTTCACGATCGAGGGCGTTGAGACGCTGCGACGGGGAGTCTCCGACCACTTGCCCATCTTGGTCACCGCGTCATACGGCGCCGAGAGCAAACACCGGTCAACGATGTCGGCTGAGCCGCTCGCGAGCTAACGCTCCGCGCTCCTCGGCACATGATGAGGGCCCGTTACGCCATGGCGTAACGGGCCCTCATCATGTTCAGCGAACTGTCGTTAGCCTTCTTCGCCGAGGTTTCCGGCCAGACGCTCGTGCATGTACTGGCTGGCCTCATTCATACCGATAAGAACAACGCGCTTGTCTAGACGCTCGTACTTCGTCGTAATGGCATCCAGGGCCGCTACCGTCGATGCATCCCAAATGTGGGAGTTCGACATATCGATGATGATGCGGTCGGGATCGTCGGTGTACTCGAACTGCGTGGTCAGGTCGTTGCTCGATGCAAAGAACAGTTCTCCGTTGACCCGGTAGTAGGCGGTGGGCACTGCCTCGTCTTCTGGCAACGTGCGCTCGACCGTCGCGAAATGCGCAACACGGCGGGCAAAAGCAACCATCGCAACAATGACGCCGACTAGCACGCCAATTGCGAGGTTCTCCGTTGCCACGACCACAGCAACGGTTGTCACCATGACGGTCGTCTCGCTCTTGGGCATGCGCTTGAGCGTCGACCAGCGGATGCTGTGCCAGTTGAATGTCGAGATTGCGACGATAACCATGACTGCCACGAGCGCGGCCATCGGAATAATGGCCACCACGTCACCCAAAACGACGACAAGGATGAGCAGGAAGATACCCGCGAGGAAGGTCGAGATGCGGGTGCGAGCTCCCGATGCCTTCACGTTGATCATTGTCTGGCCGATCATCGCGCAGCCACCCATTCCGCCGAACAGCCCGGAAAGGACGTTCGCAACACCCTGACCCCACGCTTCGCGCGTCTTGCGCGAGTGGGTGTCTGTGATGTCATCGACGAGCTTGGCTGTGAGAAGCGACTCGAGAAGCCCTACGAGAGCCATGGCAATCGCGAACGGGCCAATGATTTGGAGAGTCTCTAGTGTCAGCGGAACGTTCGGGATGAAGAGCTCGGGGAGACTGCGGGGGAGTTCGCCCTGGTCGCCAACAGTGGGCACAGCAATCGCCATCGTGACCGTGATGATTGTCAGGAGCACGATAGCGACGAGCGGAGCGGGAATTACCTTCGTGAATCGGGGCATCAGCACCATAATGAGCAGCCCAGCACCTACCAGTGGATACACCATCCACGGCACGTCGAAGAGGTGCTCGAGTTGCGCCATGAAAATTAAGATCGCCAGCGAGTTCACGAAGCCGAGCATCACGCTGCGCGGAATAAAGCGCATGAGCTTGGCCACGCCAATCACGCCGAGGAACACTTGCAGTAGCCCGCCAAGGATTACGGTCGCAATGAGGTAGTCCATGCCGTATTCGCGGGCAACGGGGGCGATGACGAGTGCAATCGCTCCGGTAGCCGCCGTGATCATCGCGGGGCGCCCGCCGAGGAAGGCGATTGAGACTGCCATCACGAATGATGAGAAGAGCCCGACTCGCGGATCGACTCCGGCAATGATCGAGAACGAGATTGCTTCGGGGATCAGTGCGAGAGCAACGACCAAGCCGGCCAAGACCTCTCTGGTGAGGATTCGCGGCGTGCGAAGCGCCGTCATTACTGACGGTTCTGCGCGGTACCGGTTTGATTTGGGGGCTTGGGCAATGGCGATGAGATTCTCCTGCGGACTGTGCCACGCGGCCGCGTGGCGGTGAAAAGAGTGAGGAGCCTAAGTGCATGTGTGCACGGCTCATTGCCTGCGACAGTGCTGGCAATAGACCAGAGATGATCTGGTCAAACGAGAACGGACGACAGTAGGTGTGTCTGAGTCCTCGTCCACGATAGCCGATCATGCAGATTCATGGGCGACTCTCAGCCTGTGCGGCTCTGTCGCGGCTCCGTTAGAACAGTCGGTTACGGTTTACAACGCCCGCAAACAACACGTGCGCCAGGGGGAGTGCCGATCCGATGATAAGCACGAGGCCGATGGTCGGATCCGTGTCCCGCACCAGAATTCCCCCGATAAGCAGGGCCGTAAAGAGCACCGCGGAGATCAGGCGGCGCACCAAAAGTTCAATCACGCGAAGACGCTTATCTGCACCGGGCGTTTCGACTGCGAGCTGACCGCGTTGCATGAGAGTTGCAACGCTCTCAAGTTGCTGCGGAAGCCGCAGAATCAGGCCGGCGGATGACAGAGCTTGTTTCGCGAGCTCCTTCACGGTTCCACCGCCTTCGTCGCGGGCTAGTCTCGCGGCGAACGGCTCGATGGCAGTCCAGACGTTGTAACTGGAATTCAAGTCGCTGGCGACTCCGGAGGTTACCGAGACGGCGCGGATGATCAGCAAAAAGTTTTCGGGCAGTTGAAACGGCATCGTGCGCACGACTTCGCTGAACTCATTGCCAAAGGCGCGAAACTCCTGGGGGTCTACCTGTTGGAGTTCGCTGAAGCCCATACCGCCGAAGCGATCGAACAGTTCCCCCAAGGCACGTTCAAGAGGCGCGCTTTCGGCGCTCCGGAGCAGGATGCCCATATCCCGCACGCTCGCGACAAGGCCGGGGGCATCCCTCGCCGCTGCGGCGATGATGAGGCGCTGAAGACCGCGGCTGAGGTTTTCGGGAACGTCGCCCATCATCCCGAAGTCAATAAAGGTCAGTGTCCACTCCCGCGTGGATTGGTCGGCGCGATCAGGATCCGCCGGCGTCACGAAGATGTTTCCCGGATGCGGGTCGGCGTGAAAGAACCGGTGCATGAAGAGCTGCTCAAACATCGCGCGCGACAACTCGTCGGCGACTTCTGCGGGGTCGATTCCGGCCGCGACCAGCTTCGCGTGGTCGTTGATCTTGATAGCGGTCGCGTCGGCCAGAGTCAGAATGCGGCGCGTTGAGCGCTCCCAGACGACCTCAGGAGCGTCTATGCGGGGGTCATCAGCGAAGTTTTCAGCGAAGCGTTCCGCGTTGCTTCCCTCGTTGAGGTAGTCGATCTCGCGCAGGCTAATGATCGCGAATTCTTCGAGAAGTGCCGGCAAGTCGACGCGTCGGGAGATGAAGCGAACCCGGTTAAGCCAACTTGCGACGCGGCGCAGAGCTGCGAGGTCGACGGTGATGATGTCGGCGATGCCTGGCCGCTGAACCTTCACAACGACAGCGGAGAATCCAACATCCACCGCGTCGCTGACTGTCAGCCGCGCTCGGTGGACCTGACCGAAGGATGCCGCGGCAACGGGAGTTGGGTCGAAGTACTCATACGCACGCTCAAGGGGCATGCCGAGTTCTCTCTCAACGCTTTCGCGAATGAGGGCGAAGTCAACTGCGGGAACCTCATCCTGAAGTCCTTCAAGTTCTCGAGTGATTTCGCTCGGCAGCACATCGAGGCGGGACGACATAAATTGCCCGACCTTGATCATGAGCCCGCCAAGATCTACAGCAAGACCGTGAAAACTACGAGCGATGCGGGCTGCTCGCACGAGCCGACGTCGAGCAGCAACGCGTTCGAGCCCGAAGCGGGGCAGAACAAGTTCGAACCACCATTCGAGGACCATGTACCGGGCAGCAAAACGCAGGATCCGACGGTAGCGGGCGCGCAGCTGTCGAGTGTCGGTCATCAAATCTCCCTAGTGCCGATGTGGCCGGCTTGTCCGCTCAGTCTTGGGCGAGGATGGCGTAAAGCTTACGACGCGCATCGTCGATGACGCTGATGGCTTCCTCTACCTGTTCCGGGTTTCCGGTACGCATTAGCGGCACGACTGCTTCCGCCAATTTTGCGGCAGCGTGGGGGAGCGCGGTCGGGCGTGACGAGTCTTTTGCTTCGGAATTCTCCCACGGTGCAGGGCGACCAGCTTGGGCTTCGTCGTGTCCCTTTTCAGTGAGCGTGTAGGTCTTCTTGCCATCGGCTTCGTGAGCTTCGATGAGCCCTTCGTCGGCGAGCAGCTGAAGGGTGGGGTAGACGGAGCCGGGGCTCGGCTTCCAGGCGCCGTTACTGCGCTTGTCGATTTCTCGGATGATTTGGTAGCCGTGCATCGATTCCTCAGCGAGGAGGGAAAGTATGGCGACCCGAACGTCTCCGCGGCCCATACGGGGAACTACGCGACGTTCGAATTCTGAGCGCACGTTATCGAGTGCATCCCAGAGCCCTTTGCCTGCGTGGTCGAAAGCGTCTGCGAACGGGCGGCGAGAATCTCGGCCACTTGTTCCGAATGAGTTATTCATGCTGATCCTCCAGTCGGTGGATGCGGGGCACGAGCGGCCTCGCCGATACTCAACGATACATCGTTAAAATCTTGTCGTCAGGAATTTCAGCTAACCCGCAGCAACCACATCACCGCGCAACGACGATGGAACCAGTTCGCTGTGTTCGTGCAGACTGGGGGAGTTAACTGGGGTCATGGCAGCTACCGTCTCAGACCAACTCATCGGCCAACTACAACACGCAGGCGTCAGGCGCATTTACGGGATTGCGGGCGACAGCCTCAACCCTATTGTTGACGCCGTGAGACGCACCGGAGGGTCCGCCAAAGGCGGCATCGACTGGATTCACGTACGCAACGAAGAGGCCGCCGCGTTCGCCGCCAGCGCCGAAGCACAATTGACCGGTGAACTTGCAGTCTGCGCTGGCAGCTGCGGACCAGGCAACCTTCACCTCATCAATGGGCTTTTTGATGCGCACCGCAGCGGTGCCCCGGTGCTGGCCATCGCAAGCCAGATTCCCTCGGCTGAAATCGGCAGCGAATACTTCCAAGAAACCCACCCCGATCGCCTTTTCGTTGAGTGTTCGAATTATCGCGAACTCATTTCCACCGCAGCACAAGCGCCTAGGGTAGTGAACTCCGCTCTTCGCCACTCGATTAGCTTGGGTGGAGTTTCCGTCATCACGCTTCCCGGAGACATCGCCGGGCTCGACTCTGTGGGCAGCGCTCCACAGTTGGCTCGCCCGGGCATTCCGGTCTTGGCTCCTGCTGCTACCGATGTGGCAGCCCTCGCTGAGGCCATCAACTCCTCCGAGCGAGTCGCTATCTTCGCCGGAGCAGGTGTCGCAGGCGCCCACGACGAGGTCGTAGCCTTCGCCGATCTACTAGCCGCTCCGATCGGCCACACCCTCCGCGGCAAAGAGTGGATTCAGTACGACAACCCGTTCGACGTCGGGATGACGGGGATGTTGGGCTACGGCGCCGCACACGATGGCATCCACGATGCCGATCTCCTCATCTTGCTCGGCACCGACTTCCCCTACGAACAATTCTTGCCAGACGGCTCACACGAACGAATTGCCCAAATCGACACGAAGGCAGAGCACTTAGGGCGACGCACCAACGTTGAGATCCCTGTTCACGGCGACGTGGCAGCCACCATCGCCGCAGTGACACCGTTGATCACGAACCGCACCAACAGGAGCTTTCTGGAGAAGACTCTCAAACGTCATCACCGCCTGCTGAATAGCGTGGTTGACGCCTATGCCAAGAACGTCGAGAAGAAGATTCCGATTCATCCTGAATTCGCCGCATCGCTGCTTGACGATCTCGCTAGTGAAAACGCGATCTTCACGGCTGACACGGGTATGTGCAACGTGTGGCAGGCCCGCTACATCAACCCCAATGGCCAGCGCCGCCTCATTGGCTCGTTTCTACATGGCTCAATGGCTAACGCACTCCCACAGGCCGTTGGCGCCCAAACGAGTCATCCTGACCGGCAGGTGATCGCCATGTGCGGTGACGGTGGACTGTCGATGTTGATGGGCGAATTGATTACCGTCGCCGCGAACAAGCTCCCCGTAAAAATCATCGTCTTCAACAACTCAACCCTGGGCATGGTCAAGGTTGAGATGCTTGTTGACGGATTTCCCGACTTCGGGGTGGACGTTCCCTCGGTTGACTTCGCGGCGGTAGCGAACGCGCTCGGAATCTTTGGGCAACGGGTAGAAAAGCCCACCGACATCCACTCGGCACTTGAAGCGGCGCTCGCCCACGATGGGCCAGCACTTGTCGACCTCGTCACTGATCCGCTTGCGCTGTCACTACCGCCAACCATCACCGGAGAAATGGCCCGCGGTTTCGCACTCGCGATGTCGAAAGTGGTCATGAACGGGGGAGCGGGCGAGGCTGTAAAACTCGCAAAAAGCAACATTCGGTTACTCCCGGGCGCCCTGTAGCACCCAGCCCAAGCGACGCCTGCCGGAGTTCACAGGGACTCCTGCAGGCGAGCGTTCTCGCCGTTCAATCGGCCGAGGGCAAAAAAATAGCTCGGACCCATAAACATGGATCCGAGCTATTTCGATGTCTTACGACACCTCGCTGTGCGCGAAGGGGGACTTGAACCCCCACGCCCTTTCGGGCACTAGCACCTCAAGCTAGCGCGTCTACCAATTCCGCCATCCGCGCGCATCTGCGGCGCTACAAGAGCACCGCCGAGATAAGAGAATAGCATCCTTTTTGAGCACCAAATGACGCCCTGAACAACCACCAGCGCGAGTCCCGTTTCGGGTATGCCGTGGCGTGCAGATATTTACTGGGGAGACGGCTAGCGTGGAGTTATGACTTCTGAGCCAGAACTCGAGCGCACAGCCCGCATTGCGCAAGATCTCATCCGTTTCGACACTTCCAACTACGGGGAGGGTCGATCGAACGGCGAGACTGATGCAGCCGAATATTTGGGTGCGTTGCTTGAAGAGATGGGCCTGACCACTCAATACTTCGATGCTGCCACCGGCCGCACGACAGTCATTGCCAAGGTGGAAGGCAGCTACGACACCGCGTCTTCTGCGCCGCACGCGAAAGAGCGCCCCGCACTGATTTTGCATGGCCACACGGATGTCGTGCCTGCTGATCCCAAGAACTGGTCAGTAGATCCGTTCGGAGGCATCATCCGCGACGGCCTGCTCTGGGGCCGCGGAGCCGTCGACATGAAAAACATGGATGCCATGATCATCACGGCACTCGGCGACATTCTGGGGGCCGGCAAGCGTCCCGCTCGCGACCTCACGATCGCCTTCTTCGCTGACGAAGAAAATGGCGGCGAATACGGTTCGCACTTCATGGTCAAGAAGCACCCCGAAATTTTTGCGGGAGCAACCGAAGCCATCAGTGAGGTCGGTGGCTACTCGGTGGACCTCCAGGGCCAACGCGCTTACCTGCTGCAGACGGGCGAAAAGGCTCTTATGTGGATCAAGCTCACCGCGCGCGGCATGGCCGCCCACGGCTCACGGGTTATCAGCGACAACGCTGTCACGAAGCTCGCTGAAGCTATCGCGATCCTTGGCCGCCAAGAGTGGCCAGTGCATCTCACCGACACCACGAAGCTGCTCATCTCTGAGCTCTCTCGCATTCTCAAGATCGATCCAGAAGAGGTCGGTCCCGATCAGTTGATCCTGGCTACCGGTACCGCATCCGGGTTCCTGCAGGCGACGTTGCGTACGACGAGCAACCCGACGCTGCTGAAGGCCGGCTACAAGCACAACGTTATTCCTGACGTCGCTGAAGCACTTGTCGACATCCGCACTCTTCCCGGTGAAGAGGATGCGGTGCTCGCGCAAGTGCGTGCACTTCTGCCCGATGAGATCGAGATCGAGATGATGCACCGCGACATCGGCCTCGAAACGAGTTTCGATGGCCCGTTGGTCGATGCGATGGTCGAAAGCCTCGGTGTCTTCGATCCGGGGGCACCTGTTCTGCCGTACCTGATGTCGGGCGGCACCGACAACAAAGCCCTCAAGCTTCTCGACATCACCGGCTATGGTTTCGCCCCGCTGCAATTGCCGCCCGAGATCGACTTCCCGGGAATGTTCCACGGCGTTGACGAACGGGTGCCGTTGGACGCACTAGTCTTTGGCAGGCAGGTCTTGGGAGACCTGCTTCTCAAGTACTAGTTCTTACCTAAACGGGAGCGTTCCATGGGGTTCATCGAGGCCATAATTCTCGGGCTTGTTCAGGGTCTCACGGAGTTTCTTCCGATCTCCTCGAGTGCCCATTTGCGCATTATGGGCGAGTTTTTGCCCTCTGCCAGCGACCCGGGCGCCACATTCACGGCAATCACCCAGTTGGGTACCGAGCTCGCCGTAATCCTCTTTTTCCGCAAAGATATCGCTCGCATTCTGACGCGTTGGTTTCAGCAGTTTCGCAAGCCTCATGGCTCCCACGGCGAAAAGATCGATCGGAATCATCCGGATGTCCGGCTCGGGTGGCTCGTTATCATCGGCACGATCCCCATTGTGCTCGTGGGCTATTTCGCGCAGGAGTACATCCGTTCGACGTTCCGTTCGCTGTGGTTGGTGGCAACCGTCTTGATCGTGTTCGGCATCATCTTGGGGATCGCTGACTACCTCGGCAAGCGCACGCGCGCTCTCGAAGACATGAGCTACGGCCACGGCATCACGATCGGTCTCGCCCAAATGCTCGCTTTGGTACCTGGCGTCTCACGGTCGGGGTCGACAATGACAGCCGGCCTTGCGCTCGGATACACGCGCCCTGCTGCGGCACGATTTGGCTTTCTGCTGGCAATCCCTGCCGTTTTCGGCAGCGGACTCTACGAGCTCGTGCACAGTTTCGGCGAACCCGAGCAGGTCTTCACGTACGCAGAGACGGCTGTCGCCACAGTGATTGCGTTTTTCGTCGGCTATGTCGTGATCGCAGCGCTCATGCGCTACATCGAAAAGCGTTCGTTCCTGCCGTTTGTGATCTACCGGGTGGTTCTGGGCGTGACGCTCTACGTTCTGCTGTCGCTCGACGTGATTCAGCCGGTCTAGCCGTCTCTGGCGTTTTAGACGCTTCAAGCGTTCGCGCTAGCTAACACGTTCGCGCTTGCTAAAGCGACATCGCGATCACGCCAGCAGTGGCGTGCTTAGTCCTTGCCACGCCAAGGCTCGTCGCCCGCGGCACCCGGATCCGGTTTGTCGTCGCCGCTCCGCAAGTACTTTTCGAACTCTTGAGCGATTGCTTCACCGCTGGCCGATGGAGAATCGACCGTGTCTCGCGCTCGTTCGAGCTGCTCGATGTACGACGACATGTCGTCATCTTCGCCGGCGAGAGCGTCAATACCGGTCTCCCAGTCGGTTGCCTCAGTCACGAGATCGCCGCGGGGGATCACAACATCCACGATTTCTTCGAGCTTGTCGATGAGAGCGAGGGTCGCTTTCGGCGATGGCGCGTTGTGCACATAGTGCGGAACGGATGCCCAGATCGACATTGTCGTGATCCCGCTAGCTTCCGCTGCCTGACCGAGTACCGACAGGATGCCCACTGGGCCCTCGTAGCTGCTGCGCTCGATGTCTAGTGCGGTGCGAACGGCAGAATTTTCGCTCGACGTGAAGACCGAAATGGGGCGAGTGTGGGGCACATCGGCCAACATCGCTCCGAGGAACACGATCGAGGAGATGCCGTTGTCGACCACCGTCTCCAGAATGTCGCGGGTGAATGCTTTCCAGGAGCGGGATGGTTCTGTGCCGAGCAAGAGGTAGATATTCGACTGATTGTTGGCGCTCAACTGCAGTTCGGCATCAGCGGCGATGCTTTCGGGGCGCTCGGCGTTGGGGCGAGACGGGCCGTACATCGTTACTGATGGCCACGTCATGACGCGGTTGCCGTCGTCGTCGTGTGAGAGCACTGGACGGTTGAACTGGTAGTCGAAGTATTCTTCGGGATCGACTTCTGAGATGGGATACACGTCGAGCTGCTCTTTGAGCGATCGCACTGCGCCGCTCGCTGCTTCACCGGCGTCGTTCCACCCCTCGAAGGCGACGACGAGGAGTCGTCCGTTCGCAAATGGGGTGTTAGTCACTGGTCTCCTTGTGGTGCGTGGCAGGAATGTTCTTCACCCAAGGATAGAACTACGATGGTGCGTTGTGACTCACTCCACTCCGGCGGCCGTCCTGTGGGACATGGACGGCACCCTCATCAACTCCGAACCGTACTGGATTTCTGCGGAAACCATCCTTATCGAATCGTTTGGCGGTTCGTGGACGCATGACGATGCGATGGAGTGCGTTGGCAATGGACTTTTCGAGTCCGCCCGCGTGATGCAAAGCAGAGGCGTAACTCTCGATGCTGCCACGATCGTCGACCGTCTCACTGACAGCGTGATGGCTCAACTCAAGGAGTCGGGAATTCCGTGGCGCCCCGGAGCTCGCGAACTTCTTCGCGAGCTACGCACGGCTGGTGTGCCCACTGCGATCGTCACGATGTCGATTGGGCGGATGGCGCATCACGTCGTCGAGAACCTGGGTTTCCACGGCTTTGATGCCGTCATTTCTGGTGACGATGTCGAGAATCCTAAACCCCACCCCGAGGCCTACCTCGCGGGCGCGGCAGCACTTGGCGTTGCGATCACCGACTGTGTTGCTATCGAGGATTCACCTCCCGGCGCCACCTCGGCGTTTGCATCCGGCGCTACCGTCATTGGTGTTCCGTTTATGGTCGACATCCCCGAAGACAAGACCCACGCACTCTGGCCGACACTCGACGGCCGCACCCTGAACCATCTCTCCGAACTGCACACAAAGGTGACCACGCGATGAGCGACGTATTCCGACGACAGAGCGGCCCCTTCCGTGAAGGGGATCGTGTACAACTCACGGGCCCCAAGGGCCGTCTCAACACTGTGACGCTCGAAGTCGGGGGAGCGTTCCACACTCACCGTGGCGTGCTCAGCCACGACGTGATCATCGGTCAGCCGGATGCCAGCGTTGTCGTCAGCACCAATGACATCGAGTATTTGGCGATGCGCCCACTGCTCACCGATTTCGTTATGTCGATGCCGCGCGGTGCCGCAATTATTTACCCCAAGGACGCCGCCCAAATCATCGGTCAAGCCGATATCTTCCCTGGCGCTCACGTTGTAGAAGCCGGTGTCGGCTCCGGTGCGCTCTCCCTGTGGTTGCTGCGCGCTATCGGCGCGAGTGGGCAGTTGAACTCCTTCGAGCGCCGTGAAGAGTTCTCTGAGATCGCTCAATCGAACGTTGAGACGTTCTTGGGTGCGAAACCCACAAACTGGACGGTCACAGTTGGCGACCTGCAGGAGCAATTGCCGGCATCCGTTGAAGCTGGTTCCGTTGACCGCGTTGTACTTGACATGCTCGCACCGTGGGAGTGCATCGAAGAGTGCGCCGACGCCCTCACTCCCGGCGGAGTGTTGCTCTGCTACATAGCGACGGTCACTCAGCTTTCTCGTGTGGCTGAGGCGATCCGCGCGACAGGCCTCTTCACGGAGCCAGATTCCAACGAAACAATGGTGCGCGGCTGGCACGTCGAGGGGCTTGCCGTTCGCCCTGATCACCGCATGGTCGCTCACACGGGTTTCCTCATGACGGCCCGCCGCCTTGCGCCGGGATCCGTGTTGCCCGAGCTCAAGCGCCGCGCGTCGAAGACGGACTTCAAAGACGAGGATGTCGAAGTCTGGACTCCTGGAGCGCTCGGTGAACGTAGCGCCAGTGCTAAACGTCTCCGCAAGACGGCACGCGAAGCGAAGGCCGCGGCTCAGGCCGGGTCTTCTGACCGGTAGAGTGTTGGCGATGTCTGTGACGATGAAAAGAGTGTTTGTGCGCAAGTTTGCAGTGGTGGCCCTCAGCGCCGGAGTTGTTGTCTCGTTGGCCGGCTGTGCCAATGGTCCGTCGATTATCGATGCCTGCACTCCCGCCTATTCTTCTGGCTCCAATTCCGCGTTGGTGACCGCTTCTGGCGATCTCAGCGCCGACCCGGAAGCAGAGTTCCCCACTCCTCTCATCTCGACTGACGTCGAAAATGAGCTCCTCATCGAGGGCGATGGCGACACGGTCGGCGCGGGAGACATCACGACCCTCCAGATCACGATTTACAGCGGCGAAACCGGCGAACAGCTCATCTCCACCGGGCACGACAGCTCCGGGCTGCGCGTGTCCGTCACCGAGGGTGCACCGCACTTCGGCGACATTGCCCAGTGTTCCACCGTCGGTTCGCGCATCATCACCACGGGCACGGCAGGCGACATTCTGGGCACCGAGAATATTGAACAGAACCAGCTCCCGCTAGCTGATGACGACACCATCGTGATGGTAAGCGACGTCGAAAGCCGTTACGCGGGCAAGGCTGATGGAGCGAGCAAGCTCGCACCTGCCGGATTCCCGTCTGTAGTACTGGCCCCGAACGGTCAGCCTGGCTTCACGTTCTCCACTAGCGAGGCTCCGACTGAACTCATGGTGACGGCGCTGAAGGTCGGTTCAGGCGAGACTCTTGCCGAAGGCGACGCCGCAGTGATGCATGTCAGCGGAATCGAGTGGGGTGCTGACTCTACTTTCACTAACAGTTGGGAAGATTCGGGCGTTCCCGGAACCTTCCTCATCGAGAGCACGGAAACTTCCGATACCGGACTTCCGCCTGGACTCACAGAAGCGCTCATCGGTCAAACTGTTGGCTCGCAGGTGCTCATAGTCCTGCCGGCGGATGTCGGCTTCGCTGCCGATGCTCTACCGACGGGCGTTACGAGCGGTGCCACCCTCGTCTTCGTCTTCGACATTCTCGGAATCCAAGAGCAGTAACCGCAACCCACGACACGGCCGGGTGTCAGAGACATAGGATTTGACTCGTGCCAGCACCAAAAGTTCCCAACGAAGAACGGCTCTTTAGCCTCGTTCTGGCGTTGCTCTCTACTGAAAATGGACTCACGAAGAGTGAGATCTTGTCGACGGTGCAGGGTTATCGCCAACGCTTCGTGCACTCGGGGGATAACGCGAACCTAGAACGCCAGTTTGAGCGCGATAAGGACGATATTCGTGAGCTCGGTGTTCCGCTAGAAACGATTGAGCCTCCCGAACAGGCGGGCAATAATCAAAATCTTCGGTATCGCATCCCTCGTGTCGATTACGAACTTCCTGAGGACATCAAGTTTTCGGCGGAGGAATCC
Organism: Salinibacterium sp. NK8237; assembly: GCF_015864955.1. Lineage (NCBI taxonomy): Bacteria > Bacillati > Actinomycetota > Actinomycetes > Micrococcales > Microbacteriaceae > Salinibacterium > Salinibacterium sp. NK8237. The sequence goes on along the minus strand of NZ_JADYWE010000001.1, from coordinate 213,392 downwards.
ACTCTTCTCGGCCTCGCAGCAATGGTGTGGCGAGAGGGCTCGCTGTCAGAGGGTTCGCGCCGTGCCATGGTGAAACTGCGTTCGTTGGGCATTGAGACCGCTGAACCCGTCTTGAGCTATGCACCTCAATTGCGGGTGCGTGACGAATCGTTTGAGCCGCTGCGCGAGGCAATGGATCGTCGGGTGCTGGTCAGCTTCGAATACCTGAAGCCGGGGGAGCAGTCCTCGACCACTCGATTGGTAGCGCCGCTTGCGCTCGTGCAGCATCAGGGCCGCTGGCATCTCTACGCGAAAGACCCTGAAACGGATCAGTTCAAAACATTCCTCTTACGGCGCATCGTGAGCGATATCCAGCGCAGCAAGAAAACGTTTGACTACGTCACGGATGATGCTGCCGCTCAGGCGCTGTCAGGGCTCGAGCAAGTCTGGCAGTCCAATGTCGCCATGTTGCGGGTGGAACCTGGCACCGACGCTGCAACGCGTCTGGGTAAGCGACGTGGAGCAGTTATGCATCCCGATTGCGTGCTCGAAGTCAACTTCACTGATATCAACATCATGGCTGATGAACTCGCCAGCTTCGGCCCCGAGGTCGTTGCGCTATCTCCGCCGACTCTGCGATCCGCAGTTATTGAGCGACTCACGAGAACGGTGGCAGACCATGGTTAAGAAAATTCCGCCGCTGCGCGCCCAAGACAAGCTGGTCTTCTTGCTCGCTCTCGTGCCATTTCTCATGGACCGTGACCGCGTCAGCGTCGCCGAGACCGCCCATCACTTTGGCGTGCCCGAGCAACAGATTCGCGACGCTGTGCGGCTCATCGCCGTCTCGGGCATCCCTGGAGATACCGCCACGTATCAGGCGGGCGATCTTTTCGATATCGCGTGGGATGACTTCGAAGACAACGATCAAATCGTGTTGACCCATCTCGTCGCTATCGATGACACACCGCGTTTTTCTGCGCGCGAAGCTTCTGCCCTCATCGCGGGCTTGCAATACCTCTCTAGCCTGCCTGAGCACGCCGATCGCGCAGCTATCGCGACTCTCACCTCGAAGCTGTCACGGGGCGCGTCTGCGCAGCCAACGGCTGTCGCAGTGGAGTCGAATGCTCTCGATGAGACGCTCGCCCTCATCCGCGAGTCTGTTGCGGCGGGAACCCAGATCGAGTTCGATTACCGCAACTCGCGCGGCGAATCTGAGCGACGCCGTATTGATCCGCTGCGGGTCGAATCAGTGGACGCGGACTGGTACGTCCGCGGCTGGTGTCACTCACGTGAAGATGTGCGCACCTTCCGCTTAGACCGCATCTCGAATCCGGCAATGACGACCGAAGCCATTACGCACACCGCCGGTGACGTGAACCTGCCAGAAACACTCTTTGATACCTCCGCCGAAGACATTGAAGTCACCGTCGAGGTGGCTCGTAGCGCCATCGGCCTTCTTGGTGACTACGTCAGCGAAGATGCGGTTCTCGTACCGGCGGGCAATCGCGTGCAGACGGTGGTTCGTGTTCCCCATTTTCACGGCCTCAAGCGGCTCATCGCTGGCCTTCCCGGCGTTGTGACGGTCGTGGCTCCCGACGAAGCACGCCGTGCCGTTGCCTGCTGGGCTCAGGCCGGGGCAGACCTCTATGCAGAACCGCGACAGGTGTCGTGATGATTGCATGGTGGGGTTGGCTGCTCATTTGGGTAGGACTCGTGCTCATCTTGATCGTCATGCTTGGCGTAATTGCGTGGGTTCTGTTCCGCAAGGCAATGGTTCTCATGAAAGATCTTTCGGATGTCGTTGATAAGACGTCGATGCTGGATGTCGAGTCAGAGAAACTCAGCAAACCCCAAATCGCGATTCTCACCGACATGGCCGAGATTCGCGATCGCCACGAAGCCCAAAAGCGCCATCGAGCTGACCTGAAACTCGCTCGACACGAACGCCGCATCACTCGCGCCAAGTCGATCACCACTCGCGACGCGTCCGCAATGCAATGGCCCAAGGAGTGGTCGTAGGTGGGGTGGGTTTTTGCAGCGGGCCTGATTCTGATTTCTTTACTCTGGTTCGCGACGTGGTTACGCCGCAGAACTATTCGCGCGTATCTGCTCACTGCCGGCTCCCAAACAACAGGTATCAGTAGCGAGTATCGACGCGCACGTCGCGCTCCCAGGATCGCGGTGCGCTACACAGACAACGCCGGAATCGAACGCGTTGCCGTGAAATCGTTAGTGAGCGCGGGTGATGCCCAATTGCTCGCCAAGCCGGCGGTTGTCTTGTATCACCCGAAGTACCGCAGCCGCTCTGACTATGTGCTCCTCGGTTTTGGGCAGCAACCACAGCGATGGTTTCCTGTCGAATTTGCCCGCCGAGATTCCTCCACAAGCTAGCTCTTCGCCGTTCGGTGCACAGAGTCGAATCTAGGTATGATTGCTCAACACAGCCTTTGACCTTTAAGGAAGTTTTTCATGTTCGGTAACGCTCTCAGCGGTTGGCACCTCGTTATTCTCTTGGTTGTCATCCTCTTGCTTTTCGGTGCACCGAAACTTCCCGGTCTTGCGCGCAGTCTCGGCCAGTCGATGCGTATCTTCCGCAGCGAGGTCAAGACCATGAAGGACGAGAACAGCTCTGACGCTCCTGCCGACACTTCGGCGGACTCGAACAGCGACACTCCTCCTAAGCCCTAGCCCCTATGGCAGTTCGCGCCGAGAGGTGGCGTTCCAAGAGTGAAGAACGGATGTCACTCGGCGCGCACCTCATAGAGCTCAAGAAGCGGTTATTCATTTCCGCAATCGCGATCATTGTGACCGCCATTGCCGGCTTTATCTTTGCGAACTTCTTTATTGACGCGTTGCGCGCCCCGATCACCAATATCGCTGATGCAACCGGGCGTGGCGCTGCGCTGAACTACGACGCCGTCACGCAAGCATTCGATATCCGCATGCAGATCGCCTTCACCGTGGCGATCGTCGCCGCGAGCCCAGTCTGGCTGTACCAAGTCTGGGCATTTTTGGTTCCCGGCCTCGTGCGCAAAGAGAAGCAGTATGCAATCGGCTTCTTGGCAACGGCCATTCCGCTATTTCTCGCAGGCTGTGCCGCCGGTTGGTATGTCATGCCCAACATCATCACGCTCATGTTGGGCTTCGCCGGCGATCAAGATCTCTCGAATCTGAACGCGAAGTACTACTACGACTTCATTGTGAAGCTCTTGCTTTCCGTCGGCATCGCTTTCGTTCTTCCCGTTTTCGTGGTGCTGCTCAACTTGGTGGGGGTGCTGTCGGCGAGTGCGATTCTCAAGGGCTGGCGCGTCGCCATCCTGACTATCTGCGTCTTCACCGCCATAGCAACCCCCGCTGCAGACGTGATCTCTATGTTCCTGCTGGCGATCCCGATGATCATTCTCTACTTCATAGCAGCGTTGATCGCTTGGCTTCATGACCGGCGTGCAGCCAAGAAAGCTGCCGCGATTGACGCCGAGTTGCGAGCAGAAGGCTAAGCAATCACCGTTTAGGCTGTAGTCAATGACTGAACTGTCTCCCGCCGAACGGTACGCCGCGGCAAAGAAGCGCCGAGGCTACCCGGTGCTCGAAGCTTTTCGCGCCGGCCAGCGCTTTGATCTCGATGAGTTCCAGATTTCTGCCTGCCAGGTTGTTGAAGACGACAAGAGCGTCCTCGTCGCGGCACCCACCGGTGCCGGCAAGACGATCATCGCTGAGTTCGCTATCTACCGGGCCATGCAGCTCGATGGCCCGAAGGTGTTTTACACCGCGCCCATGAAAGCGCTGAGCAACCAGAAGTTTCAAGAACTCGTCGCCGAATACGGTCCCGAGAATGTGGGACTGCTCACGGGTGACACGAACGTCAACGCCAGCGCGCGCATCGTGGTCATGACCACCGAAGTGCTCCGCAATATGCTGTACGCCAAATCAGACTTGCTCAAGAACCTCAGCACTGTCGTAATGGACGAGGTGCACTTCTTAGGCGATCGCTTCCGCGGCGCCGTGTGGGAAGAGGTGATCATCCATTTGCCTGAGGATGTTCGCATGGTCTCGCTCAGCGCCACTGTGTCGAACGCTGAGGAGTTTGGTGACTGGCTGCAGGCCGTTCGGGGCGATACCGAAGTAATCGTCTCAGAAGAGCGTCCAGTGCCTCTGGAGCAGCACGTGCTCGTGGGCACGAAGCTCATCGATCTTTTCGACTCCTCTGGGCTAGCCGCTACAAACCGGGTGAACCCCGAGCTCGCACAGATGGCCCGCTTCGGAGGTCGCAGCCAGTCTGTCGGCAACCGCCGAAAGAGCGGCCGCCAGAACTCTTACGGCAGTCGCCCGGCACGTTCCCGCATGGATCGCGCGGATGTCGTCGCGATGCTGTCGTCGAAGAACCTTGTGCCAGCCATTTTCTTCATTTTCAGTCGCATGGGCTGCGATCAGGCGGTGAATCAGGTCTTGCGCGCTGGCGTTCGCCTGACGACGGCCGAGGAACGTGACGAGATCCGCGAAATCGTGGAGGCCCGGTGCCGCACCCTTCTCGATGAAGACTTGGCCGTTCTCGGCTACTGGGATTGGCTCAGTGGCCTCGAGCGGGGAGTCGCAGCCCATCACGCTGGTCTCCTTCCTGCTTTCAAAGAGGTTGTCGAAGAGCTGTTTCAGAAGAAGCTTGTTAAGGCTGTTTTTGCGACAGAGACTCTTGCTCTCGGCATCAACATGCCCGCACGCACTGTCGTGCTCGAAAAACTTGAAAAGTTCAACGGTGAAGCACGCGTTCCCATTACACCGGGGGAGTACACCCAACTCACGGGGCGTGCTGGCCGTCGTGGCATCGACATCGAGGGACATTCGGTCATCCAGTGGGTGGATGGGCTCGACCCGCAGGCGGTGGCATCGCTAGCCTCGCGTCGCACCTACCCCTTGAACTCGAGCTTCAAGCCGACCTACAACATGGCCGTGAACCTCATCGAGCTGTTCGGTCGCGAGCACACCCGCGAGATTCTAGAATCGAGTTTCGCGCAATTCCAAGCCGACCGCGCTGTTGTTGATTTGGCCCGCAAGGTTCGTTCGCAGAAGACATCCCTTGAGGGCTATGCCAAGTCGATGGAATGTCACTTGGGCGACTTTGGCGAGTACTCCCGCATCCGTCGCGAACTCAACGATCTTGAAAAGAAGTCGCAGCCCAAGAACGATGCAGGGCACCGCGCTGAGCGTGAACGTCGCCAACGCAAGCTCGCGGACTTGCGTCGCCAGATGCGCAAACACGAGTGTCATGCGTGTCCTGAGCGCGAATCTCACGCACGCTGGGCCGAACGTTGGTGGCGACTTAAGCGCGAGACCGATCAGCTGACAAAGCAAATACAGAACCGCACGGGAGCGGTCGCCAAGATCTTCGACCGCGTCACCGATGTGTTGACCAAGCTCGGCTACATCGAGCCGGGGGCCAACGGCGAGATGACGATCAACTCCTACGGCCGAACACTGCGACGCATCTACGGAGAACGCGATCTCCTCGTCGCCGAATCTCTTCGACACGGGTTCTGGAACGACCTCGACGCTCCTTCCTTGGCCGCAATGGCCACGACGTTGGTGTACGAACCCCGTCGTGACGAAGGTGACCTCAGCGATCGCTACCTGCCGCGCGGTGCCTTCCGTGAGGCCTTCGACAAGACGACCACGCTCTGGGCAGAACTCGATGATCTCGAGCGTGACAACCGTCTCCCGGGCAGCCAACCGCTCGCGGCCGGCCTCGCGCTCGCTATGTACCGCTGGGCGAATGGAGCCAACCTTGACTCCGTGCTCGACCTTGCGGATATGGCGGCTGGCGACTTTGTGCGCGTCACCAAGCAGACCATCGACCTTCTCGATCAGCTGTCGGTTGTGGCTGACGGCAACGTCGGCCCGACCGCGCGTAAGGCACTCGACGCTATCCGGCGCGGAATCGTCGCCTACAGTTCTGTCGCTTAGGCTCGAACACGTGATGCCCGATAAACCCGTTGTTGTGCTGCCATTCTGGGCTGCGATTGTGGTGGCCGTGGCATCCGGCCCTATTTTGGATGCCGGGTTCCCAGACAAGAGCGTCTGGCCGATGACCTTTGTCGGCATCGCGCTCGTGCTCATCGCCCTTCGCGGCCGGAGCTCCCGTGGGGCGTTTCTCGTCGGCTTTCTCGGCGGTTTCGCGTTCTATCTGACGCACATTTCCTGGGCATCTCTCTTTCTGGGCCCTGTGCCGATGCTGGCACTCTCGTTTCTCGAGTCGCTGTTCGTCGCGCTCGGCGGGCTCGCAATCACGCTGGCCTATCGCTGGTTGCCGCGCGCCTTTGGAGCGGGCTGGGGCGCGACGCTCGGCCTCGCCGTCGTCGTTTCGGGCCTCTGGACGGCGCGCGAAGCGTGGATGAGTGTGTGGCCCTATGGCGGCTTCTCGTGGGGCCGCGTTGCTCTTTCCCAGTCGGAGAGCCCACTGGCAGCCCTCTTCCCGTGGCTCGGAGTCTCGGGCGTCAGCTTCGTGCTGGTTCTTGTCGTCGCGCTTTCGCTTGCCGCCGCCGAATACACCTGGCGTCACCACCGCGAACTTCCCTTGGATGCACGCGCTCAGCATGTCTCGCGAGCGCTGCGCACTGCTTTCGTGCCGGTCGCTGTTTTCGCGATCCTCGTGAACGTGCCCTCGTGGCACGCGACCCTCGATGGCACACTCCGCGTCGGGGCCGTCCAAGGCAACGGAAAAGCCGCCTATTTCGACGAGCGTGAGACCGGCGACCTACTTCAGGCGCAACTCACCGCCACCGAGCCTCTCTACGGCCAAGACCTCGATCTCGTGGTGTGGCCTGAGGGCGGCACCGATCTCTCGCCGCTGAGCAATAGTTACGCGGCAGCAGCCTTCGATTACGTCGTCGATAACGCCAACGCACCGCTGATTTCGGGTGACATCACCGAACGCGACGGCAACATTTACAACAGTCAACTGCTGTGGATGCCCGGGGAGGGCGTCGTCGATATCTACGACAAGCGCCATCCCGTTCCCTTTGGCGAATATGTGCCCAACCGTGAAATCTGGGAACAGTTTGCTCCCGACCTCATCGGTCTCATCGGTCGTGACTATTCGATCGGCACCACCGATATGGTCTTCGATGTGAACGGTGTCACTCTCGGCGTCAACATTTGTTTCGATATCGTCGACGATCAGATCCTTACTGAATCCGTCGAGCAGGGCGCACAACTCATCATCGCGTCATCCAACAACGCCGATTTCGGACTCACCGACGAGAGTGCTCAACAGTTAGCGATGGCCCGCATTCGCGCTCTTGAGCTCGGGCGCAGCGTTGTGAACATTTCAACCGTGGGGTTGAGCGCGATCATCGCCCCCGACGGCACCACGATTGCAGAAGTGCCGTGGTACACCGCAGCCACCATGGTCGAGGACGTACCGCTCTCCACCAGCATCACACCCGCCGTATGGTGGGGCCGCGAGCTTGAGTGGCTTGTATCAGGAATTGGACTCGGCGCACTCATCGTCGCAGCAGTGGCCGGTCGGAGAAAGAATGCCTAACGTCGTCGTGGTCGTGCCGACCTATAACGAGATTGAGAACATTTCCTCGATAGTCGGCCGGCTCAGGCAAGCGGTGCCCCGTGCGCACGTTCTCGTGGTGGATGATTCGAGTCCCGATGGCACCGGGGAGCGCGCTGAAGAGCTAGCTGCAGCCGATCCGGGCATCATGGTGCTCCATCGCGACCAGAAAGAGGGACTAGGCAAGGCCTATCTCGCTGGCTTCGCGCTGGCGCTTGAGCGGGGCTACGACTACATTGCAGAAATTGATGCCGATGGTTCGCATGACCCGTCGGAGCTTCCCGCGATGATTGCTCTCGCCAAGGCAGGCAACGATCTTGTCATCGGGTCACGCTGGGTTCCGGGTGGTTCCGTTAAGAACTGGCCATGGTTCCGGCACAGCATCTCGCGAATGGGCAACTCCTACGCTCGCATGGTGCTGCACTCCGACATCCGGGACATTACAGCGGGATTCCGCGTGTTCCGTGCGAGCGCGCTCAGAGAACTAGGTCTCGACGGCGTCTCGTCGCAGGGCTACTGCTTTCAAGTAGAAATGGCCTGGAACTTGGAACGTGCGGGCTACCGAGTGGCGGAGCATCCGATCACATTCGTTGAGCGCTCAACAGGCCGATCAAAAATGCATGCAGGAATTGTTGCAGAGGCACTGTTCAGGGTCACCGGCTGGGGGATAGCGGCGACCCTGAAGACAGTACATCGTTAGTTAGGCGCCGATCTTCTGCTGGCCGCGACGGGCACGCAAGAAGTCGAGACGCTCTTGGAGAAGTTCTTCCAATTCGGGGCGGGTGCGACGTTCGAGAAGCATGTCCCAGTGGCTACGGGGAACCTTCACGTCGACCTCATCAAGCTCTACCAGCTCGCCGTTGTCATCAAGGAGTGTTCCTTCGTGACCCGTCTTGGCGTCAAGCCACTGCTGGGGAACTTCGGCGTCAGACGAAAACATCACTTCAAACGTGGTGCCGTCCGCCGCCTTGTATACGCTCTTTTTCCGCGGGGAAAACTCGACACCCTCTTCGCTCTGTAAGCTCTGGGTACCAAGTCTCATGCCGCGCAAGCTGCGATCTGCCATCGTGTGGCCTCCTTCAATTCGCGGTTTCTACAAGTAATAAACCCTCTTGCTGAACGTATGCTTCCAAGGGCGCACTGTTCACAGCGACTTGTCAGCATTTGCCAACATATTCGCTGCCCCAAAGTGGAGTGTGCGCCGCCTGGATCAGGCGCGCGATTTCACAACTTCGAGGGCTAGGTCTGCTCGATCGGTGACGATTCCATCCACACCGAGGTCGAGCAGGTGACGCATTCGCTGCGGTTCATTGATAGTCCAGACGTGCATCTCGAGTCCGAGAGTGTGCACGCGGTCGATCATCCGCTGAGTGGTCACACGCAACCCTAGTGCCTTCTCGGGTACTTGGATGGCAACTAATCCACTGAGGGCGCGGCGCACGGCCGGCGAAATCCCCGTCTTAGCACTCAGCAGAGCCAGAATGAAGCGCCGAGCGGATGCTGAACTCGCTACGCCGGGCAATTGTTCGACGGTCGCGGCGCGGCGCGCTTCGTCAAAGGACGTCACGAGAACCCGATCGATCGCGTTGAGATCGCGAATCGCGCGCGCGGTCGGAAGCACCGCACCCTTGTTCTTGACGTCAATATTGAAGCGCGTCTCAGGGAAAGCGTCGAGGGCCTCACTCAAAGCGCAAAACCCTTGGCCTTCGCCCAAATCGATCCGTCGCAACTCTGCCATGGTGAGCTGGTCGACCATGATTTTGCGGCCAGCGACGCGAGTGAGACTCGGGTCGTGAGCTACGACAGATACACCGTCGAGACTGACATGAACATCCGTTTCGATGTATTGCGCACCCGCCGCGACTGCTTTCGCGAACGCGAGAAGCGTGTTCTCGGGTGCTTCCACCGCAAGCCCCCGGTGCGCAAGCACACGGGGGCGTGCGGGGGAGAGGAACGACGAGTTGGCGCTAACGCGCGACTGGTCCTTTGCCACTAAAGAATCCTTCACCAATGCCCTTGAGCGCTTCCGTCAGTTCAGACGGGATAATCCACATCTTGTTGGAATCACCTTCTGCAATCTTAGGTAGCGTCTGAAGGTACTCGTACGCCAGCAGCTTCGGGTCAGGGTCGCCCTCGTGAATCGCAGCGAACACAGTCTTGATAGCCGCAGCTTCACCATCAGCACGCAGCACGGCAGCTTTAGCTTCACCTTCAGCCTCAAGGATCGCTGCCTGGCGCGAACCCTCCGCTTCGAGAATCGCGGCCTGCTTGGTTCCCTCGGCGGTCAAGATCTGCGCACGGCGGTCACGCTCGGCACGCATCTGCTTTTCCATCGAATCTTGGATCGAGAGGGGCGGGTCAATAGCCTTCAGCTCAACGCGACCCACGCGAATGCCCCACTTGCCTGTTGCTTCGTCGAGAACAACGCGCAGTTGCGAGTTAATGTTGTCGCGGCTCGTAAGCGCCTGTTCAAGGTTGAGGCCACCCACGACGTTTCGCAGCGTCGTGGTCGTCAGCTGTTCGACGGCCCCGAGATAGTTGCCGATCTCGTAGGTGGCTGCACGGGCATCCGTCACTTGGAAGAAGACGACGGTGTCGATAGAGACGACAAGGTTGTCTTCGGTGATGACCGGCTGCGGGGGGAACGAGACAACCTGTTCGCGCAAATCGATAAGGGGCAGCATCCGGTCGATAAAGGGAACGAGAATGTTGAGGCCGGGCAGCAAGGTCTTGCGGTACTTGCCTAGGCGTTCAACAACTCCGGCACGCGCCTGCGGAACAATGCGGATCGCACGGAACAACGTGACAATCACGAAGATCGCAAGAACGACGAGCAGAATAATCACAAAGATCTGGCCTACGAAGCCAGCAGGATCAGTCACTTTTCTTCCTTTCTCGGCGATTTTTTGATCGCTCGAGGTTGAGTGGAGCCGAGTTTGGCAGATTCAAGAACTACGACGGCAATGGCACCTTCAATGTCGGTGACCGCAACACGTTTGCCGACGGGAACCGCCGAGGGTGGCGAACTGTCGCCGATGCGGGCAGTCCACGTTTCACCGTTGTCGAGCTTGACCTCACCGATGCCGTTGGCGAACGGACCTGTGACGCGTCCGCCGAGATCGAAGAGAGCGTCGACGTTGCTCTTTGCAGGGTCGGCTCCCTTTTCGAGATTCATCAGCAAAACAGGCCTAATGGTGAAAATAAGAAGACCCGAGATCGCTGCAGCGAGAGCGATCTGGATGTACCACGGCCAGCCCAGAAGATTGGAGCCGAGCCCACCAATGAGGGAGCCCGCGGAGATCATGAGGAACGTGAATTCGAGAGTCATGACTTCGATCACTATGAACAACACGACCAGGGCAAGCCAGAGAATCCAGAGGTACTGGGTCAGATCAATAAGCATTGTTCCGGCGCCCTTCATCGTTGCGCAGTTCGACAAATCTTCAGTGTCGACGCTAGCACTTACCTCACTGCACAGCACGGCATTGACCGCTAAAGTCGTAGGGTGAATAGCGATACTTCGAATCCTCTGGCAGCCCACTCGCTCGATGGCGCTCGCGCGCTCATTACTGGTTCTTCGCGGGGGATTGGCGCCGACACCGCCGCCTATTTCGCCGAAGCCGGCGCCCGTGTCGCCGTGAACTACCGCAATAAAGAGGCTCGCGCCCTCAAGCTCGTCGCTCAGCTCAATGAGACAGACGGTTCGGCTATCGCCATTGGTGCCGACCTCACTGACCCCGAGACTGTTTCTGCCCTGTTCGAGACGGTGAAGGCCGAGTTCGGTGGCCTTGAGATTCTGGTGCTCAACGCATCCGGAGGCATGGAAGGCGGCATGGCTGAGGACTACGCCATGAAGCTCAACCGCGACGCTCAAGTCAATTTCTTGAAGACCATGATGCCGCTGTTGCACGAAGGATCACGCGTCGTTTTCGTGACAAGCCACCAGGCGCACTTCATCCGCACCGTTGAGACGATGCCCGAGTATGTTCCGGTTGCTCTCAGCAAGCGTGCCGGCGAAGATGCGCTTCGCGAATTGATTCCTGAGCTTGAAGCCAAGGGCATTGGCTTCGTCGTTGTCTCCGGCGACATGATCGAGGGAACCATCACGGCAACGCTGCTACAGCGCGCCAACCCTGGAGCGATCGAAGCTCGCAAAGAGGCCGCTGGCCGGTTGTACAACGTGAGCGAGTTCGCCGCCGAGGTTGCCTCTGCAGCAGTAGAACCAGTTCCCGAAAACAACACCCGCTACGTCGGCGACGTTTCAGACTTTCTCAACAAGTAGCGACCCGCGGATGCCGGTGAACCGAGCTACCAGTCGCGTGCTGCTGTTCGACCGCGAACAGCGCTTCTTGCTCTTTCTGACGAAGGCGCCGGATACCAGCGGTGTCGCGCGCTGGCTGACGCCGGGTGGCGGCGTGGACCCGGGGGAGTCTCATCATGAGGCTGCCGTGCGCGAGCTCGAAGAAGAAACCGGGCTTGTTATCGAAGATCTCGGTGCGCCTGTGTGGTCGCACGACTTCGTCGTGGAGTGGGATGACGCTGATCACGACACCGGGCACGCCGTTTTCTATCGGGTGGTGGTTGACACCTTCGTGCCGTCTCAAGAATTCTGGACAGATGACGAACGCGTTGACGTGCTCGAACACCGCTGGTGGACTCTCGAAGAGCTGATGGCGACATCGGATCGCTATGAACCGGCCGAGCTTGAACAGCTCGTCCGGTCGCAGCGCTAGCCGCGGCGCAGCAGCACAAAGAACCGGTGCACTACTCGGAGGGCTTCCAGTCAGCTTCGAGCTGATCTGCCCACTCGCCAAACGCCGCATCGCCCGTGAGGCGCGCGAGCGTATTGAGCTGCCACGAATGGATGACGTGATACTTCTTGTCTTGCCACCGTTCGCGCGCACAGAAATCGTCTTGCACGCAGTAATACGAAATCTCTCCTGGTTTGCGAATCTGTTGCATGATGTTGAGCACCGTTGTTGCGCCACCGTCGATGTAGCGGGCGACCTCTTGATCTTGAGTGAAATTCCAGTAGTCGTAGAGGCCAAAGATGGCGAAGATTTGGCCGTTGAGAACCATGAGCGGATGTTGGTCGCCGGCGTACTCTTCGAACCAGAGATGGTCGTCATCGATGAACGTCGACCAGGGCTCGGTGGCTGACGGCTCTTGCTGAAAACTTGCCCACGTGTGGTCGGCCGCGGTTGCCCACTGCTCCTCGCCCGTCGTTTGTGCGAGACGAGTGAACAAACTCAGAGCTTGCCCCTGAGCCATTCCAGACCACCACGGGGCCGTGAGTGTCCTGTCTTCGTAGGTCCAGTCGAATGAGTAGGGGTACCACCAGCCCTCTCCTCGCTCCATTCGCATCGCGACGAGTTGTTCGGCTTGCCTTGCAGCGCGGTCGAGCCACAGCGGATCTCCCGAGCTCTCGTACTCCATTAACGCCGATATGCCGTACTGCGCGTACACAACCGGGTGATCTGCCCGTACGTCAGCGGAGTTGCGTTCGTAGTAGATAGCCAGCCCGGTGTCATCGAGATCGCGGCCATGAACGTCGGCGGGCGCCCTGTCAGAATATGGGGCATCAGCATCCGTCGATAGCGAGAATCCCGTCGTCGTCCACGACCATTCGTCGACCGTCGGCGGCGCCGGTATCGATGGAACGGCCGGTGTCGAGGGCGGCGAACAACCGGCCACGACACTCAGTACGAGAGCGAGCGAAATACCAAGAAGAGCTCGAGTTGCTCGACGACGAATCATGCTTCAATAGTACAGTATTCCTCACAATCCACTCGCCCTGGGGCGCACTCGCGCCACGCCACCTCAGCACTCGAGTCATGCAGCGCAAGCCCGATTTCGTACCTTGCAATGCTGTCTGATTTTTTTTCATTATTGCTTTGCGAACGGCTTTATACGCTCATACACTGGGGGTAGGCGCGCGCATGGGGGAGTGGCGGTCGATTGCACAGCGCTCTTTCTGGGCCCGCTCGCTTGGTCCGCACCTGACGAGAAGAGATTGATCAATGACGCGCTCCCTGCCTCGCTACACCGCAGCAGACCTTGAGTATTTGAATACCGTCACATTCTCAAACATCACGAACGATGATGCCGTTGCCTTAGGCCTCTGCGCGATCGAGGTTATCCAAGAGTGGAAGCTCAATTTGGCGGTCGAAATCGTCGTGAACGACGACGTGCTGTTCAAAGCCAAGCTCAAGGATACGAATCGGGACAACGATCTCTGGTTAACAGGTAAATCCGCGGTCGCGGTGCGCTTCAAAGAGCCCTCGCTCCTCGTCAAACTGCGGCACCTAGAAGCTGGCTCTCCGTTTGAAAACCGGGCAGATATCGACCACGGAAAGTTCAAGGCGCACGGCGGGTCAATCCCACTGCGCGTCGGTGACGATGTCGTTGGCACCATCACGATGTCGGGGGAGCCGGATGCTCTCGACCATGAAGCCGCCGCCGAGGCTCTAGCGCGATTCAGCAGGGGCCGCGAAGCTGCCCCGGGCCACACGCGATCGCCAGGGGAGTGAAATGAGTATTATTCACGGTGGATCGAGCTTGGCCGTGGCGGCTGCAACGCTGATCGCTCTGAGCGGATGCACCAGCAGCCCCCAGACGAGCATTGTTGGAGAGTCGCGCGCAGCTACGCCAGTGCAGACTGAAAACGACTCCGTTATGTCAGAAATACCTGATCTGTTGGAATTTGACACCCGAGACGAAGACATTCTGGCCACCACCACGAATGCAGCCGAATTTATTGACGCATCACCTTTCACGCCAACGACGGCGCGTATCGCCGTGTACTCAGACTGCGTCGGCACCGGCAGTATGACAATCGCAATCAGCAACGTTGCACAGTCGACACACGAGTGTCGTCAGGGCTCAGACAAGACAGCACACCGCGACGAGATGGACATTGACCCCAACGGCAGCTATTCCATCAGCGTAAACACCGACGCCGAACAGCTGTGGACGGTTACGGTCGTGAGCGTGCTGCCGCAGTAGCGCCCACGACGCGGCCCCTCTCGAATCCATATTCCGTATCCGATAATGCACATTATGTCAGCTTGCCTGAATTCGGAGCAGCAGCACGCTTGAGCGGCTCCCTCTCGCCACGACGCCCCGCCGGCGTCGCCCCAGCCAGACCTCTAGCCGCGGTGAAAGGTAATGGGCGGCTGATGTCTCGCTAGCGAGAACAGCGCACGAATGACCGCAACGGGCACGACGACCCACGCTCCGAGAATTGTCCCCATCTCGTACGCCACGCTACTTCCAGGATGTGGACTGCCTTTCAGGCGCGCACGCAAGGAACTCAGAGGGATTCCGACGGCATTCCCCCACATCATCATTCGGGTAGCGCCGAGAACGCCGAGCGCCTCCTCGCGGCCGTAGAGTTGCACCAGCTGATCCCAGGCATCCTCATCAGGATGCCCCTCGGTATCCGCATAGTGTTGAGCGAACCCGATCCCCGCGAGCTCCCGGTCAGGCGCTCCTTGCGTGACGCCACCGAGAAGATTGCGAACCTCGTTCGAATCGATTCCGGCATCCAGTGCAAACTTGGCGTGTCCGTAAGCACAAATGGCGCAGCCGTTGACTTCGGTTACCGCGAGCATAATTCGGGAGGTGCGCTTCTCCCCCACAGTCTTTCGAAAGTTGCGGAAGTACCGAGACGTCAGAGTGGCATCGTGAGTGATCTGGTAAATATCACGCAGAGAGAAACGTCGATTCGCGCGCATTGACCACACGTCAAAAGGCCGCGCCTGCTTCTGCGACTCGTTAGTGGTCGAAAAACTCTCGCCAGTCGACACTTGGTTGCCTCTCTTCACTCGCGGTCCGCCCGACGCTCGCTGGGCTTCCTTCCACAATATACCCCCTAGGGTATTTTATTCAATCCGACGAGGGGTTAGGCATTGTGATGACGATGGAGCCCGAGGCATTGCCGCTGCGGAGATCTGAGATCGCGACGTCGACCTCGTCAAAGGGATACGTCGTCACCGTCGGACGAATCGCTAAGTTGTGCGCGAGCGTAAGGAAGGTTGCGCCGTCGGCACGGGTATTGGCGGTGACAGTGCGCAGATCTCGTTCATTGAAGAGGTCAGCTTGGTAGTTCATGGCGGGAATATCCGTCATATGGATGCCCGCCAGCACCACCGTTCCACCGCGTTTCGTCGCGGCTAGCGCAACCGGCACGAACTCCCCCACCGGGGCAAACACAATTGCCGCATCCAGTTTCTCTGGCGGTTCTTCGGTCTCGTCGCCCACAAACGCCGAGCCGATACTTCGCGCCAAGTCTTGGTTTGCGCCGCCACGGGTCATCGCGTAGATCGTCGCTCCGGCCGCCTGGGCGATCTGGGCGGTGATATGGCCGCTGGAACCATAGCCATAGATTCCGAGCTTTCCGCCATCCGGCAATGCCGCCCGGGAAAGCGCCCGGTAACCAATGATTCCCGCACAGAGCAGGGGTGCGACCTCTACCGCGTTGACATCGGCAGGAAGGAGATAGGCGAACGCTTCGGGAACAGTGGCGTATTCGGCGAAACCACCATCAGCATCCCACCCGGTGTATTCGGAGTTTGGGCAGAGGTTCTCGCGCCCACTCCGGCACCACTCGCAGACGCCGCACGTACGTCGAAGCCAGGCGACTCCCACGGTGTCGCCGATGCTCAATTGCTTCACCTGATCACCAAGGGCGACAACCGTTCCCACGACCTGGTGGCCCGGCGTGACGTGAGGTGTGTGGGTCTCAAGTTCCTGATCGACCACATGAAGGTCAGTGCGGCAGAGCCCGCACACAATTACTTGCACGACAACTTCATCGGCGTCTGGCATGGGTTTTGGCTTAGTACCAAGACTGATTGACCCTGGTGACTCTCCTGTGATCCACGCCTTCATCTGTTCCATTGGATGCTCCCACTTCGCGACTCAGAGTGGGAGGGGTGCTCACCAGTTCCCACTCGCTTGACCGGATGGCCAGCCCACGGACCGGGGCTGGCCATCCGAGGTAAGGATCAGAACGCCGCGTTAATATCCACGACGTCGATGACCTTTTTGTTGACGAATTCTTGAATACCGAGGTTGGTCAGCTCGTGGCCGTAACCAGAGTGCTTAACACCGCCAAACGGAATATCTGCCTTCACCATCGTCGGGTGGTTCACATAGACCATCCCCGTGTCGATCTTCCTGGCCACTTTTTCACCGTTGACGGTGTCTCGCGTGAACACAGAACCACCGAGGCCGAACGGCGAGTCGTTGGCGACCGCGATCGCTTCGGCTTCGTCCTTGACGCGGATGACAATCGAAACCGGGCCGAAGAACTCTTGGTAGTACGAAGGATTCTTCGAGTCGATCTCGGTGAGAATCGTCGGCTGGTAGAAAGCTCCGGTCGACGGCACGGGGTCGCCGAGAGTTTCAGCCTTAGCTCCCCCAGCGATCGCGTCCTTGACTTGACCCGCAAGCTTGTCTGCGGCGGCCTGGGACGAAAGCGGCGCAAGGGCCGTCATGGGATCCATCGGGTCGCCAGCCTTCAACGCGGAGACGCCGGCACGGAACTTCTCAAGGAACTCGTCGTACACGTCATCAACGACGATCATTCGCTTCGCCGAGACGCAAACCTGGCCAGCATTCCAGTGGCGACCAAAGACCGCCCATTCGACAGTTTTATCCATATCAGCGTCCTTGAGAACCACGAACGCATCAGAACCGCCGAGCTCAAGCGTGCTCTTCTTTACCGCTTTGGCTGCGTAGGCAGCAATGATGGAGCCCGCTTCCTCGCTGCCGGTGAGGGCCACGCCGCGAACGCGCGGGTCTTCGATAACGTGCTGAGTGAGCTCGTGGGGAAGGTACAGGTTCTTGAACCCACCGGCGGGGAGGCCGGCGCGTGCAAACAGGTCGTCGAACACGGCCGCCGACTGCGGCACGTTGCTCGCGTGCTTCAACAGGATGGTGTTGCCT
Organism: Salinibacterium sp. NK8237; assembly: GCF_015864955.1. NCBI lineage: Bacteria > Bacillati > Actinomycetota > Actinomycetes > Micrococcales > Microbacteriaceae > Salinibacterium > Salinibacterium sp. NK8237. The sequence continues at coordinate 195,910 of NZ_JADYWE010000001.1, read as the reverse complement.
GCGACGAGCTGGGGAGCCGCAACCCGCACGACTTGGTAGTAAGGGAAGTTCCACGGTTCGATCGTGAGCAGAACGCCGAGCGGTTGGTTGACGATCTCAACTTCGCCCTCGGCGGCGTATTCCACGGGAACCTTTTCAGTCTCGAGCAGCGCTCCCCCGCGCTCGGCGTAGTACTCGAGGATGTCTGCCGAAAGATCCACCTCAGCTTCGGCCTCGGCGATCACCTTTCCCATCTCTAGGGTGAGCAGTTCTGCGTAGCGACGCTTATCCGCGCGCAGCAGTTTCGCTGCTTTGGCGAGCACTTCCATCCGAGTCGAGTACGCCGTTTCACGCCAGGACAAAAACGTTTCGTGGGCCGCAGCGATTGCCTCGTCGACCTCTTGCACAGTCGCATCGGGGAACGTTGCGACCACTTCATTCGTATACGGGTTGATCGTTTGGTAGGCCATTCTGGGAGATCCTTTCGTTGGTTGATATTTTTCGGGGAGGGAGAACTGCGGTTTACGGCGCCGCGGAAACTAGGGCGGGCCGGGCGCGCGAGGAAGAGTCACTCAGCACGACAAGGCCGATTGGCGCTGGCAACACGAGTGTGGCCGCTGCCGCGACGGGAAGCAGTCCATAAGATGCCTTCGCAGACTCGATGAGAGTAACGATGCGAAGCGCTGCGGCTTTAAGAGTGAATGTTGCGGTCATGATAATCCTCAGACGAGAGCGAAATATATTCGCTGCCGAGGACTAGAGCAACAACATAAACGTTACTCCTTATGTCTGAGAGATGTGCAAGTGTCGGGCTCTCACGAGACTGATAATTGTGCGGTCGGTGCGAGAAAACCCGCCGTGCCGCCCCAGAATTCTGAGTTGCGGATCACGGCGGGTTTCGTATTCATCGGGCGCTGCCCCACCCATAGCTGGGAGGTGTCGGACTATTCTTCGTCCAGGTTCTCGGGACCGTCCTCCGAATTGAGTTCGTGTTCGTCATAAACCGGAGACACCTCGTGGAGTTCGGAACCTTCAGGCGCACCGCTCTCGGCAAAAGGAACTACTGGCTCGCCCGCGACGGCATCGTTCGTAACGACCTCATCGGCATCAATTGCGTCATCCGGGTACTCGAATCCGGATGTAGTGGAATCTGACTTCATGGTGCAGCCTTCCTAGGTTGAGCGATTGCGCGTGAATGACCTAACGCGTCTGTGTCTATTCAACGCCGCAGTAGCGCCCGGTACAAGCGCGGTTCGGTACTGGGGCGAGCCCCGACCTCGCGGCAGCTGTTCCATAACGATGAAAGGAGGTGCCGCTGTGTGCGACACCTCCTTCCTGCGGGATGGGGCTAGCTAAGCAGCTTCTCGCGGCGACGAATCATAACCATCGAGAGGCCAGCGACGAGCAGCATCAACGACAGCTGAATCGGCAACGCTGACCCTGAACCAGTAAACGCGAGCGAACCTGACTCAAGTGCGGTGATCGTGATGTTCGCCCAACCGATCACTGAGCCATCCGCTGCGGTGACTACCAAGCGGTGAACGCCTGGTGTGAGCGTCGAAGGAATGGTTGCTGAGACAGTTCCGGCGGCGCTGACAGTCGGCGATCCCAACAGAGTCGGCGTGGAATAGATCCAGATGTTCACGATATTGCCCGCATGCGACGTGCCCACGTTGATCGTGATGGTCTCCCCCGGGCTTGCGCTCGGAGGGCCAGACACCGAGCCGCGGTTCGCCGCCGTGAGACTGGCCTCAGGAACAGCCACAGGAACAGTCGGCGTGGCTGGATCTGTGGGATCGGTGGGATCTGTCGGGTCCGTGGGGTCCGTCGGGTCCGTCGGATCTGTCGTCACCGTGCAGTCGATAGTTCCTGCTCGCAACGAGAATCCGTCAGTGTTCGAGTCGTCCGACCAGTACACCGCTTTCGAGCCAGAGACACACTCTGATTGCGGCACAACAGTAAAGCCCTCGTTGTTGAGGTTCGGCATCCCAGTGGGGCGCTCGAAAATGGTGGCAACGTCGAAGGACCCGTCGGTAGCGCCATCCTGCGCGATCTCAAGAAGCGCACTGCGACCATCGCAGGTGTCGTCGCAGATGGCCCAGAGTGCACCGAGCGCGGGGTCGAACTCGAGCTCCATGACACTGACGAAGCCACTCTCGATCGTCGCTACACGGTCGAACGAGCCGGAATTCTGATCGAGCGCGTACGCGTAGATCGTTCCATTAGCTTCGAGACCGACGAAGAAGAGTCCGTCGCCGTGGCCCGCATAAGTGCTCGGGTCGTAGAGGGTTCCTGTGTTCTCATCGACGAAGCCTTCGGCCACGAGGTAGCTGTCGGGAATCCAGGCGATGCCCTCAAGCCCCGAGTTCGCAGCGATGACCGGGAGGTCAGCCGTGAGATTCCACTCCTGGCTTGCCGTCAATTCGGATGCCGCGCCCGACACGTCATAGCGAAGAATCGTCGGACGACTGACGCCACTGGTGGAGTTGTCCCGTTCGCTCGCGATGAAGACCCCTCCGGATGCTCCTGTCGACGTCAACGCCACACCTTCGGCATCCACATCACCGGTGCCGCTGGCATAGTGCAGCAGCTTTCCGTCGTTCCAGGTGTTCGACGTCTCAGGCACCCAATTGGCTCCGTCAAAGACGAGCTTGTAGAGTGCTCCGGGCCCGTTCTTGGCCGCCCACAGCACATCACCCGTGGTGGCGGCCTCAAACGCGAGGCCACTCATGTTGTCACTAAATTCGTCCATCTCGTTGACTGTGGAGATCGCAGACCCACCGGGCCACGGAGAGGTTTCGAGTTCGCCGACACAGCTGTTTGCTGCGCTCCTGGTCGAGGCCTTCGAGGTCTCGAAGTCACCGGTTCCATCGGGGCACCGTGCGTAGGTTGTTGCCGCGTGCGCAGTCCATTCGTAGCCGTCAACCAGCGTCACACCGTCAGCGACGAAGAGGCGAGCCGAGTCCGCTCCGCCGAGCCCAAACGAGGGCTCGGTCTCGATGACGAGGTAGCCACCGGCGGCAATCGTCGTGCCGGAATCGATCGTGAGGGCGTGTGAGTCATCGTTGTCTTTGAGGACGAAGCCCGAGACATCCACTGCATCGGAGCTGTTGTTCTTTAGCTCGATCCAGTCCCCCATCTCATCGCTGGACTCAACTTCGTTGATACGAATCGGGGCGCTGCAATCGTTAGCAAAGCCTTTGGTCGAACTAGTCGTGTCGCCAAAACCGGATCCGCAGACGCCAAGCGTCGTGGCCGAGTGACCACTCCAGCTTCGTGAATCAATCAGGGTAAAGCCATCGGCAGCAAAGACCCGCACAGAGTCATCCGTACCAAGTCCGAAGCTCAAGGCGGGCTGGTCGAATACGTAGTAGCCGCCGGCCGCGATTGAGGCGCCGGTGGGAATCAGCGCGGCGTGGCTATCGTCGTTGTCCTGAACAACCCAACCAGAGATGTCGACGGCGCTACCGCCGCTGTTGAAGAGCTCGACCCAGTCTGACGAATCACCGTTAGATTCGATCTCGTTGATACGAACCTCGGGGAGATCAACTGCGACGCAATCGTTCGCAGCACCCTTCGTAGTGGTGTTCGTCGTCGCGAACTCGCCAATGCCGTCCGGGCAGCGGCCGTAGCTCGTGCTCGCGTGCGCTGACCAGCTGTAGCTGTCTATCAGCGTCGCACCGTCAGATTCAAAGATGCGCGCCGAATCCGCCCCACCTAATCCGAACGTCGGCTCGAAGGCGTAGAAGGCACCAGGCTCAATCGTCGTACCGGCAGGAATTGCATCGGTACGGCTGTCGTCATCATCTTTGAGCACCAGACCAGCGACGTCGACGACGAAGTCAGAAATGTTAGTGAGTTCGATCCAGTCGTCTTCGTCAGCACTTGATTCGACCTCGTTGATGCGCACTGCGGCCGCTGCGATGATCTCGCACGCATTCGCAGCACCCTTGGTGGAAGCTACGGTGTCGCGAAACTCACCGATGCCGTCAGCACAACGCCCAAAGGTGACTGCAGCATGGCCATCCCAAGCGTAGGAATCAACGAGAGTCACGCCATCTGCCAAATAGACACGAGCGGTGTCGGCGCCCCCTAATCCAAAGTTGCCAGCGACAGTGACGTCATTGACGTCAACGACGTAGTAGCCGCCAGCAGCAATCGTTGAGCCGCTAGGCAGTGAAAGAGTGCGGGAGTCGTTGTCGTCCTTAATAACCCAGCCCGAGACATCCACAGTTTCGGTTCCGGTGTTGATGAGCTCAACCCAATCGAAGTCATCGCCATTCGATTCAACTTCATTGATGAGGATGCTCGGCAGTTCAGCCGCATTGGCAGTGGGACTCACGACAGCAGCCGAAGTGACCACTAGCGGTACGGCCAATGCTAAGGAGGTGAGGAGGGCGGCGAGGGGCCGTCTGCGCATGAGGATGCCCTTTCGAGGCTGCGTTGGGGATACCCAGTCGGGAGAGCAGGCGTGCGCAGTCTTGGGCAGTGATGTGAACCACCGGTGAACGCGAGTAGAAGGGAAAGCGCTCACGCAGCGCTGCCGAAGGCGTTCCTCCGAAAGCGTCATAGAACGGTGCGCTATTATCAGCGGCGCTCGCGGACACCTGCCGCTATGCCTCGATCTTCTGGGAGACAGCGGCCATGATTACTCGTTCGATAACCTCACGCACAGCACTCGCTCTGTCGCTGGGTGGAATTCTCCTTCTCTCGGCGTGCGCCTCAGGCTCCGCCAACTCCACGGCGTCGACTACTTCGACGTCAAGTGCCGAGCCGAGCGCCGCAGCGTCTGCGATCGACATCCCGAATGCCTGGTCTGGCGTCATTGATGCCACTGCCATCCCGCTCGGCGATGACCGCACCTCCACGTCCCCCGCTGTCGACTACCTGTACTCCTGCAAGACAGACTTCAGCGGGCGCGGGCCAGTAAACGGCGGACCGTGGATCGACTACGACGCCGGCACGTGGGATTCCACGACGAAGGCGACCGTTGAAGGCGAAGTCTCGTGGCCGCAGGCCTACTACGACGAGGAAGTCGGTCACGACACTCGCACCATCCTCACTGCGAACTTGCCGACCGAGCAGATGACGGGCACGTTCCCGATTGCAGACGCTGATCCGGCGAAAGAGTTTGACCGCAATCCCAATGAGATTGACGAGAAGCTTGTTGAACTCACTCTTACTGTCGCTCCCGCCGTTGCGGACGATCCGAGCTGTGTCGCGATGGGTGCCGTCGGGGTGCTGAAGTACGGCGTGTACCTCTATAACGCGGTGGATGCTTCGGGCGGGGACGCGGTCGCCCACGAGACCCAAGACCTCTGTGACGGGCATCCGGATGGCGGCGACTACTACCACTACCACGATGTGCCGTCGTGCCTGCTCGCCGCTACCGCCGAGGCCGGGTCAACGCTTGTCGGGTATGCCCTTGATGGGTTCGGGATTTATGTAGAGCGCGACTCTGCGGGAAACCTCCCGACCAACGCCGATCTCGACGAATGCCACGGCCACACCAGCACGGTGCTCTTCGACGGTGTCGAGCAAGAGATGTATCACTACAGCGCCACTATGGAGTTTCCGTTTACGGTCGGATGCTACGTTGGCGACCCTGCACCGGTGCCGCCACACGAGCACTGAGCGCCGTCGTCGCCCAGTCGATGCGACTACGGAAATAGTGTAGAAAACTCAGATACGTTACACTTTCCAGATGGAAAGTGATTCCGCGAACTCCCCCACCACCCCAGATTCCGCTCCACAGCCCACGGGGGCGGAGGCCTCTCGCCAGCTCCAACAGCACCAAGAGGTGCGCGATTCCGCGAATCAGCTCGGGCCGTCCCGCGGCTTTGCGTGGTTTAGCCTCTGGAGCGCTTTCATGGCGGCGAGCTACATCGGCGTATTTCTGCTTGCATTCTCCGCGGGCATCGGCACCGCCGGCAATAGCGACCCCGGCAAGTTCTCCCAGACATCGTTACTTGTCGTGCCACTTCTGGCTTTCACCACGATGACCACGGGCACTCGTGAACGGTTCGGGATTCGAAGAGCGCTGCCACGTGTGGTTTGGATCCCGTTGGTCCTGGCGTTTTTCGCAATGACCGTTCTGTCAGGTCTCTCCGTGTTTGACGTTCCCTACTCCCCTTGGCTCATTCCGCTGGTCGCTCTCGCCGTCTTCGTTCCTCTGGCTGCACCCGCCATAGCTCAACTGATCCGAGTGCCGCGTTCACGCACTCCGGCGCGCCGCAGTTCCGAACAGCTCAGTACACCCGTGCGGTGGAACACGGTGATCATGGGAGCGGTAGCAGGCCTTCTCATCTCCTTCGGCACTATTCCGATCGTCTCGTCGCTGCTGATGATCGCGGCGCTCGCGGGCATCGCGTTCACGTATGCGCTGAACGAATCTTCGTGGGTCCTACCCCGCGTCGGCTTCGAATGGGGCTGGATGCAGTGGACTGCGTTCGGCATCACCACGAGCACGCTCTTTGCATTTGCGATGCTCGCTGCGCTGCCACAGTCGCCATCCCTTGCGGCAGCACTAGCGGCCGGAATAGCCGTCTTTCTCGTCATGCTCGTGGCATCCGCGCTGCCAGCACCCAGAGACGCACGTTCATGAAGCATCCCCGTCATCAGCTGGATGATGCGTTTCTCACTCCGATACGGCTATCGCTCATGGCCGCGCTCGGCCCCAGAAATGAGATCGACTTCGCGACGCTAAAAAAACTCCTCGAGGTCGAAGACTCTGCTCTCAGCAAAGCGATCAGCTATCTTGTGGATGCCGGCTACGCAAAAGCCCTCAAGGGCACGGTCGGTAATCGTCCGCGCACGTGGGTAACCTCGACGGCATCCGGGTATCGCGCGTATCAGCAACACCTGCTGGCACTCCGGGCAATCACAGAGCAGGCCTAAGGACTAGTCGCGCTGAAGTCGGCCAGCTCTTCGGCAAGAACTAAAGACTCGGCTTCCGATACTCGCGAGTGCGCTCCCTAGGAGGGCTTTCACAAAGTCGACCGAATAGGCTCAGATTGCACATCTGTTCCCTGCCCACGCACCCGACGACAGGACCACCTGCATGCCATCCCGCGATTCGCAATCTTCTCCAACCGAGCCCTCCGCCAAAGACCTCACGGTAAAACAGCAGCGCGATGCGCGCCGAGCGGAGAAAGTCGCCGCGATGAAGAAGAAGCACGCTGCGGAGAAGCGCCACCGAATGATCGGTATCGTCATCAGCAGTGTCGCTGCCGCTGGCGTCTTGGCTCTTGTTATCGTGATGGTCGTGGCGAACGGAACTCCCCGAACGAGCCCCGAAGCTATCGAGATTGACGGCGTACAAAACTATCCGAATCTGGTCGCCGGTCATGTTGAGGGCACCGTCGATTACGAGCAAAGCCCGCCGGTGGGCGGTGAGCACGCATCCGTGTGGCTGAATTGCGGTGTGTACACCGAGGCGGTGCCCAACGAAAACGCCGTGCATGCTCTTGAGCATGGTGCCGTGTGGGTTACCTACGACCCGGCGCAAGTTTCCGGAGATGAACTGGAAGCGTTGCAGGATGCTGTTCCGTCAACCTATTCGGTACTGTCACCGTACGAAGGCCTTCAGTCGCCCGTCGTGATCTCGGCCTGGGCTAACCAGGTTGAGCTTGATGGAGTCGACGATCCCCGCATGCAGGACTTCGTCGACAAGTTCTGGCAGGGCGGCGACGCACCGGAGATCGGCGCCTCGTGCTCCGGCGGAATCGACGGCGGCGGACGCATCGCATGACCGACGCTAGCGATGTCACGCGCCCTCGACCGTGGCTCCGCATCGGCGCAATCACTGTCGTCGCGCTGTTGCTCGTTGGCTTCGGCGTACTCGCTGGCCAAAGGCTCCTCCCTGGCGAATCCTCGGATCCAGTGACGACGAGCGCGGAAGCCGGTTTCGCGCGCGACATGCAGACTCACCACTTGCAGGCTGTTGACATGTCAATGATCATTCTGGAAAAGAGCGACAACCAAGCCATCCGCACTTTGGCGTATGACATCGCGACTGCGCAGGGACAGCAAGCGGGACAAATGTTTGCGTGGCTCATTATGTGGAATCTGCCACAGGCCTCCAGTGAACCCGCGATGACATGGATGATGGATGACGGCGAGCACGACTCGCACGGCACCTCGGATTCCGACTCCACGACCGCGATGACAATGCCCGGCCTTGCGACCTACGACCAGATGGAAGCGCTCAGAGCAAGCACCACCGACGCTGACGCTATGTTTCTTGAGCTCATGATTGCCCACCACGCGGGCGGTGTCGACATGGCCGAGGGCCTACTCGAGCGGTCGACGAACGACGTCGTGACGTCGCTGGCCGAGGGAATGGTTGCTGTGCAAATGAGTGAGATCAACTACATGAACGAGTTGCTCGCAGGTCTAGAGGAATAGGACTCAGACTCCACGGCGACGAAACAGCATCCACGCGATCGTTATGCTGCCGGCCGCCCACAGAAACAGCGCCAGCATGCTCGCGCCGGGGGGAAGCTGCAGAATATTGCCTAGCTGAAACCAGGGCTGGAAGGTATTCGGGCCCAGCGTTTCCGCTGCGTCGAGCCCCGAGGGGAAAACCCGGCCGAGGTTAGTGAGCCAGACAAAGGGCGTGTCGACGGTGGTGGATTCCATTTGGCCCGCCAGGGTCGGCACGACAACGAAGATCGCCGCCAAGGCGAATAGTGCACCAGACGGTGAACGAGCGATCATGCCCACCCCGCACCCGAGGGCAGCGACTAGCCCGAACGCAATCGTGCCTTTTCCGATGGATATCCAGACGATGCTCGCTGACAATAGCGCGGGGAATCCGTGGTCCTGTTGAATGGGCGTCGCCACTATCGCCGCCAGCAGTAACGCGATTGCTCCTACAGCCATCGCTGAGCTGACCACAATCCCGGTTTTCGCCGCCAATACCCAACCGCGCAGCGGTACCGCTGCTAGCGTCGGACGGATGTTTCCCGTCGCAAAATCTGAGGTTGCGATAGTCGCGCCTAAGGCTGCGATGAAGAACTGACTCAGAGCCAACCCACCAGTTATAGCTGTCACCTGCTCGTCAAAGGTCTGCGACGTTAGGTCCCACTCCGTAATTGGCGCCACAATGATGTCAGCTGGGATTCTTGCTATTGCCCAGCGCCACGCCAAGAAAACCATCGCCCCCGCACTCAACGCCAGCAGCCATGGCGAAGACGGCAAGGTGAGTGCCTTCAGAGCCTCGGATCGAACTACTCCGATGAAGTGCAATCCGTGGGCGGCGCTCTCGACTCGCATCTTCGGCTGTGAAACTCGCAGCTGCTGGCCTGTGCGCGAGACTTCGAGATGCACTGCCCGTCGGGCGAATACCGCGGCTGCGACGACGAGCAGGAGCGCTGTTCCAGATGCGAGCACAACGAATCCCGTGAATGGCTCGAGCGTCGACGCTGGCGTCCCTTCCAATACAAAAGGTTCTGCGGGTGCTCGCGTAGTGAGCGCTTGGAGTGCGCTGGCCGGCAGCAGCTCTGCGAACCGAGGCACCCAGGTTCCCCCGAGATAGAAGAGCGTGCTCGGCAGCAAAAGGATGACGCCGACGAAAACGATTGCGGCGGACACTGCTGATCTTGCAAGTGCACCAAATGCAACGCCCAGAACCGCGAAGCATGCAGCACCCGCCACGACGCTCAGCAGCAACTCGGCCAGTCGATCAACGCCGGGCACCGTATACCCACGCGATGTCATTGTGATGGACGCAATCCATCCCCCAGCGGCCGACCCCGCAGCCGCGGAAACAACGGAAAGGCCGATGCTCGGGAGGCTCTTCGTTAGAAGAAGAAGCACTCGGGATGGCACCGCCACCAATGACGCTGCCAATGAGTCGTCCGTGTACTCCGAAGAGGTGGCGATGAGCCCGAGCGTTGCAGAGAGTACCGCTAGCGGAAGCGAACTCACTGAGATCGATTCAAACAGTATCGCGGTGCCATCGGTATCCAGATCAGTGCCCACAATCAGCGGCACAAACAGCACTCGCACCGTAGCCAGCACCACCGGCAGGATAAAGATCAACACCATGATGAGCCGCGGTGGACGAAGAGACCACAGCTTGAGTGACTCCGAACGAACAACACCCCAAGCCTGAGCAAGCCTCTTAGGGTGGACTCCGCGTGCGACCGTGAAACTCACTTCTCGGAGCCTTGCCGGTATTCAACACTCGAATCGGTGAGCTGTCGATATGTCTCTTCGAGGGATTCGACCTGGGTGCGCAGCTCAATCAGCGGAATGCTCAATCGAGCCGCCAGCAAGCCGACTTCTGCGGCAGTCGAACCTTCAATTACCAGCGTGTCGCGCTCCTCAACAACCCGCGCCCCGGATGCAGCGAGCGTCTCAATCAAATCGCGCGCTCGCGCGCTCCGCAGTACCACGCGTTCAGCGCCCTGCAGGCGCGCAAGGTCTGAGAGCGCAGAATCCGCGAGCACCTTCCCGCGCCCGACGATCACGACATGGTCGGCGGTCAGCGCGACCTCGCTGATCAAATGCGAGGAAAGCAACACTGTGCGCCCCTCCGCCGCAAAGTCGCGCACCAGCTCCCGAAACCACATCACCCCATCGGGATCTAAGCCGTTGACGGGCTCGTCGAACACGAAGACTTCAGGGTCACCCAACATTGACGCCGCGATCCCAAGTCGCTGGCGCATCCCCAGCGAATAGCCCCCAATGCGGCGAGAAGCGACGCCGCTGAGCCCGACTTCTTCGAGCACACATTCGACCCGATCGTTCGAGATCCCATGGGTGAGGGCGAGCGCCCGCAGATGGTCGAAGCCCGAACGCCCCGGATGCGCGTTGCGAGCATCCAACAGAGCACCGACATGAAACAGCGGATTCTTCATCTTCCGATACGGTTCGCCACCCACGAGCGCCTCCCCTGAATCAGCCGTTTCGAGGCCAAGCAGAATGCGCATCGTCGTGGTTTTGCCCGAGCCATTCGGCCCTAGAAAACCCGTGACGCGTCCGGGCTGTGCGGTGAAGTTCAGGTCGTCAAGCGCACGCTTGTCGCCGAACTGCTTCGAGAGGTGGCGAAACTCGATCAAGTCAACTCCATATATTGATGGATCATCATGTTAGGTTCCCACGCGCTTTCGCTGAGCACCAGATTTCGCAGACAATTCGCTGCGTTATCGCAATAATGGTCACAAGCATCCGCGAACCCGCAGAGCTGCGACATCCGTACGCTAAAGAGGCACCCACCATGGCCAGCACGAGCACCCCCGACTCCCCCGGTTCTCACGCGGCCGATAGCCACGACATCATTCGGGTACGGGGCGCTCGCGAGAACAATCTCGCTGACGTGAGCGTCGACATCCCGAAGCGTCGCCTGACCGTATTCACAGGAGTCTCGGGCTCAGGCAAGAGCTCCTTAGTCTTTGGCACCATCGCGGCCGAGTCTCAGCGGATGATCAACGAGACCTACAGCGCGTTCCTTCAGGGCTTTATGCCGTCGCTCGCACGCCCCGACGTCGATGTGCTGGAGGGCCTCACGACTGCGATCATCGTCGACCAAGAGCGCATGGGTTCCAACGCCCGCTCGACGGTCGGCACCGCCACCGATGCCAACGCCATGCTGCGCATCGTGTTTAGCCGCCTCGGCGATCCCCATGTCGGATCACCGCAAGCGTTCTCGTTCAATGTGGCCTCCATCTCGGGCGCCGGCGCTGTGACCTTCGAGAAAGCGGGCGTCACAACCAAAGAGCGCCGCGAGTTCAGCATCACCGGCGGGATGTGCCCCACCTGCGAAGGTCGTGGCACCGTCAACGACATCGACCTTACCCAGCTCTACGATGACAGCAAGTCGCTCGCCGAGGGTGCCCTCACCATCCCGAACTACACCGCTGATGGCTGGATGGTGCGTATCTTCACCGAGTCAGGCTTCCTCGACCCGAACAAGCCCATCAAGAAGTACACGAAGACTGAGCTGCACGATTTTCTCTACAAAGAGCCAATCAAAGTCAAGATGCAGTCGATCAACATGACCTACGAGGGGTTGATCCCCAAGATTCAGAAGTCGATGCTGTCGAAAGACCGCGAAGCGATGCAGCCGCACATCCGGGCTTTTGTCGATCGCGCGGTCACGTTCACGGCCTGCGCCGATTGCGGCGGCACTCGACTCAACGAGGGCGCCCGAGCATCCAAAATCGCGGGAATCAATATTGCGGATGCCTGTGGCATGCAGATCAGCGACCTGGCCGAGTGGGTGCGCGGGCTGAATGAACCATCCGTCGCCCCGCTGCTTGAAGCGCTGCAACAGACTCTCGACTCTTTCGTGGAGATCGGCCTCGGCTATCTCTCCCTCGATCGCCCGGCCGGCACGCTCTCCGGCGGTGAAGCGCAGCGCACCAAAATGATCCGTCACCTCAGTTCGTCGCTCACTGACATCACCTACGTCTTCGACGAGCCAACCATCGGCCTCCACCCGCACGATATTCAGCGGATGAACGAGCTCCTGTTCCGCCTGCGCGACAAGGGCAACACCGTGCTCGTGGTTGAGCACAAGCCCGAAACAATTTCGATCGCCGACCACATCGTCGACCTCGGGCCAGGGGCCGGAACTGAGGGCGGCCAGATTTGCTTCGAGGGCAGTTTCGACGAGCTGCGCCAAAGCGACACCGTCACCGGCCACCACATTGACGACCGAGTCTCGGTCAAAGATGAAGTGCGCTCCCCCACGGGCATTATGGAGGTTCGCGGCGCCGACTCCCACAATCTCAAGAACGTGGATCTCGACATCCCACTGGGCACCCTCGTCGTGGTCACGGGAGTCGCGGGTTCGGGCAAGAGCTCTCTGATTCACGGATCAGTGGTGCCCCGAGACGGCGTTGTGTCCGTCGATCAGGCCGCCATCAAGGGGTCTCGCCGCAGCAATCCCGCCACGTACACCGGGATGCTCGAGCCCATTCGCAAAGCATTCGCCAAGGCCAATGGTGTCAAGCCTGCCCTGTTTAGCGCCAATTCCGAAGGCGCCTGCCCCAATTGCAACGGCGCCGGCGTAATTTACACCGACCTCGGCGTCATGGCGACCGTCTCAACGCCCTGCGAGGTCTGCGAGGGCAAACGCTTCATGGCCTCCGTGCTGGAATACAAGCTCGGCGGACGGGACATCAGTGAAGTGCTCGGGATGTCCGTTGCCGAGGCCGAAGCCTTCTTCGGCGAAAGCGACGCGCGCACTCCCGCGGCTCACGCCATCCTCGATCGACTCGTCGACGTCGGGCTGGGCTACCTGCGCCTCGGCCAGCCACTACCCACTCTCTCGGGCGGCGAACGGCAGCGCCTCAAGCTCGCGACCCAGATGGCCGACAAGGGCGACGTTTATGTTCTGGATGAACCAACCACAGGCCTGCACCTCGCCGATGTCGAGCGGCTCCTCGGCCTGCTCGACCGCCTCGTCGATTCGGGAAAGTCCGTGATTGTCGTCGAACACCATCAGGCAGTAATGGCCCATGCCGACTGGATCATCGATCTCGGTCCCGGTGCCGGCCACGACGGCGGAAACATCGTGTTCGAAGGCACGCCGGCAGATCTCATCACCGCGAAGTCTTCGCTCACGGGCGAATACCTCGCGGAGTACGTGGGAGCCAGAAGTTAGCGAAGCCTCTTATTCCTGTTCAAAAAGAGCAGAGGCGCTACCAGCTATAGATTCTCGGCATGATGGCGTGCCGTTCAGACTCGTCGGGACCAGGGAACGCGATCATGATGGGTAGGTTGTCCGGGTCACGGCCTTCGAGGATCTCGAAGTCATCGAGACGTTCCCGACGCACATGAATTGACTCGCGGCGCAGGGCTTCTTCACAGCGCTGAAATTCTTCCGCGCTTTCTGCGCTCCACATGAGGTACTGGATGCCCACAGAGCCGAGAACGCGACTCGGTTGGGCGTGCTTTCCACGAAGGTACAGCTCACAATTTTCGGGGCCGACCAGCAGCGCTGCCGACTCATCAAGAATCGCGCATGTGAGCCCGAATAGATCGCAATAGAACGCGACTGATCGATCAAGGTCAGAAACGAATGTGACAGCGGAGGTGAGATGCACGCTAGCTCCTTGCTAAACGATCGTGAGCTTCGCCGGTTGACGGATTCGCTCTGGCGGTTGGTAAGCGCCAATAACTCGTTCGATATTCAAGGTACGCTCACAATGCTCAAGCGAGTTGATTCTTCACCTTTTGCTCAGGTAGCGCTCAGATTCTGCACCGTTTAACCGCACGATGACCAGCGAACCCGTACCCTTGAGTCACGCCACCTAACCGGGGAGAGATCGTGACATTCTTTGAGTCCATCGCCACCGTCTTCCGCAAATACGCGGATTTCACCGGGGTCGCCAGTCGCCCCGAGTATTGGTGGTTCGCACTGTTCTCCTTTATTACCTCCGGAATCGCTGCGTCGCTCGACCCGAGCAGCGGTAACGATTTTGGTCACATGGGATCCAACTTCGGGTATTCGGTGGGGCTCAGCACAGCATGGTCGCTCGCTCTCCTTATTCCGCAGCTTGCCGTCACTGTGCGCCGCCTCCGCGACACTGGCCGCAATTGGACCAATATTTTCTGGCTCCTCGTACCTATCGCTGGCGCCATCGTTCTGATCGTTTTCCTGACTCAGCCGAGCGCGACGCAGCAGAGCGCTCCCGGGCAAGTTCCCCCGCAGGTCGCAGAGACTTCATAACGAATCCATAGGTTTGTGGGTCAGCATGGCTTTCCTCACGATCAGGAGAGACCATGAATCGACTTGTCACAACCATGGCCACAGCTAGCGTGCTGGTTATGGCGCTCGCCGGCTGCACTACAGCCTCAAGCACTACGACCGAAACCGCTGAAGCGACCCCCGAAGCGACCGCCACAGCCACAGAGACCACCTCCACTGCCACCTTTGCGGCGTCTACGGGTGATTGCGACGCCATGGCCGCGACCTTCCGAGACGTCGAGAGCGCGAACGCTGACCTCGTGGATCCCGAACTCACCGCGGTCTGCGATGGTGACACCCTCACGATCAGCAGCAACAGCATCCCCGACTATCTCTACATTGCGACCACACCAGGATCGCCCAAAGTCTCCGAACTGACCATGACGATTCCGGTCACCCCCACCGAAGCGGATGAACCAAGCGCTGTGCCGTATCTCGGCGCCCTCGGCGTCGCGGTCGACGGAGTACCGATCTACGGGCCAACAGAAGGTACTGGCGGAGATGTGCAATCCCTCGAGGGTGCCCTTTCGGTCTGCGGCAGCCACAGCGGCCCGACCGACTTCCACATCCACTGGTTTGGCTACGCGGATGGTGTCGATTGCCTCTATGACGCCGACGAGGTAGAAACCGGTGAATCACTCGTCGTGGGCTGGGCCGCTGACGGCTACCCCATCATGTCCGGAGTGGTGTGCTCAGATGACGAGTGCAGCGAAACGGTTCAGCTCACGAGCAGTTGGGAACTCACCGACGAATCACAATTCGCCACCGACACCTGGGCCGCCCACAGCTATGTAGAAGGCTCTGGCGACCTCGACGAATGCAACGGACGTGTTGACAGCGACGGACAGTACCGTTACTACGCCACTACTACATTCCCTTACTTCCTCGGCTGCTACCACGGTGAAGTTGCGGATGACGCTCTGGGCGGCAACAACGCCGCCGCTCCCGGTGGTGGCCCGGCATGATCCCGGCGACAGAGCGTGCGGCAGGTGCGATAAATCCCGCCCGCCGCAGCTTTCTCGCGTTCGGAATACTCGCCGCAGCCGGCTCAGCTCTCGCCGCCTGCACGACCTCGACCACCGCTGAGGACGCAAGCGCCGCCGAAGAAACGCCCAATGATACTGATATCGGGTTCTTCAAAGACATGGCTTTGCACCATGAGCAGGCCCTTGCCATGTGCCAGCGCGTGATCGGCCGCGACAATGGCGACTCTGTTCAAGCACTGGCCGCCGACATCCTGCAAAATCAATCGTTCGAGCGAGGAGTCATGCACACGTGGCTTACCGTGTGGGGCGAGAGCACTGCTCCTCCCGAGACAGTGATGGCATGGATGGGAATGGAAATGCCGGCCGCCGATATGACCGGGCTCGCCACCGACGAACAAATGACCTCGCTTTCTACCACCACCGGAATGGCGCAGGGCCGACTGTTTCTGAACCTCATGCGCGCCCACCACGTCGGCGGTGTCCACATGGCCGCTTATGCGAACGAACACGCCGCCGTGAGCACTGTGCGCGCAACCGCTGAACGCATGGATGTCATCCAAACGTATGAAATTGGCATCATCGATCAGCTGCTCTCGACCACTTATCTTTAGCCGGGCGTTCACTTTCACGGTGATAAACTCTCACCCGCAAGGCAAGCACTTTCCGAACTCGTCCACACCCTGCCTGGGTTTTGGTTGAGTGACCATCTCGCTGAAGGCCATCATGCTTTCGAATCCAGAAGTTTCAGCAACACCGGCACCAGCTGACGACTGCCTCTGCTCGCCTTTCGCAACGACGCTCAACGTCACCGGCGTCGCCATTTCAGTTATCGATGAATCCGGAAACCAATCAACCGTCTGCGTCAACGGCCACCTTGCCGCGCGATTGGATGCTCTTCAATTTGAGCTCGGAGAGGGACCAGCCTGGCAAGCACTCTCTAGCCGTTCCCCCGTGTTGTGGCCTGATCTCGATCAGGCCTCCGAGACAGGATGGCCCGTTTTTCACAATGCCGCGCGCGAGCTCGGTGTCCGCGGAGTTTTCAGTTTTCCGCTCGTGCTCGGCAACGCCGTCGTCGGGGCAGTCAACTTGAGCACAACCACGCCTCACGTGGCCGACGCCGATTTCGTTTCGAATGCTCAAAGCATGGCGAACGATGTAGCGCTCGCTGCCGTTGAATGGGCACTTCGCGCTGCTCAAGGACACAGCTCGCCAGAGTCTGAACAATCGCCAGCCCTTCGGCGCGAAGTTCACCAGGCCACGGGAATGATCATTTCGCAGTTGGGTCTCTCCGCTCCGGATGCCTTTGCCCGGCTGCAAGCCCATGCATTCTCTACTGGGCGCCCCCTTGACGATGTAGCGCGTGACATAGTTACGCAGGTACTCGAGTTCGATCCTCTGACCGAATAACCATCTACCGCGCAGGAAAGAAGTATCAGATGGACGGCACAACCCGCGAGGCCCAGATCAGTGCAGCGTTCGTTACTGTTGCAGAAACGCTCACCGCCGAACACGACATGGTGGATGTCCTCCACACATTTGTGGAACGGTGCGCAGAGATTGTGCGCATGGATGCCGGCGGCCTAGTGCTGGTCGATGATGCTGGCGATCTCCAGCTCATGACGTCGACGAGCGAAGCAGCGGTGATGCTAGAGAGTCTGCAGCTCGCTGACGCAGCAGGCCCATGCATCGAGTGTTTTCACACGGGAGAAGCGGTCGCCATAAACGATATTTCTACGTCAGTGGTGTGGCCCGAATTTTGTACTACTGCCGTTAATCAGGGGTTCAATTCGCTGTTGTCGATCCCAATGAAAGTTCACGGCAGGGTTATCGGCACGATGAACCTCTTTCGCGCGGCGAGTGAAGCGGTCAGTTCACGCGACGCGGCGGTGGCTCAGGCCCTTGCCGACGTTGCGACAATCGGAATCACTCACGAGCGAGCCCTTCACAAAGCGCAGCTCGTCGAAGAGCAATTGCAGAACGCTTTGAACAGCCGAATTACCATTGAGCAGGCCAAGGGAGTAATCGCGAATGGGCTATCGCTCAGCATGGATGACGCGTTCGTTCTCCTCCGCAAATACTCGCGCGACTGCAATATCACGCTACGGGCGGCGTCAGAGATGGTGAGCCGACGCGAGATCACGGTGCAGCACATTGTCGCCGCGGCGACCAGAGGCTAACCCTCTCAGCATCTATTCAGATTCGGGCGGCGAACCCGGGTGTACGCTTTAAAGAGTTGCTCCAGACCTTGGCAACGGAATTTGTTCCGTTTCGACCAAGGATGGCAATGGCCAACTCAGACTTAAGCCTCACCATCGGGGTTCTCTCCGAAAAAACCTCGCGTGAGCACCGCGTCGCTCTCGATCCGAGCGCAACCAAACAGCTCGTTCAGGCAGGGTTCTCGGTGCTCGTTGAAGCCGGCTGCGGTTCAGACGCGAGCTTTACCGATGAGAGCTACCTCTCCGCTGGGGCCACTCTCGCAAAGCGAACTGCAATCATCGCCACGTGCGATGTGCTCGCAACCCTCTCGCTTCCCGCGCCAGACGTGACCGACAGCCTCTCCACCGGCAGCGCTGTCATCGGACTTCTTGACCCTCTCAATAACCTCGACCGAGTCTCTACGTTGGCGGCTCAAGGGCTCACGCTCGTGGCGCTCGAATTGCTTCCCCGAACTCTGAGTCGTGCCCAATCAATGGATGCGCTCAGTTCCCAGTCGAGCGCGGCAGGGTATCGCGCGGCCATCGTGGCCGCCGAAAAATTCGGCCGCTACTTGCCCATGATGATTACGGCATCCGGAACCGCGACTCCCGCGAAGGCGATCGTGATTGGTACTGGTGTTGCTGGGCTCCAGGCCATTGCCACGACCAAGCGCCTCGGTGCCGTGGTTACCGGCTACGACGTGCGTGCAGCTTCCCACACCGAAGTCGAATCGCTCGGCGCCAAGTTCCTCACGTCGTCCGTTGCGGCCGGTGCTGGTGAGGGCGGCTACGCCCGCGCAATGACCGCCGAAGAGCAAGCGATCCAACAGAAAGAACTTGCGGATGCTCTCGTCGCCTTCGACATCATCATCACGACCGCGAAAGTGCCGGGCCGCACTCCCCCGCTGCTGGTATCGCACGACACTCTCGCCGAGTTGAAGCCCGGCACCGTCTGCGTCGACCTCGGCGCGAGCGACAAGGGTGGAAATGTATTCGGCTCAGTCGATGGTGAGACTTTCACGACGGCGAACGGTGTCGTCGTGGTCGGCGGCGGTAATCTCGCCGCTGATCTCCCTGCCTCGTCCTCGCTAATGTACGGCCGCAACATCACCGCGGTCGTCGAAGCGCTCGCCCCCGCTGGCGCCATCGTGATTGATCCGGCCGACGAGGTACACAAAGCCATCGTCGTTTGTCATGCGGGAGATGTGACAAATGCGGCGGTACGCACAGCCCTGACCCTCGATCCCCTCGACCCCACCGACACTGTGAAAGCTCAGGCCAACTGATGGAAACCTTGTACAGCAACCTCGCGATCTTCGTTCTCGCGCTTCTCGTGGGCGTCGAAGTGATCGGCAAGATTCCCTCGACGCTGCACACCCCGATGATGTCGGGATCTAACGCCATCCACGGGGTCGTAATCGCTGGTGCCGTTGTCACGGCATCACTCGCTGACTCCCCTACCGGCTACATCCTGACCTTCATTGCGGGTGCCTTTGCTGCCGCGAACGTATTCGGAGGCTATGTCGTCACTGACCGGATTCTGAAAATGTTCACGCGGCCCACACCTCCTAAAACAGTCGACACCACCACAACGGAGGACGCATCATGACCGGTTTCCAGTTCCTCGTCGGAATTCTCTATCTATTGTCGGCATCGCTCTTCGTCGTGGGGCTCCACATGATGCGGGCACCCGCGACTGCCCGAAACGGTAACCGCATTTCCGCTGTCGGCATGGTTATTGCGGTCCTCGCGACGATCGTGCTTGCCCTCGTTGTCGATGGCGGCGAATGGATTGCGTGGGTTGCCCTCGCTGCAGGTGTGCTCCTCGGTGCAGTGTTCGGCGTCTATCGTGCGCGCACCGTGAAAATGACCGATGTCCCTCAGCTTGTGAGCGTGTTCAACGCCGTCGGAGGCAGCGCGGCTGCCGCAATTGCCTTTGCCGCGTTCATTCTTGCGACGAGTGCTGATCCCCTTGAATTGACGGTCTCTATCCCCGTCGTGCTCGATGTCCTCATCGGCTCAATTACCTTCTCCGGCTCGCTCATCGCGGCAGGAAAGCTGCAGGGCATCATCCCCGGCAATCCCGTCACGTTTCCCGGCTCCCGCCTGCTCAACGCGCTAGTTGCAGCGATCGCGCTCGGTGCGAGTGTTGCGGCAGTGATGCTTCCCCACAACACGCTGTTGCTCTTGGTGGTGCTCGTGACCGCGCTCATCCTCGGCATTCTCATGGTGTTGGCGATTGGTGGCGCCGATGCTCCCGTCGTCGTTTCACTCCTCAACGCCCTGACCGGCCTCGCCGTGGCCATGGCTGGCTTTGCGATCGACAATCAGGCGCTCATCATCGCGGGTGCTTTGGTCGGCGCAGCGGGCACCATCCTGACGCTGCAAATGGCGCAAGCGATGAATCGCTCCGTGCTCTCGATCATCGTCGGCGGCTTCGGCACTGGCGAGACTACGGCGACAGCAGGACCCGCGGATGAGGATCTCACCAATGTGCGGAGCCTCACCTCCGATGATGTCGCCATTCAACTCGCCTATGCGCAACACGTGCTGATCGTGCCCGGCTACGGACTCGCCGCAGCCCAAGCCCAACACGAAGTCGCGGAACTCGCCGCGTTGCTCATGGCCCACAACATCGACGTCAAGTACGCGATTCACCCGGTTGCCGGCCGTATGCCAGGCCACATGAATGTGCTGCTGGCCGAAGCCAACGTGCCCTACGAACAAATGCTCCAGCTCGACGAGGCAAATGCAGCATTCGATAACTGCGATGTTGCTCTCGTAATCGGCGCCAACGACGTCTGCAACCCGGATGCTCGAAAGCCCGGAAATGCCGTTTCCGGGATGCCCATTCTCGACGCCGACCATGCCAAAGCCGTTGTCGTTATCAAGCGGTCAATGCGGCCTGGCTATGCGGGCATCACGAACCCGCTGTTCACCGATCCCAAGACGGGAATGCTCTTTGCGGACGCTAAAAAGGCGCTCAAGGACATCACCGTCGCTGTCAAAGAATATGTCTCGGCCTAAACCGAGCAGGAGCCGCCCGGCTTCGCTATCACCCACCCCTGAAGGAGCACGACGATGACTACACGCACAGCCACCGCCCCGCCCACCTCGCTCGACGAGACCCCGAAGGCGGTGACCGCAGAGAGCGATCTCGTCGTCACTTCCACCGGTCGTCGTGTTCTGGCAGTGTTGCGCCTTGCCACAGGATTCCTCTTCCTGTGGGCATTTTTGGATAAGACCTTCGGGCTCGGCTTTTCTACCCCGGTCGAGCGAGCATGGATCAACGGCGGCGGCCCGAGTCAGGGTTTCTTGACCGGTGACGGGGTCGTCGGCCCCCTCAAGCCAGCGTTTGCCGCCATCGCGAGCCCCGCCTCCGACATCCTTTTCATGCTCGGGATG
Organism: Salinibacterium sp. NK8237; assembly: GCF_015864955.1. Lineage (NCBI taxonomy): Bacteria > Bacillati > Actinomycetota > Actinomycetes > Micrococcales > Microbacteriaceae > Salinibacterium > Salinibacterium sp. NK8237. Next base: position 174,644 of record NZ_JADYWE010000001.1, on the reverse strand, counting down.
ATCGGAATCGGTGTCGCAGTGATGCTGGGCATCGGCCTACGCATCAGTGCCGTCGCCGGAACCATCATGATGCTCCTGATGTATCTGGCGGAGTGGCCGTTCGCCGCGAACGCCGGCTCCACTAATCCGCTGGTGGATTACCACATCATCTACGCCCTCGCGCTCATCACCATCGCCTTTCTGTCAGCCGGGGATACCTGGGGCGTTGGCCGGGCATGGAAGCGTCTCAGCATTGTGCAGAAAATGCCATGGCTCGTTTAGCAATTCGACCTTGCAACTGACAACCAACCCTTAATCGCTCAGAAGAAAGAAGAAAACCATGAAGGCAGCACGTTTCCACGGACGCAAAGACATCCGCATCGATGACATTCCGGAACCAGAGCTTCGCCCCGGCGCAGTCGCTATTGATGTCGCGTGGTGCGGCATCTGCGGCACAGACCTTCACGAATATCTCGAAGGCCCAATCTTCATCCCCGCAGCGGGGCATCCGCACGCGCTGACTCACGAAGAAGTTCCCGTGACTATGGGTCACGAATTCTCAGGAACAATCACTGCACTTGGTGAAGGAGTCACCGATCTCACGGTCGGCGAGAACGTAGTCGTGGAGCCGTACTTTGTGTGCGGCGAGTGCGCCCCGTGTCGCGCCGGCAACTACAACCTCTGCACCAAAATGGGCTTCATCGGGCTGGCTGGTGGAGGCGGCGGTTTGAGTGAAAAGATCGTCGTCGAACGTCGCTGGGTCCACCCCATCGGCGACATCCCCCTCGATCAGGCCGCTCTCATTGAACCGCTTGCTGTCGGCCATCACGCGTTCGTGCGCAGTGGTGCGAAAGCCGGAGATGTCGCGTTCATCGGTGGCGGTGGCCCTATCGGTCTTCTGCTCGCAGCCGTACTCTCCGCCGAGGGAATCACCGTCATCATGTCTGAGCCAGGCACAGCGCGCCGCGAAATGGCGCTTTCGACAGGGGTCGCCGATCACGTGATCGACCCCAGCGTTGAGGATGCCGTAGCCAAGGTCATGGAATTAACCAACGGAGTCGGCGCCGACGTCGCATTCGAATGCTCGAGCATCAACGCCGTGCTCGACCAGCTTTTTGATGCGGTGAAGCCGACTGGCGTGATCGTCAACGTTTCTATCTGGGGCCACCCGGCGCAGCTCGATATGCAAAAACTAGTGCTCAAGGAAATCGATCTGCGCGGAACCATTGCCTACGCCCACGACCACCCTGCAACCATCAAGCTCGTTCAAGAAGGCAAGGTCAATCTGGCGCCGTTCATCACGGGTCGGATCCACCTCGACAAACTCATCGACGAAGGTTTCATGACGCTGATTGATCACAAAGAAACAGCCGTCAAGATCATTGTTCGACCGGAGGTCAGCAATGTCTCATGACATGAGTGAAGCCGGCTGGTCCCCGCAGGGACCCGTCGTCGAGTTATCTGATCAGGCAAGCCTCGATCTGCTTGCCAGCAAGAGCTTTGGTCATCTCGCTCTCAGCAATGAGGGGCGCCCAGACATCTTCCCGGTCAACTACTACTGCGACAAGAAAACAATTCTGTTTCGCACCGCATCGGGCTCAAAACTTCACGAACTCACCGAGAACATGCATGTTGCGTTCGAAGTTGATGTGAAGACTCCGGATGACGTGTGGAGCGTGGTAGTTCGAGGCCTGGCGACAGTACTCGATGACGCCTCGCAGGTAACGGCTCAGGCTCTCAAGACTTTGCCCGATTGGGTTCCCGTCGAGTCTTTCGTCTACATCCTGATTGAACCAGAATCCATCCGCGGCCGCCTGTTTGAGCGCCGCCTAGCGATAGGACAGAGCTGATGGCAACAGAAATGCTCTTTTGCGTCGACCACAATGGCACGTGTGAGCTCACCACTCCCACATCCGGCGACGGTGAGACCGACGAGAACGACTAAACGCACGGCACTCCATAACTAGTTACTCTGGGGGGATGAAAGCATGCCCCTGCCAGTCGTTGGAAACCTACGACGATTGCTGCGGCCGATTTCACCGCGGCGAGGCACTTGCTCCCACCGCTGAACGACTGATGCGATCGCGCTACAGCGCCTACGTCCGTGGCGAGACCGACTATTTGCTGCAGACGTGGCATCCGTCTACTCGCCCGGCAACGCTCGAACTCGATGCGGATGTGCGCTGGTTTCGCCTCGACATCGTCGCGCGCACCGGCGGCAGCATGTTTGATTCGCAGGGCACTGTCGAATTTCGTGCGCACTATCGCAACGACGGCAGCGCCGACCAGCAACACGAAAACAGCAGTTTCGTGCGCGAAAATGGTGCGTGGCTCTACGTCGACGCTGTCTAGGCATCGCGGTCTCTGCGTGTTGCCAGTTCCGCGCCTAGGCAATTCCAAGCCGACATCCTGAGCATGCCCTCCTTCGGCCCGACGTCGCAGAGACGACAGCCTTAGGCTCGCGCCTTACATCGCCGGGCGAGCGCTGGGGACTGCAGATGAACCACGCCGAGCGAGAGCGCCTCATCCGCAATTGGAAAACGCCATCTCCAAGACCCTTGACTGGGTCGACGACGATACTGACTAGCGGTTAGTGGCCGCGACCCACTCATCGAGTTTCGTTGCGGCCAAGCCTGAATCGACGACGTGCTCGGCGCGCTCAAGCTGCTCTTTCAACCGTGCGAGCAATGGGCGCTGACTTTGTTCGGGATCTTTCGCCAGCTCAAACGAGGCGAAGCCGGCCGCAGCGTTCAACAGCACGACGTCGCGGGCCGGCGACTTCTCCCCCGCCAAAATTGAGCGAATGACCTGGGCGTTGTACTCAGGATCCTTGCCCAACAACGCTTCGATCGGCGCCCGCGGGATGCCCAATTCCAGTGGATCGAGATCGTGTTCGGTCACAAATCCCCGCGAGACTTCCCAGACGTGGCTGTGGCCGGTGGTCGTTAGTTTGTCGATTCCGTCGTCGCCGCGGTAGACAAGCGCCGTCGCACCGCGTGTTTGGAACACGCCCACGAGAAGACTCACGCGTTCACGGCTGCCGACACCAACGGCCGAGGCCTGCGGACGGGCGGGATTACAGAGCGGTCCAAGAATATTGAACAGCGTGGGGATTCCGAGTTCGCGACGTGTAGGCCCCGCGTGCGCGAAACCGGGGTGAAACAGCGCCGCGTAGACGAAGGTAATGCCGACTTCGTTGAGCACTTCAGCGACCCGCTCCGGGGTGAGGTCGAGGTTGAGCCCCAGAGCACTCAGCACATCGGATGCACCGCTCTTGCTGCTCGCGGCACGATTGCCATGCTTGATTACGGGCACGTCCCCCGCTGCCGCAATGATCGAGGCGACGGACGAGATATTCAAAACGGCGCCGTAGGGGTCTCCACCCGTGCCGACGATGTCCAAAGCCATGGGATCCACGGGCAACGGCACCGCACTAGCCAACGCAGCATCCCGAAATCCAACAATCTCGTCGACTGTCTCGCCCTTGATCCGCAAGGCGATCAACATCGCTGCTAACTGAGCGGATGTTGCTTCTCCGTTCATGACGGATTTCATTGCCCACTCGGCTTGGCTAATCGACAAATCGGTGTTGGAGACAAGGGTTGTAAGGATTTCTGGCCAAGTTGGGGATGCAGACATGAGTGAAATCCTACCGATCCTGAACCGACAGGCCGGAGATTGAAAAACTTACGCCCAGTTATCAGCCATAATAGATACGTGACCACAGCTGCCCTCAACCGCTCTCTTGGAGCCCAGTCTGTCCAGCGACCGAACACTGTTGCGGTCGGTACCATCGTTTGGCTTGGTAGCGAGGTGATGTTCTTCGCCGGCCTTTTCGCCATCTACTTCACTCTGAAGTCGACGTCCCCCGAATTGTGGGCGGAGCAGACCGCCAAGCTCAATGTGCCATTTGCGACCCTGATCACGATCATCCTCGTGCTCTCATCGGTCACGTGCCAGTTTGGCGTCTTCGCCGCTGAGCGCATGCAAGTGCGTCGCACAGGCAAGCTCTTCGACCTGCGCAAGTGGGGCATGACGGAATGGTTCTTCCTTACCTACTCCATGGGCGCAGTCTTCGTCACCGGTCAGGTCTTCGAGTACGCCACGCTGGTTTCTGAACACGTGAGCCTTTCGAGCGACTCCTACGGCTCGGCGTTCTACATCACCACTGGGTTCCACGGACTTCACGTCGCCGGTGGCCTCATCGCTTTCTTGCTGGTTCTCGGTCGCGGATTCGCAGTCAAGAACTTCGGACATAAAGAGGCAACAAGCGCAATCGTTGTTTCCTACTACTGGCACTTTGTCGACGTAGTGTGGATCGGCCTCTTCCTCATCATCTACGTGCTCAAATAAGAACGGAATAGACGTAATGGCCACCAAGGCAGCTCGCGCGTCACGCAGGTCACAACCTGTCGGTCGACGCCATCCTCTTGCGACTGTAGCCCTCCTGCTCGTTGGTTTACTGGGAACGGGCGGCGCGTACGCGCTGTTCACCTCGAGTGCAACGGCAGAGACCAGCGCATCCGCCGAAGCACTTGTCGAAGAAGGCGGAAAGCTTTTCGCCGCTAACTGTGCAACGTGTCACGGTTTGGACCTTGAGGGCACCACCCAAGCCCCGACGCTGATCGGCGTTGGTGCCGCAGCGACCGACTTCCAAGTGGGTACTGGGCGCATGCCACTAGCCATTTCGGGCCCGCAAGCAGAGCAGAAGCCGGTTCAGTTCACTGAAGAGCAGATTCAGGCTCTCGCGGTCTATGTTGCGTCCCAGGGTCCTGGCCCAGCGATTCCCGCTGACGTGTACCTCACCGGGGAAGGCTATGACGTCTCCAACGGTGCCGAACTGTTCCGCATCAACTGCGCCATGTGCCACAACGTTGCCGGTGCTGGTGGAGCGCTTACCGAGGGCAAGTTTGCTCCAGCGCTCGCTGACGTGACTGCCAAGCACGCCTACGAGGCAATGCTGACGGGCCCGCAGAACATGCCCGTGTTCAACGACACGAACCTCACGCCTGAAGAAAAGGCCGACATCATCACGTACCTCAAGTACCTCGATGAGACGCCCTCTGTTGGTGGATTCACGCTTGGATCACTTGGCCCCGTTTCTGAGGGTCTGTTCATCTGGATCTTCGGCCTTGGCGCGATCGTGGCAATCACGGTCTGGCTCACGGCTAAATCAAACTAGTTAGCGACCGCTGTACAGCGGACGGTTGAAGGGATAAGAATGGCAGACGACCACGGCGATACCGCCGGCAGCACAGCTGCGGGTAAGGACGTCGAGCAGCACGGGGCTCCTGCGCACAGCGCAGGTACCGCCGTCGTCGCAACCGACGAGGTGCCCAACCCTGGGTTTCCCCCGCATCGCCCACGCGTAACGGATCTCGACCCCAAGGTCGACAAGCAACAGGAACGCCGCGTTTCGATGCTGTTCCTCCTTTCCATCGTGGGAAGTGTGCTTGCTGTTGTCGCTTACTTCGTGTTCCCGATTGAGCCAGGAAACATGCAGTCGGTGCGTAACAACACGCTGTTCCTGGGTCTCGGCATCACGTTGGGGCTACTCGGCATCGGCATCGGTGCCGTTCACTGGTCCAAGGCTCTTATGCAGGGTCACGACCTTGTTGAGCAGCGCCACGGCACGCGAGGCAGCGAGGAAACTCGCGCCAAGGCTGTCGAGGTGTTCACCCTCGGCAACAAGGACTCCGGATTTGGCCGTCGCACCATGTTGCGTCGCTCGCTAATCGGCGCCCTCGTTGTCACCCCGCTTCCCGCGATCGTGTTGTTCCGTGATCTTGCTCCCGCCGACAACCCGGTCACGCTTCTCAAGCACACCTTCTGGGAAGAGGGCATGCGGTTGACGCGTGACCCGAGCGGAACCCCCATCAAGGCATCGGACCTCACCATCGGTTCAGCCTTCCAGGTCATCCCTGAAGGTCTCAACGACTCTGAACACCGCATCGAAGAGAAGGCAAAAGCTTCAGTTCTCCTCGTCCGCCTCAAGCCAGAAGACCTTGAGGTATCGGAGGGTCGCGAAGACTGGAACTACGACGGAATCGTCGCTTACTCCAAGATTTGCACCCACGTTGGATGCCCGGTTGCACTTTACGAACAGCAAACGCATCACCTTCTGTGCCCGTGCCACCAATCACAGTTCGACATCAAGCGCGAAGCAGCCGTTATCTTCGGTCCAGCCAAGCGTCCCCTTCCGCAATTGCCAATTACGGTCGACTCAGAGGGCTACTTGATCGCTAAGAGCGACTTCGAAGAACCCATCGGACCAAGCTTCTGGGAGCGCAAGCTATGACAACCACCCCCGCCCAGGACGCACAGCCCAAGACACGCGGACAGCGTTTCACGGGAGCTGCTGCCAACTACATTGACGAGCGCACCAGCATCTCTGGACTCGTCAAAGAGGTAGGTCGCAAGATCTTCCCCGACCACTGGTCGTTCATGCTCGGAGAGGTTGCTCTCTACAGCTTCATCGTGATTCTTCTTTCGGGAACGTTCCTCACGTTCTTCTTCGAAGCTTCGATGGTCGAGGTTCACTACGAGGGCTCGTACGCACCGCTCAAGGGAATTGAGATGTCGGCCGCTATGGCGTCGACACTCGACATCTCCTTCGACATCCGCGGCGGACTCCTGATGCGCCAGATCCACCACTGGGCAGCCCTGCTGTTCGTGGCATCCATCGGTCTGCACATGCTCCGCGTGTACTTCACCGGTGCATTCCGCAAGCCCCGTGAGATCAACTGGTTCATCGGCTTCGTACTCTTCGTACTCGCGATGGCCGAGGGCTTCACCGGCTACTCTCTCCCCGATGACCTGCTTTCCGGTAACGGTCTGCGCATCATCGATGGAATGGTCAAGGGAATTCCGGTCATTGGTACGTGGATCTCTTACCTGCTGTTTGGTGGAGAGTTCCCGGGCGTCGACATCGTCAGCCGCCTATACATCTTGCACATCATGCTGCTGCCGGCGATCATCATCGCTGCAATCGGTATTCACATGCTGTTGCTCGTGATCAACAAGCACACCCAGTTCGCTGGCCCCGGTCGCACCAACGACAACGTCGTCGGCTCGCCCGTCATGCCTGGCTTCGCTGCGAAGGCTGGTGGATTCTTCTTCATCATCTTCGGTGTCATCACGCTGATCGCGTCGACGTTCTCGATCAACCCGGTGTGGGTCTACGGCCCCTACGACCCCTCCCCTGTTTCGGCAGGCACCCAACCTGACTGGTACATTGGATTCGCCGACGGCGCCCTCCGACTCGTTCCGCCAGGGTGGGAAACAGAGTGGTTCGGCTTCACGTGGTCGTTCAACATCATTGCTCCCTTGGTGATCTTGGGCCTCTTCATTGCGATCGTTGCCTTCTACCCCTTCATCGAGGCGTGGATCACCGGAGATAAGCGTGAACACCACATCGCTGACCGTCCTCGCAACGCTCCGACCCGTACCGCAATCGGTGCTGCTGGCGTCACGTTCTACGCAGTCCTCTGGGCCGCCGCGAGCTCTGACCTCTTGGCTACCCACTTCAAGTTATCCATCGAAGGAGTGATCCACTCCTGTCAGGCGCTGCTCATCTTCGGACCGATCATTGCCTACTTCATCACGAAGCGCGTGTGCTTGGGTCTGCAGAAGAAGGATCGCGAGATCGCTCTTCACGGCTACGAATCAGGTCGCATCGTGCGCTTGCCACACGGTGAGTACATCGAGGTTCACGAGCAGCTCGACGACTACGAACTGTGGAAGCTCGTCAGCTACGAGGACTACAAGCCGCTCATGGTGCGTCCGGATGCTCAGGGCCGCATCACCATCGGACAGCGCCTCCGGGCATCCGTATCGCGTTGGTTCTTCGAAGACCGCATCGCGCCGGTGTCGCAGAAAGAAATCGAACAGTCCAAGGACGAGCACCACTAAATCTGCTCCCCTTGCATGACTGTTGTGGGCCTTGCCGAACTAGTTTCGGTAAGGCCCACACTCGTTTAACGACGCACACATACTCGATGCCGAAGAATAGTCGGGCCCAAAATCTTCTTCGACGATCGCACCCACGGTGACGGCGCGAGTGCTACCCGTCGAAGGGATCTCATAAGTTAAGCTGGGTTAACTTTATGAGTGATGTGCGTTCCGAGCGGATTCCTGATCCGTCGCTCCCCCGGCCTTCGGCGCGGGTCCCACGACCGGAAAAACGACTTCTCTTTCTCCTCGGCCCTGCATTCGTCGCTGCAATCGCCTATGTTGACCCTGGCAACGTTGCAGCCAATCTGACCGCGGGCGCTAAATACGGCTACCTGCTCGTCTGGGTGCTAGTCGTCGCCAATGTGATGGCAGTCCTTATCCAATACCTCTCAGCAAAACTGGGCCTAGTCACAGGTAAAAGCCTGCCCTTCACATTCTCTTCGGACTCCCCCTGTCACTCGGCGGATTGAGTATGGGCGTGGTCTCCACCGCTTTGCTTTCGGTGCAATCACGACGCGGGCAGCGACCGTTCGAATTCGTGATCATCGGCCTTCTTGCCGTTGTCACCGTGGGATTCGTTGCGGGCCTCTTCGTCAGCCCACTCTGCCTGAGCGAACTCGTTGGCGGCCTCGTACCTCGATTCCAAGGAACTGAGACTGTTCTCCTGGCCGCGAGCATGCTGGGGGCGACAGTGATGCCCCACGCGATCTATCTTCACTCCGGACTCGCACGTGACAGACATGGCGCAAGCATCGACCCTGCGCGCATTATTCATCTTCTTCGGGCAACTCGCTGGGATGTTCTGATCGCGCTCGTCATCGCTGGCTCGGTCAACATTGCCATGCTGCTTCTCGCAGCGTCGAGGCGTCGAGGGGGCTCACGCTGCGATTGTGGCGGCGCTGGGGCCCGTTGTCGGCATCGCTTTCGGCATCGGACTACTTGCTTCCGGACTAGCCTCCCCGTCAGTAGGCTCCTACGCAGGGTCACAGATCATGGCCGGTCTCCTCCACCTCAGGGTTCCGCTACTGCTACGACGAGTCGTCGCCCTGATTCCTGCACTCATCGTGCTTACGATAGGCTTCGACCCCACTAGCGCTCTTGTGCTCAGTCAGGTTTTCTTGAGCATTGGAGTCCCTTTCGCCTTGATTCCACTCGTCGCGTATACCCAAAATAGAGAAATCATGGGTCAGTTCACGAATCCCCGCGTAATCACTTGGCTCGCGTGGATCGTGACCGCGCTCATCGTGCTACTCAACGTGATTCTCATTGTGCTCATTGTTATGGGCGAATCGTGAGTGCGGCGATCCCGAGCGGGCAGCTCACAGACGTTGACTCCATAAGTTTGGTGGCCCAGGACTATCTGAAGGCGATATGGAGCGCCACAGAGTGGGGCGACCCGCCGATAACCACGAAAGCACTCGCTACCCGCTTCGGAACCAGCCCCGCCAACGTCACCGACACTCTGCACCGCCTCGCTGCGCAGCAGCTCATCGACTATCGGCCCTATAAACCTGTCCAGCTGACGAAGACGGGTGCGCGTCTTGCCATAGCAATGGTGCGCAGACACCGCATTATCGAAACGTTCCTAGTCACAACTCTCGGCTACGGGTGGGATGAAGTCCACGACGAAGCGGAACGACTCGAGCACGCCGCAACAGAGACGCTGATCGATCGGATGGATGCCCTGCTCGGCTTTCCCCCGAGCGATCCGCACGGCGACCCCATACCTACCGCAGAAGGCCACACAAATACTGCACAGGGCGCCATTCGTCTCGCTAGCGCTGCGCCGGGACGATACCGGGTGCAGAGGATTTCCGATGCAGAGTCCGCCAACCTTGAGATTGCCGTCACACTTGAGGTTGCACCGGGGAGCGTCGTCGACGCGCACAGCGTCGATGGCGAGTGCTACCTCACAACAACTGCGGGTTCGCATGCGGTCTCAGCGACCTTCGCAGGTGCAGTGTGGGTCACGCGGATCGATCCCTCCGCGCCATAACCTTCAGCGAGCCAGCATTCGGCACAGTCGACCTGGTCGAGCACACCACGAATCGTGGCTTTAGTCGAAAACGCGCTTGAGGAAGTCAGCCGTAGACATGTAGCCGATTCGCTCAAAGAAGTCAGCAGAACCACGGCTGGGCACGGTGAGCTGGCGTACGCCGCGCTCGAGGCATACGGCCTCGACGGCTTCTACTAACCGTGTGCCAATGCCGGTGCTCTGAACGGTGCCATCAACAACGAGTTCCTGAAGCTGTGCGGAACTGCCGTTGGTGTGCAGCAGGTGGGCGATCGTCGCGAACGCGTAGCCGACAACAATGCCGTCCACCTGTTCGGCGACCAACAGGAGCGTTGTCGCGCGATCGTCGACTGCGTGCACAAAGGCGGAGTCGAACGCAGCCCGGTCGGGTGCGTACTCAGTTCCGAGTTGCTTCAGCAACTCGAATACAGAGGCCGCATCGTTCGCGGTCGCAGAGCGAATCTGCACAGATTTAGCGGGCGAAGTATCCGCGGTAGTACTCATACGTCCACCCTACGAGGCTAACGACGAGAATACCTCCGCCGATGAATGCGATCCACGGTCCAATAGCGACACCCAAGAACACGAGCGAGGCAGCGCCGGCAAGCACGATCGGCCACCAGCTCCAAGGGCTGTAGTGCCCCTGCTCGGCTTCACCGTCTTCGATATTTGCATCGAGACGGTCCTCAGCGAGTTCGCCGCCCTGGGCCGCGTGCACCTTGCTCAAGTAGAAACCAATGAGAAGGAACAACAGACCACTCAGCAGCAGAGCGATCGTGCCGACCCACTCAACACGCTGATGACTCGCATCGAGGAGCGACCAAGTCGTGTAGAGACCAGAGAGAAAGAGGAAGAAAACCGTGAGGATCCAGTACAGCTTGACGTTCGCGTTCATCGGTTACTTCACCTTCTCATCTGCAAGGTCGTAGACAGGAGCGTCAGGCGCATCCTTGCCTGGACCAATACCAACAGGGATGCCTGCTTCAGGGTGGTTCAGATCGAAGGCAGGAGATTCGGAACGAATCCGCGGGATCGAGGTGAAGTTGTGACGCGGGGGCGGGCAGCTTGTGGCCCACTCGAGCGAGCGTCCGTAGCCCCACGGGTCGTTGACCGTGACCTTGGGAGCCTTGCGCGTGGTCATGTAAACGTTGAAGAGGAACGGGATCATCGACACCGCAAGGATGAAGGCACCGATGGTGGAGACCTGGTTCATCCACGTGACCCCATCTTCGGCAAGGTAGGTGCGGTAACGACGCGGGAGCGCCACTACACCAGCCCAGTGCTGAATGAGGAACGTCATGTGGAAACCGACGAACAGCAACCAGAAGTGAATCTTGCCGAGACGCTCGTTGAGCATCTTGCCTGTCCACTTGGGCCACCAGAAGTAGAAACCACTGAACATGGCGAACACAACGGTTCCGAATACGACGTAGTGGAAGTGAGCCACAACGAAGTAGGTGTCAGAAACGTGGAAGTCGAGCGGCGGGCTAGCGAGGATAACGCCGGTCAGTCCGCCGAAGGTGAAGGTCACGAGGAAGCCGATAGCCCAGAGCATGGGGGTCTCAAACGTGATTGAGCCTCGCCACATTGTGCCGACCCAGTTGAAGATCTTCACACCTGTTGGCACCGCGATGAGCATCGTCATGAGCGAGAAGAACGGAAGCAACACTGAACCGGTCACGTACATGTGGTGAGCCCACACCGTTACTGACAGGGCAGCAATCGAGATTGTTGCGTACACCAGTGTGGTGTAACCGAAGATCGGCTTGCGGCTGAAGACCGGGAACACCTCAGAGACGATTCCGAAGAACGGAAGCGCAATGATGTAGACCTCAGGGTGGCCGAAGAACCAGAAGAGGTGCTGCCACAACAGAACTCCACCATTGGCGGGGTCATAAATATGAGCGTCGAACACACGGTCAGCACCGAGACCAAACATTGCAGCGGCGAGAACCGGGAACGCCATGAGGATGAGCAGCGAGGTTACGAGCGTGTTCCACGTGAAGATAGGCATGCGGAACATCGTCATGCCAGGAGCGCGCATCGTGATGATCGTGGTGATGAAGTTAACAGCACCCAAGATGGTGCCGAAACCACTCATTGCGAGACCGAACACCCAAAGGTTTCCGCCGATTCCCGGAGAGAACGTGGTGCTCGAAAGCGGCGCGTAAGCGAACCAACCGAAGGATGCCGCACCCTGCGGGGTGAGGAATCCGGCGACAGCAATCAGTGAACCGAAGCTGTAGAGCCAGTAAGCGAATGCGTTCAGTCGCGGGAACGCAACGTCAGGAGCACCGATTTGAAGCGGCATGAGAACGTTAGCGAATCCAGCAAACAACGGAGTAGCGAACATCAGCAGCATGATCGTGCCGTGCATCGTGAACAACTGGTTGTACTGCTCACCCGTTGCCACAATCGACAGACCCGGCTCAAAGAGCTGGGCACGGATGACAAGCGCCATCACACCGCCGAGAAGGAAGTAGAAGAAAGAAGTGATCAGGTACATGTACCCAATGGTTTTGTGGTCGGTCGAGGTGATCCAGTTCACCAAGACGTTGCCCTTACGTTCGACGCTCATGAGCCCTATTCCTCGTCGCTGCTGCCGTTGCCGGGCAAGTTCTGGTTCACGTTGTAATCAAGACCGAGTTGACCCTCGAAGCCAGCAGCACGCTGGGCGTCGATGTAGTCCTCGTACTCGGCCTCGGAGACGACCTTCACAGTGAAGAGCATGAGCGAGTGGTATTCACCACACAGCTCAGCGCACTTGCCCTGATAGGTGCCTTCCTTGGTCGGGATGAAGTACATGTAGTTGGTCTTGCCAGGCAGCATGTCCTTCTTGTACAAGAAGTCCACTACCCAGAAAGAGTGAGCAACGTCGCGCGCCTCAACCTTGATCTCGACCTTCTTGTCGACAGGGAGAACGAGTTGCGGCAAAGAGTCAACGTTGATGGTGCCATCGGGGTTAAAATCTGCTTGAACGCCGGGGCTGTAGACGTTTTCGTCAACGTAGTTGAAGTCCCATGCCCAGCGCTTGCCTATGACCTCAATCTGAACGTCCGGGTTAACTTCAACGGCTTCAATAGCCGCCTGGTCACGCGCAGTAAAGGCGAAGAAACCAAGAACCAGAATCAGCGGCACGACCGTGTAGAAGATCTCGATTGGCATGTTGTAGCGCAGTTGGACCGGAAGGCCGGTCTGTCCGCGGCGACGGCGGTAAACAACTGCGGCCCAGATGATGAGACCCCAGGTGATGACACCAACGACCAGAAGAACGATCCATGATGTGACCCAGAGGCCAATCACGCTGCTCGTGTGGTTGGTGGTGTCTGGACTTCCTGGCAAATATCCCTGCAACTGGTCCTGAGTACAGCCGGTCAGGACCAGCATCGTAACCAGAGCGAGTGGAATCGCTGCCAATCGAATTCGGCGGTTAGAGCGCACCTGTGACCTCTCGAAGAACACGGACTAATACCTTTCCAGTGTATATGCAGCGAGAGGGGGTAGTGATTACCGGCTCGCCCCGCACAAGCGAAAAGGTGCACCGAATCGGCGCACCTTCTCAAAAAATTGCTATGAAATTAGTGAAAACTGTCGCCACAGGCACAGCTGCCTTCGGCGTTGGGGTTGTCAATAGTGAACCCCTGCTTCTCGATCGTGTCTTCGAAGTCGATACTCGCACCTTCGAGGTACGGAACACTCATCTTGTCAACGACAACCTCGACACCGTCACCGAAATCACGGCTCACGTCGCCGTCAAGGATGCGCTCGTCGAAGTAGAGCTGATAGATGAGTCCCGAGCATCCGCCCGGCTGCACAGCCAATCGCAGACGCAGGTCGTCACGACCCTCTTGCGACATGAGGCTACGAACCTTGTTCGAGGCAGCCTCCGTGAGCGCGACCCCGTGGGTGGCAGTTTCAACAGCGGATTCAGTCATAACGTAATTCTACGCCCGACGTTCCAACTTTGCGAGCAGCAGCGCCTCCGTAAGGATGGCGCGCTTGAAAACTCCGAGATGGAGGGACTCGTTAGGGCTGTGTGCTCGCGACTCCGGGTCTTCAACACCAGTCACCAAAATCTGGGCTTCCGGGAAAACTTCGACAAGATCTGAAATAAAGGGGATGGAGCCGCCGATTCCTGTCTCCAACGGTTCATTTCCCCACGCCTCACGCATGGCGGACTTGACGACGTCAACCGCCCAACCGCTGGTGTCGACGAGGAACGGGCTGCCAGTGTCGACATCGGAGAGCTCGAGATGCGCACCGAACGGCGCATGCGCGACCAAGTGGCTTCGAAGAGCCTCGTACGCCGCCTCTGCATCTTGCCCTGGTGCGATACGAGCACTCACCTTGACGGTGACGGTGGGTGCCAGAGTGTTTGAGGCGTTCTGCACGCTGGGCGCGTCGATGCCGGTAACAGTGATGGCCGGCTTGTCCCACAGTCTGCTCAGCACGCTGCCGGTGCCCACCGACGTGACGCCCTCCAGCAGCCCCGCTTCGTGGCGGAGTTTCTCTTCGCTGAAGTCCGGCGTCTCGGATTCGCGACTCGTGAGCCCCTCAACGACCACAGCACCGTTCTCGTCATGGAGCGTCGCGAGCAACTTGATAGCAGCGAGCATCGCATCCGGAACCGCTCCCCCGAACATTCCCGAGTGAGAGGCATGCGCCAACGTGGACACCTTCAGCTTGAAGGTCACGTTGCCGCGGAGGCCAACCGTGAGCGACGGCGTGTTCACATCCCAATTGTCGGAGTCCGCAACCACAATCACATCAGCCGCGAGCTTGTCGCGGTTCTCGACGATGAAATTGGCAAACGATCGCGAACCAAACTCCTCTTCGCCCTCGAAGAAAGCAACAAGGCCGAGATCAAAATCGGGCCCGACGGTGTCAACGAAAGCGCGGATGGCCGCAACATGCGCCATGATCCCCGCCTTGTCGTCAGCCGCGCCGCGACCGTAGAGACGATCACCGCGCACGGTCGGCTCGAAGGGAGGCGAATCCCAATCGGCATCCTGACCGGGAGGCTGCACATCGTGGTGCGCATACAACAGAATGGTGGGCTTTCCGTTCTTCGCCTTGCGCGTGGCAAGCACAGCCGGATGCCCGAGCGTGTCGGCATCAATCGGCGCCTGAGCCAGCTCAACGGTGTCGAAAACTCCAATGCCGTCGATCAACGTTCGCGCAGCTTCAGCACTACGAGCGACCTGATCTGAATCGAAGCCGTCCCACGACACTGACGGGATGCGAACCAGCGTTGACAGCTCCGCAATCGTGGCCGGTAAAGCGCCATCAACAGCCTCAGTAAGAGCAATGAGCAGAGGATCGGGAGTCGTCGACGCTGACGTCGGCTGCGGCGTGTGAGTCATACGAGTAATCTTAGATCGACACCAACGCAAGGAACCCCCGTGGCAAAAGCATCTTCAACCGAAAACACCCCCAATCCTGAGAACTCCGACGCGAACGACAGCGCCAGTTCAGGCAAGGGTCGCCCCACCCCCACACGCAAAGAGCGCGAGGCGGCAAATCTGCGCCCGCTGGTCTCCAACGACCGCAAAGAAGCTAAGCGTACGGCTCGGGCCCAAATGCAGGTCGAACGCGAACGAGCTCGCGTAGGCATGGCGAACGGTGAGGAAAAATACCTGCCGATCCGCGACCGCGGGCCGCAGAAGCGTTTCGTGCGCGACTACGTTGACGCACGCTTCAACGTGGGCGAGTTGCTTGTCCCCGTGATGTTCGCCGTGATTATCCTCACGTTCATCAACGACCCCACGATTCAAGCCCTCGGCTTGCTCTTCCTGTGGGGCTTCTTCATCATCGCCGCAATCGACGCCGTTCTACTCGGATTGCGCTTGCGCAAACTGATCAACGCCAAATTTGGTGAGTCTCGCGCCGAGCGCGTGCGCTGGTACGCCGCGATGCGTTCGCTTCAGCTGCGCATCATGCGTTTGCCGAAGCCTCAGGTTAAGCGCGGCCAGTTCCCGAGCTAGTCGCAAGGCCGGCCGGTTCCTTAGGGAATCGGCTATGCGGCGTTCTCTGCGCGAAACAGTTTCGACAGACCGCGATTGATTGAGCGCGCCCAGAACGGGCCGTGATAGAGGAAGCCTGTGTAGCCCTGAACGAGCGTCGCCCCCTCGCGGAGACGCTCAGCGACATCCGCAGCCGTTTCAACTCCACCCACTGAAATTACGCAGAAATCGGCGGGCACAACACTGCGGATGACCCGCAATAGTTCGAGCGAACGAGCAGCGACAGGCTTGCCAGACACTCCCCCGGCTCCGGCTGCCTCAACGACGTCGACAGGGGTCGCAAGGCCTTCCCGCGACAGCGTTGTGTTGGTGGCGATGATGCCGTCGAGTTCGTCGACCGCAAGCTGAGCGATGGCTCGAGCCTCGTCATCCGTCACATCAGGGGCAATCTTGACCAGCACGGGCGTTTGGCCGGCAGCCGACTTCACCGCAACCAACAACGGCTTGAGCTTGTCAATCTCTTGGAGACCGCGCAGCCCAGGGGTATTGGGCGAACTCACGTTCACCACCAGGTAGTCCGCAAGCGGCGCGAGTGCTCGAGCGCTCGTGAGATAGTCCGCGACGGCGTCCTCGACGGCGACAACGCGCGACTTGCCAATGTTGATGCCAATGATGGGACGCCCGGCACGATGGCGCGCTCGCTCGATCACCATTGAGGCCTTGGACGCTCCCGCGTTATTGAAGCCCATACGGTTGATGACGCCACGATCGGCGACAAGCCGGAATAACCGCGGCTTGGGATTGCCCGGCTGAGGAAGGGCCGTAATCGTGCCTACCTCAACATGGCTGAAGCCCAATTGCCCCAGACCTTGGATGCCAGCGCCCGACTTGTCAAAGCCCGCAGCCACACCGAACGGTGAGCTAAACGTGAGCCCCAGAGTCTTCACTTCAAGCGCGGGATCAGCCGCCCCCTGCACAAGCTTTCCCACACCGATGACAGGAAGCGCCTTAATCACCGAAAAGGCGAGCGAATGCGCAAACTCGGGATCAAGTCGCTTAAGAACGGTGCGGAAGAAGAAGTCGTACATAGCGAACGGTGCTCTCAGCGTTAGAAGGCGGGAAACAGCGAAACCGGATGGTTTAGTTAGGAGGCGGTGCCGTGATCCAACCGCAATTGGCTGATCGCGGCATCGAAATCATCGAGCGAATCAAACGCCTGATACACGCTGGCGAAGCGCAAGTACGCGACCTCATCGAGATCGCGCAGCGGCGAAAGAATCGCTAGGCCAATCTCGTTGGCGTCGATCTGAGCGGTGCCGGTCGCACGAATCGCTTCTTCGACCTTCTGTGCCAGCACAGCGAGGTCGGTATCGGTGACAGGTCGCCCCTGGCACGCCTTGCGCACGCCGCTCACGATTTTCTCGCGGCTGAAAGACTCCACAACACCGTTGCGCTTGATGACATTCAATGAAGCGGTTTCGGTGGTCGAGAAACGACGACCACACTCGGGGCACTGCCGGCGGCGACGGATCGAAAGACCATCATCGCTGGTGCGCGAATCAACAACCCTGCTGTCAGGATGCCTACAAAAAGGGCAATACATAGTCCCTTAAGAGTACCCGGTTAGCGGTCGCGGAACCGTTCACTCACAGCCGAACCGTGGGCAGGAAGATCTTCAGCAGAGCTCAACGCCACAATGTGCGGTTCGAGCTCGCGAAGAGCGTCGTGGCTGTAGCGAATGATCTGCTGTGGGCGAAGGAAAGTGTATGCCCCCAGCCCTGAAGAGAAGCGTGACTGACCGCCGGTGGGGAGCACGTGATTCGAGCCAGCGAGGTAGTCCCCCAAGCTCACGGGTGACTGGTCGCCCAAGAAAATTGCTCCGGCGTTATCGATCATGTCGAGCACAGCGCCAGACTCTTCCGTCTGAATCTCGAGGTGCTCCGGGCCGTACGCATTGCTGAGTGCGGCAGCGGCCGCCATATCGCTCACCAAGACGATTGCAGACTGCTGCCCGGCGAGAGCAACGCCCGCGCGCTGAGAGTGTGGTGTCACGGCCAGTTGCTCGGCCAAGTGCGTGCGCACTGCATCCGCAAGTTCTTCGGAATCAGTGACGAGCACGGCAGCCGCAAGTTCATCGTGCTCAGCCTGACTGAGCAAGTCGGCAGCGACGAGCCGAGGGTCAGCCGAAGCATCGGCAATGATCAAGATCTCTGTCGGACCAGCTTCGGAATCGATGCCCACCACGCCACGCACAGCACGTTTGGCTGCGGCAACGTAGACGTTTCCCGGACCCGTGATGATGTCGACGGGGTCGAGACCCAATTCTTGGACACCATAGGCAAACGCGCCGATCGCGCCAGCGCCGCCCATTGCGTAAACCTCATCAACGCCAAGCAAACCGGCCGCACCGAGGATCGTCGGGTGGACTGCTCCGCCGAACGCGCGTTGCGGAGGAGAAGCAAGCGCCACCGAAGAGACACCGGCTACTTGGGCCGGAACGACATTCATGATCACGCTCGACGGGTACACAGCTTTACCGCCGGGAACATACAGTCCCACACGGTTGACAGGCTGCCAGCGCTGAATAATTTCAGCACCGTCGCCCAGCTGAGTCATCATCGCCGGAGGCACTTGCGCTTTACTCGCCGTGCGCACGCGATCGATGGCGAGTTCGAGAGCCTCGCGCACGGCGGGTTCGAGCGCCCGCGTGGCGCGAGTGATCTCATCCGCATGAATGCGCACACGCTCAGGAAGAACGCCATCGAGACGCTCGGCCTGGTCGAGCAATGCTTGCTCGCCGTGTTCCCGCACGTCCTCAATGAGTTGGATGGCGGCAGCGGACGCGATAGACACGTCCATCGCGGCGCGCGGGATGACACGAGAAAGTTCCGCACGGCTCAGAGCGGTGGACCGAAGATCAATAGTATTCAGTGACATGGCTCAACCATGCTAGTTCGTTATCGGCAAGGAATTTGCCCATGCCAATTAGGGTTGTAGTAAGCACATGGAAAATTCAGAAGCAGCAGACGGAATCGACGCCTTCAAAGGTGCCTTCAGACGACACGCGGCCGGCGTCGCCGTGATCACATCGCTGGCGCCCGACGGGCATCCGGTTGGTTTTACCGCCACGTCTCTCGCCTCACTCGCTGCGGTGCCACCGCTTGCCACGTTCAACATGGCGCAAGTATCCAGCTCGTGGCCAGCCATCACCGTTGGCAACAAGGTCGCCATCCATATGCTGGGCCCGCGTAGCCGTCACCTTGCCGAGAAGATGGCAGCCGATCACGAGCTGCGATTCGTGGGCGATCACTGGCACGCCGGCGAAAAGGGCCTGCCGTTGCTTGAGGAAGCGACCGCCATCGCGATCGGACACATTGTTGACGTGCATCCCGTGCACAACAACGCTGTCGTCGTCGTCCAAATCGACCATGGCATGCTTGGCGCAGAAGACGAAGCACTCCTGTACCACGAGCGCACCTACATGCGCCCCGTCGAACTCACCGACGACGTTGAGCACTAGACAATTACGACGCGCGGCTGCGAGAGATGAACCGCTCTACCCGAGGCAGCCTGGCCCCAGCAACGATTTCAGCTCTCCGTAAAGGTCCGCGGAGACTTTCACCCGATACGGAAGCTCAAAGACCCGTGCAATGTCATCGCGCACAAGTCGCAAGCGCACTTCAATCGTGCCGGAATGACGAATGAGCACCTCGCCAAGCCCCGAAACGACCTCCGTCGTTGCTCGCTGTTCCTTGAGCGTCAGCACGATCGGGCCAGACCCCAAACTCGCACCAAGGTCAGGCGAGAACATGCTCACAGCGTGCAAATTCATGCCATCATCACGGGCGCTAGCCCGACCTCGAACCACAACAATGGAGTCGTTGACCAGCCCTGGTGCGAACTCTTGATATGTCTTGCCCAAGAACATGACATCGATCTCGCCACCGAAGTCCTCAACAGTGACAATCCCGTATTGATTACCGCTGTTTCGCGCCACCCGATGCTGCACGCTTGTGACCAGCCCGGCGATCGACACGTGCTCGCCGTCTGAGACTGTGTCGCCCGAAAGAACCTCGGTAATGGTGAAGTCCTGATGCTTAGCTAGCTGGATCTCGAGACCCGACAGCGGATGATCGGAGACATACAGCCCCAACATTTCACGTTCAAACGCGAGCTTGTCACGCTTCGACCACTCCGGCCGATCGGGGACACCTTCTTCTTCTTCGTTGAAATCGAAGATCCCACCGAAGAGATCTACTTGGCCGTTAGCTTCGTTTCGTTTGAGACTGACTGCGGAGTCGCAAGCATCCTCGTGAATCTCCAGCAAACCGCGACGGCTCGCTCCCAGCGAGTCGAAGGCGCCCGACTTGATCAGAGACTCAACCGTGCGCTTGTTCGCGACCTGAATCGACACCTTCCGCAAGAAATCGTGGAACGACTCATAGCGCCCCTTGTCAGTGCGCGCGCGAACAATTTGCTCCACTACTGCAGCACCAACGTTGCGCACCGCACCGAGGCCGAAGCGGATGTCGCCGGCGACAGCGGTGAAGTTGACTGTTGATTCGTTGACGTCTGGCGCCAGCACCTTGATGCCCATACGACGACATTCGCTCAAGTACATACCGAGCTTGTCTTTGGAATCGCCAACGCTGGTCAGCAGGGCCGCCATGTACTCGGCGGGATAGTTCGCCTTGAGGTACGCAGTCCAATAGCTGAGCACACCGTAGCCGGCACTGTGCGCCTTATTGAACGCGTAGTCGGCAAACGGCATCAGGGTTTCCCAGAGGACCTTTACGGCCTCCTTGCTGAAGCCGTTGTCGAGCATCCCGGTCTCGAAGCCGAGGAACTGCTTGTCGAGTTCTTCTTTCTTCTTCTTACCCATCGCTCGACGCAAAACGTCGGCTTGACCGAGGGTGAAGCCTGCGACCTTCTGAGCCACCGACATCACTTGCTCTTGGTACACGATGAGACCGAAGGTGGTGCCGAGAATTTCCTTCAGCGGCTCTTCAAGTTCGGCGTGGATCGCGTCGATCTCTTCCAAGCCGTTCTTGCGCAACGCGTACTTGGTGTGCGAGTTCATTCCCATGGGGCCTGGGCGGTACAGCGCGATTACGGCCGAGATGTCTTCGAAGTTGGTGGGCTTCAGCTGCTTAAGCAGCGCTCGCATGGGGCCGCCATCGAGCTGGAATACGCCAAGAGTGTCGCCTCGCGCCAACAGATCATAGGTCTTCTGGTCAGCGTCGAGATCAAGGTCTTCGATGATGAGCGGCGAACCAGTGTTGGCTTCGATCATCTTGAGCGCGTCTTCGATGACCGTCAGGTTTCGAAGACCCAAGAAGTCCATTTTGATCAGGCCGAGACTCTCCAGCGGCGGTTGATCAAACTGGGTGATGATAGCGCCGTCATCTTCGCGACGCATGATCGGGAGAACATCGAGCAAGGGCTCAGCAGAAAGCACTACGCCAGCCGCGTGCACGCCCCACTGTCGTTTCAGTCCTTCAAGACCGACCGCGGTTTCGAATACCTTCGCCGCTTCGTGATCGGTGTCAAGAATTCCACGAATATCAGCGGCCTCTTTGTAGCGAGCTGCATCTTTGTTGCGCACATCGCCAAGAGAAATATCTTTTCCCATGATGGCGGGAGGCATCGCCTTCGTCAGCTTTTCTCCGACCGAGTACGGCATGCCGAGCACGCGAGCAGAGTCCTTGAGAGCTTGCTTGGCTTTAATCGTGCCGTAGGTAACGATCTGCGCTACCCGGTCGTCGCCATACTTGTCGGTGACATAGCGGATGACTTCACCACGGCGCCGGTCGTCAAAGTCGACATCGACATCGGGCATAGAGACGCGCTCGGGGTTGAGGAAGCGCTCGAAAATGAGGCCGTGCGCGAGAGGGTCGAGTTCAGTGATGCCCACGGCGTAGGAAGCCATCGACCCCGCCGCAGAACCACGGCCCGGACCAACACGGATGCCTTGCGACTTTGCCCATTCAATGAAGTCTGCAACCACCAAGAAGTAGCCGGGGAACCCCATTTGTTGGATTACATCAACCTCGTATTTTGCTTGCGCAAGGTGAGCGTCGGACGGAGCGTTGTTGAATCGCTTGTTCATTCCACGCGCGACCTCTTTTTCGAACCAGGTCGCTTCGGTTTCGCCCGCGGGCACGGGGAAACGGGGCATGAGGTCGCGGCCCTCAAAGCTGATCTCACTGCGTTCCGCAACGAGCAGAGTGTTGTCGCATGCTTCGGGATGCTCCCGAAAGAGCGACCGCATCTCTGCGGCTGTCTTGAGGTAAAACTCATTCGAGTCGAATTTGAAGCGGTTTGGATCGTCGAGCGTGGATGCAGATTGCACGCACAAGAGCGCCGCATGCGCGGTGGCATCGTGAGCGTGCGTGTAGTGCAAGTCGTTAGTCGCCAGCAGTGGCATGCCAAGCTCTTTGGCAAGCTTGAGCAGATCGAGCATCGTGCGCCGCTCGATGTCAATGCCGTGATCCATTATTTCTGCAAAGAAATTCTCTTTGCCGAAAATGTCTTGGAACTCAGCTGCAGCTTCTCGAGCTTCGTCATAGAGGCCAAGGCGGAGCTTGGTCTGCACCTCTCCACCGACACACCCCGTCGTTGCCGTGATGCCTTTGGCATACTGACTCAGCAGTTCACGGTCCATTCGAGGCTTGAAGTAGAAGCCCTCGATCGACGCTCGCGAAGACAGCCGGAAGAGGTTGTGCATGCCCTCGTTGTTCTGAGCGAGCAACGTCATGTGGGTGTAAGCACCGCTACCGCCGACATCGTCGCGCACCTGGTGGCTACCACCCCACCGTATGCGAGTCTTATCGCGACGCGACGTGCCGGGCGTGATGTACGCCTCAGTACCGATAATCGGCTTGATTCCGCGGGCAGTCGCCTGTTTCCAGAAGTCGTAGGCACCGAACATGTTGCCATGGTCAGTGATC
This sequence comes from Salinibacterium sp. NK8237, assembly GCF_015864955.1. Classification (NCBI taxonomy): domain Bacteria; kingdom Bacillati; phylum Actinomycetota; class Actinomycetes; order Micrococcales; family Microbacteriaceae; genus Salinibacterium; species Salinibacterium sp. NK8237. The sequence continues at coordinate 151,785 of NZ_JADYWE010000001.1, read as the reverse complement.
GCGATAGCAGGCATCCCCTGCTCTACCGCAGCATCCAGCAGCGGACCGACACGCGCCGCTCCGTCGAGCATTGAGTACTCACTGTGAACGTGCAGATGCACAAACGAGTCGTTATTGGCAGCCAAAGACACTCCGAATTCTTTCGAAATCCAGCCTAAGCCAGCGGGTCGATGAGACTCTAACTGACGCGCCCTAGTCGGCTCGAAGCACCTCAAGTGCCGCCTGAAGGTCGGCGGGATACGGCGACTCGAACGACACCTGTTCGCCGGTGGCCGGATGCGCGAAACCGAGTTTGTGAGCGTGCAACCACTGACGCGTCAGCCCCAGCCTCGCCGAAATCGTGGGGTCTGCTCCGTACATGGTGTCGCCTACGCAAGGATGCCGCTGCGCAGCCATATGAACACGAATCTGATGCGTGCGCCCTGTCTCCAAGTGCACCTCAACCAAAGCAGCAGACGGGAATGCTTCCAAGGTTTCGTAGTGGGTAATTGAGTCTTTGCCACCCGAAACCACGGCGAATTTCCAACTCGAGCCAGGATGACGCCCAATCGGCGCATCGATTGTGCCTGCGAGGGGGTCGGGATGCCCCTGAACGACAGAGTGATAGATCTTACTCACCTCGCGGTCGTGGAACGCGCGCTTGAGTTCGGTATACGCCAGCTCAGACTTCGCGACCACCATCAGACCACTTGTTCCAGCATCGAGACGGTGAACGACTCCGGCACGCTCCGCAGCGCCCGAGGTCGAAATGCGGTAGCCCGCGCCTGCTAGCGCTCCAAGCACCGTAACGCCATCCCAGCCAACTGAAGGGTGGGCTGCTACTCCGGCTGGCTTATCGACAACAACAATGTGCTCGTCGTCGTAAATGATGCCGAGAGAATCGAGGACAACGGGCACGATCTGCGGTTCGGTTTTCGAAACCCACGAGACTTCTAACCAAGAACCTTCAGTGAGACGGTCAGACTTGCCGACAGTCGCGCCATCCATGATGACTCCGCCACCCGCCGCTACTTCGGCTGCGAAAGTGCGGGAGAAACCCAATAGTTTGGCGAGTGCCGCGTCTACGCGCTGCCCCGCAAGGCCCTCAGGAACCGGCAAGCTTCGGGTTTCCACGGATGCTCCTTGGTTGGTGATGCGATTAAAGCGAAAAAGCCGCACTCCCCCGCTTAACGGGGCTGAGTGCGAACACAGCAAAAGCCGCCAGCGGCGGCGGAGCCGAAGCTCTCACCGACCGGCTGACGGCCATTGCAAAAAACTAGCTGCCGGAGAATCCCGAGAAGCTGGCGGGAGGCTGCTGCGCCGACTGGGGCGAAGCGAAGTCTTCTGCAGTCAACTGACCAGAGGACTGTGATGTGCCCGTCTGCCCCTGCTGACCCGAGGGACTACCAGCGGTAACGAGACTCGAAGAATCAAGTTCGTGTAGCTGGCCCTCGATGTAGCTCTTGAGCTTTTCACGGTACTCGCGCTCGAAGCTACGCAACGATTCAATGCGACCTTCAAGAGCTTGGCGTTCCCGCTCGAGTGTGCCGATCTGCTCACGCTGCTGGGCTTGAGCCTGAGCAACAAGTTCAGCAGCCGTAGCCTTGCTTTCGGCGACAACTTCTGCTGCCGAAGCCTGACCCTCTGCGAGGATCTCAGCAGCGGATGCTTGCCCCTCAGCAATGAGTGCGTCACGCTTCTGAACGCCCTCGCGAACGTGTTCTTCGTGAAGACGACGTGCGAGCTGAAGAAGGTTGTTGGTGCTGCTGGCGTCGTCAAGAACAGACGAAGCTGGCTCAATGGCAGCGGGTGCTGGAGCGCTTTCAATCGCTGCAGGCGCCGGAGCGGCAATCGCAGCGGGTGCGGCGGCTGCTGGAGCGCTGCTCGCGTTCTGCTGAAGCTCAGTTGCACGAGCCTCTGCGGCACTCAACCGCTGACGAAGCTCGTCGTTCTCTTGGTTGAGACGACGCAACTCAACGACAACTTCGTCGAGGAAGTCATCGACGTCATCTTGGTCGTATCCCTCGCGGAATTTTGTTGATTCAAACCGCTTGTTGACCACGTCTTCTGGAGTCAAAGCCATTTCCGCCACCTCTAACACTTTCTTTCAACGTATACACAACGTTCAACGTTCACATCACATAGTAGTAACGGAACCTGATTAGTTGCCGCATGCTCTCCGATAAGAGTACATCGGTAGCGGCTAGTTCTAAAAGCCCCGCAAAATGGAGGTAAGGATGATGCACACCAGCATGACAAGCATCCACGACAAATCTAGCGCTCCGTTGCCAATTCTAATCATCGGGACAACCTTGCGAACCGCTTTGATCGGAGGATCAGTAATGGTGAAAACGAGCTCAGAGAGAACGAGACCTACTCCGCTGGGGCGCCAACCCCGAGCGAAGACTACGACGAGATCGAGAATGAACCGAGCCCACATCGCGAACATGAACAAAGTGATGGCGTAGTAAGCCACCAGGGCGATAACAGAAACGGGATTCACCCCTCTAGGTTAGCGGGCGAATACACACCCGCCGCACAGCTGAATTACTGGCCGAAGAATGAAGCGTCGACGTCAGACTCGACTTCAGCCTGCTCACCGCTGACCGCAACGTGGGCGGGAGAGAGCAGGAAGACCTTGCTCGTCACGCGCTCAATCTTTCCGTAGAGGCCCTGCGAGAGTCCGCTAGCGAAGTCGACAAGACGACGAGCATCTGGCTCGCTCATCTGCGACAGGTTGATGATTACGGGGATGCCCTCGCGGAAGTTCTCAGCAATAAGCTGAGCGTCCTTGTACTGGCGAGGGTGCACCGTCAAAATCTCGTTCATCTCTGCCTCCGCAGTGCTGGGTGCAGCGCGACGCAACGGAGTAACCGGGGCACGGTTAGAACTCGCTGGTGCGGGTGCTGCTGCAACAGGGGCAACCGGCGCGGCTGGTCCCTGCTCGTACTCGTAGTCTTCATCGGCGAGGCCGAGGTAGACCATTGTCTTGCGCAGTGGGTTGGCCATGATAATCCTCCGAATGGTGAAGCTTCTGCTTCGAGATTAACCATGGTCGGGTCGTTTTCCCGTGATTGCCGTGCCAATTCTTAGGTGTGTCGCGCCTTCGGCAATAGCCTCGGCGAAGTCTCCAGACATGCCCATAGACAGTGCTGCGGCATCCGGATGGTTCAGCTGCACGCGCTCGGACAGCCCCCGCAGGGCGGCGAAGGCGGGCTTCGGGTCGCCGTCTAGTGGCGCGACCCCCATGAGGCCACGGAGTCGCAGCCCTGGCGCAGCGGCTACTCGGTCGGCAAAGCCTTCGAGTTCGGCCGGCACTACCCCACCGCGACCGGAATCGTCCGTGAGATTGACCTGAACGAAAACATCAAGCGCGCTTTCTGCGTCGTCGCTGGCAAGCGCGGTGATCAAGGAATCGCGATCCACAGAATGCACTGCTTGGCAGTACGCGCGCACTTGACGTGCTTTCTTGCTCTGCAACTGACCGACAAAGTTCCAGCGCAGATCGAGGTCAGCTAACTCAGCCGCCTTGGGTTGCGCTTCTTGGTGACGATTCTCGCCGATGTCACGAACGCCCAGCGCGTGCAACTGTCGCACGAGGCTCGCCGGATGGAACTTGGTGATCACGATGCGCGTAATCGACGACAGGTCGCGGGATGCCGAACGTGCGGCATCCGCGATCCTGTCGTCGACCTCTGCGAGTCGTTCGCCTAACGGAGTCAGGTCGACCATCGCGCCTACTTCAGGAAGTCAGGAACGTCGAGATCGTTGTCGTTCTCGTCGTCATCATCAAAACTGCGGTCGATCGGAGTCGCAGGAACCGCGCTCGGCTGCGACTTCCAGTCGGTGTCTTTGCTCGGCGCCTTTTCCTCTGCCGCAATGTGCTCGGCCGGGGGCTCAGGAACAACGTAGTTGGTACGGCGACCCTCTACAGGCTTGGCGGACGGCTCTCCACCGTCGAAGCCGGCAGCGATCACTGTGACACGAACCTCGTCACCCAGAGTGTCGTCAATGACGGCACCGAAGATGATGTTGGCCTCACGGTGAACAGCTTCTTGGACAAGGCGAGCGGCATCGTTGATCTCGAAGATACCGAGGTTTGATCCACCCTGAATCGACAGCAACACGCCGTGCGCACCATCGATGCTGGCTTCGAGCAGCGGTGAAGCCACAGCAAGTTCTGCCGCTTTTATGGCCCGGTCGGCCCCGCGTGATGAGCCAATACCCATCAGTGCAGAACCGGCACCCTGCATGACCGACTTGACGTCGGCGAAGTCGAGGTTGATCAGACCAGGAGTCGTAATAAGGTCTGTGATGCCTTGAACTCCGGCAAGCAGAACCTGGTCGGCGGTCGAGAACGCTTCGAGCATGCTGATACCGCGATCGCTAATCTCGAGAAGGCGGTCATTGGGAACGACGATGAGGGTGTCGACCTCATTCTTGAGGGTCTCCACTCCGATCTCTGCCTGAGACGAACGGCGCTTGCCCTCGAAGCCGAACGGCTTCGTGACAACACCAATCGTGAGTGCGCCAATCGACTTAGCGATGCGGGCGACGACGGGAGCACCACCGGTGCCCGTTCCACCACCCTCACCAGCGGTAACAAAGACCATGTCGGCGCCCGCAAGCGCCTCTTCGATCTCTTCGGCGTGATCTTCGGCGGCACGTCGGCCAACCTCAGGATCGGCGCCGGCTCCAAGTCCGCGCGTGAGTTCGCGACCGACGTCAAGCTTGACGTCAGCATCGCTCATGAGCAGCGCCTGGGCGTCGGTATTGATCGCAATAAACTCGACGCCTCGCAGGCCGAGCTCGATCATCCGGTTGACAGCGTTCACGCCACCGCCACCGATGCCGACTACCTTGATGACTGCGAGGTAGTTCTGGTTTGATGTCACTTTTCGGCCTCCACTGGAAACTATCAACCTCGACTTGAGGTTTAAAGTTATGCTCAGTATGTATTTCTTTTGTTGAGAGTATGCGGACAGCACCCCACACGGATGCACAACAGGCCGCGTGTCGGAAAGTGTTCTGGCAATTAGCGACCTTGCCGCACACTCAGCGCTTGCGAAGGGCTAGCTGGGACGGAAAATGCCATTGCTGGGAGCCGACACATCGAACTCGCCAGCTTCATCCGCATCCCTAATGGAAATTAAACTCTCGAGCACTGCCGCTTTGCGGGCCGACTCACTCGCGCTCCCCCACACCACACGCTGACCGACTCCAGTGAGCACAAATGACACATCGTCCTTAGTCGTAGCGGAAACGCTCTCCACTTGTGCGCGAAGGTCAGTCGGCAGAGCTAGCAGCACTTCAGTCGCCGCGGTGAAGGCGGAGCTCGAGAGCTCTGCGCCACCAATATCGATCAACGGAACCCCGGCGATTTGCTCCGCAGACTCCTGAATGGTGATTCCGGCGGGATCAACCAAAGTGTAGACACCATCGATTTTCACCGAACCGATGGGTTCCCGCTCGACGATGTGAACGAGCAACGTATCCGGGGGCACAATCTCTGTGACATAGCTGCGGATCAACGGGAAAACCGAAAGCTCTTCGTTGATCGCGTCGAAGTCCAAGAGCGCGAGCGGTGTTCCCTGTTGCGTCTCGACCGCAGTTTGAATATCCGCCGGGTCAATGCGATTCGTTCCGTCGACCACGACCGTGCGGAGTGCAAGGATCGGAGAAAAGACCGCAACCGCAATGAGTGCGAGCAATACCGCGACGAGGCCGGAAACAGAAAGCCAAACATAGCGACGAGTCCGTGCCCGACGAGTGAAACGACGAAGCTCCGCCTTCTCTGCGCGCTTACGTGCGCGCGCCGCGCGACGCAGCTCGCGCTTGGCGTGCACCTCAGGGTTCGGTGCACTGCGAACCGCACGAATGCGTCGACGTGGTTCTCGCTCTGGTTTCGGTGCCGGCTTCGGCTTACTCTCGTGCGAAGTGTTCACTGAGGGCGAGTGCAGCGGGGCTACTCGCTCAGCTTGGCCGCCGTCGACATCCGTTCGCGTCGTGTCCTTTTGCGACCGAGCTGCACGCTTTCGGCGAGACTTCGTCGGAGGCGGATCAGGCTGAGCAGCAGACTTATCGAACCCTTCAGGCCTCTTCACTCGGCACCTGATCTGCGACCGTCTCGGATGCCGAAACAACGGGATAACGATCGATCGCTGCGACAAGTTGCGGGATGATGCGGTAAACATCACCACAGCTCAGAGTCATGACAATGTCACCCTCCCGAGCGATCTCAGCGACGCGTTGCGCCGCCAACTCCCAGTCGGGCTGGTAGTCGACACGCGAAGGATCGACGAAACCAGACGATACGAGTTCTCCGGTGACACCGGGAATCGGGTCCTCACGCGCACCGAACACTCCAAGAACAACGGTGTGGTCTGCCAGACGTTCGTAAACCTCGGCAAATTCAGGTGCCATGTCGCGGGTGCGGCTAAAAAGATGCGGTTGGTGCACGGCGATCAATCGGCCATTGCCCAACACACTGCGGGCACCGCTGAGGGCCGCTTCGACCTCGGTGGGGTGATGAGCGTAGTCGTCGTAGACGCTCACTCCATCGACAACAGCATGCAGCTCAAAACGACGCTGCGTGCCCGCAAAAGTAGAAACCGCGTCAATAGCGGCTCCCAGTTCGTGACCAAGCCCGACGAGTACTGCAATCGCTCCTGCAGCGTTGAGAGCGTTGTGGTGCCCAGGGACAGCGAGCTGCACGCGCTCTTCGCGACCGTCAACCACGACGGTGAATGCCACAGGGCCGAGAGACGTGACGGAATGGATGCGCACGGTCGCGTCATCCGCCTCACCAAACGTCACCACATTGTCGTGGGTGAGTCGCTTGGTCACCCGAATCGCGCCAGCGTCGTCGCTGGAAACAACCACGGCTTCAGTAGCGCGCGAAGCGAAATCGACGAAAGCATCATCGAAGGCCTCGTGAGAGCCATAGTGGTCGAGGTGATCTGCATCGACATTGGTAATTAATGCGACAGCCGTGGAGTACAGCAAAAATGAACCATCGGACTCATCGGCTTCAACCACGAAGAGATCGTCGGTTCCTGAGCCTGAACTGGTGCCAAGACCCTGAATAACTCCACCATTCACAAAGCTCGGCGACGTGCCAAGCTCGCGCAGCGCAGTGATAATCATCCCCGTCGACGTCGTCTTGCCGTGCGCACCCGCAACGGCAACTAGGCGGGTCGATCCCACCAACCAGGCAAGGGCTTGAGAGCGGTGCAAGACCGGGATGCCACGCTCAACCGCAGCGAGATACTCGGGGTTATCGGGCCATAGTGCGCCCGTGTACACGAGAACTTCCGCATCACCGAGGTGAGCGGCGTCATGCCCGATGGAGATCGTTGCCCCGGCAGCGCGCAGCGACTCAATGTTGGCGTTCGCTGCCTTATCGGAACCTGTGACCGTAATTCCGGCATCCAAGAACATTCTGGCGATGCCACTCATACCTGCGCCACCGACACCAACGAAGTGCGCCGAACGCAGTGGTCCGGGCAACGGCATAGACAAGTCAGGAAAGATCATGATGTCAATGGTAGATCGCGGTCGAGGGCCAGATGGACGAGTTCGAGCATCCGGTCAGTACCATCCAGCGAACCAACGCTGGAGGCGCGGGCGGCCATGTCTGCGATCAAGGCCCGCTTGCGCAACATCGGAACAAGGTCCGAACCGACCCATTGAGGAACAAAGCTGGAATCCATGACGAGAATTGCGGCCCCAGCCTCGACTGCGGTACGAGCATTGAACTTCTGCTCGCCGTTTCCCACTGGGTAGGGAACATAAATCGCGGGAATGCCCAGCCCGGTGAGCTCGGCAACCGTTGACGTGCCCGCGCGTGCAATCGCGAGGTCCGCCGCTGCCAGCGCCAGCTCCATACGATCGCAATACTTGACCACAACGTAGCCCGGGAGTTGCTGATCGTCGACCGCATCCCGATACTCCCCCGTGATGTGCAGCACTTGCCAGCCCGCGCCCAAAATGCGCGTGATCGACGCCGAAATAGTATCGTTGATGCGCTTAGCTCCCGAAGAACCACCGGTCACAAGAAGCGTCGGCTTTTTAGGATCAAGGCCGAAGAAGCTATCGGCCTCGGTGCGTGCCGCAAACCGATCGAGCTTCTCGATTTCGGCGCGCAGCGGCATCCCCACAACAACGCCGCCACGAATTGGCGTGCGATCGAAAGCGGTGCCGACAAACTTCGTAAAGAAGGAACCAAGACGGTTCGCAATGCCCGGGCGACTATTCGCCTCATGGATGACTAGGGGAACCCCAGCTTTGCGCGCAGCCAAATATGCCGGCGCCGCAACGTAGCCGCCGAAGCCGACAACAACGTCCACACCGCGCTCAGTAATGATCGCGACTACCTCGTCGATAGTGGAGCGCAGTCGCGCCGGAAACTTCAACGCCGCCCGGTTCGGGCGACGCGGAAATGGAAGCTTCGCAATCGTGAGCAATTCAAAGCCGCGGGCAGGCACCAAACGAGCCTCTAGCCCTTCCTCGGTGCCCAAAATCAGCACCTCTGCTTCGGGTTCACTCCAGCGAATACGTTCGGCTACAGCAAGCAGCGGATTCACGTGGCCGGCGGTTCCTCCGCCGGCAAGAAGATAAGTAGTCATCGGCGTCCTCGTGCTCGATTTGCCGCCAGCATGCGGGAGCGATCTGCTGCAGTCTGAGTGGGTGCCGCAGTTGGCGACGCTGTCGGCGATGCTGCGGATCTCGTTCCTGCTGAAGCACCCGCCGCGTCGGAGGGCCGCGGCGAGGAGCCAGCCGCCCTGTGCTCCGATCTCGCAAACGACAACACTATTCCGATAGCCAACAGTGTCGCGATGAGCGCAGAGCCACCCGTCGATATCAGCGGCAACGGCACGCCAAGCACGGGAAGAACTCCCAGCACCACCGCAAAGTTCACAAAAGCCTGACCGACCGTCCACACCATGACGCCCGCGGTCGCGATGCGCACGAAGCTGTCGTTAGTAGTGCGAATGATGCGGATAAAGGAGATCGCCAAAACGACAAACAACAGCAGCACGACAATGGCACCGATGAGTCCGAGTTCCTCGCCAATGATCGCAAAAATGTAGTCGTTGTCGGCGTGAGGTAGCCAGCCACGCTTGGAAATCGAGTTTCCAAGACCACGGCCAAAAAGTCCGCCGCCAGCGAGAGCCCAATACGCTTGATCAATTTGCCAGCAGGAGTCTAGGTAGTCGACGTCGGAGCATCCGTTCAGCCAAATATCGATCCGCGATGTGCGTGAACTGCTAGTGGTAGCGAATAGCACCGCTCCGGCGATTACAGCCAGCACTCCGATCGACAGAAATTTCAGCCGGACACCGGCAAATAAGAGACAAGCGAAGACGATGAGGAGCATGATGGATGCTGTTCCCAAGTCATTGCCGACAAGAACGAGTCCGATGGCTACGCCGGCTACGGGCAAGACGGGCAGCACCACCTGACGCCAGTCACCCAGCATGTCTTGCTTCGTAGACAGGACCCAAGCCACCCAGACGATCACAGCGATCTTCAAGAACTCAGACGGTTGCGCGCTGAAAGTCCCGATCTGGATCCAGTTTTGGTTACCGCCGTATCCGAGACCGATTCCGGGCACAAAAACAAGAAGCTGCAGGACGGCGCCAAGGATGAGCCCAGGGAATGCCCATCGCTTCCAAAACCTCGTCGGGGCCCGCGACGCGATCAGCATCAGCGGAATTCCGATGAGAGCGAACAATCCTTGGCGAAGGAAGCTGCCGAAGAACCCCTCATCCGCGGCATAAGACTCCACTGATGAGGAGGAGAGCACCATCACGAGCCCGAAAATAACGAGGAAGAGCGTTGTGCCTAAGAGCAGAAAATAGTTGCTCGATTCGCCCGCGAAAATGCGCTTGACCGGCACACGAGCCGATATGCGGTCATGTAATTTCGGCGAAGCGTCTTCGGGCGCTGCGGCGGTCTGCGAAGACTTCGCCCCGCTACTCGGCCGTTGGGGTCGGTGTGGTCGCTGAGGAGGCGTCATCGTCGTTCCCTCCTACTCGTTCGAGCACTGCTGCTGCGAACTTGTCTCCGCGATCTGCGTAACTCGTGAATTGATCCATGGATGCTGCCGCTGGCGCCAACAAGACCGTGTCGCCTTCGGTAGCGATTCCGTGCGCCATCTCGACGGCACGGGGCATCACGTGATCAGTGTCAGTCGAGTCAACCTCGAAGACCGGAATCTGCGGCGCGTGTCGCTGGAATGCCGCCTGTATTGCCAGCCTGTCGTTACCAATGACGATTGCAGCCTTAAGTCTCCGAGCGTGTTTCTCAATCAAGGGAGCAACATCAATTCCCTTGAGCAGGCCGCCCAGAATCCACACCACAGGGTCGGCCGCGGAAAGCGATGCACTCGCGGCATGGGAATTAGTGGCCTTGGAATCGTTGATCCAGGTCACTCCCCCACTGACAAGCACGACCTGATTGCGGTGGCCATCGATCTCGAAACTAGCTACACCCTCACGCACCGCTTCGATGCTTACGCCGGCGGCTCGAGTGAGTGCACTCGCCGCGAGAATGTTGGCGACCATGTGCGGCGCCGCAAGGTTGCGCTGGCGCAGCTCGTCGAGCGTGAAAAGTTCGAGGGCAGCGTTGTGGCGGTCATCGCCGAACGCGCGGTCAGCGAGCAGGTCGCTGACAATACCGAAGTCGCTGGGACCCGGCGTATCGAGTCCGAACCCGATTGCACGGCATCCGTCGACCACGTCAGCATTTTCGACCATGGCCAGCGTCTCGGGCACCGCGCGATTGTAAACCGCGGCAACTTTCGTGTTGGCGTAGACGGTCGCTTTTGCGTGCGCGTATGCCTCACGAGAACCGTGCCAATCGAGATGGTCGTCAGCAAAATTGAGACAGACGCTAGCGAGCGGTGAGATCGCACCAGCGCCCTCGCGCGGCATCCCGTGAAGCTGAAAACTCGAGAGCTCAACGACGAGAAAGTCAAAGCCATCGGGGTATCGAATCGCGTCGAGCACCGGAATACCGATGTTGCCGACTGCACCCGCCCGGAAACCGGCCGTTGTCAGAATGTGGGCGGTCAGCTGCGCCGTGGTCGTTTTGCCGTTGGTGCCGGTGATGGCAATCCATTCGGCAGGCGTGCCTGTTTTGTCGCGCAGACGCCAGGCAAGTTCAATCTCGGTCCACATCGGAACAGCGTTAGTGCGGCACCACTCCACGAGAACGTGATCGAGCGGATAGCCAGGCGACACGATGACGACGTCGGGGGCATGCGCGGTGAGCGCGGCAAGCTGATCGTCAGCGCTGCCGCCGAGTTCCAGCTCGGCACCGATGACCTGCACCATTTCGACGCGATTGTCGGATGCCGCATCCGCGATCACGAGAACACGAGCCTTGAGTTCGGTGAGGGTGTCGGCCGCTGAGAAGCCGGTCGCCCCCAGCCCGAGGACCGCAACGCTCAGTTCGCTCCAGGCCGAGTTCCAGCTGGTGAATGAGTTGAGATCGCGCACGACTACTGATTGATCCATTCAAGATAGAAGGTTCCGACACCCGCGGCGACGAAGAGCGCTGCGATCAACCAGAAGCGCACTACTACCGTGACTTCTGCCCAGCCTTTGAGTTCGAAATGATGATGCAGCGGACTCATCAAGAAAATGCGTTTACCGCCGGTGATCTTGAAATAGGCACGTTGCAAGATGACGGAGCCGGTGACGATAAGGAAGAGACCACCGATGAGGATGAGCAGCAGTTCTGTGCGGCTCATGATCGCGAGAGCAGCGAGGGCGCCTCCGAGACCGAGCGAACCTGTGTCGCCCATGAAGACCTGTGCCGGCGAGGTGTTCCACCACAGGAAGCCGATGAGCGCGCCGACGATCGCCGCGGCAATGATGGCGAGGTCAAGCGGGTCGCGGACCTCGTAGCACTTGTAGAGCACTTCACGATCGATGCTTGGATTGCTGCACGACTGATTAGCTTGCCAAAACCCGATGACGATGTAGGACGCGATCGCGAAGATCGCTGAACCGGTCGCGAGGCCGTCAAGACCGTCGGCGACGTTCACACCGTTCGACGTGCTGACGATGATGAGTGTCACCCAGATCGCGAACAGAATGGCACCGGTTACCACGCCGAAGGTCGCGAGGTCGAGCCAATTGATGTCGCGCAATCCCGAAATCATTGAGGATGCTGGCGTGAGTCCGCCAGGATCGGGGAAGTTGAGGGCGAGGGCCGCGAAACCCGCAGCGACGATTACCTGACCAGCAACCTTTGACCAACCGCCAAGGCCGAGGCTGCGCTGTTTGCGAGTCTTCATGAAGTCATCAATGAAGCCAATGATGCCGAGACCGACCATGAGGTAGATCACGAGAAGGCCGGAGAGAGTTACGGGCTCACTAGCAACCCAATGTCCGACGAAATAACCGATCGTCGAGCCCAAGATGAAGACGATTCCGCCCATCGTGGGCGTGCCACGCTTCGTGTGATGACTCTCGGGACCATCATCACGAATGAATTGGCCCCACTTCAAGCGCACAAAAAGGCGAATAAAAAGCGGAGTCAGCAATAGCGTGAAGAAGAGGGAGAAACCCGCAGCGACGAGAAGAGCGATCATGCGCTCACCCCGGCAATCCGGTCACCCAAGTGCCGCAGGCCGGCTGAGTTGGAAGATTTCACCAGCACGACGTCACCTTCTCGCAATTCATCACGCAGGACAGCGTATGCCTCTTCGACGTTATCGACGAGGACCGACTCTCCATCCCACGAACCTTCAAGGCCGGCAGCGTTGTGAATGTGACGGGCCGCGTGGCCGACCACAATGAGTTTTTGCACGTTCAATCGCACAATGAGTCGGCCAATTCGATCGTGCTCATCATTCGCGTAGTCGCCCAGTTCAGCAATTTCACCCAACACCGCGACGGAACGGTTTTCGGGGCCCACAACCTGCACAAGGGTCTTCAACGCAGCCGCCATCGAGTCGGGGCTCGCGTTGTACGCGTCGTTGATGACAGTGACGCCGCCCGGAGCCTCTAATAGCTCCATCCGCCAGCGTTCGGCACGCTCAATAGATTCCAGCGCCGCCACGGCACGCGCGGGATCAATGCCCAGAGCCCGTGCTGCCGAAATCGCAGCCAACGCGTTCGTCACATGATGCTCACCGAGAATGCGCAACTGCACCGGAATCGACTCATCTCCGATGCGCAAGACAAACGACGTTCCCCGAGCGGAGGCCTCGATATCGTCTGCCCACAGATCAGCACTCGAGTCGAGGCCGAAGAACGACACTTTCGCCTCCGTCTGCTGCGCCATTGCTTTTACGCGACCGTCATCGCTGTTCAATACTGCGGTCGCGGTGGAAGGCAAGTGAGAAACCATCTCTGACTTCGCCTGCGCCGTCACTGCGGCATCCCCAAACTTTCCGATGTGAGCGAGACCGACCATCAGTACGATGCCGACATCAGGCATGACGATCGACTGCAAACGCGTGATGTCGCCAAGGCCATCAGCACCCATTTCAACGACAAGAAACTTGGTGGACTCCGAGACATTGAGCATGGTGATCGGGGCACCAACGTCGTTGTTGAAGGACCCCTGTGGCGCTACAGTCTCGCCCTCCCTTTCAAGGATCGCGCGAAGCATGTTCTTCGTCGTGGTCTTGCCGTTGGAGCCCGTTACAGCGACAACTGTGAGGACGCCCCTGCTGCGAACGGAGGCTACTACAGTGCGCGCTAAAGCTTGGAGAGCCGTTACCCCGTTAGCGACGATGATCTGTGGCACATCAAGGTCAAGCGGTTGTTCCGCAATGACAAGCGCCGCACCGTTCTCAACTGCCTTCGCGGCAAAAAGGTGGCCGTCGGTGATTTCACCGCGGAGAGCGAAGAAGAGGGAACCGGGAGTATTGAGCCGAGAATCAGTCTGGACGCTGCTCGCGAGGATCCGTTGCTGACCGTCACTGCTGTTACGAAGCTCTCCGCTGACAGCGGTGGCAATCTCGGCAATGCTCAGTTCGATCACGGGGTGTGCTCCAGGGGTAGGTAAACGCGGGGGAAGCTCACCAACGCAACGGCAGATCCGGTCCCGAAGTTTCTGACGGGGTAACGCGGTAAGTGGTGAGCGTTTGGGCCATGATGTCGCGAAACGTCGTGGCAATGGCGCCGGAATATATGCTATCCGGGATACCCGCTGTCGCGATCACAATGTACTCAGGGTCCTCTGCAGGAGCGAGTCCCGCGTAGGAAATCACTACGCTGTTGCCGTAGGCTCCGTTCTCCGCGACTTGAGCCGTTCCACTCTTAACCGCTACCCGATATCCGGGAATCTGCAGGTTCGGAGCCGAACCGCTTGAGCTGTAGACCATCTCCATCATCTCCAGAGTCTGATCTGCTGCTGTTTCAGAAATAACCTGGGTTCCCTCGGTGGAAGGCGTATCAGTGACCGTGCCGTCTGGCCATTCGCAGCCCTCGACAAGCACAGGAGGAAGGCGGACACCGTCATTGCCTAGCGCTTGGTATGCACTCGCCATTTGAATGGATGTCGTGCTGAGACCCTGACCGAATTGAACGGCATAGTTGGTGCGCGCATCCCAGTCTTTGGCTTCGTAGAGCGCGCCACTGGATTCACCGTAGAAACCGATACCTGTCTTTTCGCCGAGCCCGAAGGCCTGCAGATAGTCGTGACGAGAGGCGGCATCCAAGAGGTCGGTGTACTGCGCGATTGCCGTATTCGACGACTCGACTAGTGCTCCCGCAAGAGTCAGTCGTTGGTCCTCGTGATAGAAGGAATCACTGATCGTTCCACCACCATTGGTTAATTCGAGTGCGTAGGGCGAGACGACTTGTGTTTGCTGGTTAGCGGCTCCTGCATCGATCAGAGAAGCGGCCGTGAGCGCCTTCACCGTCGAACCGGGTTCGTAAGGCGTGCTGAACGCACGCGAACCCAGAGCGCCACGATCCGCAAGGTCGACGTTATTGGGGTCGACCGTCGGCCAATCGCTTACGGCGAGCAAATGCGCATCGCTAACACGCATGACAACGCCCGTCGCCCACGTAGCTCCCAGTGCTTCGGCGGTCTGTGCCATGCGTTGCTGCACGTAAAACTGGAGATCCCTATCGATCGTCAGGGCTAGCGTGCCCCCATCTTTCGCTTCAATGGTCTCCACGTCGCTGCCCGGTAGGGCTACTCCATCCTCGCCGCGGGCATAGCTTGCTTCAACGTCTTCGCCGGCCAAGCATTCATCGGCCGACAGTTCGACGCCAGCCTGCGGGCCATCGGTACCAATGAACCCCACAAGGTTGCCCGCAATCTCACCGTTGGGGTAACTGCGTTCGGGGCTTAGTTCGTAATAGAGCCAGGTGATACCCAGTTCGAGTACGGATTGATACTCATCGAGAGTGATTCCCTGCGCCAGATATTCAAAGTCCGACTCCGGGTTATCGAGAATCATCGCGAGCATTTCATCAGGGTCTCCCCCGATGATGTCGGTGATCTGGACGAGGTCCTCGAGCACCACAACGGATGCATTCTCGCGCAACAGAGTTACGCGCGGCGAAATGACGATATCGAAACGCTCAACGCTATCGGCCAAGATTGCGCCGTTGGTATCAACGATGTCTCCGCGCGTTCCGTAGCTCACGCTCGTGAGAGTGCGTTTTGTGTCCGCTTCTGCATTGAGCGTGTCAGCTTGAACGATCTGCAGGTCGACGAGACGAACCATGAAGACGCCCGTCAACACCACGATGGTGAGGATGACGAATGAAACTCGCGCACGAGTTGAGCGTGGTTTCATCGGTCCTCCCCATGACGATTGACCTCAATCATCGCGTGACAGGAGCAGGAATCGCGTTATTGGCGGGCTCTGGCGCGGCGGAGGTATCCGTCGCAGCTGCGGCACTCGCGCCACTCGCGGAAGCACCAGCCGTCGCTTCAGCAGCGTTCGCTGCGGTTACGAGTGAAGCGTCATCCAGAAGTGTGTTGCCGACTAGGCCACAGCTACCACCGCATCCGGACGGATCCGCGCTTCCAGGAAGGCTGAAGACCGAACCATCTGAGATATTCAGCGAATAAGGCGTCGCGTTGGGAACCATGCCGTACTCCGCCGCCCGCGCGGCCAGATTTTGCGTTGATGACTGCAATGAAAGCGATTCGAGCAGGCTCTGCTCTGTACGAACTAGCACTTTCTGGTCGTACTGCAACGAGTCGATCTCGTACGCACCCTGAGTAACAACGATGCTCAACAAAAGTTGCGCGGCAAGGATCGCGAAAAGGCTCGCGACAGTTACCACTGCATAAAGCATGCGCGGCCGAGCTTTGCGCTGCGCCTTCGTCGTGACGATCTCAATATGAGACGGGCGTGCAGTTGGCTGGTGAAGCGGCTGTGGCTGTGCATAAGCGAGGTTAGTGCTCATGAGATGACTCGCATTCGTTCTATCGCTCGCAGCCGAACGGGCTTTGCTCGAGGGTTGAGGGCTTGCTCTGCTTCACTTGCTTGCTCTGATCCGCGAACAAGGAGTTTGAGTTCCGGTTTGTGCTGAGGAAGCTCAACCGGAAGGCCCGCCGGAGCGGTGGATTTGGAACGTCGCTGTAGCTCGCGTTTGACGATGCGGTCTTCCAGCGACTGGTAGGCCAGCACGACCATCCGTCCGCCGAGCGCGAGGGAGTCAACCGCAGCGGGAATCGCCCGCTCTAGAACCGACAGTTCTTGGTTCACTTCGATGCGCAGCGCCTGAAAGACGCGCTTCGCCGGATGACCTGCACGTTGTGCTGCCGCGGGAGTAGCCGCAATGACCAGTTCCACGAGTTGGGCAGACGTCGTCAGCGGCTGCTGCTCGCGGAACTGCACGATGCGGCTCGCGAATCGCGGGGCAAGTTTCTCGTCGCCATACGCATAGAAAATACGACGGAGCTCGAGCTCGCTGTACGTCGCGAGAATGTGCTCGGCCGTCACCGGTGTCGAGGCATCCATCCGCATGTCCAGTGGAGCGTCTTGAGAGTACGAGAAACCGCGCTCAACACGGTCGAGTTGGAGGGATGATACGCCGAGGTCGAAGAAGATGCCTTCGACTGACATGATTCCCAACGAATCGAGTGCCTGTGGAATTTCGTCGTAGACAGCATGAACAAAGTGTGTGCGGTCAGCGAAAGGCTCAAGCCGACGTCGAGCGATAGCGAGAGCATCCTCGTCCCGGTCGATACCCACGAGAGTGAGGTCGGGGAAACGCTGGAGAAATGCCTCCGCATGCCCAGCCATTCCGAGAGTTCCGTCGACAAGAACTGCTCCGGGAGCGTTCAGTGCCGGAGCGAGCAACTCAATCGAGCGCTCAAGGAGTACTGGGGTGTGAATGGTGTTGTCAGCCATGATGTTAGGGCTAGTTCTCGGATGCTGATCCCCATCCGATTCGACCTGATATCGGGGAAGAAAATCAGGGCGCTCGGCTGGGAGTCAGCGTCGAAGAGCTAGAAGAGTCCCGGAATCACCTCCTCGGTGGTGTTGACGAAATCGGCCTCGGTGGCCTCGTAGTAGTTGTTCCAGGCTTCGGTGTCCCAGATTTCAGCGCGATTACCCGCACCGATCACGGTCAGGTCGCGTCCTAACCCGGCGTACTCGCGTAGCCCAGCGGGGATCGTTACCCGGTGCTGCTTGTCAGGCGTCTCTTGGTTTGCACCAGAAAGAAAGAGACGCAAAAAGTCGCGACCCTGCTTGCTCGTGACAGGCGCCTTGCGAATCGCCTCGTGCATTACTTCAAACTCGCGCTGGCTGAACACGTAAAGGCAACGTTCTTGGCCACGAGTGACCACGACGCCAGAAGCGAGCTCCTCGCGAAACTTCGCCGGCAGGATGATGCGCCCCTTGTCGTCGAGCTTGGGGGCGTAGGTGCCTAGAAACACGGCGCCCTCCCCTCAATCTCCGGCCCGGATTCTGGTTGCCTCCACTTTACTCCACTTTCAACCACATATCTAAGGTTTTTCGGCAAACTCCGTGAAAGTTATCCACAGAGCCCAGTAAATACAAGGAATTTTAGGGTGGAGGAAAATGGAGCAAAATTGGCCGATCGTGGGTCGTCAACCCCAATCAGGGCACAAAAAAAGGACCAGCCCGAAGGCTGGTCCTTGAAAGTGGAGGGAGCGGGAGTTAGCTATTGCCGTCCTGGCGGCGATCCCAACGCTGGTTAATCGTGTCCATAAAAGAGGTGCCGCGCTTAGCCGAGCGGCCAGATGAGGCGGATGACGGTTCGGGCATTTCGTCGGCGTCTCCGGAACGCGGCGGCGCTACGAAAAGCAGAACACCGACAAACATGACGACGAACCCGAGCACACCCACGAGAGGCTGCTGGATGATCACGCCGGTAAGAAGGGCGATGATTCCGGCGACCCCGACAAGAACGCCAACGACCATCATTCGATAGTTGGGCTTACCTTTGCGGGGGTTGACTGCGCTGACGAAATCGGCATCGTTTTGATAGAGGCTGCGCTCCATCTCATCGAGGGCCCGCTGCTCTTGCTCTGAAAGCGGCATTCCGTTCCCCTCTCTCTGGGATTCACGGCTAGGTCTCTATAGTACGCCCCCATTCACTAGGTAGGCTAGACGAGTGCCTGAGAGTAACCAGTTAGTTGACCTTGTCCAGCTGAAAATTGATGAGTTTCTCACCGAGAAACACGACGAATTAAACGCGATCGCCCCCGAGCTGACTGCTCTGACCGACGTCGGCGGGGCGCTCCTTTCTGGCGGAAAGCGCTTTCGTGCGCTGTTCTGCTATTGGGGATGGCAATCCGTCGCCGGCCTCTCGTCGTCTGACGACCCTTTCGCCGAGAACTCCGCGAGTGAAGACCTCACCGGTGTGTTGCTTTCGGCATCCGCCCTAGAGCTCTTTCACGCCGCGGCTCTCGTGCACGACGACATCATGGATCGCTCTGACACCCGCCGCGGCGCACCTTCCGCCCACCGCCGTTTCGAGAAAATGCACATCGACGGCGGATGGAGTGGCAACGCTGAAGCGTACGGAGAATCATCCGCACTTCTGCTCGGAGACTTGCTCCTGGGCTGGAGCGACGAACTATTGGGGCGAGGAATCGCGACGCTCCCCCGCACCTCAGCCTTGGCAGCACGCAAAGAGTTCATGACGATGCGCACAGAAGTCATGGCCGGCCAGTTCTTGGATATTCACGATGAAAGCGCGTGGGCAAGTTACCCGGAGTCAGAAGCTCTCGATCGTGCGCAACGGGTCCTAATTTACAAGTCTGCAAAGTACAGCGTCGAGGCTCCTCTTGCCCTCGGAGCCAGCTTGGGTGCCGGCACCGACGAACAAATGGCAACGCTTCGCGCGTTTGGCCTTCCCCTTGGCGTCGCTTTTCAGCTGCGCGATGATGTGCTCGGCATTTTCGGCGACCCCGAAGTGACGGGCAAGCCGGCCGGCGACGATCTGCGCGAAGGCAAGCGAACGGCAATCATTGCAATCGCCCGCGAGAAGCTTTCCAAGAGCACCAACGCCATTCTGGATGAGCTGCTTGGTGACCCGGACCTCAGTAGCGAGCAAGTTGACATGATTCGTTCGACGCTCGAAGATTCCGGCGCTGTAGCGAGAGTGGAAAAGGTGATTTCCCGCAACCTCGAACGAGCGTGCGAGGCAATCGAGAACGCAAATCTCGCTCCAACAGCGCGCGCTCGTCTGCTCGAATTGGCAGAAGCCGCTACCACGCGATCCTTCTAGAGCGCTCGCGCTGCACTGCACGGCTTACCGCGGTGCAGCGCACTAGGTTTTAGAACCCGAGGGCTTGAGCTACGCGGCGAACTTCGGCCTTGCGACCGGCGCGGAGCGCTTCGACAGGCGGCACGCCCAAGCTAGGTTCGTTCGACAACAACCAGTTCATCGACTCGTCGGAAGAGAATCCGGCGTCAGAGAGCACGACAACCGTTCCTCTCAGTTCACGAAGTGGTGCTCCGTTGACGATGAAAACGTCGGGAACCTGCCACACGCCGTCGATCTTGCTGGCGAGCAGCGCGCCCTCTTCGATGAGGCGACGCACTTGGCTCACCTTGAGCCCGAGGAGCTCGGTGAGGTCTGGAACAGTAAGCCAGTTGATGGTGGGTGATTCAGTCACACGTTAAGACTGCCACGTCATGAGGGATAAAACGGACAGTTCGCACGGCTTACCCAGAATATTCACTAGTGAACTTAGGTAACAATAACCACACTGACCTCATTAGACACATTGGTTGACACTAATGTTCTTCTGTGACAGCGTTGAACCCGCGATCTCAGCGATCGCGTGTACCTTCTCGGGGCCGGGAGCAGGAAGAACGCCATGAAATATTTCACAATGGACGACGCAAGCAGCGTCGCTTCAACCGTTTTCGCAGGACTAGTACCCGCGAAAGCCGTGCGCACGCCAGAGCGCGCGCGAAGAATCGCTCAGCAGCGCACACGGGTCAACCGCAGCGTGATGAACACCGTTCCAGTACTACTAGTCGGCTCTCTCGCCGCTGCGACGTTCAATCTCACCGGGCCTGTCGAACCCGTCAACGCGAAAACGCCTGACGACCCACGGCTCTCAACCGAACGCGCCACCAAGCCAGCTCGTGTCACCACTCCGACAATCACCGAAGCAGCGACAACGATCATCGGACCCGCTCCGGCAAGTTACCGCGTTGCCGAAGGCGACACGATCAGCGATATCGCCACTCGCTATGGCCTCTCCACGGCATCCGTTCTCGCACTGAACGGGCTGAGTTGGTCATCGACGATCTTTCCCGGTCAAGAGCTCACGCTCACAAAGGATGTCGTAAGCAGCGTTCCGAGCGTGACCCATGTCAAAACCACCAATGGTCAATACGCGATCGTTGCCGGTGACACCCTCAGCGGCATCGCCAACAAATTTGGCGTCTCCACTATCTCGCTGATGTCAGCAAACGGTCTCGGCTGGTCGAGCATCATCTACCCAGGGCAATCGCTGCTCATTCCCGGCAATTTGAGTTCCCCCTCCGCAGAAACCGAAGAATACGATTTTGCGTCCGATGACGACGCTGCGGGGAACGACACCACAGCTTCGGCAACCAACGAAGAACAAGCACCGGATGCCGACGAGACTCCCGCCGAAGTTGCAGCTGAAGTTGAAAGTCCGGCTGCAGTCGTTGGAGAGGAGCCAGCGCCAGTGGCCGAAGCGGCACCTGCTCCTGTGCAAGGAAGCGCCTACGCCGTGGTTTCCGGCGATACCGTCTCCTCTATCGCGTCGCGAGCCGGCATCACCACTCAGGCGCTGCTCGACGCGAACGGCCTCAACACCTCCTCAGTCATCTACATTGGCGACACAGTGACGATCCCCTCGGCGAGTTCCGCACTGGCCAGCTCTGGCGGAAGCATCACCTACCTCGACGCTGAGATGCGCGCCAACGCCGAAGTAATCGTTCAGGTTGGACGAGAGCTCGGCGTCTCCGACTACGGCATCACGATTGCCCTCGCAACAGCAATGCAAGAATCCAGCTTGCGGAACCTGACCTGGGGCGATCGAGACTCCGTTGGACTCTTTCAACAGCGACCGAGTTCAGGCTGGGGAACTGTCAGCCAACTCACCACACCCTCCTATGCTGCGCGCTTGTTCTACGGCGGATCGAGTAATCCAAACAAGGGAATTACTCGCGGGCTCCTCGAAATCTCTGGCTGGCAGAACATGAGCGTCACCAACGCAGCTCAAGCCGTGCAGATTTCTGCACACCCCGATGCCTACGCAAAATGGGAGACATCCGCCCGATCTTGGCTAGAACAGCTCGGCTAAGAGCCAGAACAGCCGTGTCTAGCGGCACTCTCGAAGCTCAGAACTTTAGACTCTGAAGGTGAATGCGAACTCTAGTGATCCGATGATCGGCCGTCTGCTCGACGGTCGGTATCAGATTCGTTCGCGGATTGCCCGTGGCGGCATGGCAACCGTGTACCTTGCCACTGATCAGCGACTCGAACGCAAAGTGGCCATTAAGGTCATGCACGGGCACCTCGCCGACGACAGCAAGTTCAAGGAACGCTTCGTTCAAGAAGCTCGCTCTTCAGCTCGACTCGCGCATCCCAACGTCGTCAACGTCTTTGACCAGGGTCAAGACAGCGACATGGCCTACCTCGTCATGGAGTATCTCCCCGGTATTACATTGCGCGATCTGCTTCTGGAACACCGCATCCTCACCACTGAGCAGACCCTCGACATCATGGAAGCCGTGCTCGCCGGTCTCGCCGCAGCGCACAAAGCCGGAATCGTTCACCGCGACCTCAAACCTGAAAACGTGTTACTCGCCGACGACGGTCGCATCAAGATCGCCGACTTCGGACTAGCGCGTGCGGCCAGCGCAAACACCGCAACCGGCGCCTCGCTGCTCGGCACGATCGCGTACCTCTCCCCCGAGCTCGTGACTCGCGGACTCGCGGACACTCGCAGCGACATCTACGCCGTCGGCATCATGATGTACGAAATGCTCGTGGGAGAGCAGCCCTTCAAGGGCGAGCAACCCATGCAGATTGCCTATCAGCACGCCAACGACGCAGTGCCGAGCCCCAGCTCGGGCAACCGCCTTGTTCCTGCAGAGCTCGATGACCTCGTGCTCTGGGCGACCGCACGCGAACCGGATGACCGCCCCAAAGATGCACGCGTGCTGCTCGACCAGCTGTACCAAACGCACAGCTCGTTGATGACCGCGCTGCCGCCAACGGCATCCACCGCAGTACAACGCACCATGGTTCTGCCGAGCGCGCCAGCCGCAGAACCGAACAACTCAACCGCCGACACACAAGTGTTCGGCGCCGAACTTCAACAAGTCGCTCCACCAGCACCCACTCAAGTGTCAGAGAACACCACAACCCTTTCGACGCGCGCGACCAAACGAAAGTCGCGTGGCTGGTGGCTACTTGTTCTGATCGTTCTCCTCGTCGGCGGAGCTGCCGGCGCAGGGTGGTACTTCGGGTCTGGTCCTGGTGCCCAAGTGACAATTCCGGACACCATAAGAAACGCGACACCCGAAGAAGCCAAAGATATCTTGGAAGAACTCGGACTTGTCGTCAGCGATGAACTCGGCGAAACCTACGATCCCGTAGTCGCGGTCGACCTTGTCGCGAACACTGCTCCTGAAATAGGGGAAATGGTCCCCAACGGCTCTCCCGTGCAATTGCTGATCTCTCAGGGCCCTCGACCCCTCGACGTGCCTGATTTTGCCGGGATGACGGAAGATGAAGCCCGAACCGCAATTGAAGAAGCACCTTTCACTTTGATCGAACCCAGCATTAAGCAGTTCGACAGCGAGATCGCTGCGGGTCTCGTCATTGACGCGCTCGGTGCAGACTCAGCGTCTATCCTCGGAGCCGAAAAATACGGCGAACTTCAGGACGTCACTCTCGTCATCTCCGCGGGTGCGCTCCCCGACGTCACGTGCTCGACCGTCGATAATGCGACTCAAACTCTCGCCGGGGTTGGGCTCAACGCCGAAACTGGCCGCGAAGTCTTTAGCGATTGTGACGAAGGAACGGTCGTCGCCATCGACTCTGAGAAGGATGCCGACGGAGTCGCCCGCACCTTCCGCGAGGGTGATACCGCCAGCTTCATCATCTCGAAGGGCCCTGACCTAGTTCAGGTTCCCGATGTCAGCGGAGAGACAATCACCCGCGCCGTTGAAGAACTTGAAGCTCTCGATTTTGTGGTGAACGTGGTCACCGACATCCCGCCGGGTTTCTGGAGTTCTCTAGCCACAGTCTCCGGCACCGATCCTTCACCGGGCGAATCCATCAAGCGCGGCTCAGAAGTCACCGTCTACGGCCCGCAGATCTAACGTCGCCGCGTGTTTCTCCGCGGCCATGAATTCGCACGAGCACAACGCAAAACGCCCGCCACCCGCAACGCTCTCCGTAGAGAGTTTCGGGCTGGCGGGCGTTTTCAGCGGCGTTAGAAAGCGCGAAGCTCCTCAGCTACCAAGAAAGCGAGTTCAAGCGACTGCATGTGGTTGAGTCGCGGGTCACACAGCGACTCGTAACGAGTCGCAAGAGTAGCCTCATCGATCTGCTCTGAACCACCCAGGCACTCCGTGACATCGTCACCAGTGAGCTCGATGTGGATACCACCGGGGTAGGTTCCCGCAGCGCGGTGCGACTCGAAGAAGCCCTTGACCTCATCAACGACATCGTCGAAACGACGCGTCTTGTAACCGGTGGGAGTCGTGAGACCGTTGCCGTGCATGGGATCCGTGATCCACAGCGGCGTCGCGTCCATCTCTTTGATGGCCTCGAGCAGCGGCGGAAGCGCGTCGCGAACCTTGCCAGCACCCATGCGGGTAATGAAGGTCAGACGGCCAGGCTCGCGCTCGGGGTCAAGCTTGTCGATGAGCTGCTTCATAGTCTCAGGTGTCGTGGTCGGACCGAGCTTGACGCCGATCGGGTTACGCAGCCGAGAGAAGTAGTCAATGTGCGCGCCATCGAGGTCGCGCGTGCGCTCCCCGATCCACAAGAAGTGGGCGCTCGTGTTGTACGGCGTACCGGTGCGCGAATCAATGCGCGTCATCGGACGCTCGTAGTCCATGAGGAGACCCTCGTGGCTTGAGTAGAACTCGGTGCGCTTGAGCTCGTCAAAGTCGGCTCCTGCTGCTTCCATGAAGCGCACTGCCTTGTCGATCTCTTTAGCAAGACTCTCGTACTGGCGGTTCGCCGGGTTGGCGGCGAAGCCCTTGTTCCAAGAATGCACCTGGCGAAGATCGGCGAAGCCGCCCTGCGTGAACGCGCGAATAAGGTTCAGCGTCGACGCCGCCGTGTGGTAACCCTCAACCAGACGAGCAGGATCAGCAGTACGGGACTCCGGAGTGAAGTCGTAACCGTTAACGATGTCGCCACGGTAGGCCGGCAACGTGACGTCGCCGCGGGTCTCAGAGTCGCTTGACCGTGGCTTGGCGAACTGGCCAGCCATGCGGCCCATCTTCACGATGGGCTTCGAAGCACCATACGTAAGTACAACAGCCATCTGCAGAATCGTCTTGACTCGATCGCTGATCTGCTGCGCGGTAGCGCCCGCAAAAGTCTCAGCACAGTCACCACCCTGCAACAGGAACGCTTCTCCCTGAGCTGCGCGCGCGAGGCGGGTACGCAAACGGTCTACTTCGCCCGCGAAAACGAGGGGCGGCAGCGACGCAATCTTGCTAGATGCTTCGCCAACGGCGTCGGCATCCGGCCACTGTGGCTGCTGTTTGATGGGGAGCGTGCGCCAGTTGTCTAGACCCGCAATCACGGCGGGATCAGCAAGCACGACTGGTTCTGACGGGTCGACCACGAGGAGTTTCCTTCATACAATTACAGCGAAAATGAACGGGTTTGTGACCCACTACGAGCCTACCGGCACAAGTGGGTGCTGAGTGTCACCGTTACAGCACTGCTGCACGGCGAGACTCTGCGGTGAATTGCCGGGCGTTGCTAACGACGTGCGGCGCGGTCTTTCACCGAGGTGGCATAGACATCCACATACTCCTGACCGCTGATGCGGTTGAGCTCATACATGATCTCGTCAGTAATCGAGCGAAGGATGAATCGGTCACCCTCCATGCCCTCGAAACGGCTGAAGTCGAGAGGCTCACCGAAGACGATTCCGATGCGGCCCATGCGAGGGATCTTCGTGCCGATGGGCATGACCTTTTCAGTGTCGATCATTGCGACAGGAACAACTGGAACATGGCCTTCGAGAATCATGCGTGCGACTCCGGTGCGGCCGCGATACATCTTTCCGTCGGGGCTGCGCGTTCCCTCGGGATAGATGCCAAGCACCTCTCCACGAGCCAAAACCGCTAGGCCCGTGTTGAGCGATGCCTCTGAAGCTTTGCCGCCGGAACGGTCGATGGGCAGCATCCCCGTGCCATTGAAAAACGCTCGCGAGAGCCAGCCCTTGATGCCACGGCCAGTGAAATAGTCGCTCTTGGCGAGAAAAAAGATGCGTCGGTCCATAATGAGCGGCAAAAACACCGAGTCGATGAACGACAGGTGATTGCTCGCCAAGATGACTCCACCCTTGCGGGGAACGTTCTCAAGACCGGAAACCCACGGACGGAAGACAGTCTTCAAAATGGGACCAGCCACCAGATTCTTCATAAACCAATAGAACATGGCACCTCAATTCCTCGTCGCGGGACTCCCCACTCTACCGTTTGCCAGAACGTACCCCACAAACGGGTGCAAATATCCACACGCGCCAATGCGCACGTGGTTAGGCGTGCCTGACCTCGCTAGAGTGGAGTAGACCACCTACCGGTGCCAAAGGAGTTGCCGTGAAACAGTTTGATGTACCAGCCCTAGTTGAGGCTGACCCGAATGCAAACGCTACCGATCTATTGATGGATCGTGTTGCGGCTACACCCAATAACGCTTTGTTCTCGCTGCCCACCGCTAACGGTGGCTGGAGCGACGTGACATCGTCGGAATTTCTTACCCAAGTGAAAGCCCTTGCCAAGGGACTTGTCGCTGCCGGCATTGAGCCAGGCGACAAAATCGGCCTCATGTGCAAGACCCGTTATGAGTGGACACTCATTGACTTCGCGACCTGGTTCACAGGCGCGGTGCTTGTGCCAATTTACGAGACCAGCTCGCCGAGCCAGATTCTGTGGAACATCACGGACTCCGGCGCCACGGCGATGATCACAGAAACGCCCGACCACTTCGCGCGCTTCGACGAGATTCGTGCAGACGTGCCCGCTATCGCCAACCTGTGGCAGATCGATTTGGGCGACCTCGACAAACTAGCCAAATCGGGAGCTGACGTCAGCGATGAAGAGATCGAACGTCGCCGCAACTTGGCCAAGGGTTCCGATCTCGCGACGCTGATCTATACCTCGGGAACAACCGGAAAGCCCAAAGGCTGCGTGATCACGCACTCCAACTTTGTTGAGCTGTGCCGCAACTCGCAGAAGGCAATCCCCGAGGTCGTCAACCCCGATTCGAGCACGCTGCTCTTCATTACTACAGCGCACATCTTCGCTCGGTTCATCTCGATCCTCTGTGTTCACGGTGGCGTCAAAGTAGGCCACCAGCCGGACACCAAGTTGCTGCTGCCCTCGATGGCATCGTTCAAGCCAACGTTCCTGTTGGCTGTGCCGCGTGTCTTCGAGAAGGTCTACAACTCCTCCGAGCAGAAGGCGGAAGCTGGCGGCAAGGGCAAGATCTTCCGCAAGGCTGCCGATGTTGCGATCGCACACTCGAAGGCGCTCGATGAGGGTCACGTGCCGCTGGGGCTCAAAATCCAGTTCGCTGTCTTCGACCGTCTCGTGCTCTCCAAGATTCGCGCAGCACTCGGCGGGCGCGTCAAATACGCGGTCTCCGGATCCGCGCCTCTCGGACTGCGTCTCGGACACTTCTACCGCAGCCTCGGCCTCACGATCCTCGAGGGCTACGGACTCACCGAGACCACCGCCCCCATTTCGGTGAACAAGCCGTCCAACTTCAAGATCGGAAAGGTCGGCCCGCCGCTCCCCGGCGTTTCGGTGCGGATTGCCGAAGACGGCGAGATTCAAGCCAAGGGCGTGTGCGTCTTCGACGGGTACTGGAACAACCAGGCTGCTACCGACGACGTCTTTGAAGACGGTTGGTTCAAGACCGGCGACATCGGGCAGTTCGACGAAGATGGATACCTCGAGATCACTGGTCGCAAGAAGGAAATCATTGTGACTGCCGGCGGCAAGAACGTTGCTCCCGCGGCGCTCGAAGACCCCATCCGAGCGAACCCGATCATCGGCCAAGTAATCGTCGTGGGTGAGCAGCGTCCGTTCATCTCCGCTCTTGTCACTCTCGACGAGGAAATGCTGCCTGTGTGGCTCGCGAACAACGGGCTCGATGCAACGTGGACAGTGGAACAGGCGGCGAAACACCCCGCAGTACTCGCCGAAGTCCAGCGCGCGATTGACGTGGGAAACTCTCGCGTCTCCCGTGCCGAGTCAATCCGTAAGTTCCACATCCTCGATGCGGACCTCACCGAAGACAGCGGTCACCTGACGCCCAAGATGAGCATCAAGCGCAATGTGATTTTGGCTGACTTCGCCGATGTCATCGAGTCGCTGTACTCGAACTCGCCGGCGACAGAAGGAATCTCGCTGAAGTAGCACCACAAATGCTGAAGGCCCCGTCATACGCAAGTGTGGCGGGGCCTTCGTCGTTGGATCCCCCACTGCGTTCAACTGGCAGGCGCGCCAAATAGCGCCCGTCCCCTCGAAGCGAGGTGACGTGACGCGGGTGGGGTTTAGTACCAGGGTGCCTGACGGATGGCGCGCATCGCTTCACGCTTAGCCTCAGGCTCGAGGCCCTCGATATACAGATGGCCATCGAGATGATCGGTCTCGTGCTGCAACGCCTGAGCCATGAGCCCTTCGCCGCTGAGCTCAACAGGCTCGCCCGCGAGGTCTACTCCCATGACGCGGGCGAAAGGATAGCGACGGCGGAGAAAATAGAATCCGGGCACAGACAAGCAACCCTCATCCACCAGCTCCGGCTCCCCCGACACTTCGGCAAGAACCGGATTGATGATGTAGCCGATATCGCCATCGATGTTGTAGCTGAATGCACGCAAGCCGACACCGATTTGGTTAGCAGCGAGCCCGGCACGACCGGGAAGCTTGACCGTCTCGATGAGGTCGTCGATGAGCGCATCAGCACGCGCATCACCGATAGCAATGGGATCGCATACTGAGCGAAGGACGGGATCGCCGAACAGGCGAATCTCACGAACAGCCATAGCGTCAGTTAGCCCGAACTGCGGGAAGACCATCCATGACAACGGCCGCGAGTTCGCGGGCAGCAGCCTTGGTCAACTTGTTGAGGTCACGATAATGAACAACGGATCCCGTAGCCAAGCTGGGGTCGTATGGCACGCGAACAATCTCGCGTACACGCGACTTAAAGTGCGCCTCGATCTCCTCGAGCTTCACCAAGTTGGTGCCCTGAGTGGCGGTGTTGATTGCCACGACAGCGTTCTTCACGAGATCTTCGTGCCCGTTGGATTCGAGCCACGTGAGAGTCTCTGATGCGAGACGTGCCTCGTCAACGCTGCCACCGGAAACAATGACAATCGAGTCAGCACGCTGCAGCGTTGCACGCATGACCGAGTGGACAATTCCGGTTCCACAGTCGGTGATAGCGACTGAATAGAAACGCTCGGCCATATCGGCAACCACGTTGTAGTCGTTTTCGTCAAATGCTTCTGAGACGTGTGGATCAGTGTCGGATGCCAAAACGTCGAGGCGAGTCTCATCACGAGACACCACGGTTTGGAATTCGCTAAACGTGTGGAGCGACTCCGCACGCATCACGACATCGCGAACCGTTGCACGGGTTTGCTTGTCGATTCGCTCGGCAAGCGTTCCGCGGTCAGGGTTAGCGTCGATCGCAATGATGCGGTCCTCGCGGGTGTCGGCCAATGCCATGCCGAGAAGTGCCGTGATCGTGGTCTTGCCGACCCCGCCCTTGCGGGTGAGAACCGGAACGAACCGAGTTCCACCCACGAATGTCTTCGTAACGCGAGCCTCAAGAGCTTTGCGCTCTTTAACTCGGTAAGAATCGCCAAGATTGACGAGATGGAATGTGACAGCGTAGACGAGCTCTTGGAAGAAGCCCTCTGGCGCGGTGGCTCGGTTCTTCTTGCCCGGATTGATCAATCGCTCAGCGGTGAGCATCGTGGCCGTCTCGGGCGTCGTCGCGCGAACTTCGGTGCGCTGGCGTCCGCGACGAGTAGCCGGTCGGTCCGCCGGCGGCAGCTCAGGAATAACGGCCACTTCAGGCACAGACTCGGGTGGGATCGTCACCACTGACTCCGGCGCAAACGTGATGGTTGTCGTTGCCATAGTTGCGACATCCACTTGATGCGCATTGACAGCAACATCGTCGATGGCCACAGCAGCTTCGTGCTCGGGAGTCTCGCGAACCGCGACCGGCAGCGAGAGCGTGAACGTCACGTTGTCGGTGCTCGGGGTCTGCTCGACCGTCGACTCCTTCGCATCGTGATCGGTCGACGTATCGTGCTCGTCGACGGACGGCTGCACATCAGGTTCATTGCGCTTCGTAGTCACGTATCGATCCCCTCCAGAAAGCAAACACGCTACTTTACCGCGTTAACGAGCGGGACGTGACCGATGCGGTTACAACGATCACGTCCCTACCCTACAAACTTCTGTGTTTTAGCTGGGTTCGATTTCCACAAGCAAGTCGCCGCCGTCTACCTGCTGCGTCTTCGGAATGGCCAATCGCTTGACCGTTCCCGCAACGGATGCCGTGATTGCAGCTTCCATCTTCATCGCTTCGATCGAGGCCACGGTGTCACCGACGGCAACAGTTGCGCCCTCTTCTACCTGCAACGTGACAACACCGGAGAACGGTGCCGCTACGTGTCCCGGCTTGGATGCATCGGCCTTCTCCGCCGCAGTCGAATCGACCTTGATGCTCTGATCGCGGATAAACACCGGGCGCAGCTGACCATTCAGGGTCGCCATGACGGTGCGCATACCCTTCTCGTCAGCCTCGCCGATCGCTTCGAGACCGACGAACAATTGCACGCCCTTCTCGATCTCGACAACGTGCTCGTGCCCCTGTTGGATGCCGTAGAGGTAATCCTTGCTATCGAGGGCCGACAAGTCGCCATAGGTTTCGCGAGCCGTCTCAAAGATCTGAGTGGGGCCAGCGAACAGCAACCGGTTGAGCGCCGAACGGCGCTCCTGTGGCTCGCCGTCGAGAGCGGCCTGATCTTCAGCACTGATTTCTTCAATGCCGATTTTGACGTTGCGCCCCTTCAGCACCTTCGAGCGGAAGGGCTCAGGCCAGCCACCGGGCAGTTCGCCCAACTCGCCAGCCATAAAGCCAATCACCGAATCAGGGATGTCGTACTTGTCGGGGTTCTCTTCGAAGTCGGCAGGGTCTGCGTGCGCTGCAGCAAGAGCTAGCGCCAGGTCGCCAACGACCTTCGAGGACGGGGTGACCTTCGGCGGACGGCCGAGCATCTTGTTTGCCGCAGCGTACAGGTTCTCAATCGTCTCGAACTGGTCAGCGAGACCCAGCGCAATCGCCTGTTGGCGCAGGTTCGACAACTGTCCACCAGGGATTTCGTGGTGGTAGACCCGCCCCGTCGGACCGGGCAGGCCCGATTCGAATGGCGCGTAGGCGTGACGCACAGCCTCCCAGTACGGCTCGAGATCGGAGACCGCATCGAGCGAGATGCCCGTGTCGCGTTCGGTGTGGGCGAGAGCCGCGACCAAAGCCGACATGGATGGCTGACTCGTTGTTCCTGCCATCGGGGCGCTCGCAACATCCACTGCGTCTGCACCGGCACGGGATGCCGCCAGCAGAGTAGCCAGCTGGCCGCCTGCCGTGTCGTGAGTGTGAACGTGCACCGGAGCATCAAAACGTTCACGCAAAGCCGTTACAAGCTTCTCAGCGGCTTCCGCACGCAAGAGACCAGCCATGTCCTTGATCGCGAGCACATGGGCGCCGCTCTCCATGATCTGGTCTGCAAGCTTGAGGTAGTAGTCAAGTGTGTAGAGATCCTCATTCGGGTCGAGCAAGTCACCCGTGTAGCAGAGAGCAACTTCAGCAACGGCAGTGCCCGTGTTCAGCACAGCATCGATGGCCGGTCGCATCTGCGAAACATCGTTGAGCGCGTCAAAGATGCGGAAGATATCGACACCGGTATCAGCGGCCTCACGCACGAAGGCATCCGTAACCTCGGTCGGATACGGCGTGTAGCCAACCGTATTGCGACCGCGCAAAAGCATTTGAATCGCGACGTTCGGCAGCGCTTCGCGCATGGACGCGAGACGCTCCCACGGGTCTTCGGCGAGGAACCGCAGAGCGACGTCGTACGTTGCTCCGCCCCATGCTTCGACCGAGAGCAACTCTGGCGTCATGCGTGCCACGTGCGGCATTACCGCGACGAGGTCGCGGGTGCGCACCCGCGTGGCCAACAGCGACTGGTGGGCATCGCGGAAGGTGGTTTCGGTGACGGCGAGCGACTTCTGCTCACGCAGAGCCGAAGCGAACCCGGCCGGGCCGAGCTCCAACAAACGCTGCCGCGATCCTGCCGGAGCCTCTGTGGAGAGATCAACGGTCGGCAGCTTCAATTGTGGGCTGATGATGCCTGCACCATCACCGTTGGGCTGGTTGACGGTGACGTCTGCCAGCCAGGTGAGGATCTTTGTTCCGCGGTCCTTGGAACGATGCGAGTTGACGAGCCACGGGCGCTCATCAATAAACGCGGTACTCAAATCTCCCGCAATGAATTCGGGGTCGTCGAGCACGCCCTGAAGGAACGGGATGTTCGTCGTGACACCGCGAAGGCGGAACTCAGCGAGCCCACGACGGGCGCGACGCACTGCTGACGCAAAGTCGCGGCCACGGCACGTCATCTTCACGAGCATGGAGTCGAAGTGGGGAGAAATCTGCGAACCAGCAGAAACCGTTCCACCATCCAGACGGATGCCGGCGCCACCAGGCGAGCGGTACGTGGTGATCTTGCCCGTATCGGGGCGGAAACCGCTGGCAGGATCTTCCGTCGTGATGCGGCACTGCAGAGCCGCTCCGCGCAGTTTGAGCTCGTCTTGGCGCAGCCCCAACTCCTCTAGCGACTCGCCGAAAGCGATCCGCATCTGCGACTGCACGAGGTCAACATCGGTAACTTCTTCTGTCACCGTGTGTTCGACCTGAATGCGCGGGTTCATCTCAATGAAGACGTGCTCGCCCTTGCGCTCCCCCGCCGTGTCGAGCAGGAACTCAACGGTGCCGGCGTTGACATAGTCAATTGACTTCGCGAATGCGATCGCGTCGCGGTACATCGCCTGACGAGTGTCTTCGTCGAGGTTCGGCGCCGGTGCGATCTCAACAACCTTCTGGTGACGACGCTGCACCGAGCAGTCACGCTCGAACAAGTGGATGACGCCGCCATGGGCATCAGCCAGGATCTGAACTTCGATGTGGCGAGGGCGGACAACCGCCTGCTCAACAAACATCGTGGGGTCGCCGAACGCACTGTCTGCTTCACGCATGGCCTCTTCGAGAGCACCGCGCAAGTCTTCTTTCTTGTCGACGCGACGCATACCGCGACCACCACCGCCGGCAACGGCCTTGGCAAAGACCGGGAAACCAATCTCGTTGGCGCCAGCGATGAGCTCATCAAGGTCAGTGCTCGCAGGAGTCGATTTGAGAACGGGGACTCCCGCCGCAATCGCGTGTTCCTTGGCCGTCACCTTGTTGCCGGCCATCTCGAGCACGCGAGTTGGCGGACCGATGAAAGTAATTCCCGCTTCCGCAGCTGCGCGAGCAAGGTCAGGGTTCTCCGAGAGGAAGCCGTAACCGGGGTAGATCGCGTCTGCGCCGGACTCCTTCGCTACTCGAATAATCTCCGAGACATCGAGATAGGCGCGGACAGGATGCCCCTCTTCGCCGATCTGATATGCCTCATCAGCCTTCAGACGATGCACCGAATTTCGGTCTTCGTAAGGGAAAACGGCCACAGTTCTTGCCCCGAGCTCGACAGCTGCACGCATTGCGCGGATAGCAATCTCACCTCGGTTGGCAACGAGAATCTTCTTAAACATTCGGTCCTTCCTGACAAAAACCAAGCCTAGAGTGATTGAACTCTGGCAGTTTCCTCAAGGGTGCGCAAAAGTTGGCGGTGTTTTAGGTTTCTTAACAGTAGTGAAGGTATCGTCGTTACTCGTGCACGTACTTAGCGTTAGTTCCCTCAAGGGGGGCGTCGGAAAGACGACCGTCACGCTTGGGCTCGCTTCGGCGGCTTTCGCTCGCGGTCTTCGAACCCTCGTTGTCGACCTTGATCCCCAGTCCGATGTCTCGACCGGAATGGACATTGATGTCGCCGGTCACCTCAACGTGGCTGACGTACTCGCCTCTCCCAAGGAGAAGATCGTGCGTGCCGCGATCGCGCCGAGTGGCTGGACCAGAGGCCGCCCGGGCAAAGTGGATGTACTGATCGGTTCGCCATCCGCCATCAACTTCGATGGCCCGCACCCGAGCATCCGCGACATTTGGAAACTCGAAGAAGCCCTCGCGAACGTCGAATCTGACTACGACCTCGTGCTCATCGACTGCGCACCATCACTCAACGCCCTCACGCGCACCGCATGGGCAGCAAGCGATCGAGTAGCCATTGTAACCGAACCTGGCTTGTTCTCCGTTGCAGCTGCCGACCGCGCCCTCCGCGCGATCGAAGAGATCCGTCGCGGTCTTTCGCCTCGACTTCAGCCGCTTGGCCTCATCGTTAATCGTCTGCGTTCGCAATCGCTCGAGCACCAGTTCCGCATCAAAGAACTGCGGGACATGTTTGGACCGCTCGTACTTTCGCCACAGCTCCCTGAGCGCACGTCGCTCCAGCAAGCTCAAGGTGCCGCGAAGCCTCTGCACGTATGGCCGGGTGAGAGCGCCCAAGAAATGGCGCGCTACTTTGACCAACTGCTCGATCGCGTCATGCGTGCAGCACGCATGGGCGAGTACAGCAGCGGCCAGTAACAAACCTTCGGGTACCCGCCACAGCACGGCAGCTCAATGGGTGTTAAGCGAGCACTGATGTGCCCTGAACCATTTTCGCGAGAAACCAGCCTAGGTACCCTGCATCAGCAGCCTTCGGCGTAAGCGCATGTTTCGCGTGGGCACACTAAAGAATTGCATGAGCGCGTCAAAAATCGGCGCCCCGGTGATGGGCTACTAGTGTCGAAAACGCTTCTTAGGAAGCACGGGATGCGCGGCGCTTAGCCAACTCATCCATGGGGTCTTCGCCCTTGACCGTATCGAGGTCGATAAGACTGGTTTCGACCTCGCGCAGGACCTTGCCCACCGCGATGCCAAAGACGCCCTGGCCGCGGCTGACGAGGTCGATAACTTCGTCGTTCGACGTGCAGAGGTAGACGCCCGCGCCATCGCTCATCAGGGTGGTCTGAGCGAGATCGTGAATGCCTGACTCACGAAGTTGATTAACGGCGATGCGGATTTGCTGAAGCGAGATTCCCGTGTCGAGAAGGCGCTTCACAAGCTTGAGGACCAAGATGTCGCGAAAGCCATAAAGTCGCTGCGAACCCGAGCCTGCGGCGCTGCGGACAGTGGGTTCAACGAGCTGGGTGCGAGCCCAGTAGTCGAGCTGGCGATAGCTAATGCCGGCTGCGCGCGCGGCGACAGCGCCACGGTAGCCGGAGTTGTCGTCGAGGTCTGGCATTCCATCGGTAAAGAGGAGACCAAGGTCGTAGCGTGAGTCTTCGCTACGGTTCACTTCACTCATGGCTTTGCCCCTTTAGTTCTGATTGACCAGCACGAAAACAACGAACCTTCATGTTGAAGTTGACGCTTAGTGTTTCGTGTTACCCCACGGTAGTCACGCCCACCGCGTCTATCAACGACATTCGTAAAAAGTCGGCGGCGTGTCGGAATCAGTCGGATAAAAACTGGGCCAACCTCGCGGAACCGCCTTCGGCACGAGCCGAAAAACGGTCAACAGATCGACCGTACTACGAATCGAGCCGGCTGAGTGCGGATCGGATAAGACTGCTGCGAACAATCTCTAACTGGCCCGCGATTTCGCGCGCCATCTCGGCAGCACGAGCGCGACTCGATGCATCCTTGCGGCGAGCAACGGGCATCAGAGCACTCTCGATGAGCCCCAGTTCCCGCTCTGCCGCCGCGCGGAAGCCACGAAGGTGTCGTGGTTCAATCCCGCTGCGCTGAAGCTCCACAAGTGACTTGAGGACCGCAAGCGCGTCTTCTCCGAAAACATCGGAGGCAACAATAAGCGACGACGAAATAGCATCGCCCAACAACATGGGGCTAGCACCCGCTTCGCGAATCAACTCATCGCGAGTGAGCTTGCGCTCGGCCGACAGCATGGATGCCGCAGCAACCGCGCCGCCAGGAAGTTCAGGCGTGCGCCCGGCATCCATCTCTTCCAAATAGCCACGAATGACCTTGAGCGGAAGGTAGTGGTCACGCTGCATCGTGAGCACGAAGCGCAAGCGCTCCATGTCTGCCGACGAAAACTTGCGGTAGCCCGAGGCAGTGCGCGCCGGCGAAACCAACTTGCGCTCTTCAAGAAAGCGCAGCTTGGACGGAGTTAGATCAGGAAACTCAGGACTGAGCTTGGCAAGAACCTGCCCAATGCTGAGGAGCGCTTGTGCAGGAGTCGAACGCGACTGACGCGCTACCCCAGCCACTAATTACCAACCGCCGACGCAAGATCGCGACGCGAGGGGTAAAACGTGAGCTTGTACTTGCCGATTTGAACCTCAGCGCGGTCGCGGAGGACAGCGGTGGACTCGATACGGTCGCCGCCAAGATAGGTGCCATTGAGCGACCCCAAATCTTTGACGTCAAACGCGGTGCCTGAACGCAAAAACTCGACATGACGACGAGACACCGTGACGTCATCGAGAAAAATATCAGCCTCAGGATGACGCCCCACCGTAGTGATGTCAGCATCCAGAAGAAAACGCGCCCCCACGTTTGGGCCGCGGCGAACGATCAACAGCGCAGACCCCGAAGGCAATGCGGCGATCGCTTCCTGCTCATCGACAGAAACGTCGACCCCCATAGCGGCGACCTGAGCCGCAAACTCATGACTGTACGTGGCAGTGGTGTCGATCCGCTCGACAATAGGCTGCGCGGACGTCTCATTTGCCGACTCTACGTCGGCGCCGTGACCATTATTCATTGACTCAACCATCGCAAACCTCCCTGACTGACCAGCGTATCGGATCGGAACACAACTCAGCCCCTCGGGAGGCGAGAAATACGGACAGATTGCGCAACATAGATGAAGCCTGCCCACCAATATAAGAACGCACCCCAGAGCGCGAACGCCCACCCGACTGGATCGGTAACCCCGGCAATTGCCGGGAATGCTTGGCCCAGCATCAAAATGGGCAACGCATAGAACAGTGCCGCCGTGGCGACTTTGCCCAAATGATGCACCGGTAGCGGGCCAAAACCGTAATTCGCCGAAATGATTCCCAAAATCACCAGCA
Source organism: Salinibacterium sp. NK8237 (assembly GCF_015864955.1). Taxonomy (NCBI): domain Bacteria; kingdom Bacillati; phylum Actinomycetota; class Actinomycetes; order Micrococcales; family Microbacteriaceae; genus Salinibacterium; species Salinibacterium sp. NK8237. The sequence goes on along the minus strand of NZ_JADYWE010000001.1, from coordinate 114,830 downwards.
TGATGTCGCGCCCGACGATGACTAAGAACAGCCACCAGGGGATGACGTCGCGCGCGGCGAGACCAATCAGCGCGGCAAAAATAAACAGGCGGTCGGCCGCTGGATCGAGCAATTGGCCGAGTCGAGTGATTTGGTTGAACCGACGAGCAATCACGCCGTCGAGATAGTCGCTCAGACTGGAGAACACGAGAACGATCAGCGCCAGCGCGTCTTGGGCCGAGATGATCAAATACAAGAAGACCGGAACCAACGCGAGCCGGATGAAGCTCAAGACATTGGGCACAGTCCACACACGATCGCTGATCTCGGGTGAACTGCGTGTGGCCACCCTCCAAGTCTAGCGATCATCCGCGCGCAAAATGCCGTGAAAGCAACTCAATCTTCTCTGGACGCAGGCGTACCCTTGAATGCATGTCATGCATCCGCTTCAACACTCCAGCCCAGCGGGAACAAATGCGAGCAATGGCCCCCTCGATGCTCACCGCCGAGGAAGCGGCAGAACTCCACCCGGCCCCCGAAGTAACCGCGAGCAAAATCGCGAGGATCCGCATCCTGGCGGCCGACCCCAATCCGAAAATTCGCGAGAGTGCCGCGAGTAACCACAACACGCCCATCGACGTGTTCGAAACGCTCGCCCGCGATACTGACGACGGAGTGCGCGCCTGTGTGGCTCGCAACGAATACGCTCCCTGCGACGTTCTCCGGATACTCGTCGACGATCCCTCGGAGACCGTGCGCGGTTTCTTGGCGATCAACTTCTTCGTTCCCGAAGACACCATGCTCACACTCGCCGCGGATACCAGCGCCACTGTGCAGCGACTCGTGCAGTGGAAAACTGAACTCGCCTCCGCCTAATGGCTGCCGGAGCAGTTCGCGTCGATAGCTGGTTGTGGGCGGTGCGCGTCTACAAGACCCGCTCTCAAGCGACTACTGCGTGCCGTGCGGGCCACGTAAAAATTGGTGGCGCGAGTGTCAAAGCAGCGCAAGCAGTGAAAATCGGCGATCAGGTACGCGTTCGTATCGCTGGATTTGACCGCATCCTGGTCGTCAAGCAGACGATTGTGAAACGCGTTTCAGCAGTGACGGCCGCCGAAAGCTACGTGGACGAGACTCCCCCACCGCCCACTCGCGAAGAGCGTGCCTTCGCGCCGATGCGTGACCGCGGCGCCGGGCGACCCACCAAACGTGAGCGACGCGACCTTGAGAAGCTGCGCGGCAGAGACAGTATCGACACCGGCGACGATTGGATGACCGAGCTTTAGTTCGATTCAGCGTGGCGCTCAGGTGCCTCGGTTCGTTCGGGCGCTTCGGTTTGTTCAGGCGCTTGCAGGAGTGCTTTGGAACGGGCCCGACGCGACACCAGCCACACAACGACGGCGGCAGGAGCAGACACCGCTACCACCCCGAGCAAGAACACAACGTTGTTGATGCTCGCGCCCGTTGTGGCGGCCCATGACTCTGCACGGTACTGAGCGGTGATCGGGACAAATCCCCCCAGAGACGCGGTCCCGTCGCTGACCAACAGAAGGACACCGATCCCGATCGTGAGCGCGCCAGAAACGATCATGGTCCACGAGTTTGACCAGTTACGGATCGTGAGCGTGCGCGGACGCAGCCATGACCGACCACGCGCCCCCACACGCTTCCACACCGCAGCAAGCACGAGTAGAGGGACCGTGAGCCCGAGCGCATAGAGCGTAAGCATGATGGCGCCGTAGGCAGCGTTTCCGCTCAGAGCCGCAACCGCGAGCACCGATCCAAGGATGGGGCCAGCGCAGACACCGGCGACCGCGTAGACCATGCCGAGGGCGAAGACGGAAACTGCCGAGGTTCGATCTGTCGCGGCATCCGCGTTTTCGGTTCGACTGAAACCGGGAATCGGGATGCCGAACAGCTGAATCGCTCCGGCGACGATCACCACGAATGCTGCGCCAACCACGAGAGCACCGCGATGCTCATTGACGAGTGACCCCAGCGTGGCCGAAAACACTCCCAGCGGAACCAACGTGGTCACCAAACCACCGAAAAACAATCCCGTTCGCGCAAAAAGCTTTGCCGCTGAACCAAACGCATAGGCGAAAAACGCCGGCAACAGCATGACGGAGCACGGGCTCAATAGCGCAAACAATCCGCCGATGAATGCCCCGGCGTAACCGATGTCCACCGTTACTGGCCGGCCAATCGGAGCTGCTCATCGATTACGTCACGGAAGACCTGAAGAGGCTGAGCACCCGCGATCGGCACATCGTCGATCACAATGGACGGCACGCTCGTGACGCCAATTTGCTGTGCTTCGGACACGTTCGCTTGAACTCGAGCGATCAGAGCCGGACTACTGAGATCTGCCTCGAACTGAGCAAGGTCAGGCACCCCAATGTCGCGAGCGTACGCAAGGAGCTTTTCTTGGTCGATCTCGAGATGTCCCGTTTCGGGCGCCGATTCATACACTGCTGTGTTGTATTCCCAAAAGAGGCCTTGCTCGCCCGCCGCGTGGGCTGCAACAGCCGCCAACACCGAGGTTTCACCAAAAATGGGGTAGTCGCGCCATTCGATGCGCAGCTGCCCGGAGTCGACGTATTCGCTGATCAGTTCAGGAAGGGTCTCGCGCGACAACACCCCGCAGAAAGGACAGCGATAGTCCGCATATTCGACGAGCACGACGGGAGCATCAATCGCTCCCATCGCCGTAGGGTCTCCATCGATTCGACGAGCCAAGTCAATCGTGGGCTGGCTGCCCTCCTCGGCAGAGACCGACGGCAATGCCTGAGGCGTTGACGAACCGGAGTTTGCCTGGGCACCGGCAACGAACGCGACGGCGAGCAGCGCGAGCGCGCCTAGCCCGCCGAGTAGCATGACGAGCTGTTTGCGGGAATACTTGCGGCCGCCCTGTCGAGCTCGGTTCGACTGTGGCTTGCCGCTGTTTTTCACGCTACTGATCCTCTCGGGGCACTCAACTACCCTGCTTCTCGACCCCAAGAAGAGTCACTCCTCCACCCTACCCAGTGACAGCACATCGGAGCGCCAGAGCACTGCCCACCACCACGCTCACATCGCGGGGTTAGCCTGGTTTGCTCGCGGCACCATCGAGCCACAACGTGTCTGACTCGTCGCGATGCGTGCCCGAAGTGCCGACATGCTTGGAGTCGATACGAGCACCGTTCTTGATGACGTGAACAATCGCCATGCCGTATCCGCGGCCAAGCTGGTAATCGCTCGCAAGCCACTCAAGAATCTGTCCCGCTTTCGCCGAGTCATCGACGAAACCTTTCTCAGCCGCTTTCGCGATCAATTGCCGCGGCGTGAGCCCTGTCTTCTTCTCGACCGCATCGAGATATGCCTGAAATGACATGAGCAGCCCCTCCTAGTCGTCGGAGAGCAGTGCATCGATCTGGCCGATAGCCTCTCGCATGCCTTCTTCCATACCCATCTTCACCATTTCTTCGAGCTGCTCTGCAGACGCGAAACCCGACACGATCGTCAGCCGGGTGCCGCCGTCGATGGGCTCGAACGTCAGAAGAGCGGTCGTGACACCGATATCCCCCGATGGTTCGCCCTGGTCATCCGCAAATTCATCTTCGATGGAGACTTCACGCGGCGCGGTGATCGACAGAATGCGCCAGATACCGTGCATCCGCTCACCATCAGGACCTTGCATGAAGTAGTGAGCGCGCCCACCGGGAACGAACTCGTAACGCACGAAAGTTGCTGGCCACTCGGGCGGCCCCCACCAGCGCTCGAGTTGGCGCGGATCGCTCACCAGCTGCCAGGCGCGCTCAAGAGACGCGGCAAGTTCGGTGGTGGTCGTTAGGGTGAGTGCTTCAGGATCAGTGTGAGTTGTGACGTTCATTGCTTCACCATTTCTTTAGTCGTGAGGGATATCGACCCGAGCCCTTGAACTCATGGGGCTCGGTGGGGCCTCAGCGGTTGCGTCATCTCGCAACACGTCAGCCATTTGCACTGCACGCTGCTTCCACACCGCTTCGAAGTGAGAAAGAAGCTTTTGGATGTGATGAATCGAGGCGAGATTGCCACTGACAATCTGCTCACGACCCTGCCGGGACTTTGTCACCAACCCTGCTGCTTGCAGGACGGCAACGTGCTTTTGCACTGCGGCGAAACTCATGTCGTAGCGCTCAGCGAGACGCGACACTGAAGCATTTTCGTGCAGCACGCGATCGACGATGTCACGTCGGGTGGCATCGGCGAGGGCGCGGAACATCGCGTCAACTTCGGAGTCTGTCAATTCATATACAACCATTTGGTTGTATATTATGGCAGCGAGAAAATCGGCGCAAGAGGTAGTGAGAAAACTTTCTCCGCAGTCTCGCGCCAGAGAACGCTAGACCTTGCGCAGGGTCAAGATTTGCTCGGCGCGACCGAACGGCCCCCGCTCGTCGTGGAGCACTGTGGAGGTCAGGCCAATGCCATCCGAGCCAAAGTTCACCGCATTCTCGAGACCAAGCCACTCGCCAGCCGGCAAGCGGTACAAGTGCACCTGCAGGTCGACATTGGGGAAGGCATATCCGCCCGCCCCCGGTGTGACGCGAGTTGCGATGCCGTTGCTGGTGTCGACAAGGCCGGCCAGTCGAGCAAAGTCACTCACCGGCTCATCAGCGAGCAAGGGATACGGCGTGCGCAACCACACGCGGCCACTGCCCGACGCATGCTCGGGAAGCGCCCGCGCCTCAATTGATTGGATGTAGCCGCCAGGCCACTCGGAAAGGTTCACCGGTTCCCCCGCGAGCTCGCGGCCAGGCATCGGTTGATCGACGATTCCCTCAACCTCTGAGGTATCCGAAATTTGTAGGCGCCACGCCGTCGCACGCACGGCAACGCGGCCGCCCGCACTGAGCTCCGCCTGCACCAGTTCGATGGTGCGCCCTGGACGCACCACTGAAGTGACAATGTCGAATTCACCCGCCGGGATAAGACCCAAGATCTCGTAACTAATGCGAGCGATGCGGAGGCCTTCGCGTGCCTCAAATGCTTCAAGGACGTGCGCGAGAATACCGGCGACCGGAGCCATGTGTTGCTCGTGGGGATTCCACGCGCCCTGTGCATGAATGGTCGACTCAAAATGGGTGGCATCGTGTCGGAGATAGTAAGACTCTGCTGGTGTGGTCACTCCCCCAGACTAGTTAGCTCGTCGCTCGCCGTCATCGTCTCTTGCCCTCAATACCCACCGACCACGGGCTCACCTCTAGTGCGAACGAAGCAATTCGATTACTTCGGATTTCGTGAGCGCCGAATAACCGTGGAGGCCCAGCTCGCGCGCCCGCTTCTTGAGATCTGCCACAGTCCAGTCCTCATACGAACCCGCTTCTCCCCCACGATGCCCTACCTCGGAACGTCCGTCCCGTGCTGCGGCGTTAGAAATGCGTGCCGCTTTCTCCGCTGAGGCGCCATCATCTCTCAACGACTCATACAGTTCAGGATCCTTGAGGCGTGAATTCTTGTTCCTAGGCATCTGCTCTTACCCTTCCTGAGATCCTCGAGCACGGCTGTGCTCGTTCAGCCAAACATTACGCACCACATCCGGCGGCGGTAGGGATTGTGCGAAAACGCTCAGTGAGCGCGAACCGAACACCCAGCAATACAGCGGCGATGGCGGGAGCGACAGCGAGTCAGACGAAGACCGCGCTAGAAGAGGGTCGGTTGCGGCATTGCGCGCGCCGCCAGCTCGGGTGGCATTTCTTCCGCGATTAACGATCGGCCAATGAGACCAGAATGAACCGGAGTGCGGGCTCGGGAACCGACGATTCCCGTCGCGGGATCAAGCAATGTTCGCTCTAAGCCATGACGCCGAATAATCGGCTTCACCTTGGCTGCCAGCCATTGTCGATATTCTTTGGGGGCATAGTTGCCTCGCGAATACATCGAACGATATTTGCCCAGCAATTCCGGATGCGCCTGCTCAAGCCACCCGAGGTACCACTCCTTCGTTCCCTGCTTCAAGTGCAACGCCGAATACGTAATTGAGGTTGCCCCTGCCTCTTTCGCCTGAGAAACGGCACGCTCAAGATGGTCTCGCGTGTCGGTCAAGAAGGGCAGAATCGGCATCAAGAAGACAGCGCAATCGAGTCCAGCATCACGCACAGCGCTCACCGTGGCCAAGCGAGCCTTCGCGGTGGGCGTGCCCGGCTCGACCGACTGCTGAAGCTCGTCGTCGTAAATCGCGATCGACATGCCCACGTCGACGGGAACATGCTGGCTTGCCTCCGATAACAAGGCAAGATCACGCCGCAACAGCGTGCCCTTCGTCAAGATTGACAAGGGCGTTCCGGATGCCGCGAGGGCGGCGATGATGCCGGGCATCAGCCGATAGCGACCCTCGGCGCGCTGGTATGGATCCGTATTCGTGCCGAGCGCGACCGGATGCCGCCCCCAACTGGGTTTACTCAGCTCCCTAGCCAACACCTCAGCCACATTCACCTTGACGATGATCTGCGTGTCGAAGTCTTTGCCCGCGTCGAGATCGAGGAACTCGTGGGTTGGACGGGCGAAGCAGTAGGTGCACTGGTGGAGACATCCACGCATGGGATTGATCGTCCACCCGAAGGGCATATCACTGGCGGTGGGCACCTTGTTGAGTGCACTCTTGGCGGCGACTTCGTAAAACGTGACACCGTCGAATTCAGGGGTTCGCACTGTGCGCACCAGGTTGTTGAGCTTGGCAAGACCGGGCAGCGCGTCGGGAGCCTCACTGCCAATTTGTTGCCCACTCCATCGCATTACACTATTCGAACATATGTTCGAATAGTGCGCAAGCCGACGCGCCCGCAGCTAGGCCGCGGACACCAGCTCCCGCGCGAACTGTGCAATATCGCGAACCTGAGCCGAATCTCTCGTGAGCTTGGCCGTCGTGAGCGCACCGTCGTAGAGAACAATGAGCCGCGTGATCACGCTCTCGGCCGCATCCGGACCAATGATGTGGGTCACATGAGTGCGAAGCACCCGGCGGTAGCGGGCAATTGATGACTGCACGTCAGCCATATCGGGGCACTCGATGGCCGCATTAGTGAAGGGGCAGCCGTAGAAAGTGCCCTCGTCGACTTGATCGGCGACTGCAGTGAAGAGACGCGCGACGCGTTCGGCGGTCGAGGCGTGCTCGTCGTCGAACTCCGTTACCCGATCTAGCCAGGCATCCGCCTCGTCATCGAGGTAGGCCGCGATGAGAGCTTCTTTGCTCGGGAAGTGGTGATACATGCTGCCTTTCGCCACCCCCGCTTTGGCGATCACCGTATCGATTCCCGTGGCATTGATGCCGTGCGTATAGAAGAGATCCGCCGCAGTAGCGAGGAGTTTCATTCGCGAAGTCACGCGGATCTGAGGAGTTTCTGAGGCCATGTTGCAATTCTAGACGAACCCGTCTATATTTTCTAGACGGATCCGTCTAGAAACGCTGGATGGCCAACACAAGGAGTTTTCAATGTCAGACCTCAAGATCGCCGTCGTCATCCTCGAGACGCTCGAGAACAACAACGCTCGCGTCTACCGCGGCCTCAAGACCGCTCTCGAATTCAAGGCTGCTGGCGACGACGTCATCGTCATGTTCGACGGTTCAGGTGTTGAGACCCTCGCGAAGATTGCTGACGCTAGCCACCCCATGCACGGCCTTGTTACCGCTCTTGGCGACACGATCATCGGCGCCTGCGAGTTCTGCTCCAAGTCGCACAATGTGTTCGAGCCCATTCGCGACGGCGGCTTCCCGCTGCTTTCCGACAACGGCGGCGAAGCCAGCGTTCGCAAGCTCGTTGTCGACGGCTACCAGATCATGAACTACTAGCCCCCGAGCAGCGCAACGGCCCGGCGTGACCCACCACGACGGTGGGCACCCGGGCCATGCACAGTTGCTCATCGTCGCGAAGCGAGAACCCGCACTGCGACCAATCCGAGGATGACACCAAAGATCATGTGGCCCATCAAAGACAAGAGCGCTGCGGTGTCGATAGCGAAGAGCGCACCGCCGAGCATGAGCGGCATCATCATGAGAGGTCCGAGAACCCACCAGACAGCGCCGTAGACGAAACCTACGACGGCGCCGCGAGCGTAGCTCGTCAGAAGCAGGTTGCCGAAGAGGACCGTAAGCCCGATTCCGATCATGATCGAGATCATTAGGTGAACGAGAAATCCCACGACGGCCGATTCAGAACCGACCATCATGGCGAGCGTGGGCAGCATGCCCATCATTGCCATCATCATCCCGAAGACGACACCGCCGGCAACGCCGCCGACGACACCCGCCAGAGCGCGGCGACCGACCGAGGCGGACGTGTGAGCGATGGTGGAGTCATTAGTTGTAGTCATTGAACTACCTTTCCCATAGGTGTTGCGTGTAATTGGCGACACTACGGAAGGGGTAAAGCGAGTTCAGCAACCTCGAATACACAGTGACGATCGAGGCCGAGACCGACGCCCTCGACACCAAGGAATGCCGATAATTCGCCGCACAATTGAGCACCGCTGGCTCGCGGGCAGTGCTAGCGCTGCTATCGTCGTGGGAGTGTTTTCTAAAGTGACTGTTCCCACAACTCTCCAGACGCGAGACGGCGAAATGATTCTTCGCTACTCCGCTCTTGGCGACATCGACACGATTCTGCAACTGCTCGCGGACGACGCGATCAGCGCGCTGCGAGGCGATACTGCGCGCCCAGAAGACCGCCCCGCGTACGAAAAAGCGTTTCACGCTATCGCCACCACTCCCGCGAATGCTCTCCTCGTTGTCGAAGCGCCCTCGGGCGATGTCGTCGCCACCATGCAACTGACCGCAATTCCCGGCATGGCCCGCCGTGGCTCGCACCGCCTCCAAGTCGAAGCCGTGAGAGTAGCCGCGAGCCAGCGTTCGAGCGGAATCGGCGGCGCCATGATGCGCTGGGTTATCGACACCGCAGCGCCCACGCTTGGCGCCTCCCTCATCCAACTCACTTCTGATGAAGCACGCACCGATGCTCACCGTTTCTACACCAAACTCGGCTTCGAAGCGTCGCACATCGGTTTCAAGTACGCCGTCGACCTGCACCGCGAGACCCCCGCACAGTAGACGCGGGTTCGCGGTGCACTAGTCACGGCAGGTGACTCCTAACGCCGATAGCGAGCGCCCGCATGCTCCGCCGGGAGCCTGTTGCCACGCCCGTGCAGCTTGTGGCGCAGCGTGCCTTCCACATATTCCTCGGGATAGGTTCCGCGCGCCCGAAGCACAGGAATGACGTGCTCGACGACATCCTCAAACGTGCCCGGCGTGATCGCGTAAGCGAGGTTGAAGCCGTCGACATCCGTCTCTGCCACCCACGCCTCGAGCTCATCGGCGATCTCTTCGCCAGAGCCGATAATGAACGGCCCCAGGCCACCAATCGCACCGAGCCGAGCGATGTCCCGAACCTTCCACTCGCTGCCGTCGTCATTGGCCTGCTGAAAGTTCGCCACCGTCGACTGGATTGCATTGCTCTTGACATTGCCGATGGGTTCATCGAGGTCGTACTGCGAGAGGTCGATGCCCATCCATCCCGACATGAACACCAACGCACCTTCTTCGCTGGCGTAGCTCAAGTAGTCGGCATACTTCGCGTGAGCTTTCTCCGTTGTCTCATCCGTGATAATCGTCAGAAGCGTGTAGATGCGCGCTGAGTAGCGATCGCGCCCCGCCTCTTCGAGAGCATCCCGGATGCGAGCAACCGTTGCCTTGAGCCCCGCCTTGGTCGATGCCGCAACAAAGATCGCTTCCGCGTTGCCTGCGGCGAACTGGATTCCTCGTGGCGAAGCACCGGCTTGGTAAATGACCGGTGTTCGCTGCACCGACGGTTCTGACAAGTGGATGCCGGGAACCGTGAAGTGTTTGCCCTTGTGCTCGATGTCGTGCACCTTGCTCGGGTCAGTGAACACACCGGACTCCCGGTCACGGATAACCGCATCGTCTTCCCACGACCCCTCCCACAGTTTGTAGAGCACCTCAAGGTATTCGTCAGCGTGGTCGTAACGATCGTCGTGTTCGAGCTGATCGTCGTTGCCCATGTTGCGAGCAGCCGAGGGGAGATAGCCCGTGACAACGTTCCAGCCGACCCTGCCCTTTGTGAGGTGATCAAGCGTCGACATCCGCCGAGCGAATGGGTACGGATGTTCGTAGGCGGTTCCCGCCGTGATGCCGAATCCGAGGTTCTCGGTGACATGCGCCATGGCCGAGACGAGCAACAGCGGATCGTTCACCGGGACCTGAGCGCCGTGGCGGATCGCGGCCTCGTTCGAGCCGGCGTAGACGTCATAGGTGCCGAGGACATCTGCAATGAAGATGCCGTCGAAGGTTCCCTTTTCAAGCAGCTTTGCGAGTTCGGTCCAGTAATTGAGGTCTTTGTAGCGCCACGATTGGTCGTCGGGATGGCGCCACATTCCGGAGGACTGGTGAGCGACGCAGTTCATATCAAAGGCGTTGAAGCGAATTTGTCTAGGCATGCCCTTATGGTGCGCCGCAGCCGTCACCTCCGCACGTCATGGCGAAACAATCGGCGAAACAGAAGGACACATATCGACATATTCTCGCTTCGTCGCGTGCGGGGGTGCACGCTTGTCCGCATCCCCGAAACATTGGATGGACAGATGCAGACAACAAAGGAAAAACCACCGGCCGCCGCTAGCCAGAGCCTTGCCCACCACGAGATCGACGTCGAGGAGACGATGTCAGGAATCAGCGTCGCGGAATTTTCCAGCGCATTCCGCCACTACCCCGGTGGAGTCGCTGTTGTCACGGCGGAATCGCCGCTCGGCCCCGTTGCGCTGACGGTGACGTCGGTGGTCTCGGTGAGTGCCGAGCCCCCACTACTGGCGTTCTCGATCGGACACCGCGCATCCACAGCGCCCGGTATTCGCGCGGCGACCTCGTACGTCATCCACTTTCTCGGAAGCGAACAACTCGCTCTTGCGCAGCTGTGCGCCACGAGCGGGGTTGACCGGTTTGCCGACCGCGGACTGTGGGAACGCCTGCCCACGGGCGAACCCTACTTTCCGAGTGCTCCTGCACGAATCCTCGGCAAGCGTATCGACCAACTCGATACCGAATCCGCATCGCTCATTCTCGTGCTCGCGCAAGACGCGCACATCACCCCAGAGGCCGATCTCACTCCCCCACTGGTTCACCACAATCGGGCGTGGCACCGCCTAGGAGATCATTCCCACCTCGACTGAGGCATCGCTAACTGATCTGCGGTTCGGCTAACGCTTCGTCGTCGCCCCAGCTCTCCACGAGAGTGACCCGACCGCGTGAATCCTTGACCGCGAGCACCAAAGCGATGATGGCCGTTGCGATGCCAACAACCCCCAGCGGGTTTGCGATACCGATCGCAATACCGAGAGCGGGCTCATTGGGGCCGCTGATGATGGTCTGCAGACCGATCGGCGTGGAATCAGGTATCGTCAACCCGAGCAGAAAGGCACACACGCCGGATGCGATGAGCATCGTGTGAGTGAGAGGCCGCGTCTCAAAACCGCGGAGTTCGGTGCGCCGCATCGCTAGCCCAATGAGGACCAGCAGCACACCGAAAAGGACACCCAACGTCGTCGCGTAGATGATGGTGAGATCGCCGCCGATGCCGAATAGATGACGTCCGAACGAAACCCAACCCGCCACCGCGACACCACACACGATTGCGGCAACACCCACTCGACCAGAACCAGGTGTGCCCGGAGTTGCGCGAACTCGAATAGCACTATACGTCACGTGAGGTTCCCTACTCTTGCGGTGTCGACCTCAATGTTACCGAGCGAAAGGGCTGGAGTCTTTCCGCCGATCACCCCGGAAAAGGGGATTGTCATGAGCGAGGCTCACGATAAGACTGAGAAGAACTTTTCCCGAGGAGACCACATGGCAACCGCCACCGAAGGCCGCGTGGCCGTGTACATCGATTTCGACAACATTGTGATCTCTCGTTACAACCAAATTCATGGCAACGGGCAGTTTCTAAAGGACAAGGCTCGGTTTCACAATTCGAATCGCGTGACGACGAGCGTGATTGGCAACAAACTCATCGAAGCCACTGTGGATGTCGAAGCTATCCTCGACTACGCCTCTTCGTTTGGAACGGTGGCTTTCAGCCGCGCCTACGCCGACTGGTCGGTGCCGGTCAACTCCAGTTACCAGAAGCAGCTCATCAATCGCGCCGTGGAGCTCGTGCAGCTCTTTCCCCTTACCGCGCAGATGAAAAACGGTGCCGACATCCGCCTCTCCGTTGATGCGATGGAAGACATGTTCCGACTACCTGACATCACGCATGTCGTTATTGTCGCTGGGGATTCGGACTATGTAGCGCTTGCCCAACGCGCCAAGACGCTCGGCCGGTACGTCATCGGCATCGGCGTTGCCGGGGGCACTAGCGATGCGCTCACTTCATCCTGTGACAAGTTCGCGGACTACGATTCGCTTCCCGGTGTCGAGTTCGGCACGCCACCATCGCTTCAACAGACAGCCGCAACTACACAGCCGACCTCGGTAATAAAGTCACCGAAATCGGCAGATGCACCTGCAGCCGCCGCTACGCCTGCGCCTGCACCTGCACCGAAGCTCACGACGATTGTGGCTTCGAAAACCCCCAAGGCCGCGGGGCCCAAGAAGTCGCCGGCCACCCCACAAGCCAATGCGATGAAAGCGGGATCGGCAAAGAAGACCGCTGCGGTCGCCAAGCAAACCACACAGTCAGATAAAGACTCTCCTGCGAACGGAATGCGACCCTTCAAGATGCTGGTGAGGGCCATGCGACTCGTTCAGCAAAAAGAAGATTCAGAGTGGCTCAACAGCTCGGGAGTGAAGAATCAGATGTTGAGAATCGACCCGTCGTTCAACGAAGCCGCACTGAAATTTAAGACCTTCAGCGAGTTTGTCTCGTCTCATAGTTCGCACATCGAAGTGCGCGAACGCGACGGTGTGCGCGAGCTGAAGTTGCGTGCGAATGCATCTCAAATTAAATAGCCGCGCGAGCACGACAAATGCTCCTCGTCCTAGCGCGAATTAGACGAGCAACTGCTCCGCGAGCAGTTCGAGAGCGCGCACGCGCACGGGCGAAGTGTTCGCCGCATCCGCGTTGTGTGCCGACAGCCCAGGCACGACCATTACTTCGTCTACGCCGAAACGAGTGGCGAGCGACCGGATGCGTTGCGCTGCCGCGACCGGTTCGTCGATTACCCAACGCTGAGCCATATCATCCACCATTTGTTGTTGCGGCGCGGCGAGCTCTGTCGAGGCAGCTTCTTCGATGGTCGAGAGCGGGCCGAGCGGCATGCCGCTGAGGAGGCGCGCCATTTGCTGAAGTTGGGGCAAGGCTGCGGCACGAGCATCCGCCGCCGTTTCGGCGACAGCCACGTTTAAGGTGAGGAACGTCTTGGGGGCCTTCAGCAAGTCTGACGGCACAAAGTTGTCGCGGTAGAGCCCCAGAATGCGCGCGGTTCCTTCGCCCGAGAAGTGGTGGGCAAAAACGTACGGCATGCCCTGAGCTGCGGCTAGACGGGCCGAGTAGTCGCTTGAGCCGAGAAGCCAAAGATCCGCGACGGATGCCGCGTTCGGCGTTGCCGTGAGTTCGTAGCTGCGGCCCTGCTGCAGCTGCAAAGTGGCGCCGTCGGGATTCATGAGGCTGCGGATGTCGGCCACGTTGCGCGGGAACGCGTCGACATCGCTAGTGGTGCCGGTCATCCGCAAATATGAGGTGATCACAGGGTCGCTGCCGGGAGCGCGACCGATGCCGAGGTCGATGCGGCCCGGAAATGCTGCTTCAAGGATCGCAAACTGCTCCGCTACGACGAGGGGCGCGTGGTTGGGAAGCATCACTCCCCCAGAACCGACGCGAATTCGCTTCGTCTGGGCGGCGAGAATACCGATCAGCACCGCAGGGTTCGTGGATGCCACTGCCTTCATATTGTGATGCTCGGCAACCCAGTATCGCGAGAAACCAAGGTCGTCGGCGCGCTGCGCGAGCGCGGTTGTCGCCGCCAGTGCGTCGGCCGAAGTCTGGTTGCTGCGAACAGGAATGAGATCAAGAACAGAAAGGCGAAGTGGTGTAGTCATCACTCCTATTCAACGCTCCCCAGGCGTGGATATTCCTGAGTGAGCGAGTTAGCGGGCCTACAGCACGAAGCGACCACGATTCTCAGGTGGCCCTTCAGTGCGCGCGCGACCTGCCACTCCCTAGACTGGGGCAATGCACGCTGCTGATTCGTCTCCCGCTGACCCGACCGAGTCGATTGCGCCAGCGGAGCCAACATCACCGAACTCAACTCCAGGTCCTCGGCGAACTCGACGCGTCGCGCGCACGATTTTCATCTCACTCGCCGCGATCGTTGTTCTGCTCGTGGCCGGAATGCTCGTGTGGGCGAATGTGGGGGTGATGCAGGCAGAGCCTGATGCACTGGAGAGCGCGCGAACAAACCCGGCCGTAACCATCACCGAAAACCAAAACTCCTTCGTTCTCACTCCTACCGGTGACGCTTCAGGCGAAGGTCTCGTGTTCATCCCGGGTGCAAAAGTCAGCGCAGATGCCTACCTCTATAAGCTCTCCGGAGCGGTGGCCGAATCAGGGCTCACCGTTGTCGTGACGAAGCCCATCCTGAATCTGGCATTTTTCGACCAACGATCGCTTGACACCTTTACGGATGCGGCGCCCGACGTTGATGACTGGATCGTCGGAGGGCATTCCCTGGGCGGCGTTCGCGCCTGCCAATACGCCGAGCAGCCCGACGTCAGCGGACTCGTGCTTTTCGGCAGCTACTGTGCCAACGATCTTTCCGAAGTCGACATTCGCGTCTTGAGCCTCAGCGGAAGCAATGACCTCTTGAGCACGCCCGAGAAGATCATGGATGCCGCCGACCTGTTGCCGACATCCACCACCTTCTTTCCCATCGATGGTGCCAACCACGCCAGCTTCGGAGACTACGGAGTGCAAGCCGGAGACGGTATCGCGACCCTCGACACCTCAGTGGTGCGAGACGTGATCGCCGCCGAAGTGAATAGTTTTGTGAACAATGGATAGCACCGAAGAAGCCGTGGAAGCTGCCAACTGGGGTCTCGTACTCATCCCGATCCTGGCTGTCATGGCACCGCTGCTGGCACGCGCACTCTCTCCCCTAGTCCGCATCTCGATCGTCGTTTTCGAGCTCCTTCTCGGCATCCTGATCGGGCCAAGTGTTCTTGGTTGGGTTGGCGAATCCGAGTTCGTCGAGCAGCTCTCCGACTTCGGCTTGGCAATGCTGTTCTTTATGGCCGGAAACGAAATCCGACTGAGCGCTATCCGCGGCCGGAATGGTCGACGCGCATCACTCGGGTGGCTCATTGGGCTGGTCGCAGGAGTGGCGATCGGTTATCTCATCGAGCCAGGCTTTGGCGCCGTCGTCATCGGGATCGCGCTCTGTTCGACGGCACTCGGAGCGATCATGCCCATCCTGCGTGACGCCGGAGAACTACCAACCCGCTTCGGCAATTCCGCAGTCGCGCTCGGTACCGTCGGCGAATTTGGGCCGCTGATTGCCATCTCCATTTTTCTCGGAGCCAGCTCACTCGGAGTCTCCACGATCGTGTTGGGTATATTCATCCTGATTGCGATGACGCTGCTTTTCCTCGCGGCCCGCATCGAACACAACTCGCTCCACCGCCTCGTGACAACGACCCTGCACACCTCAGGTCAGTTCGCGATCCGGCTTGTGATCTTCATCGTCGCTGCGCTTGTCGTGCTGAGCATCGTTCTCGACCTAGATATGCTCCTCGGTGCATTCGTCGCCGGTTTGCTCTGGCAGGTCATGATGCGCCAAGCTCCCGAACGCGACCGCGCGATGGTCGACTCCAAGTTGGATGCCATCGCCTTCGGATTCCTTGTTCCGATCTTTTACATCAACACGGGAGTTTCGTTCGAGCTCAGCGCTCTCACCTCAGACTTGAGCGTGGCGGCACTCGTTCCCGTCTTCCTCGTACTTCTGCTCGTTCTGCGCGGCGTACCCTCGATGTTCGCCGCACAGAAAGGCGCGAGCACCCGCGAACGCGCCGCGCTGGGCCTTCTCGGCGCCACAGGGTTGCCCATCATCGTCGCCGTCACCGCAATCGGCGTCGATAGCGAATACATCGACTCTGGTATCGCCGCCGCTCTCGTCGGAGCCGGTCTACTATCCGTGCTGATCTTCCCGGTCATCGCGATGGCGTTGCGCGGAGACGCCGCCCAGCTGCACGCGAGCAGCACCGGGGATGATGCCCAAGACCGACCTGGCGAACCACACATCGCCGAAGAGGCCTAAGCGTCGCGACGGCCGACTCGCTGAAGCCGGCGCGACATCGCCAACGCTCTAGGTGAGCACCACCCTGTTAAATGAGCGCCGCCTCGCTAAGCGAGAATCGGGATCGTGCCTGTCGCGGTGTAGCCCGCGGAGTGCGGCAATGGCTCGCCCAAGACATCCGACGTGTCGTGCGCGACAACGGCCGCCTCGACAGGAGTCTCAGCGTGGGCGTGGATGATCGGAATGGACTCGGTGAGCGCCACCAGTCCGTCGCTGATGGTGACGAGCGGATCGGCATCCGTGCTCGAGAAAATCGGGAAGGAACGCCCCTCATCGGGCAAGCGGCGACCACGGCGAATGACCACGATCGTGGCGACGGCAAGCGGGATCGCGACAGCGCTGGGAGCGGCAACCCAGAACGACGAACTCATCAAACCATAAGCGCCCCAGACGGTGTAGCCAAAGACCAACAGCCACTGCGTGGTCTCCGAAATACCGGCAAGACGCACGGCGTCGTTGCGGCTCTGCCAGGTGATACGGGCCTGAGGAACCCACATTAGGAAGGAGAAAACGGTGCCCGCGAATCCGAGTGCGTTAATAGCGATTTCGGTGATGTTCATACCGGAGGATCTGATCTTTCTGACGGCCTAGGGAAGAACTCCCGAAGGGGCACGATTGCCGGGCATCAACGCGATGTCACGCTCATTCTAAGCACAAAATACGTCGTGCACCATCACCCCATGGGAGGTACTTTTTTGCGGGCCGCCAGCGTCAACAATCGCGTCCAAATACGACTGTCAGCACTGCGCTAAGCGCGTCACGGCCGGTTCCACTTCCAGTCGGCCACTTCGGGCATGTCCTCGCCGTGTTCTCGCGTGTACTGCCGCGCTTGCAGTCGCGTGTCATGCATCTCCTGCCAGAACGCCGCGTGCCGTGAAGTGAGGCCCGGAACCCGCTCAAGCACGTCAATGACCAAGTGGTAGCGGTCAAGATCGTTGAGCATCACCATGTCGAACGGTGTCGTCGTCGTGCCCTCGTCTTTGTAGCCGCGCACGTGAAGGTTTGCGTGCCCCGCCCGCTTATAGGTGAGGCGGTGAATCAGCCACGGATAACCGTGGTGGGCAAAAATCACGGGCTTGTCTGTCGTAAAGATCGCGTCATACTCGGCATCGCTGAGACCGTGCGGATGCTCCGATTCGCTGTGCAGGCGCATCAAGTCGATGACGTTGACGACCCGCACGCGCAGCTCGGGGATCCGCTCACGCAAGATTTGCGCGGCCGCCAAGGTTTCTAGGGTCGGAACGTCGCCGGCACAGGCGAGGACGACATCCGGTTCCTGGCCGACGACTTCGGTGCCAGCCCACTCGAACAGCCCGATGCCGCGCGTGCAGTGTTCAATCGCCGCGGGCATGTCGAGCCAGTTGTTCTCGGGGTGCTTGCCAGCAATGACGACGTTGATCTTGTTGACGGAACGCAAGCAGTGGTCGTAGGTGGCGATCAACGTGTTGGCGTCGCACGGGAGGTAGGCCCGAACGACATCAGGCTTCTTGTTCATGACCAGATCAAGAAAGCCGGGGTCTTGGTGCGAGGCACCGTTGTGGTCTTGACGCCAGACATGCGAACTCAGCAGATAGTTGAGCGATGACACTGGTCGACGCCACGGGATTGCGTTAGCGCCCTCAAGCCATTTGGCGTGCTGGTTGAACATCGAATCGACGATATGGATGAACGCCTCATAGGAATTGAACATCCCGTGCCGACCGGTGAGGAGATAGCCCTCCAGCCAGCCTTGGCACTGGTGTTCGCTGAGCATCTCCATGACGCGCCCCGCCCGCGCGAGGTGGTTATCGGAATCGATGGGGAGGTACTCGGCATCCCACTGTTTATCGGTGGTGTCGAAGACAGCACTCAGACGATTGGATGCCGTCACATCGGCCCCAAAGATACGGAAGTTGTCGGGGTTGTCGCGAATCACATCGCGCAGCCACTCCCCCAGCGCGCCCGTCGCCGAGCTCGTGGTCTCGCCCGGATTCGGCACGTCGACGGCGTACTCCCGAAAGTCAGGGAGGCGCAACGGCGCACGGAGCAATCCACCGTTGGCAACGGGGTTGGCGCTCATGCGGCGATCTCCCGCAGGAGCGAGTGCGGTGGTCAGCTCACGCGGTGCGCCGCTCTCGTCGAAGAGTTCCTCTGGGCGGTACGAGGCCATCCATTCCTCAAGCTGCTGCAGATGTTCCTCGGTGTCGCGCACGCTCGCGAGCGGCACCTGGTGCGAACGCCAGTTGTTTTCAACAGGGCGCCCGTCGACCACTTTCGGGCCCGTCCAGCCCTTGGGCGTGCGCAGAATGAGCATCGGCCAGGCCGGGCGCCCCTCGAGCGTTCCTGCTGCGGCATCCGCTTTGATCCGAGCGATGTGATCGACGATGTCGTCAAGCGTCGCCGCCATGCGCTCATGCACAGCACGAGGATCTTCGCCGTCGAACCCACCAGAGACGACGTAGGGTGTGTGCCCGTACCCGCGCATCAGATCACACAGTTCGTCTTCGGGAATGCGGGCCAGCACTGTCGGGTTCGCAATTTTGTAGCCATTGAGGTGCAGGATTGGCAAGACCACACCATCCCGCTCCGGGTCAATGAACTTGTTCGAATGCCAGCTCGTCGCGAGCGGCCCCGTTTCGGCTTCACCATCGCCGACGACCGCGGCGACAAGCAGGTTGGGGTTGTCGAAGACGGCGCCGTAGGCATGCGACAGGGCATAGCCCAGCTCGCCACCCTCGTGGATGGAGCCCGGCGTTTCGGGAGCGGCGTGGCTCGGAATGCCACCCGGGAACGAAAACTGTCTGAACAACTTGCGGATGCCATCCGCACTCTTATCAATATCGCCGTACGTCTCGCTGTAGGTGCCATCGAGGTACGCACTCGCGACAACGGCAGGACCACCGTGACCCGGCCCAGCCACGAAAATAGTGTCGGTGTCGCGTTCTTGAATGATGCGATTGAGATGGGCCCACACAAAGTTCAAGCCGGGCGTCGTACCCCAGTGCCCCAAGAGTCGAGGCTTCGTGTGCTCGCGGCGGAGAGGTTCACGCAGCAGCGGATTGTCGAGCAGATAGATCTGGCCAACAGCGAGGTAGTTGGCTGCGCGCCACCACGCATCCAGCTGATCGAGCGTGTGGGGTTGCACTTCGGCGGCACGAGGGCCACACCATGGCTGGCGGGCGACGGGTTCTTGAACAGGCACGAGATTCTCTCTTCTCTTCACGATGATGTGGTTGAGGTCATCCGTTCGATCGCGACCCCATTCTCGCTGAGGGCGCCCCGCCAGTTTAGGAGCAGAGCTCAGCTCTGTGGGCCAAATACAGCGAGCCTGAGGGTACGCCGATACCGTGCACAGCGGCTCGGGCAGTTACCCTCAATACATGGGTTCGCGAAGCGCACGACAGCAGGGTGCGTTGGCGTCATGGAACGACGAACGTGGCTTCGGGTTCATCACCGTTGACGGCCCACGCAGCGCTAACGGCGCTGGCAACGACAGCGGCGACAACAGCCGCAACGGCGAAAGCGTCTTTGCCCACATCTCTGCCTTCCCACGCCGTGATGCCCGCCCGACTCCCGGCGAACGCGTGAGTTTCGTGGTCGAGCACACGAATGAAGGTAAAGTTCGGGCTCGCACAATTCGTTACCTCTCCGCCTCAGGTCGCCCGCTACGCACGAAACGACGCAAGTCCGGCACCATGAGCTATGTCGTGCTGGCTACCTTCGTCGTCGCGATCGGTATTCTCACCGCCATCGGTGCCCTCCCGTGGCTATTTGCAGCGCTATACCTCGTAATGAGCATCATCACGTACATCCTGTACGCCAGCGACAAGAAGGCTGCGCAAACAAAACAGTGGCGGGTGACCGAAAGTGCCCTCCTCGGTCTCGGGTTGTTCGGCGGCTGGCCGGGCGCGATTCTTGCGCAACAGCGACTGCGCCACAAAACCCACAAGCCGCTCTTCCGCCAAGCCTTCTGGGGCACTGTTGTGCTCAACATTCTGGTGTTTGCGATTCTGACGACAGCCCTCCGGGAACCGATGCTCAACCTTGTGCGTCTCATTCTCGACGTCACTTCTGCCTAGCCCTGCCGAGTTCATCGCCCGCGTTCTAGGCTGGAGCCATGGAATCTTCAGCCAAGTTCCGCACAGTCCGTCGCTCCCGCACAGCGCCCGCGATGGTGGCGCTGCTTGCTGTCTCTGTTGCCGTTTCTGGATGCACGGCAGCGGCATCCGGTGGTCTTGAGGTCATTGAGGGCGACTCCCCAGCCTCTGATGTCATCGCGCTGAGTGCGGGCAGCAGCGACGTGGACGTGGTGCGAGCGGTCGACGCTGCGGTCGAACAACTTCCTGAGTTGGCCGCAATCGCTATGGATGAGACCGGCACCCCCGGTCTCGCGATCGCTGTTGTGCACAACGGAGAGATGATTTATGCCAACGGTTTTGGAGTGCGCAAAGCAGGAACCACTGACAGAGTGGATGCCGACACGGTGTTTCAAATAGCGTCAGTTTCGAAATCCCTTTCTGCCACGGTCGTCGCCCGCGCCATCACCCAAGAGGCAGTGGAGTGGGACACTCCCGTGCGCACGCTGCTGTCTGATTTCTCTCTCGCAGACTCGTATGTCACGCAGAACGCAACGATTGGCGACTACTTTAGCCACCGCACCGGGCTCGCGACCGGAGCTGGCGATGACCTGGAAGATGTGGGCTACGAGCGCGACTACATCCTCGACCACCTTCGGTATCAGCCCCTCGACGATTTCCGCAGTAGCTACCACTATTCGAACTACGGCATCACGGTAGGAGCGGAAGCGACCGCTGCAGCACTCGGTATGGACTGGAACGACGCCATCCGTGAACTTGTTTACGAACCGTTGGGAATGACCGCCACAAGCTCGAGTTATGCGGACTTTGTGGCGCAGCCCAATCGGGCAACGCTCCACACCTTCGTCGATGGCGAATTTCAGCCGCTCTTCGAACGAAATCCCGACCCACAGTCCCCCGCGGGAGGCGTCTCATCGACCGTCGGCGACCTGTCGCAGTGGATGACGATGATCCTGTCCGACGGCGAGCATAATGGTGAGCCGTTCGTCACCCCCGAATCGCTCGTGCCTGCGATCACGGCGCACAGCATTAGCGCGCAAGCCTCCGCCCCCGACCAGCGCACCGCAAGCTACGGCTTCGGGTTCAACGTGGGCAGCCAGGCTGGAGGCCGAACAACGCTGAGTCATTCTGGCGGCTTCGTTCTCGGCGCCGGCACAAACTACCAACTCGTGCCCAGTCTCGATCTGGGAATAGTGATTCTGACCAATGCGGGCCCCATCGGCACTGCTGAAGCCCTCAACGCGCAGTTTCTCGATCTGGTTCAGTACGGCGAGATTCAGCGCGATTGGCTCGGCGACTACTACGGTGCACTTTCTGGACTCAACGCCCCGGCAGGAGATCTTGTCGCAGAGACCAAGCCCGACACCGCTGGGGCTTCCCTTTACCTCAGCGATTATGAAGGCACCTACCGCAATGACTACTTTGGCGACCTCGTCGTGGCTGAAGTCGATGGTTCGTTACAGGCTGCCCTCGGCCCGCGCGAAAACTACATTCTTACGCTCGAAACTTGGGACTCTGACACCTTTGCTTTCGTCCCCACGGGCGAAAACGCGCCCCACGGCTCCCTCTCTTCGGCGACCTTCGCGCGGTCAGGCGGGGCCGTCACCGGGGTGACGCTGGAGTTCTTTAACGCTCACGGCCTCGGAGAGTGGCGCCGCTAACCCCCAGTGGCCTCGTACGTGCGCATCCGCTACGCGAGCGAAAGAAAGAGCTTCTCGATCTCGTCTGACTGAGGCGAGCCTTCGGCATCCGGGTTAATGAGGCATTCCTTCATCGCTTCGGAGATCACGAGGAACCCTGCGCGGTCGAGAGCTTTCGAGACTGCAGCCAGCTGGTGCACGACGTCGCGGCATCCGGCTCCCGTTTCGACTGTCGCGATCAGTGCGCCCAGTTGTCCCTGAGCGCGACGCAGACGATTCGCGATCTTCTTTTGCGCGTCGGGATCGGCTACCGACACTGATTCGGATGTGGAGGAATCCATAGTTGTCTCGCTTCTCTCGTGTGAGTTGACAGTTTCGATACCCCATGGGGTATAGTCTGAGCATACCCCCTAGGGTATTACAACGGATAGCCAATCAACGAAAGCAGAGTTATGTGCAGAGCAGTTACGTGTCGTACATGCGGCAAAACTACGTGGGCCGGATGCGGAGAACACATCCAGACCGTCAAGCGCAGCGTGCCCGCATCCAACTGGTGCAACGGCAAGCACTCGCAGTCGGAGATTGACGCCGCGAAATCAAATCAGGGCGGCTTTTTTGCCCGCCTCTTCGGTCGTTAGGAGATCACATGTGTGCACAAGTCACTTGCCAGAACTGCGGTAAACCCACCTGGGCTGGCTGCGGAGAACATATCGAGGATGCCCTCGCCAACGTCGCTGAACGCGACCGATGCCACTGCTAACGAGCAACTACTGCTCACCCACAGCCACCGCTAACCATGCACCGCCGTTAGCGTCTTCCCTCCCCCGGACATAGCGAACACTCACTGGAGTAAACATGCTTCTCGAACGCATCTATGACACCGACCTCGCTCAGGCTAGCTACTTCATCGGTTGCCAAGCCAAAGGCGAAGCGATCGTTGTTGACCCCCGCCGCGACCTCGACGTTTATCTCGAGATCGCCGCCAAGAACGGGATGACCATCACGGCCATCACCGAAACCCACATTCACGCCGACTACCTTTCCGGCACCCGCGAGCTTGCCGCTCGCACCGGTGCGGAGATTCTGGTGTCTGACGAAGGTGGCCCCGACTGGACCTACGGGAGCGCCTTCGACGGTGCTGTACGCATGAAAGACGGCCACATCATTACCCTCGGCAACATCACGCTGAAGGCTGTGCACACTCCTGGGCACACGCCTGAACACCTTTCCTTTTTGGTCACCGATGGCGCACAAGCTGACGCTCCCGGTTTCATGCTCAGCGGAGACTTTGTCTTCGTCGGAGATCTCGGTCGCCCCGACCTTCTCGATGAAGCTGCCGGCGGCGTTGATACCCGTTTCGGCGGAGCGAAAGACATTTTCGCCAGCCTGCGCGACCGCTTCCTCACCCTTCCCGACTATGTGCAGGTTTTGCCTGCCCACGGGGCCGGTAGCGCCTGCGGCAAAGCTCTCGGCGCAATTCCGACAACCACTGTCGGGTACGAACGCGCGTTCGCGTGGTGGAGCCACTATGTGGAGAACAACGACGAGCAAGGCTTCATCGACGAGCTACTCAACGGTCAACCGGATGCTCACGCCTACTTTGGCCGCATGAAGGTGCAGAACCGACAGGGCCCGAATGTCATGGGCACCGTTACCCCGCTGCGCGAGTACACGACCGAGGAAGTCGCGACAGCGCTCGACGCCGACAGCGCCATCCTCATTGACACTCGCAACAACAGCGAAGTTCACCGTGGCACTGTGCCGCGATCCCTCAACGTCCCTGGGCCCGAGAAAGCAGCAAGCTACGGCGCTTGGGTCTACAACCCCGATACTGAAACACGGCCCGTCATCCTGCTCGCTGACGACCTTGAACATGCACAAGAGCTGCGCGATCACCTCGTGCGCGTGGGCATCGACACCGTGTCAGGCTTCGTGACGACCCTCGATGGGCTCAATCTTGTTGTGCCCGAGCTTGTCGATCCAGCCACGCTCGATGACGTTGAGCGCGTGCTTCTGCTCGACGTACGCAACAAAACCGAGTTCGCCGAGGGACACATTCCCGGGGCCGAGCAACTGAGTGGCGGCCGTGTGATGTGGTCGCTCGACCAACTCCCCCGCGAAGGAACCATCGTGACGTATTGCCAAAGCGGAGTGCGCAACAGCGTGGCCGCGAGTGCTCTGCGTCGCGCAGGCTACGACGTTGCCGAACTCGATGGCTCGTACCTTGGTTGGCTCGCAACTGCCGGTGCCGTTCCCGCGGTCTAACGCGCCCTCATGGAGCCAAATCTGATCATCGCGCTGGCCCTTGCCGTGCTCGTGGGAGTTTCTCTCGGGATGCTCGGCGGGGGCGGCTCGATCCTCACCGTGCCGATCCTCACCTACGTTGCTGGCTTTGAGCCACAGCAAGCGATTTCGGCTTCACTATTTATTGTGGGCGTCACGAGCGCCGTCAGCGTTTTCCATCATGCCCGAGCAGGGCGCGTTCGCTGGCGAACCGGATTGATTTTCGGTGTCGCGGGAATGGCTGGCGCTTTCGCCGGAGGTATTGTCGGCGGCTACATCCCCGGCACAATCCTGATGGTGCTCTTCGCCGCCATGATGGTCGCCACCGCAACTGCCATGATCCGCGGGCGCAAGAAGGTGCCGGCGGGATCAGTTCACGAGCCAGCAAAGCTTCCCGTCCTCCGCATTGTTCGGGACGGCTTCTTCGTCGGAATTGCCGCCGGGCTCGTGGGCGCTGGGGGCGGCTTCCTCATTGTTCCCGCGCTCACGCTTCTCGGCGGGCTTCCGGTGGCGGTCGCCGTGGGCACCTCGCTACTGATTATTGCGATGCAGTCGTCGGCAGGGCTTGTCGCCCACCTCTTTACCGTTGACCTTCCGTGGCCAACCATCCTCGCATTCACCGGGATCGCCGTTGCGGGCTCGTTTGTGGGCGCCGCTCTCGCTGGTCGAATTCCCGAAACCGCCCTGCGCAAGGGATTCGGAATCTTCGTTCTCGCTATCGGCGCCTTCGTGCTTGTGCAAGAAATCCCGCAATTGCTACCCCTCGTGACAGGAGCGTGACCGTTGCCCACGACCACACCAGCAACGACAACGTCGACCCCGGCACACGCTCCCACCGTGGGTTCCCTCGTCGAGGGCTATGACATTCCGGTGGTGAACGAGCGCGCTGTGCGCGTCGCTGCAGGCATTCTCTTTCTTGCCGGAGCGGTCTCGATCACTCTTGCTGTCATCCAACATTCAGCCGTTCCGCTTCGCCCGTTCGGCGTCTTTTTTATGATGGATATGCTCGTGCGTGTCACGATCGGTGATCGTTGGTCGCCGACACTGGCTCTAGGCCGTCTGCTCGTTCGACGACACCAGCCCAATTGGGTCGGAGCCCGCCAGAAGGAATTCGCCTGGTGGCTTGGCTACGGCCTCGCCCTACTCTCGTGCGCCGGAATGGGCGTGCTTGGTGCGCCGCTCGAAGCCACACTGCTGTTGTGCGGACTGTGCCTCACCATGCTTTTCTTAGAAGCCGCCTTCGGCATCTGCGTTGGATGCTCGCTTCAGCGCTTGCTCACAAAAACCCCACCCCAATACTGCCCAGGCGACTCATGCCGGGTTTCCGAATAACCACCCGTTTCACAAGGAGAAAAAATGTTCCGTCCCCTCGCCGCTCTCGCTGGTTCTCTCGTCGTGCTCGCATCGATCGCTGGATGCTCGACCGGCGACGGCTCTCCGGAGATCGAGCTCACCGCCGACACCATTCTCATTGATGTTCGCACCCCCGCAGAATACGAGGCTGGGCACCTTGAGGGCGCCACACTGCTCGACCTCAACGGTGGCGAGTTTGCTGCGGCTCTTCCCACACTCGACCCCAACGCTGAGTATGCCGTCTACTGCAAGTCGGGCAACCGTTCCGGCCAGGCCGTCGCACTGATGGAAGAAGCTGGCTTCGAGAACGTTATCGACCTCGGCTCCATCGGTGAGGCAGAAGCCTCAACCCAGATCGAGGTTGTGCAGTAACCCACCACCGTTCGTTCGTGGCCGCACATTCAGGCAATCGCCGGATGCTGCGGCTCCGAACCACCCACGTGAACACAACACCCGCTTCCAGTACGCACTTCAGCGCCGACAACCGGTTTGATCGCGCCACTGCGGGGTTTTCCCGCGTCGTGGTGCCCACCGCCCTAGGAGACGTTGTTGTGCACGTGGATCCGAATGCTGCTGCGCGCTCAGATACCGCCACTGTGCTTCTCCACGGTGCCGCAGGTTCGTGGACCACATGGTTGCCCCTCATCCGCGCCGCTCACAGCGCGAACGAACCATTGCAGAATGTGGTTGCGATCGATCTTCCCGGCTGGGGTGAGAGCGGAAGTGTCCGCCCTGGTACCTCGGTCGAAGACATGGTGGATGCAGTGGCCCACGTCACGAGCACCCTCGGCTTTGCGAAGTGGAACGTCTTCGGTCACTCTCTGGGAGGGCACCTTGCGCTCACGCTGGCGGCTCGGTATCCGGAGCGCACGTTGAGCGTGACGGCCATCTCGGCGACCGGACCTGGGGCGCTGGCGGTGCTGCGGCATCCGATTCGGCGTTTCACCGTTCTGCCGCTGTTGGCAGGGATGCTCGGTGCCATGCGGTTACTTTCCGCGCTCGGTCCTGCCGGACGAGTGGTCGTGCATGCGTTGCACCGTATGAGACTCCTCGCACCGCTCAGTGCTCCTCTTTTTGAGAACCGACGTGAGCTCGACAGTTCAGTATTCGATTCACTCGCCGCCGAAATCCGTCCGCGCTCGTTCGTTCAGGGTGCTGAGGCTGCGGCCCGTTACGACGAGCGAGAGTGGTCGAGTATTGGGTGCCGCGTCACGCTGGTTCGTGGCGAACGAGACGCTTTTGTGAGCGCCACTGACGATGTCTGGTTTGCGAAAGCTCTCCCTCATGCCACCCAGCAGGCGCTGGCGAATGTCGGCCACTTTGCGCACATAGAAACTGTTGGGGTGCGAACGTCGACTCCTCGGTCACGACAACTGGCTGCATAGCGCAGCACTGCAGCAGTCTGCAGTCTGCAGTCTGCAAGAGAAGATCACGCGCGGTGTCGCTGAGATCAAGCAACTCGGTGCGATGAAGCACCGCGAGGGAGCACCTCTCAGTCCTGCGAGTGGCTAGCGTGGTCGGTAGTTAGTTTTTCTGTGGATAAAGGCGGTACTGGTGCTCCAACTCGACAACATCACCAAGAGCTTCGGGGTGCGCCCTGCACTCGACGGGGTGACCTTTGCCGTGCGCGATGGGCGCATGACGGGTTTCGTTGGTGGCAACGGCGCGGGCAAAACGACGACCATGCGCATCCTGTTGGGCGTTCTCAATGCGGATGCCGGTGAGATTCACCTCGACGGCAAACCTCTGGGTACAGAACAACGGCGTCGTTTCGGCTACATGCCCGAAGAACGTGGGCTGTACCCGAAGATGAAGGTGCGGGAGCAGCTCGTCTATCTCGCTCGGCTCCATGGCTTCACGCAGGCCGCGGCTGGCCGCAACGCTGACAGCCTGCTTGAGGAACTCGGCCTCGGTGAGCGTCGCGATTCCACCCTCGAGAGCCTCTCGCTCGGAAATCAGCAGCGCGCGCAAATCGCAGCATCTCTCGTGCATGAGCCTGAAGTACTCGTGCTCGATGAGCCGTTCTCGGGGTTGGATCCCCTCGCCGTCGACACAGTCGTAGAGGCGCTCAAGCAGCGCGCGGCATCCGGCGCATCGGTGTTGTTCTCCTCGCACCAACTCGAAATCGTCGAGCGGCTCTGCGACGACCTAGTCATCATTGCGGATGGCAGCATCCGGGCATCCGGAGAACGCGAAGCTTTGCGCACCCTACACTCGGCACCGCGCTACGCCATCGCGTGCAGTAGCGACCTCGGCTGGCTTCGCGGCGAACCCGACATCACAGTGGTCGAGCTCGATGGCGGCCACGCCACTTTCGATGCTGTCGAGCCCGCCGCGGCGCAGCGCGTCTTACGACGGGCACTCGCCGACGGCGACGTCACGTCGTTTTCGCCTCAGCGCGCATCCCTCGCCCAAATCTTCCGAGAGGTCATCTAATGAACGCCACTACTGCTGACCGCCGCTCCCCCCGCTTTGCGCACTCGGTTGCGCTTGTGGCCGAACGAGAAATCACCACACGACTGCGCTCTAAAAGTTTTCTCATCACCACCGGCATCCTGCTCCTTCTCGTTCTTGGCGGAGTGATTGCCGGCGGAATCATGTCGAAGAGCGTCTCAACCACACCGGTGGCCGTTGTCAGTTCGGTGTCGTCCGAACTCTCGAACATCCCCGGACTCGAGATTACGGTCGTGGACAACCGCACTGAAGCTGAAGCCCTCGTCACCGAGGGAACCGTGGATGCTGCGGTCGTGCCGTCGGAGGAAGGCTCCACGATTCCCGTTACCGTCATAGCCGCAAGCGATGCGCCGTCGTCGCTCATGCAGGGGCTCAGTGTGAGCCCGAAGCTGATCCTCCTCGACCCGAGCGACACGAGCTACCTTCTGAGCTATCTCGCTGCGTTCGGCTTCGGCATCATCTTCTTCGCTTCGGGCATGACGTTTGGCCCGATGATCGCGCAGAGCGTTGTGGAAGAAAAGCAGACGCGCATCGTGGAGATTCTGATGTCGGCAGTGCCCGTTTCGGCGCTCATGGCCGGCAAAGTCATCGGCAACTCGCTTCTGGCCTTTGCTCAAATCATCGCGATCGCGGTGCTGGCGATCGTCGGCCTTTCGGTCACCGGCCAGGCTGAGCTGCTGGCACTTTTGGGCGCACCGCTGCTGTGGTTCGTCGGGTTCTTCATCATCGGCTTTATTCTGCTCGCGGCTCTGTTCGCCGCTGTTGGTGCCATGGTGTCCCGTCAAGAAGATCTGGGAACAACGATGACGCCCGTGACGATGCTCATTATGTTGCCGTACTTCGCAATCATCTTCCTGCACGACAACCCCGTCGCTCTGACGATCATGTCGTACGTGCCGTTCTCGGCACCGGTGGGGATGCCGATGCGCCTCTTCCTCGGAACCGCCGAATGGTGGGAGCCACTGATTTCCCTCGCGATACTCGTCATCACGGCCGGGCTCGCCATTCTTCTGGGCTCGCGCATCTACAACAACTCACTGCTGAAGGTGGGAAGCCGGGTGAGCTGGGCTCAGGCAATCAAGGGCTAACACCCCATTGCTGTCGTAAGGTTCCCTCATGATCATTTGGCTCAATGGACCCTTTGGCGCTGGCAAGACAACGACCGTCCTCGAATTGCAAAAGGCGCTCCCGGCTGCAGTCGTCTTTGATCCCGAGGAAATTGGTTTCATGCTGCGGCACGCTCTCGGCGGCGCTCTTCCCGACGGCGACTTTCAAGAACTTGGTCCCTGGCGACGCTTGACTATTGCGGCGATCAAAGAGGTATCGGATTATTTCGAGAGCGATGTGATTGTTCCGCAGTCAGTGTTGGTCGAACGGTACTGGGATGAACTGCGGTCCGGACTCGCCGCTGCAGGCCTCGACTGCCGTTCGGTTACATTGCACACGGCGAAAGAGGAGCTCGAACGACGCATCACTAACGACGAGTTCACAACGGGCGCTAGAGAATGGAGACTGAACCACATCGACTCGTACGAGACGGCGACTCCATGGCTTCGCGCCACAACCGTAGTCATCGACACCACGGATATTACTCCTGAGCATGTCGCTGCGAAGGTCGTGCAGGCCGTCACCCCCTAACGAGCGATGATGTGCTCGTTGTCTGCCGGCATCGCGTCGCCTGATTCGTTCTCGTCACCAACGATGATGTCAGCGAAGACCATCGGCAATCCGTGGCCTGTCCACGCCGAGGCCCGATCCATCAACTGAGCATGAACGTGCGGTTCGCTGGAGTTTCCCGAGTTACCACACGCGCCGATGGTCTGGCCTGCCACGACAGCGTCGCCGACCTCGACGAGCGCCGAGTGCTGCTTCACGTGAGCAATAAGGGCGTACACACCATCCTCGCCGCGAATGGTGATGTGGTTGCCGATGATGAGGTGAGGGCCACCGATCTCTCGAATCGTGCCTTCCATCAGCATGTAGATGTAACCGAGCACCGAGGACCGAGCGCGATGATCACGCTGCGAGTCACTAGCGTGCACGACGACGCCGTCGATCATTGCTCGAACGGGCTCGCCGAACGCCGGGTACTCATTCGGATACCGCAGAGCTATTCCCGTATCGAAGGCGGGTCGGGCTCGTTTCTTCGGATCGAAAACGAGGTCGACTGCGTAGGTTTGACCGTAGGCTCGAACGCCGTGGCTGGGCACCCGCGTCGCGGGGCTATTCAGCGCGGACCATCGCCCCGTTACGGGAGCCAAAACAGTTATCGGCTCGCGACTGGGTACGAGCTTGAGGCCAGGAACGAGTACAGCGAGCACCAACAGCATCCCCACGATTCCTGCCAACGGCAGCAGCGTGAACACCGCTTTCACCGGGGTTATTGGAATCATTTGAGCGCCAACGGTTCCCACAAAAATGGTCATAACCGAGACGTACATGATCACCACGCGAGCACGATAGATGCCCGCGATCACGTGCCTCATGCTGCAGCCACGCGAGAGACGACCACAAAGCGCTCGAGCACGACGATGGTCTCGTCAGTAACGGTAAACGTCGGATCGCCGAGAAATGAGCGCATAGCGTCACCGTGCCAATACGCTTCGTGACCCGCGCGCCACTGCGCTACCGATTTGTACCCTTCGCCTTCGTCACGCGCATGCTCCCACGGCACGTCGACCAGTCGAACCTGCTGAACGTCGCTCACTTCAAGCACCGCGACTCGTTTGTTGTCGGAGTCGACGAGGGCATAGCGCTGACCGACAACCGGCAGCGGTTCTTTCTCAATTTCGTATTCGATGAGTGTGGACGACGTCGAAGTCTTCTCTCCCTCCAAAATCGCGGCCACGAGGGTGTCGCGAAGCGCTCCCGGGAACGCGAATTCACTCACGGGAAGATCGTCGATCTCGCCCACGTCTAGTCTTCGGCGACCGGCTGAGGCGGAAGCTTGCGCACCTTCGCGCGACGGCGGCGACGTGCCGGGATCATTGCGCGCATTTCTTCAAGCTTGCCGAAACATAGCAAGCGGTCGTTTGATTCGAGAACGGTGCTGCGGCGAGGGTTCGGCACGACGTTAGAACCGCGGTGCAGGGTGAGCACCGTGATGTCTTTCTCACCGAGACCCGATTCGCCGAGCTGCTTGCCCACAAAATCCGCGTCGCTGCCCACAACGATTTCAGCGACGCCATACCCGGTTGACACGCTGAGACGCTGGCGAACATCGATCTCAGGGAACGCCACCTGGTTGGCGATGTAGTCAATGATCGCGCCCGCGACATCCAACCCAGTTGCGCGTTCAATGCCTTCGAGCCCGGGCGACGAATTGACCTCCATCACGAGCGGGCCGTCTTTGCCCTCAAGCATGTCAACGCCAGCAACCCGCAATCCCATGATTTGCGCGGCTTTGACGGCGGCCCGGTGGTATTCGGGGGTGAGCTCAACGGCTTCGACGTTGCCGCCGCGGTGCACGTTCGACCGGAACTCGTCACCCACCGCAATGCGACGCATCGCCGCGACTA
This sequence comes from Salinibacterium sp. NK8237, assembly GCF_015864955.1. Lineage (NCBI taxonomy): Bacteria > Bacillati > Actinomycetota > Actinomycetes > Micrococcales > Microbacteriaceae > Salinibacterium > Salinibacterium sp. NK8237. Next base: position 83,216 of record NZ_JADYWE010000001.1, on the reverse strand, counting down.
CTCGATCACCGACAACGAGGGCGCGGATGTCGCGGCCCTTGCTCTCAGAGATGAAGCTCTGAATCAGCACGTTCTGTTTCGTCGAATGCAGGGTCTCGATGATCGCCTTGGCAACCTGAGTGTCCGGAGCCAGGATCACGCCAATGCCCTGCGTGCCCTCGAGCAGCTTGATGACGACGGGCGCACCGCCGACGCGCTCAATGGCCATCTCGACATCCGCCCGGTTGTGCACAAAGGTGGTCGCCGGCATTGCGATGTCGTGGCGAGAAAGAATCTGGGTGGCCCGGAGTTTGTCGCGCGAGTTCGTGATTCCGCTCGAGGTGTTGGGTGTGTAGACATCCATCTGCTCAAACTGGCGAACGACAGCGGTGCCGAAGTAGGTGATGGAGTTGCCGATGCGGGGCAGGATGGCGTCATAGTCCGAGAGCAATTTGCCGCGATATTGCAGATCGGGTTCCTCGCCCGTGAGGTCGATTGCGAAGCGCAAAGTGTTGAGAACCTTCACCGTATGCCCACGCTGCTCAGCGGCCGCCCGAAGTCGCACAGTGGAATACGCCTGCGGCGCACGGGAGAGGATAGCGAGTTTCATCGAATGACCTGCCAAGATAAGGGGGTGATAGAGCCCACCCATTCAAACACGATCGCAGGCTGGCGTGAGTGGGTTTCCCTACCCGATCTTGGCGTGCCGTGGATTAAAGCAAAACTCGATACTGGCGCGCAGAGTTCTGCCCTTCATGCCGACGATATCGAAGAATTCGTGCGCCCCGACGGCAGCGAATGGGTGCGCTTTCGAGTGCGTCCGTGGCAGCGCTCACCCAAGGACGACGCGGTAGTCGAATGCGCCATCCACGACCGTCGCACCGTGCGCAGCTCTTCGGGACACCGCGAAGATCGCATCGTTATCCTCATCGACGTCGTGCTCTGCGGCCACACCGTCACCGCCGAAACCACGCTCACTAATCGCGACGAAATGGGCTTCCGGATGCTCGTCGGCCGCGAAGCGCTCAGCCAAGAGTTTCTCGTTGACTCAGGGAAGTCATTTCTCGGCGGCCGCCCGCCCCGTGTCACGCGACGACGCAACCAGGGGCAGGGCTAAGAAACAGCCCCGCCCACTGGCGCTTCGGTTCTGGCACGAGCGTTACATCAGCTTGAACTTGCTCATAATGCCCGTGGCGGCCTTGTTGCTCGCGCCACGCACGGCCGTGTTGTTTGCACCGGACATCCGACGGTTACTCAGGCCCTTTCGAGCTTTCACGAACTCGTCGTGTTCCTGCATGTTCACCAGCGTCGCTTCTGTCTCAGACTCGTGACCATGCCGCTTGTCTGTGTTGCGATAGCGAAAGTAGATGGCGGAATAGAAGACGAAGCCAGAAAGCAAGAAAACTAGCCCAAGCCCGCCCGAGTCATCATCCGATGATCCTGCAGCGATTATCTGGCCGCTCTCGGTGGCCCAGAGGGTGAGATTCAGCATCAGACTCCCACCGCCACAAGTACAAGACCGATTACGGTGCCGACAAGCTGCACGACGCCGGAGACCAGCAACAACTTGCTCTGGTGCAACGGAATGCTTCCCATCGTCTCTCCCGTTCGTGCATTCACCGCGACGTAGTGCAGGAACGTCTTGCCGTTCGACTTGCGCTGCTGATAGCTATAAAGCCATACGGGCAAGTAGGCCGAAACCCAGCGCTGACCGCGCACCTCCACTTCTTCAGCAGCCCAACGCACGCCGCGATCGTAGAACTTCAAGGTGTCGTTGACCCGATGCCGAGTGATATCTTCCGCCTGCGTGTGGGCGAGAGGCTCAAGCTGATCCAAATTGCTGTCGCGACGCTCTGAGGTGAATCCAGCGAGGTAGTTGGAGTCGTACCGCACAGAGTTCTCGACGTCGAACGGCATGATCGTATTGATGATGTTGTTCGAGTTCACGGCCGTGTTCTGGTCGAGACGATCGCTAGAAGATTCCACGGTCAGATCATTCACGTGAATGTCGAATTCACGCGCCACATCGTAGAGATCTGCGTCATAGCGTTGCTGCGTTGAGTCCCCTACCTTAACCGTGTAGGAACGCGTTTGATGTTCGCCTTGCCCGCTCAACTTGGCGTGAGCATTGATATCCACGACCATGTACGGCAAATAGACGCCCATCACGTTTTCGGCATTGAACTCCGCTCTAAAGGTCGGATGCGCGAAGAACTTCCGCTTGCCCACGAAGTGGGCAATCTTTTCTACCGCCGTCGACTTCTCGACCTTGAAAGGCAGAATCATGTCGGGAACGGCGCCGTTGGGAACCTGCTGATTCATCGACAGCGTGTTGCGGCACCAATGGCAGCGAGCTTGCGTGCTCGTGTTGGTATCGATCACCACTTCTGCGCCACACGCACTGCATTTGAAGGTCAGGATTTCTTCGGTGGAGGGCACAATGTCACTCGAACCCGAACCGACGAGGAGCCCCGTCAATGTGGCGATGTCACCGTTGAGATTGAATGCCTCGATGGCATTGTCAGTAGACCATTCAAAACGGCAAAACCCACACCGCAAGTTGCCCGTGGCTACGTTGAGCGAGATCTCGGTGGCACCACACCGAGCACACTTTGCGAGTCCATCCTTTGCACCATCGTCGGTGTTGATGACGCGAGGTGCGTCGTCGGTGGTGGCCGGCGGCGGAGTATCGGGTTCGACAGCATCCATCGGCATGGCGGACTACAACCCGAGGACTTTAGCTTTAGCCGCTTCGTAATCGGCTTCCGTGATCAGTCCCTGATCGAGCATGGTCTTGAACTGTTGCAGCTTCGCCATGGGATCGTCAGCTGCGGGAGCGGCCGGTGCGGCTGCAGGAGCTGCCTGCTGCTGCGGAGCCGCGTTCGGCTGCTGGAAGCCAGCGGCGGCACCACCGGTTGCGTTCATCCCCATGCCGAGGAAAGCCATTCCTGCGCCTCCCCCGCCGCCGCCCTCGTTCGACCCTGCGGCTTCGAAGCCTCGGGCTGCTGCCTGCTGCATGAACGAGTTTCCGCGGGCACCGCCAAGAGCATCCGCCTTCTTGACGTCGCTGAGCAGAGCGCGGGTGTCTTCGTCGTATTCGATCGATTGGAGCGCGACCTTCTCAATGGTGAGGCCGCGATCGCTCGTCCACTGGTAAGCGTCGTCGACGGCTGCGCTTAACGACTGCGCGAATCCGATGGCGTCGCCCTGAATGCGTGCGATGCGGTTTCCCTTGCTGGGGTCGTTCGTGTAATACGAGAAGGCTGCAGCGAGCGATCCCACAACTTCGTTAAAGAGTTGGCTGGCAGCATCATTGTCGAGGTCCGAGAAGTCGAACACCTTCGGCGACTGACCAAGGTAGGTGAGCGGAACAAAGTTCTTCACCAGAAGGATGGGATCGACGATCTTGATGGTGTAACTGCCGCGGGTGATCGCGCCAACCTGGGCATTGAGATAGGCGTCATCCCAATAGATCTCCGACTGCGTGCCGAACTTGTTGTTCGGGATCTCCTTGAGATTCACGTAAAAAGCAAGCTGCTGTGACCCCGGCTGACCGCCGAACTTAAAGCGCTCCCAGGAGGTCTTGACAGTGGAACTGATGATGCCGTCGCCGGCAAAGAACGACTCAGCGTTCTGATCCTCTGACGTAAAAATGAATCCGCCAGGCTCACCCACGAAGCCGGTGAGTTGTCCGTCTTGGAAGGTAACCAGTCCATAGCCCTCAGGCACGACGATGCGGCTGCCATTCGTGATGATGTGCTCGGAGCCCTTGGTATTCGAGCCACGACCAGCATTTGTGCCCTGCGCTACCGCGGGGAAGATTGCCGCAGTGGGAGCCAAATGAGCCGGCGGAGTGAGGAAGTCTTTCCACTGGTCAGCGAATGTTCCGCCGATAGCCCCTGCGAAAGCTTTTATGAAACCCATCCGTGTATCCCGTCGACTCGTAGTGCGGATCGACCGCCGATTGCGAACTGTTCGTCGGAGCAGTGTGTTGCGCGAGGACGAAAAACATCGGCGAGCGACAATCTCTCAGCATGGTAGCGGGTACGGGCATCCGCTGTCTTGTGTTCTCGCAATTGGTTCTGCCACCGTCAATGGCGACTACCATCTCCCCATGCTCTCTTTCGCTTCTGTTTTAGCGCACGCGGTCGCGGTCGTGTGCCGGTGATTCGACTCCGCACGCGAGTGATCGCCGCAGTGGTCGCGGCCGCGCTAGTGATCGCTGCCGTCTTCGGCATCATTGCCGCGGTTCAGTACTCCGCGTTCGCGGCCACCTTTGTGCGCGCAAATGGCACTGAGCTGGTGTTCCAAGGCGAACCGTTCGAGTTCGCCGGTGCCAACAATTACTATCTCGGGCACAAGTCAGAGAGCACCGTGGTCGCGCTGCTTGACGATGCCGAGGAAGCCGGTCTCACCGTCATCCGCACGTGGGGTTTTCAAGACTACGGAGACACCAACGGCTCGGGAGTCGCACCGGACGACTTTGAAGACGTCTGGTACCAAGTGTGGGATGACGCGACCGGCGCCCCCGTCGTGAACACCGGCGCGACTGGTCTCGAGAAACTCGATTTTGTAGTCGCCGAAGCAGCCGCGCGCGACATCAAACTCGTGATTCCGTTCACGAACAACTGGAATGCCTACGGCGGCATGGATCAGTACGTTCAGTGGGCTGGCCTCGACGAGCACGCTGATTTCTATACGGACGAGCGCATTCGCGACTGGTACAAAGATTGGGTATCAACGCTCCTGAATCGCACGAACACGATTACGGGCATCCAGTACAAAGACGACCCAACGATCCTCGCGTGGGAGCTTGCGAACGAGCCCAGCTGCACCGGCTCGGGCACTTTTGCTGATGGTGAGTGTGACACCACGACCATCACCGAGTGGGTGGATGAGATGAGCAGTCATGTGAAATCAATCGACCGCATTCATCTGCTTGGCGTCGGTGATGAAGGCTTTTTCTGTGGAGATGAAGACACGTGGACGCTCACGCAAGAATTCGGCGCCTCCGGATATGGGGCTGGCTTCGGCGAGAACTGCTCCAACGGCGTCGATACTGTGGCGCTGGCGTCGCTGCGCAACATCGACATCATGTCGATGCACCTCTACCCCGACCATTGGCAGACCTCGACGGCGTGGGGCACCGGGTGGATCGAGAAACACGCAGAAGCGGCCGCAGAAATCGGCAAGCCGGTGTTTCTTGGCGAGTTCGGCGTGATGGACGCGTCAACGCGCGCCGACACCTACGCATCGTGGTTGACGACCGTGCGCGATACGGGCGTAGACGGGGCGCTGTTCTGGATGCTGGCATCCGATCAAGAAGACGGAACCCCGTACCCGGACTTCGACGGCTTCACGGTCTACTGTCCGAGTGATGCATGCTCGGTTGCTACTGACCACGCCGCACTGATCCCGGGCGAAGAGTAGTCGTTTCTCACACGCACTCACCTAGTCGACCATATTGACCTGATTGCGCTCCCAGTCGTTCTGAGTATCGTGGCCCCATGAGCATCGACATCCCCTCTCATGAAGACCTAGTAGCACTTTCGCAGCAGCGAAACGTGGCAAGCGTTTCGCTGTATGTCTCGCCAGGATCGACCGATGGCGGGCCACCAATTGGCCGCGACACTGAGGCGGCGAGACTCGCGCTGCGCTCAGCAGCCACGGAAGCGATGGCAGAGCTCGGCGTGCTTGGCGTGGAGAAAGCCGAGCTGGATGCGATCGGCCAGTCGCTGGGAGCGTTGGATCACGACACCGAATTTTGGGCTTCTTCTGCGCGTTCAGTTGCCGTTTTTGTCTCGCCGGAGATCACCCAGTCGTTCCGCCTGCGCAATGAACTTCCCACTCTTGTTGCCATTGGTGATCGATTCGACCTCGGTCCGCTGCTGCGCGCCACCACGTTCGGCCATTCCGGCTATGTGCTCGCCGTGACGCTCGGCAGTGTGAGGCTTCTTTCCCTCAACGCCGATGATTCGAGCGACGAAATCGCGTTGCCTGACCTCCCCGAGGACCTCGGCAGAACGCTGGAAACCGCCGACAACCACGGCAAGGCAGACACTCCTCGAGCGGATGGCGCTCTGGGTTCGAAAGTGGAACTTCGTCGCTATTGCTCGCTGATTCAGGAGGCGCTGCTCCCCATCATCGGTGACTCGGGGTTGCCTTTGGTACTCGCCGCATCCTCAGACTTGCAGCCCGCGTATCGTGAAATCTCTACCTATCGCGGACTTCTCTCATCCGCCATCGATGCGAACCCCAGTTCGTTGTCCATCGATGATCTCGAGGATCGCGGCCGTGCACTTCTGGCCGAAAGGCACACCGACGAGCTCGCGTCGTGGTCTACGAAGTTCGGCAACAAACAGAGCAATGGACTCGCTAGCTCGCAAATGAGCGATGTTTCTCACGCCGCGGCCGCCGGACTCGTTGACACGCTTCTGTTCGATCTGGCTTCGACCGAGGAGGGCAGCATCGACGAATACGGCCAAATTGTGTTCGCCAGTGAGCCTGGCCCGAGCACCTACGGCCTCGTTGACGAGATCGCCGCGCGCGTGCTGCGCACAGGCGGCACGGTCAAAGCAGTTCGAAGTGACGACCTCCCCGACGACTCTCCCGTCGCCGCAACATTCCGCGGGCCGCTCTAAGTCTCGAAAGTTGGAGGGCGCTGCGGCTACCAGCCCATCGTGCCCGGCGCGCCCTTGAACGGCCCAACGAGGTTCTTGGTGATCCAGCCACCGTAGAAATCTCCCTCCTGAGAGGTCACTAGCTCGCCGTCGATCTCGCACGAGTCCATCTGGCCAGGGTAGAGCGCGACGCGCGAAGCAAGCTCCTCGAACCGGTGAGTGGGATCGGGATAAAACCAACCCGCTCGCTCGGCTACGACTCCCCCGGCGGTCACGTCGAAGTAGTGCGCTTCGCCCTTGAACTCGCAGAAACTCGTGCCGGGAACAGCAACGAGCGCGCCTCCTGGGAAGGCCGCGATCGGCAAGTAGTAGACGGGCGGATGACTCGTCTCGAGCACTCGCACAGCATCCGTCGTGTCCACAATCACGTGCCCGCCGAGCCGCACGACAACGCGCTGAGGCATGTGCTCCACTCGCGGAGGTCGCGGGTAATCCCACACTGACTCTTGGCCCGCTTTCGGCGTGATGGGAGTCGGGCGCGAAAGGCGGCGAGGTGCAGGTGCGGGGGTCATGAACCCATCCTGCATTCGCCTGCTGGGATGAGGCTGCGAGGTTCAAAACTCGTCACGTCTTTCATCTACACTGGCCGTCATGAATGATGCCTCAGCTTCAGATGCCGCGCGCAGCGCGAAAAATAGCACCGCACTGCAAGTTCTCGCCCGCCTTGGTTTTGCCGTTAACGGACTCGTGCACCTCCTCATTGGAGCACTCGCGATCGGCATCGCGACGGGTGGCGGCCAAACCGATGCTGACCAGTCCGGAGCGTTCCGGCAGTTGGCCTCGACTCCGGGCGGTGTATTTCTGCTCTGGGCCGTCGTCATAGGTATGTTCGCCCTCGGTCTGTGGCTGTTGATTTCGGCATTCCTCATGCAGCCTCAGGATTCGAAACGCAAATGGGCTCGTCGCGGCGCCGAAGCGGCGAAGGGCGTCACCTATTTCGCGCTGGGCTCTACGGCGCTGACATTCGCGCTCGGCGGTTCGTCAGACTCTTCGAGCAGCACGAGCAGTCTTACGGGCGAGCTCATGGGGAACCCCATCGGCATCGCGGTGCTCGTCGTTGCGGGCCTTGCGGTCATGGGCGTTGGCGGCTTCTTCATCTACAAGGGCGCGACCCGAAAGTTTACGGAGGACATCTCTGTGCCCGGAGGCACTGTGCGCAAGGCGGTTCTCGGACTCGGCTTTGCTGGCTATATCGCTAAGGGTATTGCGATCGGGGTTGTGGGCATCCTTGTCATCGCTGCTGCATTCACTCACGACCCCGAAAAGTCGTCAGGATTGGATGCTGCGCTCACGAGCCTCACCGAACTGCCTTTTGGTGTGGTGGTGCTGATCGTGATCGCCATCGGGCTCATTGCCTATGGCGTGTACTGCTTCATCCGGGCTCGCTACGCCCGGTTGTAGTGCGAGGCTGAGGCTGAAAGCTGGCGGCGCTAGCTCGCTTCGTTCGACGCTGCCTCATCCAGCTGTTCAGCCTGCTCCAGACGCGTATTCAGAGCCGCGAGGATTCGCGCGATATCCATGGAGATCGCAGCTGATGCACCCATCGTCGTCGCATTTGCGGTGTCTTTAGTAGCGTCCAGTTCCGCGGTTAGCGCTGCAAGAGCCTCCGTAGCGCGGTCGTGCGCCTCGTGACGTTCCTCCACGGAGTCCCAACTGTTGAGGGCGGTGGCGACGGCAGCAAGTGCAGCGCTGAGTGCTGGCCGCAATTCGGGCCTCAACTGCACCTTGATGGGAATACCCCACACGGCCCCAGTGAGTACATCGGTGATGTCCCTCACATGAAAAGTCACATTTTCGAGAGCCGCAAGATCGTCGTAATCTGCTTTCAGATCGCGACGATAGCGACGTGCTCGCGGGTTAGCTTTCCGGCTTTCGTCGGCGAGCAGCACCGCCTCACGCACCTGGCCAGATACGGCCATGAGCGAGTCTTTGCCCGAAGCCCACCCGTCTTTTTCGGGCGGCCAACTTTCAGCAAGAGCCTCAGCGATTTCGGAGAGGTGACTAGAGAGAACTGCGCGAAAGTTTGCCAGCTGTTGATCGACGGCGTTGTGGGTGAGTGCCGGAAAGATCAGCAGGTTCACGAGGAGCCCAACGACGATGCCCAGGGTGGCCTGCTCGAGGTAGCCGATTGAGTAGGAATCGGCATCCGGCCCGCCGATGATGAGCACGAAAAGCACTGTCACGGGGATGTACTCACGGTTAGCACCAAACCAGCCTGTCGCGGCGATGAGGGCACCGGCACCGACAGCAAGAGACGTCGTGATGACGCTCGGTGAGCTGAAGATAATCACGGCACCCGCCAGCACGATAGCCACCGCAAGACTGCCGATGGTTTGCGCCGCATTCTTCATCGAGCCCATGAGCGTGGGATACATAGCGACGATCGCGCCGAGCGGAGCGTAATACGGATAGTTATCGGCGACGCCCGGAAGATAGGGCGCGAGTTTCCAGGCGATGGCGACCGCGACCGCAGTTTTGGCGGCCTGCAGCATGCGCGCCCGGGTGAGATCTGACCGCATGCGTCCGGCAGTTTTCTTGACGGGCTCTAGCGAGGGCGCGGGTACGACGGGTCGTTTCATGCTTGCGGCGCGAGTTCGCTGCCACCGGGGGCAGGTTCCGGATGATCGACTCGAACTCGATCGGGGCGAAACCCATGTTCGATTCCCCACAGCACCGCGTTGGTGCGGCTTGTGGCGCCAATGCTTCGGTAGCAACTGCGAATGTAGGTCTTGATGGAGTTGATCGAAAGGTGCGTTCGTTCAGCGATTTCGGCGTTACTCAGCCCTTGGGTGATGAGCGCCAAGACCTCGGCTTCGCGCTCGGTGAGCCCTTCTTCGCGCCCGGGCCAGTCACCTGTGATCACGGTTGGAGTGCTCTTACCTCCGATATGAATCCGGTCGCCGCCCCGATTAATCGCCTCAAGAGCAGCGACGAACATGGAAGCCGGCAAGCCTTTAGAGATGTAGCCAGCGGCCCCGTTGGTGAGCACCGCTGCGATGTGGGTCGGATCGAGGTTCCACGAATACACGACGACGGCGCTGACGGCAGGGTTGGCCGCGAGAGCCTTCACGGCTACACGATCTCCTTGTGTTCCAGCGAACGTGTCGTACAGCGCGATGTCAACCGATTCGTCGACTTGTTTGTTGAGGTCAAGCTCGACCACCTGAATTCGATTCTGGTAGGAGCGCAGCATCCCGACGACGCCGCGCGCGACGACCTCATAATCGTTTACTAAAGCAATTCGTACGGCGTTCATGGCTCAACGATAGGTCGTCACGAAAACAAATGGGGAAAGTTCACCCCTAGGGGTGAAGCCTCACACCGAGTGCCCAGATTATTGTCAGCTTGTGGGGTGCCCGTCGCCCTCCGCCAGTGCAGACGGGCACACCACGCCAACCCACTCCCCCGAGAAAATAGGAGCTCCATAATGAGCGCTTCAGACAAAATCGAAAACGCTGCAGAAGACCTCACCGGCAAGGCTAAAGAAGCTGCGGGCAAGGCAACCAACAATGAAAAACTCGAAGCTGAGGGCAACGCCGATCAGGCGAAGGCCAGCCTCAAGAAGGCCGGCGAGAACGTGAAGGATGCTGTCTCCGAGTAACACTCGCCGCTACTCGCTTACCCGCTGCAACTCGCTTACTCCCCCTCAACTCCTTTCGAAAGGTATCCCCTTATGAACACTCTCCTCATCATCGTCGCCGTTATCGCCATCGCCCTGCTGCTCACGGGTGGCCTCGTGCAGTCGCTCAACTTCCTCCTCTGGGTGGGAGTCGTTCTGGCTGTGCTTGCAGTGATCGCGTTCCTGTTCCGCACCATTTCTGGACGCAAGGCCTAAACAGCCTCGCGTTCCGCACGCGAAAGCCCACGACTCCAAGGATGCAGTCGTGGGCTTTCGTGTTGTCTAGGCGACGTCTGGCGCGCCTGCGTTCAGGGCGCTACCGAGGCGCGATCCGCTAGATGCTGTTGTGGTCCTTGACGGCCGCTTCCATGTCCGCGAGGCCATCGGCCATAGCGGCATCGACAGCGAGCGGATCGGAGTGGTTGAGTTCCTGCATGCTGCGAGCTCGCTCGTGCGTTGCGTTGATTTCGTACTCGTCGTTGCTGAGACCCGAGATCACGCGATCGACAACACCAGAGACGGGTCCGCGCTTCCAGTCAGCGTTCTGGCTGCTCATCATTTCGGTGTCTGTGGCGCCCGGGTAGACGGTCGAGACGTGCACTCCCGTACCGTGAAGCTCGCGGCGCATCGCTTCTCCGAATGCTGCGAGGCCCGACTTGGTTGCGGCGTAGACGGCGTAGAACGGCATCGCAACGAGAGCGATCTCGCTGGAGATGTTGACGATGAGGCTTCCCCCTGCGGCGCCGCTGGTGCGCAGGCGCGGCAAGAGTGCTTGCGTGAGGAGCACTGGTGCGGTCAGGTTGAGGTCGATCATCGCGGTGGCCTCGGCTGCGGTGGCTTCCTCGAGTCGCCCAGCGCGCACGTTACCGGCGTTGTTGACGAGAAGGTCGAGGGTGTCCCACGACTTCACGGCCTCGGCTACGTTGGCTGCGGCATCCGCTTGGCCCAGATCTTGGACGAGGATTTCGGATGTTCCGCCGGCTTCTTTGACAAGTTCTGCGGTCTTCTGCAGCGTCTCTGCTGTGCGGCCGACGAGCAGCAGGTGTGCGCCCTTAGCGGCGAAATCGAGGGCGAGGGCTTGCCCGATTCCTTGGCCTGCTCCGGTGATGATTCCGTGGCGGTTCGTGAGGTCCATGTGGGGATCCTTCCTGTTCTGGGGACGGAGCCCAGTAGAGCCCCGGGAACAATCTCTCGTTCTGTACGGGACGCTAGCACGGCAAACTGCGCTTTGCTACCGAACGGTTCTATATCGAGGTTTCACACAGCAAAGCGCAGTTGCGCGATGTGTGGGGAGGGCTCTACTCGCCACGAATCGCGACGTACACCGTGTTGGATGACACCCCACCGGTGAGCGCATTATCGAAGTCGACCGCGTGCGCGATGGGGCTCTCGAACACCTGGCCGAGGCGCTCCATGAATTCGGCATCGGAAGGGTCATCCGACCACAATGCGAAGACGCCACCGACGGTGAGATGGGCTCGCACACGACGAAGACCTTCGACGGTGTAGAGGTCGGCGTGGCTGGGGTCGAGCTGGTGCCGGGGTGAGTGGTCGACATCCAGAAGAATCACGTCGTAGGGCACCGTCGGTTCGGCGCGCATCACGGCGAAGAAGTCGGCGTGGGTGAGAGTGGTGCGGCTATCACCCGTGAGTTCGGCAGACACCGGCAGCAAGCCACGATTGTGCCAATCAATCACGGCCGGCAGAGCATCGATCACTTCGAGCGAAGTCACGCGCGGATCGGCGAGAGCGGCAACGGCCGTGTAGCCAAGGCCGAGCCCGCCGTTGACGACGCGCAGTCCATCCCCGGTAGCCGCCGCAAGCCCGAGATCGGAAAGCGCGATTTCGGCGACAGTGAAGAGGCTCGACATGAGGTACTCATCGCCGAGTTTGACCTCATAGACGTCAACGTCAAGCGTTGGCTCGCGCCGGCGTCGCAGGTTGAGCTCCCCCATCGGGGTCTCTTGAAAGTCGAGCTCTTCGAAGCGGGAGATAGCCATGGGTCGAGCCTACGTGTCGACAACCGTCGCTGACACCGCGCGGGTTTGGGTAGCTCTAGGCCGCAGCACCTGCCGCGGTTGCCTCCGGCACTTCGATGAGCTGCCCGGTAGCGACGTCGTAGATGTAGCCATAGACCGGAATACGGCTCGGAACCAGAGGGTGAGCCTTGATTCGGGTGACGTCTTCGAGCACGCTCTCGGCCTGGTCAGCGATGGTGAGCCAGTCAATATATTTGGCTTCGGCCGAGCCTGGACCGGTGCCCACGTCTTCGAATCCGGCATCGCCCAGAGCAGCGGTCTCAAGGCTGTTGGCCAGGAGCCCCCGCATGACGTCATCGGTGAAGAACTGCATCCCGCAGTTGGTGTGGTGAATCACGAGCCACTCCTTCGTGCCGAGGAGTTTGTACGAAATCACGAGCGACCGGATGGCGTCGTCGGATGCGCGTCCTCCCGCATTGCGGATGACGTGCGCGTCGCCCTCACTCAAGCCGGCGTATTGTGCAGGGTCCAGGCGCGCATCCATGCAGGTAAGGATCGCGAAGCCACGAGCCGGCGGCAAAGCGAGTTCGGATTTGTCGCCAAAGTTTTCGGCATAGGTGGCGTTGGCGGAGAGGACTTCGTCGAGCACTGACATGGTGCGCTCCTTCGTGGGTTCGGGGTTAGCAACGGATGTCGTTGACACGTCGCGAGCATAATCACCGATCCCGGGTAACGGCCGATTGTTTCGCTGAACTGCAGAGCTACGCCTCACTGCCAGCTCTCTGCGGAGGCGCGCAAACATCTGAATTCGCCGTGATCCGTGGCGCCACTCTGGCCTGTGCTGCGACCGATCCCTATGCTGAGGAAATGACAACACTTGAGTGGGATGGCTATATCAATGCCCGAGACTTGGGAGGGTTTCCGACAGCGCTGTCGAGCACCGGGGCGACCATTTCAGGCCGAATTGCGCGAGGGCCGCGCCGGGAACGTCTAACCGCGGCCGGGTGGAACGATGCTCGCTCGTGGGGTTTGGCATCCGTCGTCGATCTCCGCTGCGAGCATGAAGTAGGTGCAGGCCAGGGCGATCACGACATTGCGGATGACGTGCTCACTGGCATCTCCATCGTCAACGCCCCGACCGAGGATCAAGATGATCCCGAGTTCTGGGAGACCTGCGCCCCCATTCTTGACTCCCCCGAATACTGGCAGCACAACTGGCGGTTGCAACCCCAACTAGTGCGGGGCGCGCTCGAGGCAATCGCCGCTGCCACCCCCGGAACGCTCGTGCATTGCAGCGCCGGTCGCGATCGCACCGGCATGATCAGCGCTCTACTCCTCGGCAACGCTGGAGTTGAACCCGACGCGGTCGTCGCCGATTACGCCGCCTCCGTTCACGCGATGGCTGTCGTTGCGCAGGTGACTCCCGACGAAGATCCCCAAGTCGTGCAGACGCCCGAAGAAGTCGACGAATGGATGTTCGACAAACTGCCACTCGTGCATGACACCGCCACGCGTGCTCATGAGGTCTTCGACCTCCTCGACGTCTCAATTGCGACGCGCTCAACCTTGCGCAGGCTGCTCATCGAGCAGTAGCCCACGCAAGAAGCGAACTGTCGGCCTTTAGGGCGTCTCCGGAACTTCCGGCCCCTCGGGCTGTGTGGCCGGTGCGGATTCCGGTGCATTTCGGTGCCGCCCGGGTTGCGGTTTCTGGTGCCCCATTTCGCCTCCGATGCGACCGCCGAATGGCCGACCGTGGTCGGCGTATTCTTCGCGGAAGAACCCGAGGCGCCACTCGCCCATTTCCATTCGCGCGCCCGTTCTGAGCGTGCGTGCGCCGGGATCCTGCCCTGTGAGCGGGCGCGAACCGCCACCCACGGCACCGATGGCGTGGAGCACGTACTCATCGTCATCATCGTGGCGGATTTCGGCGTGGATTGGCTCGAGGCCGGGAAGCTGCAGGTCCGCGGCAGAAGACGATCCAATAGTGGTGACTTCTGATCGCAGCTCGAACTCTCGCGGCATCTGGCCGTTCCAGTTTTCGGAGCCCACAACGAAGAACAGTCGAGGTCGCCCCGCACCCGCCGTGTAGTGCGTTGTGGTGATCTGTTTGCGAACAAACCGATCGAACGTCGGCACCAGCGGCAGCAGCGTGCTTGGCGGAAACTGCATTTCGGATGCCGTCGCCGCGCCCGCATCACGGCGCCGCAGCAGCGGAGCAATCGCAGCGCGACTCCCCAGCGAAATGTGCGGAGAGCCAGTAAGCACTCGTTGCGCGACCGAAGGCTTGATCGCCCCGACACGAGCGATGAGACCGAGCGGCCCTGAGAGCGCGACGGTTAGCCCGCGGTCCGCCAAGACTTTGGCCACGCTACGCACGTCTTTGAGCTTCACCGTTCGTGCCTGAAGGAACAGCTCTGGCTTGCTCGAAAATACTTCGATGTCCATGCCGCTGGCACTGATGGTGCCCGTCATCTTCTCGGTCTCGAGCGGCGCGGCTCCAGACTCACCGCTGCCTGATGACGCGTCATCCGCATCGTCAAGTATCGGTTCGATGAGGGAGAACGCTAGATCGATGTCGAGCCTCGTTGGCGTACTCGTCGTTGAGGTACTCATCGTTACGGGGCGGTCGGTTCGGAGCCGGATCCCTCGCTCGTGGTCACCCTGAGAGTGCCGTTGAGCTTCCAGGTGGCACGCGGCGCATCCTGACCAACATCGCGGGGAACTTCGACCGTCATGTCGATGAAGTTGTAGTCAATGACAGCACTGCGACCCGTGAGATACGACCACATTTCTTTGCCAAGATCTGTCCAGTCTTGGATGTTGTGGGCGTCGGGGCCTGAACCGTTTTCGGCGGCTGCTGGGCTGTTGAGATCAGACATGGTTTCGTCCTTTTCGCTCGCGTTGAGGAATCGGGCAACCATCGTGTTCGGTAGCCGCCCACTGTAATGCCACGATAATCGCGTGCCTCAGACGGCGGAAGAGTTGCGGCCCAGGTCACGGCATTCTCACTGGGAAGGCCAGCGTGCCGAGTGCATCGCAGACGCTTGACCACGCGGCCATACCTGGCCAAACACCTTCCACAACATCGGAAGGAGCACGGCAGAGACTGCTAAAAGAAAGCCGCCGAAGACAAGGAAGACTGCGGGCGCACCGGCCGCAGCAGCAATGAGTCCTGCGAGTCCGGCACCAATGGGCAAGGCGAGACGTGCAAGTACGAGGTAGGTACTGCTGACACGACCGAGTAGGCGCGGCTCCACGGTGGCTTGTCTTATGGTGATGGTCATTACGTTCCAGAGCGTTACGGCGGCACCATTGAATGCGAGCAGCACAGAGGCGAGCCAGAGTTCGCGCGTCCAGGTGAGGGCGATGATCGAGGCACTGCTCACGAGCACTGCGGTGAGCGCCGCACTCGGTGCCCCTAGTGTTCGGATCACCCGGACCGCGAGTCGAGCGCCCGCCAAAGATCCGA
Organism: Salinibacterium sp. NK8237; assembly: GCF_015864955.1. Classification (NCBI taxonomy): domain Bacteria; kingdom Bacillati; phylum Actinomycetota; class Actinomycetes; order Micrococcales; family Microbacteriaceae; genus Salinibacterium; species Salinibacterium sp. NK8237. The sequence goes on along the minus strand of NZ_JADYWE010000001.1, from coordinate 67,490 downwards.
CCGCTGACAATGCCAGCATGATCCCGAATCCGATTTCTCCAGAATCAAGATTTCGAAGGGCGTAAATGGCGGCAACGCCCCAGAATGCGCCGGATACGCCCGCCCACACCGCCAGCAGCAGTGACATGGCACCAAGCAGTCGGGAGTGAGTCACGACGCGGATGCCGTCAGCTAGTTCACGAACGAACTTACGGATGCTGCCTGCCGCGCGGTCGCCGCCGCGGTAATCGGTCCGCTCCGCTGCGCGATGTAACGGGTGCTCCCCTGCGTGCGCCGCCTGATCGCTGTGAGTCTCGCTCTCCCGCTCTCCGAGCGACAACATCCCGACCGCCGCGACTGCGAGCAGCAGCACGTTAGCCACGACAGGCAGCGGTTGGGCCACCGCGAAGAGGATACCGCCGAGCGCTCGCCCGACGAACATTTCGCCGACAATTTGCCCCGACTGCAGGTCAGAGTTAGCGCGGCTCAGCCCTGCGGCAGGAACGAGTCCCGGAAGCATTGCGTGGGCGGCGGGATCAGAGACGGCCTCTGCCACGCCATACAGAAACGCCGCCGCGCACAACATACTGATGTCGAGATTCCCGAGGGCAATTGCGAACGCCACCCACGTCAACACCGCCGCGCGAACAATCTGCGAACCGGCGATCAGTCGGCGCTTGCGCACCCGGTCAACGACAACACCGGCAATCTGCCCAAACATCAACGCCGGCAAATAGGTGAAGACAGTCACCAACGCAATGAGCGTGGGGTTCTGAGTGAGCTGTGTCGCCAATAACGGCAAGGCAACGAGCCGGATACCGTCGCCAATGTTCGTCGCAGTGAGTGCACTCCAGAAAACCCAGAATGGTCGCCCAAGCTGAGACTCGGTGGCCACGATCAGATTGTCATTCGGCGGCTGAACCGAAGGTGAAGGCACCAAGAGTGACGACGTCTCCCGCCTCGGTCTCGAGTTCGCGGATCGATGCCAGCGCAGCTTCCAACAGAACGATCGCTTTCTCTTTTCCTGCAGCATCCAGTCGCGCCGGGCAAACGAGCAATCGCTGGGATGCACTTGCTTCCATCTGCGAAGCTAACGCGCGAAGCACTGCGGGCCGCGAGCGGGGAGTTGTCGACTCTGGGCTGCCCGCCATTGATGCGGCGCTCAGCGCCCAGAGTTGCTGGTGCCCACCGCGAACGTTTCGCTCGGCAGATTGGCGAACGATTCCGGCACGCTCCAGCACACGCAAGTGGTAGCTGATGCTTCCCTTGCGCAGGCCCAACTCGGTGGCGAGTTCTGCCATTGTCCACTCGCGATCGCGCAGCAGTCTGAGCATGTCGAGGCGCACAGAATTGGCGAGCGCACGGAGGTCGGCGTCGCCTTCGCGATTCCCTTGAGCGGGATTCTGCTTGGCAGGATTTTGCTTGGCAGGATTCACCGCAGCGATGATTGCGTCGGTGTCGTCCGTTTCGGCTCCGGTGTTGGTCACATTATTAGTGTCAACGAATGTCTACACTTCTGTCAAGACCTCCACGATACGATTCACGCCGTCGCCCCTGTACTTTGCTAGCGGTCGACAGCACAATATTCACATGACCCGCTATGCGATCGACGCTCCCACCGCGATCCGGCTCGCGCGCGAGAAGATCATTGTCTCCGCAGAGCATCAACTTGTCGCGCCGAATGTCTTGCGATCACAGGCGCTGTCGATTCTCTACTCCCAAGCGCGCGCGGGAGAACTGAGTCAGGATGATGCCCTAGAAATACTGAATCGCATCACCACCATGCGCATCCGTCTTCTCGGCGACCGCGTATCCCGTGCGACGGCGTGGAAGATTGCCGCGAGTCTCGATTGGCCCGACACAAACGATGCCGAGTACGTCGCGGTCGCGCAGCTACAAGCTGATGCTTTTGTCACTGTGGATGCCGACTTCCGACGACGCATCGAGGGGACCGTCACGCTCGCACCGTGGGAGTCGCTAGCCAGCTAGCGCTGACGCCCGGCTCACTTTCGCTGCCCACAGCCGCCGCCTCACACTGGGGTCATCGATTGGCGAAAGTGGCGAACACTCAATGTTACGTTCAGGAAGCACACAGATTACCGCGCACCTGATATTAGGGATTTCCCATGGCACGTAACGGCAGCTTTACCTTCGACGGAGGGGCCGGCACCTACTTCGGCACCGCATTCCTTGGCGGTCTCATCACATTCTTAACATTAGGAATCTGCTACCCATTTAGCTTGGTGCTTACCGAACGTTGGCGCGCTAAGCACTCGTTCATCGACGGTCAGCCGTTGATTTTCACGGGCACCGGATTGGGACTCTTCGGCCTCTGGATCAAATGGTTCTTTCTCATCGTGATCACGCTGGGCATCTACGGCTTCTGGGTCGCACCGCGAATCGCTAAGTGGAAGTGGGAGCACACCAGCGTCTCGCTCTAACCAAGCGTCGGGGTGCGTGTTCACGTTGCAGGAGCACGCACCACTCAAGCTTTCACTAACGGCATTCGCTTTCTACGGATTAGCTATCCAGCTTTTTGAGGCGCGATCGCCGGAATCAGCTTTCGAGCCGTCACGACCACGAAGACGATGAGGAGCACGAAGATCGTGCCGTCGGCTGCGATGTAGAAGTAGTGCCAGAGCGAGCCGCCGGTGTCTACGCCAGCGATGACGGCATCCGTTCGCGCATTGAGCGGCGGACGGATGATCAGGATCTGAGTGAGCAGCACCACCCACAGGCCAACGAGTAGCCCCCACTGCAGTCGTGATGCGCGCGGTCGAATCATCGCGAGCGTCAGGATCGCGACCAACACCAACGCCGTGGTGTTCATGGCGAAGAAGACGAGGCGACCGATGCCGAGGCCGAGCTCAAGCGTGATTCCCGGTGCCTGAAATTTCAGCGGCGTCTCCACGAAGGAGATGGCGATGATCAGCCCCAGCCAGATTGCGGGGATGATCAGGCGGAGAGTCAGGCTCGTGCGTTGCATGCATCCAACGTATCCCGAAAGGCCTGACGTTTCCCGGGCTCGCAGTTACGCTCCGCCGCCTAAGAACTTAGGCAGCGGAGCGAGCGCGACCAACCAGCCCGGCACGCACGAGCAGCACGTAGAGCTGGCATCCGAGGCAGTAGTCAAAGACCGAGTTCAGGAACGCGGCGATGAACGCGAAGGCCGCAAAGATGACGAGCGCGTAGGGCACCGCGAGCAAGTGCAGAACGATGCCGATCACGGTCACCACGAGGCCAACGCCCTGCGAGAACGTCGGCGGGCGCGGGTCTTCGAGGTGACTCGGTGCGCTCAGGCGCGGACGAATCGCTGCCTTGAAGAAGAACCCATAGGGGTGACGCTGAATGCCAGCGAACGCGCCCCACGCGAAGAGCACTGCGATGGCGGTGAGAAGAAGGAAGGCTGGCTGGGTCGCGCGTTCGGCGAGTGCGGCTGGTACGGCTGCCGCGGCATCCAATCCAAGCCCGATGACGGTGAGGAGAAGTACGGCGGTGATGCCGGCGCCGAAGCGAGGACCACGCGGGTCGATTCCGGCCTGGCCGGGCTTTGCTGCGAGAGCTGCTTTGGAGCCGGAGAGCTGGGCCTGCTCGGTGGCGCGGGTGTCATTCGAAGTCATGGGAGTCGCTATCTGTGGTGCTCCGCGTGGGAGCGCTGTCTCGGGGTGGACGGGTGCGGTGACTAGTTTTTAGACCAGCGCGGGGCTGAGCATCCGGTGCAGTTCGGCACGGACATCGTTGATTTTGGGGGCTCCACCGATGCGGGCCTGCAGCACACCGTTGCCATCGAGGATGAACGTGGTCGGAGACTGCAACAGATTGAACTGGTTGGCGATTTCGGGGCGCGAGGTGACATCCACGTCGACGTGAACGACAGAGCCGGTTCCATCATCGAATTCGTCGGCGAGGGCGCTCAACTGTGTGCGAACCGTGGGGCAGATTGCGCAGGCTTCGGTTGAGAACTGAACCAGAGTCACGCGGCTGCCGAACGGTGCGGCACCGGGAATCGTGATGCGTTTCGCCTCGTGAGCCGCGGCGGTGGTGCGGGTTCGTTGGATGCGGCCCGTGCGAGCGCGCCAGACGAGCCCCAGGACGGTCGACAAAACCACCAAGCCAATAAGCAGGAACGCGGTTTCCACAGAATTCACCTCTTCATAATATTTTTCGGTGACGCGCACCGGGCGTGTGTGACGGTACGTTACGCCGGCGATTGAGGCCGGTGCGGTCGTCGCTCTCGTGTGCAACACCGACAACGCCATTCGTATTCCGCTGCGGATGGAGGCCGTTCGTAATCAACATCGGCCGCACCACGTTTCCTATTTCCTATAGTATCTTTGAATGTGCAGTCGCGTAGGGCTGCAGCTCAACGATGAGGAGCGTGAACAATGACCCGTTTGTGGAACGAACCAGCGGACTTTGCCAACGAAATGGTTGACGGATTCGTCCGCGCCAACAGCAAGTGGGTCCGCAAGACCTCAGGCGGCGTGGCTCGCTCCACCCGCTCCGAGGCACCGGAAGTAGCGGTCGTCATCGGTGGCGGATCTGGTCACTACCCTGCCTTCGCCGGACTCGTCGGTCCCGGGCTGGCCCACGGAGCCGCGATGGGTAACCTCTTCGCCTCCCCCTCGTCCCGTCAAGTGGAGTCCATCATCCACGCCACCCAACAAGGTCGCGGTGTGCTGCTCAGTTACGGCAACTACGCGGGCGACGTTATGCATTTCTCCACCGCCCAAGCTGCGGCGCGAGCGGCGGGCATCGACTGCCGCTCGGTCGTCGTAACCGATGACATCTTCAGCGCTCCCCCCACGGAGAAGGCAAAGCGCCGTGGAATCGCTGGCGACCTCACTGTCTTCAAAGTGGCCGGCGCAGCTGCGGCAGCTGGGCACGATCTCGATCATGTTGAGCGCGTTGCGATTCTCGCAAACGAACGAACTCGCACGATGGGGGTCGCATTCTCCGGATGCACGCTCCCCGGCGCATCGGAGCCGTTATTCTCGGTGCCGGAAGGTCGCATGGCAATCGGCCTCGGCATCCACGGTGAACCCGGGCTCGAAGAGACCGAGGTACCAACGGCAAATGCTCTCTCTGAGTTGTTTGTAGAGCGCCTGCTCGCTGAGGCCGAGATCCCCGAGGGCGTTGAGGCTCAGGGCGCCCGGGTCGTTCCAGTGCTCAATGGGCTCGGGTCCGTGAAAAACGAAGAACTCTTTGTGGTGTTCTCCCGCATCGCCGAGCTTCTCGAAGCCGCCGGCATCACTATCGTCGATCCCCAGGTTGGCGAGTTCTGCACGAGCTTCGACATGGCCGGCGTCTCGCTCACCCTGTTCTGGCTCAACGACGAACTCGAGGAACTCTGGGCCGCTCCAGCACACACTCCGGCGTTCCGCACCGGCTCGATGGGATCAGCGGGCGTCGTTGCCATCGAGAGCGACGACTCACCAACGGTCGACGAGGCTGTCGCTGAGTCCTCACCGGAGTCGAAGGCCGCAGCAGCCACGATCGCTCAATCCCTTGCCGCTATTAGTACCCTCATCGACGACAATGTCGAAGAACTTGGACGATTGGATGCCGTCGCCGGCGATGGTGACCACGGCATCGGCATGCAGCGTGGCGCGCATGCCGCGGCAGTCGCCGCCGCGCAGGCTGCGGAGTTAGGCGCTGGCGCACAGACACTGCTCAACCGTGCCGCTGACGAGTGGTCCGACCGAGCTGGTGGAACCTCTGGCGCTCTCTGGGCGGTAATTCTAAAGAATCTGGGCGAGCATCTCGGGGATACCACCGAGATCACGAGCCAGTCGGTGAGCGACGGGGTGCGCGCTGCGAGTGACGCTGTGATGGCGTATGGCGGAGCATCCGTTGGCGACAAAACGCTGGTGGATGCCTTAGTTCCATTCTCTGAATCGCTCCTCACGCGTGTTGAGGCTGGCGACACTCTCGCGGCAGCGTGGATCGAGGCTGCGAAGCAAGCAACTCTCGCCACGGAGCGCACGAGCGACATGATGCCTGGGCTTGGGCGTGCCCGTTCCCACGGCGAAAAGTCTGTAGGTACCCCCGATCCTGGGGCGGTGTCGCTGTCGCTCATCGTGACGATGCTCGGCACCCAGCTCGCGGACGCCTAGTTCCTTACGCCCTTGCCCAACCATCCATTGCAGAGAAAGTAGAGAACACTATGTCCACGACATGGCGCGTTGTTATCGGCTCAGACGAGGCCGGATTCGACTACAAAGAGATCATCAAGCGCGATCTGGAGAACAACCCGTTAGTCACTTCGGTGGTCGACGTTGGAGTCTCGGCTGAGGCTTCACAGAACTACCCTGGCGTGGCAATTGCGGCTGCCGAGATCGTGGCGGCGGGCGATGCTGACCGCGCTGTCCTCATTTGCGGAACGGGGCTCGGCGTCGCGATTGCCGCGAACAAGGTTGCGGGCATCCGTGCGGTCACCGCGCATGATTCGTTCTCGGTTGAACGAAGCATCCTCTCTAATGATGCGCAGATCTTGTGCATGGGCCAGCGTGTAGTTGGCCTCGAACTTGCGCGCCGCAACGTGCGCGAATGGCTCACCTACGAGTTCGACACTGCAAGTGCCTCGAACGACAAGGTGCAAGAGATCTCTGCCTACGAGAACGCCTAATCGTGAACAGTCTCAGCAGCGTCACGCCGGTGCAGGTAGGCGTGAGCTTGAAGATGTACTTCAGTCATCAACGCACTATTGAGTGGTGCACTGCGGTCGCGGAGATCGCACGCACTCACGACGCCGTGCTGTCGGGCGCTGCTGAGCTGTTCGTTATACCCACGTTCCCGTCTATCCCCGCGGCGCAGCAGATACTGAATGGTCTTGCCCGAGTGGGAGCTCAAAATCTCAGCACAGAGGATGCCGGTGCCCTTACCGGCGAAGTCAGTGGCAGTGTTCTTGCCGAAGTCGGCTGCACAGTAGTTGAAGTCGGCCATGCGGAGCGACGGAGCCTCTTCGGCGAGACCGACGATATTGTGCGGGCAAAAATAGCGGCAGCGTTGCGCAACAACTTGCGCCCGGTGCTGTGTATCGGAGAGGCAGCTCAGGCGACTCCTGCCGAGGCCGCAACTGAGTGCATCCGACAGTTGGATGACGCGGTGAGGGATGCAGATACCCACGACCACCAGGGTCCGATCACGATCGCGTATGAGCCGCACTGGGCTATTGGTGCGCCAGAGCCAGCATCGGCCGGGCACATTCAGGCGGTCTGCACTCGTCTGCGCGAGTATGCTCACACGCTCACGCTCCACGCCGGCTCGACGGTCATTTATGGCGGAAGCGCCGGGCCAGGACTCTTGACCGAACTCGCCGGCACCGTTGATGGACTTTTCCTCGGGAGATTTGCACACGATCCGGCTGCCATCCGATCGATCCTCGATGAAATAGGTAGAATCACTGTCGACCGCAGATCCGGCCACTCTGCCGTGGCCGGTCTCTAGGAAAGGCTCCAATGACGACCGATTCGCTGTTCACATCGAACTCGTCACCCTCAATCGAGCGCCGCGGACTGCGCGACCACGTTTATGACCGCGTGCTCGACGTTCTCTTAGGGCCCGGAGTCGAACCAGGCTCCCGCCTCTCAATCGACACGATTGCTCGAGACCTTGGTGTCTCCCCCACTCCCGTTCGAGAAGCCCTTGTGCAGCTGGAACGCACCGGCCTCGTCACTCGAGTGGCCAACAAGGGGTACACCGTTGCTGAGCCGCTGGCCGCCGACCAGCTCGAAGCACTGTTCGACGCTCGGCTCGTGCTCGAGTCAGGTTCTGCCGCCATCGCTGCCCGCAATCCCGAGACACTCCTCCCCATTCTTGAGAAGGCACTCGCCCAGCACGTGAAGCTCACCGCAGCCGTTCACGACGCCTCGCTGGTTGGCGAGATTCCGTTGGAGTTGCTGCGCGATTACTTCGCCGCCGACTGGAACTTTCACCACCTTATTTTTGAGCACACGCACAACCCGTTCCTCATTGATATGTCTGAAGCGATCTCTACGCGCGTTCATCGGATGCGTCAGACCGTCGCCACCGGCGTGAGCGATGCTGAGGAGGCGACAGTGGAACACCGCGCCATCCTCGACGCGTTCCCTGACGGCCCCGAGGCGGTCGAGGCTGCCATGCGCAGCCACATCCTTAAAGTGCGCGATCGTGCCCGCGACGACTCCATTCGCTAACCAGCACCCGCGCTAGTAGCAACACCAGCGCTAGTACGAACACCAGCCCTCACACGCGTTCGGTCGCTTTCTCACGCAATGAGTACGTGACTGTCGTGCGCAATGTGCGCGCCCATCCTTCGGCCCCACGCGCCTCCGAGTCCCACGCTGCCCTCCTTCCCCGAGCGCTGACTCCGGCCTGTCTGCTGGCATTATGCGGTGCTACTCCTGTCTAGCTTGCGCGCGATTCAAAAGATGCTATATGATCTACGATTAGATGCATCGGGCGAATTGGCCCGAGAATCAACAAAGGAGTTGGCAATATGGATTTCCCCACCGAACGCACCGTGATCATTACCGGAGCAGTGTCCCCCCGTGGAATCGGTCGCTACACAGCGTCCTACCTCGCAGAACGCGGCTGGAACATCGGGGTCATCGATGTTGACCACGACAGCTCGGTCGCAGTGGCCGAAGAAATCGCATCCACCTACGGCGTCAAGGCCCTCGGCTATGGCGCAAACGTGACAGACCCTGAGTCCGTAGATGCCGCCATCACCTCCTTCGAAGCAGGTCTTCCGCAGATCGTGGCCCTCGCCAACATCGCGGGCGTCAGCTCCCCCGTTCCATACCTTGAGGTCACCCCTTCTGAGTGGTCGCGCGTGATGTCGATCAACCTCGATGGCGTGCACCACGTCTCGCAGCGTGTCGCGCGTATTTTGGTTGCCAACCAAATCGGTCGCATCGTCAACATCTCCTCTGTATCCGCCCAGCGCGGCGGCGGCACGTTCAGCAAGACTCCCTACTCGGCGTCGAAGGCCGGCGTTATTGGTCTCACTCGGTCGGTTGCTCGCGAACTCGGCGGGTTCAACATCACCGTCAACGCCATCTCCCCTGGCCCGATCGACACCGACATCATGGGCGGCACTCTTTCGGATGCTCGCAAAGACGAGCTCACTCAGGATCTGCTCACGAGCCGCATCGGTACGCCGCGTGATATCGCAGCAGCCATCCACTTCCTCATTGGCGAAGAGACGGGCTACATCACCGGCCAGACGCTCAACGTCGACGGCGGGCTTTACCTTCACTAAAGATCTGGCAATGCTCGGCATTCGCTGAGTTCCCGGCTCACTTTTCCCTTCTGCACTTTCGCCCGACTACGGTCGCGCCACAAACGTTAGGACAATGACGTGTCCGCTTTTACCGCCGAGACTTGGCCCATCACCAGCTGCATGCTGGGGTTGGATACCACCACACGCGATGGAACATCTGCCCAGGTTGCTGGCCCAGAGTTCTGGAAGAAGCAGCTAACCAAGATCGCGAATCAAGGTTTCACCAATGTGGAGCTGTCGGATGCGTGGCTGAAGCCTGCCTTGCTGAGCAGCAGCGAGCGTGCCGAGCTTGTTTCCATCGCAGCAGACCTGGGGTTGAAGATCCCGTCGGTTCATATCCAGCGCGTCAGCGTCATCGAGCCGGGTAAGGAAGCCGAAAACTTGGCTTACCAGCACGCCTCAATTGAGGCTGCTGCTGAGATGGGCATCAGCGTCTATTCGACAGGGTTGCACCAGCCGTTCAATCAGGCTCAGCGTGAGGCTCTCTGGTTCTGGAATGGCCAGGGGCCAATCGATCCGGTCGGCGACACCGAGGTGTGGAACTTGGCGGTCACGCGCATCCGGGAGCTCGCTCTCCACGCGCAAGACCTCGGCATGATCACCTCGCTCGAAATGTATGAAGACACCTACCTCGGCAGTTCAGATAGCGCTGTGCGCTTCGTTCAGGATGTCGGCACCGACCTCGTAGGCATCAATCCAGATGTTGGAAACCTCGTTCGCCTCCACCGTGAAGTTGAAGACTGGCGCGAAACGTACGCCAAGACTCTGCCCTACGCCAACTACTGGCACCTCAAGAACTACACCCGCGATGAGGCAGTCGACCACTCGTATTACGCAACTGCCCCGAGCACGTTGCGTGACGGCGTCATCAACTACCGCGAGGTAGTAGAACTCGCAGTTTCGCTGGGATACAGCGGAATTCTTACATGTGAGCACTATGGTGGCGATTCGATCAGCGTATGTGGCGAAAACCAACGCCACCTGCGTGGGCTGCTTGCCGAAACTCTGGCAGGCTAGACCGTTGGTCTGACCAGCCATCCCGCTCGACCCTCGACGTTAGAGAACCGGCGAATCCCGAAGTGATTTTGCCACGACCCAGGAGACAATGATGACTCTCAGAATCAACCGAACCGCTGGACTTTCAGCGTGACCGCGACCGTAGCCGAGCAGCGCACCCCGCGCTCGGGGTGGAGCAAGTTCGTAGCCACCTATCGCATTGAGGCAGCGATGTTGGGCGCGCTCGTTGTGCTCGCTGTTGTCTTGACGATCATTGAGCCGCGCTTCTTGTCATCGTCAAATATGCAGAACATCCTGTCGCAGGTCATGGTGTTGGGCATCATCGCTATCGGCCAAACGCTGGTGGTGCTCACGGGCGGCATTGACTTGTCGGTCGGTGGCATCGCTGCCGTTTCCATTGTGGTTGGCGGCTTGGTTATGCCAAGTGCCGGCGTTCTCGTAGGCGTGAGCGTCATGCTGCTCGTCGGGCTCTTGGCGGGGCTTGTCAACGGAATACTGGTCGCCTACGTCAAACTGGCGCCGTTCATCGTGACGCTCGGGATGATGTCAATCACGGCGTCGTTGGCCTACGTGCTCTCGGACGGCCGCTCGATCTTCAACTTGCCCGACGCCTTTGCATTCTTCGGCAAGGGCAACATTGCCGGAGTCAAGTTTTACGTGATCGTATTCGTCGTCCTCTATATCGCCGCGCACATCTTCCTCACCCGCAGCAAGCCAGGTCGCTTCATTTATGCGATCGGCTCGAACCCCGAGGCTGCCCGCCTCTCGGGCATCCGGGTTTCCTTTTATCAGGTGATCCCCTACGCCGTGACGGGGCTGTTGTGCGCTTTGGCTATGACCATCGAGTCGTCACGACTCGGCACCATCGACCCCAACACGGGTAGCGGTTTTGAGCTAACCACTATTGCGGCCGTTGTCATCGGTGGCGCTTCGCTCATGGGCGGCAAGGGCAGCGTTCTAGGCACCCTCATAGGAATCTTCCTCATTGGCGTTCTTCAGAACGGGCTCAACATCATCGGTGTCAACGCCTTCTGGCAGGGCACCGCACTGGGAACAGTGATCATCTTGGCGGTTGTCCTCGACCGACTGGTGCGCGTTCGCAAACGGTAATTTTCACCCGCACAAACACAGCAACACACATATCAAAGGAGAATCATGCGTGTAACTAAACCCTTCATCGCCGCAGCGGCAATGGCAGCGTCAGCACTGGTGCTGTCCGGCTGTTCCATCGATGGAGCTGACTCAAGTAGTTCCAACCCTGAGATCACTGTTGCGGGGTGTGAAGGCGCAACTGTTGCGTACATCACCTCCGCCACGAGCGTCTCCTTCTGGCGTTCGCTTTCGGTCGGCATCCAGGATGCGGCTGCAGAAGCCAGCGCTGAGGTCACCGTCTATGACTCAGACAACAGCCAGAGCAAGCAGCTTCAGAATGCTCAGGATGCGATCACTGCTGGCGTTGACGCCATCATCTTGTCGCCCACCGACACAGCGTCGGCTCCGGCCGTGCTGGATGCCGCTTCTGCTGCCGGCGTTCCCGTGATCATCGCCGACATCGGCACCGATAGCGGCGACTATGTCTCGCTGATCAAGACCGACAACGTTGCTGCAGCTGAGGGCGCCGGCGAAGAACTCGTCGCAGCCCTTCAGGCAGCAGGCTTCGACGAGGGCGAAGTAGGCATCATCGGCATCTCGCAAACTCGCCAAAACGGCAAGGACCGCACCGAGGGATTCACCGGGCCTGTCGAAGCAGCCGGTTACACGATCGTTCCGCTGCTCGAGTCGGCTGAATACACCCGTTCTGAGAGCCTCGGCTTCACTCAGGACCTGCTGGCCGGCCACCCCGACCTCCTCGGTATCTTCACTGAGCACGACGAAGCTACCCAGGGCGCACTGACGGCTATCGACGGAGCAGACTCCCCCATCGTTGTCGGCTTCGACGGCAGCCCCGACACTCTGGCATCCATTAAGGCTGGCGATGTAGCCGCTGCGGCAATGCAGCAGCCGGTATTGATGGGTCAAGAAGCATTCACCGCCGCGTGCAGCTTCCTCGATGGCGAAACCGTTGATGCAGAAATCAGCGTAGAAACGATCTTGGTCACGACCGAGAACGTGCTCGACATCGAAGACCAAGTACAAGACACCGTCTTCAAAGAATAGACATCGAGAACTGGCATGACTGTTAACATTCCGCTCCTCGAAGCTTCGGGGATTCAGAAGAGCTACGGTGCCACGCGCGCTCTGGCCGGTGTCAACTTTGACATCGGCCGGGGCGAGGTCGTCGCACTGGTCGGAGAGAATGGCGCCGGCAAGTCAACGCTCGGCAAGATTCTTGCTGGCGCGACTGAGATGGATGAGGGCACGGTTTCCGTGAACGGCAAGCCAGTCTCTTTCCGCTCGACTAAAGACGCTCTCGACCATGGTGTTGCGATCGTTCTGCAAGAGTTCAATCTCATTCCTGAGATGACTGTGGCAGAGAACTTATTTCTCACGCGCTCTTCCGGCTACCGCTGGGGTTGGTGGAAGAGCCGCAAGTCGCAGGTTGACCAGGCGTCGCACGCTATCGCCGACGCCTACATGGATTTCGGCATTGATCCCGAAGCGTTGGTTTCTGAGCTGAGTGTGGCCCAGCAGCAGATCGTCGAGATCATCCGTTCACTTTCGGTGGATGCTCAACTCTTCATTCTCGATGAGCCCTCCGCCGCTCTTGGCCGCCGCGAGACAGATTCGCTGCTTCAGCTCATTCGTCGTCTTCGCGAAGATGGCCGTTCGGTCATCATCGTCACGCACCGTCTTGATGAGGTCTATGCGGTTGCTGACCGCATCTTCGTTCTTCGCGATGGCGTAGCGCGCGGAGAGTTTGATCCTGCGACCACCAGCACCGACGATCTCGTCGCGGCAATGGTGGGGCGTGCGCTCGATAAGGAGATGCACGAGGCACGCACCATCCAAGTTCCGGGCGAAGCTGTGCTCACGGTCGACAAACTTGTCGTTCAGGGCACGTCATCCGAGTGCTCCTTTCAGGTTCGCCGCGGCGAAATTGTGGGTGTCGCTGGGCTCGTGGGTTCCGGCCGTACCGAGCTGATTCGCGCTATTTTCGGGGCAGACCCGGCCATAAGCGGAACGGTTGCTTTGGGCGGCACGTCGGGTGTCATCCGCTCGCCGCTCGCTGCCGTACGCGCCGGTGCTGCCATGGTTTCTGAAGACCGCAAGACTCTTGGCCTCCACACCGCGCTCACCATTCACGACAATGTGGTGCTCTCCTATTTGGCGAAGCACGGCAGGTTTTGGCTCAACCGCAAGAAACTTGACGCGGATGTCGCCCAGCAGGTGAGCGATCTGCGTATCAAGATCGGCGGAAGCTGGTTAGAAGCCGGTGTGCTCAGCGGCGGTAACCAGCAGAAAGTTGTGTTGGCGAAGTGGCTGCTCTCGAAGCCAGATCTGCTGATTCTGGATGAACCGACGCGAGGAATCGACGTGGGTGCTCGGGCCGAGTTCTACCGTGTGGTTGACGATCTTGTCGCTCAGGGCATGGCGGTGCTGATGGTATCGTCCGAGATGCCTGAAGTGCTGGCACTCTCTGACCGCGTGCTTGTGATGAGCAAGGGCGCGATTGTCACGGAGCTCACTAGAGAAGAAGCGACCGAGGAACGAATTCTGTCCTTCACCGAGGTAATGGCCACCGCGTAAGCGCTGGCCCCGAAGAGAACGGATGCCCCATGGCTCTCCCTACCGGCACAATTGTTGATCTGACCCTTCTTCTGGCAGAGGAACTCCCCTGCACTTGGCCGGGCCACATGCCCTATCAACAGAAGACGTTCAACTTCTTTGAAGACGGTGGAACCACCGAGGCACACCTGCAATCTCATTGCGGCAGCTACCAAACGCGGTGGCTCCTCATTGACGAGCACACGGGAACCCATATGGATGCGCCTGCGCACTTCCTGCCGGGTTCCCACACCGGCATCGACGGAGCGTCTGAGGTCGGCGACATCACCGCAGAACATGTTCCTTTGGAGCAGTTGATGGGCCCCGCCGTCGTCATCGACGTCGAGTTCTTGTTGGATGCTGAGATGGCGCCCGGCGTCAGCCCGGCCATCACGGCAGAGCACATCCGCGATTTCGAGCGGGAGCACGGTGAGATCTCCGCCGGCGACATCGTGCTGTTTCGCGCCCGCTGGGACGAAAAGCATTACCGCACTGGCCTCGACGGACGCGCGTACGCGCATGACGGCGTGATCTTGAAGACCGGCCCGGCCTGGCCCGCACCCATCGCCGAAACTCTCGACTACCTCACTGCCAAGGGTGTGCGCTGTGTCGGCACCGACGGCCCCAGCATGGGATCTGCGCACGACGGCGGCGGCGTTCACCTCGCGGGCCTCGGCAACGGTGCAGTCTTCATCGAAGCTCTCGGCCACCTCGGCGCGCTGCCTACCCGTGGCGCAGACTTCGTGTTCGCACCGCTCAAAGTTGCGCGCGGCACCGGCGCTCCGGGGCGCGCGTTCGCGTTCGTCTAGACCAGTACTCGGCTAGAGCCGACAGAGTTTCAAGGGGCACCAGAAATGCGGCACCCCTCGAAACGGTTCTGGCTAGATGCTTCTGACTAAATGCTGTTGTGGTCCTTCACAGCGGCTTCCATTTCAGCAAGCCCTGGCGCCATAGCTGCGTCGACAGCGAGGGGGTTGGATGCGTTGAGCTCCTGCATTCCGCGGCCGTCGGGTGCCGATGCGTTGATCTCGTGCTCGTCTGAGGCAAGTCCGGTCATGACCTGAGCGACGACGTCAGAAACGGGGCGGCGCTCCCAGTCAGCGTTCTGGCTGCTCATCATGTCGGTGTCCGTGGCACCGGGGTAAACCGTGGCAACGTGCACGCCAGTGCCGTGCAGCTCACGACGCATCGCTTCACCGAACGCGGCCAGACCAGACTTGGTGGCCGCATAGACGGCGTAGAACGGCATCGCGACAAGGGCGATCTCGCTCGAGATGTTCAGGATGAGGCTTCCGTTGGCGGAACCGCTGGTGCGAAGCTGCGGCAACAGTGCCTGCGTAAGCAGCACGGGTGCGGTGAGGTTGAGGTCGATCATCGCCGTGGCCTCTGCGGCGGTGGACTCTTCGAGTCGTCCAGCACGCACGTTGCCGGCGTTATTGACGAGAAGGTCGATGGTGTCCCACGACTTCACGGCGTCAGCAACGTTCTGCGCGCCATCCGCTTGCCCGAGGTCTTGAACCAGAATTTCGGACGTTCCACCCGCGTTCTTTACGAGGTCGGCAGTCTCCTGCAAGGTAGCTTCCTTGCGGCCAACGAGCAGCAGGTGTGCACCCTTGGCAGCGAATTCGAGGGCGATAGCCTGACCAATTCCTTGGCCAGCTCCGGTGATGATTCCGCGACGGTTGTTGAGATCCATTGTGGGGATCCTTCCTATTGTGGGGACGGGTCGCGGGGGCGACCCGGAAACAAACTCTCGTTCTGTACCGAACGGTACCATAAGGTCCTGAGCTTTGTTGCCGATAGGTTCCGCACTGGCTCAATGCGGCCGAGGAAGACATGAGCTCCACCAGCACCAGCACCGCCGTCGCAACCGGCCGCCCTCGCGCCTTCGGCAATAAAGAGCGACTCTTCGCCACCGCCGAAGACGGTCACCAGCAGCTCCACGCGATGCACATCACGGTCGACAGCTGGTCAGTGGGTTTTAGGCGAACCCCGGGCCAGCTGGCGGCGGCATTCAGTGCGCCCTTCGTCGATCGTGACGCATCACCGACACGAGTCCCCATTAATGATGACTGTGAGTAATGAGCATCTATCGTATGTTGATCATGGCAAATGAGCCCACCTAGGCTCGACGGCGCCCCGATAAAATGGCAGCGGCCCAGACAAATTCACAAGGAGTAAACGTCAATGGCAACGCCAGCGAGGCTCTTGGCTCCTCTAAGGCTTTCCCCGGAATTGATCCATGTCGTGCGCGCATCCCTAAGCGCTGGCACGCTCACTTCGATAGCGGGCACCCTGTCGTATATCGCGATTCTGGTGACTGCGATCTTTTTCGCGTCCGCTGGCGCCGATGCAGCTCTCCTACGTTCGCACTTGGTTCCTCTAACGCTACTTTTCGGCGGTCTATCGCTGCTATTTTCTGTCCCGTCTCAAATTTCGGGGGCTCACGGATCCCGGTACCCCGGCGGCAACTCGCGTCGCGACTGGGCCTTCTGGACGATCGGTATCTCCATTGTCTTCGGCGTAATATTCGTTGCGTGCTGGAGTCTTCTGTCCATCTTTGGTGGCGGACTGCTCGTCGGTCTGGCAGATCCGGGGCCCGGCGTCCTATTTTTGAGTTACCTCGCGCTCGGGTATCTGCCTGTTGCAGCATCCGACTTCATCGAGGGACATCTTCGGGGTAGCGGCCGCTTCATGCAGTCCAGTGGCTTGGTATTCGCGCGGGCCTCAATTACGTCGATCAGTTACGGAGTCGGCGTGAAAGTATTCGACCTTGACCCTCTCAGTTTGCCCATCTTCTTTGCACTTGGCGGAGTCACGTCGTTTTTGATCGGTGTTTCCTGCGTACTCCGACAATCGCGCAAAACAAGCGCACCAGTTGCTAACGCGACGCGTGTAGAGATGCCGAAACTGGTTCGCAATGTCGGCCTTCCTGTATTGGCTTCGTACATCTTGCTGTCGAGCGTGGTGAGTATTCAGATCGTCGCGGTCGAGAACGGTGCCGGTCTGAGTGCACAGTTAGCGTTTAGCGCGATGCTGATGGTGCAGACGCTCTGCATCGTTGCCGCCATTGGCTTCGCGGCGGGAGTGAGCTCAGAAGTACTTCGGCGTGCGGCAGATGACCGCCTTAACCGAGCAAGTATCGGCACCATTGTCGCGAGAACGAGCACGATAATCTTCGCGGTTGAAGCCGTAGTGCTCGTCGTTTTCCTGACTATTCACGAACCAGCGATCAACGTGCTCTTAGCAGGCGTGCCTACGACAAGTGAGATTCGCGCTGGCGCGGTGGTGTTTGTTATTGCCGCGCTACTAACCGCGAACAACGTGTTCGTGCTCACGGTGCTCGAAGAGATTGGCCTTGCCAAGCTCAGCCTCATCCTGAATATTATCTATTTCGGCGTGCTGATTGGCGTGACTTACTGGACAGCCATCGCATTAGGCACCTTTCATGCGGTGAGTGTCGGCCTACTCATACTCAGTGCCGCCGCGAGCATCAGTTTGCGGATCTTGCTCAAGAATTTGCCCCTGTCACGCGCGGCACAGTAGGTCGACAACAACGGGAGTCAAAGAGCGCCCGAGAACCTCGTGCTGGTCTGCGTCTCGGTGCACCGAGCCCCGGTGATGATTCCATAAGTAAGCGAAGCGGCGGAGCACTATCAGGCTCGGTCGCTATCCTGTTTCCCACACAATGACGTGCAACGGAAAAGAGGATCTCATGCCTAACTTCACCGTAAACAAGAACGCTCAGCCCGGCACCGGAGACCACGAAGTTCATGACTTGGCTTCGACGCGGGGCTGCCTGCCCAGCGTCGAGAATCGCACCGACCTCGGCGAGTTCGCCTCGTGCAGTGATGCTGTGGATGCCGCGAAGGGCCACTACGCAAGGGTCAACGGCTGCTTCTGGTGCGCGATCACCTGCCACACGACCTAACGTTGCTCGCGCCAGTACTGTGTGACCCTGCTGAAGCGCATCCTCATCTCTGGCCCCGTGTCGTGGAATAGCATTCTCTAACTCGACAACCTGCCCGAACCTCGCCCGCACATGCAGTTCGCGCTGGAGGAACACAAAGCCATCGGCGGCGCTTCCGCCGGCAAGGCGCTGCACTTGGCCGCGCTGGGCCACAAAGTCACCTGTCACATAGCGGTGGGTGACGACGCCGCATCTATCCGGCTGCGCTCCGTTCTCGAGTCTGCCGGGATCGAGCTGGCTTGCGTTACCGTTCCCGGCGCTAGCGAACGGCATCTGAATTTGATGACCCACGCTGGCGAGCGAGTGTCGGTCTACCTGTCGACTCCCACGTTCGCGGAGCCAGATGTTGCGCAGTTTCGCACGCTGGCCGAAGGCGCGGAGGCGCTTGTCATGGACCTATCGGAAACGTCTCGGTCGCTTCTTCCCGAGTCGGTGGTGTCGGGCATCCCCATCTGGACTGATCTCCACGATTACGATGGCCACTCTGACTTTCACGAACCGTTCGTCCAGGCGGCGTCGCACCTCTTTATGAACGCCGAGGGGATGCCGGACCCTCTGCCCTTCATGCGCGTTCGGGTGAACGCGGGCGCCACCGTGGTGGTGTGCACGCTCGGTTCCGAGGGAGCTATGGCAGTAGACGCCGACGGACTCCATCGAGTGGATTCGGCGCCTGCCGAGATCCGCGACACGAACGGTGCCGGCGACGCATTCTTCGCAGGCTTTCTGCACGCAACCCTCTCGGGCGCATCTACGGATGAGGCACTCGCTTCGGCTGCCGCGCAGGCGGTAGTTGCGCTTGAGTCGAAGCACCTTCATCCCTGCGTTGAGGACGCGCTCGCGTAGTCGCTCAGTCAGTGGCAGCTGGCGCTGCCTCCGCTTTGGCACCGCTTTTCATGTTGCTTGCAAACATTTCAGCAATCTTCGTCAGCTGGTCCGCGTCGTCCAAATCGAACTTTCCCGTGAAGACCCGCTCTGTCGTGACCCGCCAGCTCTCGCCAAGTACACCGGTAAGAGTGGCGGCGACACCCGCCGAGATTACTGAGCCGACTCCGGGAATAAGTTTGAGCAGACTTGCGGCCGCAATTTTTCCGGCGCCCGCAGCGAGAACTGTCGTAGAACCCACCAATTTCGCTGCTTTCGCTTGTGGGATGTCGTAGATCGCAGCGATTCGCGCCATGAGCGCGGCTTGAGCCGGGATGAGCAGTGCAGCATCTGCGAGCGGGATGGGGGTTGCTCCGACGCCACCCGCGAATGCAACAGCACCCGCGATCCAAGATCTTGCATAGCGAGCTTTAATCGTCAGGTCGATTTTCTGTGCCCCGGCGACAGAAATCTTCTGCGCCTCAGGAACTACACGATAGGTCTCGTCCAGGAGGGTCTCGAGTCCGAACCGCCCGACTCCGTTGAATTCGTCGTCCACGGATGAAGTAATTACCGGGCGGCCGCCGACGATCGGAAGCGTCATCTTGCTAATCTCATCCGCGAGGGAAGCAGTCTTAGGTTCTACAACTCCGTTGCGCACGTTAGCTTTGGTCAGGACTAGAACTACCGGGATGCCGAGCGCAGCCACTTTGGTGATGACATCGCGTTGGCCTTTTTCGAGTCGACCAGTCTGACTGTTCACGCAATACCAGGCGACATGGATTACAGCATCCGACTCACCTTGCCTGTTCCGGAACAGTCGCTGGGTTATGTCGCGGACCGGGTTTCTGCCTCCCAGCTCAACACCCGCGCCGTCGAAAATTGCGAGAGTGCCAGCATCGTTGACGAACATCTCGGTTTCGTTAGTGACTGGCGCTCCGATTCCTGTTTGTGCAATTTCTGCCCCGAAAATTGCATTCAACAGTGTTGATTTGCCGGCGCCAGTTGCGCCAAAAAGCGCAATATTCGCTCGCTCTACGGGCACTTCACCCTCGATAGCAGACTGAAGGTCATCTTGATCTCGCATAGCACCCATTCCTCGCTCCGAATCCGAACTCTAGCAACGCTCAAACTGTACCGGTGTCGGCCAGTCGCGAATAGCGAGGCGCGGCGAAAACGTTGACGAGGCACACCCGAGGCGGTCCCGAAAACGTCGATTGGGCGCACACCAATCGTTATCGCCTCGCGTCAAGAGTGATCGCGAGGCCAAAGCTCGCGACGCGAGGCGCTCGCCCAGAATGCCAAGCACTACCGCGGCGTCCGCGACCGCTTCAACGCCGCCATTGCCGCGCGGTCGAAGCCGAAGGTACGGCGAGCAACGAATCCGCCGATGGTTGTTCCAGCCGCCAAGCCGAGGCCGGTCGCGAGTGCCATCACCATGGATGGCAGCGCTTCGGTGACGCCGAACTCAGAATCCATGAGTGCGTAGATTCCGCGATACAGCGCGAGACCAGGCAACAGCGCGATGATGCCCACCATGTTGGTGGCGCCTTCTGGCACTTTGAGCCAGCGGTAGAGAAGGTAGCTCACGACGCCGGCCGCTGTTCCGGCAATGGCAGGAGCGAGGCCGGGCGACGACGCCAAGGGCAGCACGAACCAGTAGACGGCGTACACGAGGGCGGCACCCATCGCCATGATGGGGAGCAACCGCATCCGAACATAAGAGGCAAGGGCGAAGCCGACGGCGATGATGGCCGAGCCGACCATTCCCGAGATAACACTGCGGCTGTCCCCCAGCGTGTCACCGATCGCCACGGGAATTCCGAGGCGCAACGAGATGCTGAGCACGATCGAGATACCGACTGCCAGGCCGAGCGTCATCATGATGACCTCCATGCCGCGAGCTGTGGCGGTGACGTAGTAGCCGCCGATCGCGTCACTCGCCGCCGACGTGAGGCCGACACCGGAAAGCAGCATGATGATTCCGGAGATCACAATCACGGTCGGGCTGTTCGATCCGGGAATATCGATCCCGATTGACCTCAGCCAGAACATGAACACCGCAATAACGCTGATGACGCCGGCAGCGGCCATCTGCGCGAAGAAAGCGGGGACCGACAAACGCTCAAGGCGACGCGTCAGCACATCCGAGAGGGCGGCGGATAACGCAGCCACAAGAACCAGCACAAAGCTGGCACCGAAGATCACAACAACACCTGCCGCGAGTATGCCCTTGCCAGCGGTGACGACCCAGCGTCGGTAGGGATGCGGCGTGGTGAGGATTGCGCCCAGTTCCTCGCGGGTCTCATCCACATCCCCAGGGCCGTCGGGCCCGGTAATGACATCGATGAGCCAGTACACGTTCTGCAGCCGCGTGTAGTCAATGGTGCGCACTTTCACGATGCGCATGATCGACATGGGGTCTTCGTTCATCCCGCGGTGTATCGAAACGGTGAGCGACGTAAAAGTGATGTCGACGTGCATCCCGGTAACGCCATAGGCGGTGCTGATGCGCAGCACGGTCGCCACGACGTCAGCGGCGGATGCTCCAGTCGCGAGCATCGCTTCGCCCGCGCGCAAACAGAGGTCGATGACCGAGCGCGCGTGACGCTGAGACAGCTGATGTTCGCTCCCGGGCAACGACAAGAGTTGAGTGGGCGCATTGTTGGAGCGCAGGGCTCCCCCGGCCATAGTGATGAGGGATCGACTGATCCGTTGCTGGAATGCGCGTAGTCGATTGTTGCCCGTAGTCACCCCTCTAGGGTACGGGCACGAGAGTGGGAATGTGCCCGCGACGGGGCCAATAGCCACCGCCACCTCAACTAAATCGACTACTCTGCACGATGGTGAAAAAATCCACCGCTCCGGATGCCGCACCCTGCGTTTCAGCTCAGGGCGGGCTCCCCCAACAACTACGGCACGCACCACTAGCCAACGAGAAGAGAACGAGTAAGCGATGACCCGAGTTCACCCCGTCATCCGCACTGTCGGCGATGCCTTTCGCGGCATGCTGATCGGCTTCGCTGAGATCGTTCCCGGCGTCAGCGGCGGAACCATCGGCCTCCTCGTCGGCGTCTACGACACGCTCATCGATGGCGCCGGGCACCTCGCCCGTGGTGTGGCGCTCACCGTCGCCGACGGCATCCGTGGTCGCGGCTTCTCTCGCGCTGGCGCCCACTTCCGTTCGGTGCGTTGGAACGTCGTGTTACCCATTGGTATCGGGATGCTCGCCGCCATCGTGATCGGCGCTGCACTGCTCGCTCCCCTGATCGAGCAGTATCCCACCGGTACCCGCGCGGTCTCGGCCGGACTTATCGCCGCGTCGCTCATTGTCCCCGCCCGCATGGTGGGCGGGAGTTGGACGTTCCCCGAGGTTCTGATCGGCCTCCTGGCCGCCGGTGTCGCTGTTGCGCTCACGGGCTTGCCGCGTGGCGGGGAAGCGGATCCCACGCTCATCATCGTCTCGCTCGCTGCGGCCCTTGCAGTCTGCGCGCTCGTGCTCCCCGGAGTTTCGGGCTCCTACCTACTACTGATCCTCGGCATGTATGCGCCCACCCTCGCTGCTGTGAACGACCGCAACTTCGGCTACCTCGGCGCCTTCGCCCTCGGCGCCATCGTCGGTCTCGGCCTCTTCGTCTCGGGCCTGCAGTGGCTCCTCAAGAACCGCCGCCGCGTCACCCTCGTCATCATGACCGGCCTCATGCTCGGCTCACTCCGCGCCCTCTGGCCCTGGCAAACCGAGTCCGGCGAAGTGCTGGCACCCGAATCCGACTTCGGAGTCGTGCTGCTCCTCATCGCCATCGGTGCCGCGGTCGTGCTGGGTATTATCGCCGCAGAAGCTGCCCTCACGAAGCGGCGGATGCTCTCGCCAGAGATCGTCGCGGATCCCGAGCCGCGCGACGCCTAGCGCTGTCATCATCCGGAGATTGTCGGTATCGGGTGGGGCACACCACCGCGAGAGCATCGCCTGATCGCGGAGAGGCGCACTGAACGTTCGACGTCCGCTAGGGAATCGACCGCTCTCGGAGATAGCGAACGGCTCCGGGAGGATCCGCCGCCCAGTGCCGCTACCTCAAGGAAACGCCGGATCAAAACCAACCATCGCCGCCGCCTCCCCGACAAGGACGGCACCGCTCGCCGGGTCTTTCTTCGGCTCAAACCACGAGTACAGCGGTGCAGGCATGTCTTTCTCAGTCATCAATCCCTCAAAGCCTCGTCATGGGAAATACGTTCAAAATTTCGATACGGCACCAACCCCACCACACCTGGTGGGTTAGTTCTCGACTCGAAAATTTCATCGATCGTGTACGGCAGCCAGCCAGCCAATGCTCTAATCCATGATCCTGTGCCCTGCTCCAGCATCCATAGAGAACCCTCATTCCACGTTACCGTCGTAGAATCCTCAGTGCTCGTAACCGTGTATGCGGGAGAGAGCTCGCCGCCGCTCAGCGATGGGTGTCGCCAACTTACTCCAAAACCCTTATGGAGCGACGGTGCGAGATCGAGCAAAATCAAAGTCATCTCCACCGCTCGCAGAGAATTCGTCGAAAAACCTAGAGAAGGACCTTTGCCCGAAATCCATTGAGCGTGGCGGAAGACGCCGGCATCGTCGACGATGAACCCGTTCTCGGAGTCGCGGTCGCCCGCGACGCGAAATTCGCGCGCGTTGTCAACGGAAATTCGAGGATCGTCAATCGTCGTAGGGGCAGCAGGATACCGCGCGACAATAGCTCTCGAGATGAAGAATTCATCAACCATGCACATCTCCCTTTGGATAGTTAGTCTTCTGTAAAGCTCCCGACAGAAACCCACTCATAATTTCAATTCGGCGTTAGCCCCACAGGCTAAGGTTGTTGAATGGTAACCCCGAGCATCGCTCACTCTTGGGCGGCTCACCCTGACATTGTCAGATGCCGCGTTTCGACCGACCATCTGCTGCTGTTTAGCAGTCCACGATGAGAGGCGATCCCGAATACGAGCTGACCGCTTCACCCGCACGGATCCGAGAAATCAGCACATCGTGGCGTCGCCTGTTTTTCTCATTTTCTGGCCTCGCGCTGTTGGCCGCGGCCTCATTAATCGTCTTCCCGCCCGGAGCTGCCGCCACGCGGCCCACTCTTACCGCTGGCGCGATCGTGCTGCTCGTTCTCGCGGCGCTATTCCTCGTCCGTCTTCTCCTCATCCGTCGTGCAGCTCAACGTTCCCACGGCGCAAACGGGGCGGTAATCGCGATAACCCCCACAGGGATTGTCGTTCGCGGTGACACCACAGTGCCTTTCGAAGAAATCACGGGCGTATTCGCCAAGGACGATCAAGACGCTTTACTCTCCAAAGCGGCGCCCCGTGTGCGCGGCGTAGCCGGTCGCGCGCTCCTCAGGGCTGGACTCCACGGCATCGAACTCACTATCGGCCTGCGCGACGCCGTCGCGGTGCGCGATACGGCAGACACCCCGAAAGCCGCAGCGCGCATCCACCAATTCGCGGCTCTCGCTGACGGAACTCGGCCTGGAATGATCCAACTGCCATTCGGCGTGACCCATGACAGTGCAGCGCTCGCCAACCTGCTGCAGGCGCTACAGGCCCGTCTCGAACCGGCGGCACCGGTCAAGGCGCTCACCGGAGTTCTCGACATGGCTATCGTTGTCGGCGCATGCGCAGACCCCGCAACGATTATCGAAAAAACGCGCGACCTCTAAACCGTTCAGTAGCCGAGATGATGACTAACCGAAAATCACGAACCCGATCGCTATCAATCCCCCGGCAGAGACGACGATAGCTCCGGCATGAAGCGCGCGACTTCCTGTCGGCCGGCCTCATCGCTGCATCCCTCATCGTTCCGGCCCGCATGATTGGCGGACGTTGGACGTTCCCCGAGGTTCTGATCGGCCTCCTGGCGGCCGGTGTCGCCGCTGCGCTCACGGGCTTGCCGCGTGGCGGGGATGCGGATCCGACCCTCATCATTGTCTCGCTCGCTGCGGCCCTCGCGGTCTGCGCCCTCGTGCTCCCCGGAGTTTCGAGCTCTTACCTCCTGCTGATCCTCGGCATGTACGCACCCACCCTCGCTGCTGTGAACGACCGCAACTTCGGCTACCTCGGCGCCTTCGCGATCGGCGCCATCGTCGGCCTGGGCCTCTTCGTCTCGGGCCCGCAGTGGCTCCTGAAGAACCGCCGCCGGGTCACCCTCGTCATCATGACCGGCCTCATGCTCGGCTCGCTGCGCGCCCTCTGGTCCTGGCAAACCGAGTCCGGCGAAGTGCTAGCGCCCGAATCCGACTTCGGACTCTTGCTGTTGCTCTTCGCCATCGGTGCCGCGGTCGTGCTGGGCATTCTGGTGGCAGAAGCTGCCCTCACGAAGCGGCGGATGCTCTCGCCCGAGATCGTCGCCGATCCTGAGCCGCGCGACGCGTAGTCAGTTACAGACCCCAATAGGTTTTCGAACCAACGAGCACGGAATTTGGACGTTTTCACTCCATTGGGAACACCGCCGGAGACTCGTTGCCAGCCCTCGAAGACGCAACCTTCAAGCGAATTAAATCGGCAGTAAGTTCTGCATGTCTCATTGCGGCGAGTATCGTCGCGTGGTTCCGCCAGTGGTCGGCCCAAAGTTCCCGGCCAGCAAGCGACGCGAAGTCAATAAACGTCGGGGTGCCCCACGATTCATAGGCAGCCAGACGGTCCGCCCGTTCTTCGAGTCTCGACACGCCGCGCGTGGCAGGCGATAATCGGGCCGAGCTAAACATCCATATTCGCCACGGCTTATTACCCTTGCTCTGGTTGCATTTTCCGCACGCAGGCACGAGGTTTTGGATCTCTGAGATGTAACCAGTGGGTTGCTTGTCAACAACGAGCGGGCGCAGATGGTCCCATTCCGTTCCCGGGTCCCCGCAATAAGCGCACACAACTATGTCCTCCATATCAAGCACTAGCAGTGCCTCCTCGACCTGTGCTTTTGTCGGCGGTATCGCAGGAATGATGCCGTTTACGAAGGAGTTGGTGATGCTTGAGGAACGACTTGTAATGCGCACAGCCTTCGGCATCGCGAATCTAAACACCGCAGAGTTGACCATACGGTCGAGCATAATTGGCTGTTGACACGTAGCCCTAACAGCACCAGTTCGAACGGCTACGATCTACGTCGAATTCTTTCTCACTCCAGGGCTGTGACATTGACGACTGCGCAGGCTCGGGGTGAATCGATCTAATGTGCCGTTCGGTTTCATCGATAGTCTCCATGTATGTCTGCCAGCGACCCTGATTACTCCACCGATGCTGTGTTCGCAGCCTATGGACGGGCCATGCACGGCGCCCAAGCGTTGGAATATTGGCTACGAATTCTAGTGACAGCAAATCGCACAGTCGCTAAGGACTTCACTTCAGAAGACGAACTCGAACGTGCAGTAGAGACGCTCTCAACATCGACTATGGGCACAATTGTCGCGGCGCTTCGAACGCTAGTAAGCGACCCTCAACTGGAGGCGCTACTCACGCGCGCTGTTGCCGAGCGAAATAGCCTCGCCCACCAGTTCTTCGGCAAATGGTCTGAAATCTGGGACGGACCGGAGACAGACATCCACATGAGTCAGGATGTAGAACGAACCCGCGAACTATTCGAGGAGGCTATCGGCAAGCTCGTCTCCGTTATCGGCACTCACCTCGACACGATCGGCGAGAATCCAGATGAATACATTCCCGGTTTGAAAGAGCGCATTGCGAACGTCCGAAGCGCGTCTACGGAGTATCTCGGCACGACTTCATAGGACGCGTCAGCATCCTTTAGCGGCAGAGGCGCTAGTTTCGCAGGGTTCCCGATCCCGGATCCGCAAGCTCGCGCAACCTCAGCACCGCCGCCGCCCGGCTCGTCACCTGCAGCACCCGAAACACTCCTTCGAGGTGCTTCTTCACGGTCGACTCCGACATGCTTAGTTCGCGCGCGAGCTCGTTGTTCGAACCTCCGGTGCGCGCGAGGGTGAGCAGCACTTCGGCCTGACGAGGGGTGAGGCCTGCCACCAAGAGCGCGTTAGTGTCCGCTGCGACATCCTGTTGCCGGCGCAGCAGCAGCACCGTGGGGCCGAGCCGCACCGGATGCACGATGCACTGCCACCGGTGCGTGCCGATGATCACATCGTGACGAGAATCGTTGCCCGGCGCTCGCGCGGTGTCGGCAATGATTGACGCGAGGCTGTCGGGAACCCGGGCTCCGGCATCCAACACCGTTGACGAAGACGCCTCCACCACGCCATCCGAGCGCACCGACACGACCGCCCAGGCGTAGCGATCCATCTCCGCATCCACGAGGCGGGAACGCTCAGCGTCGAGCGAAGAACGGTGGTGCATCGCGAGATGACCACTCAAGGCGCTCATGACAGCAACGTCGCGATCGCTAAACTCCCCCATCTGCTCGCTACGGTTCAGGGCATAAGCGACCAAAACATCCGGTGGCGACGGCAACTGCGTCACCAACTGAAAACGCACACCGAACGGGCCATAGAAATGGCGGTACAGGTCGGTGGTGGTGACATCCGCGCCGCCCACAACATCACAGAAGCGGATAGCACCGAGCCCGCGCGCGGAGTTCGCGGCCGCGTTCAGCGGATGCTGGTGAAAGTACTTGTCGTACTCGGGCTTGAGCCGGGTCGCTTTGACAATCTCGGTGGCGGGCGAAATCACGTACCTAAAATCGCGGGTGGCCAGCACCATGTCATTGAAGGATGCACTGTCGCAGTCGATGACTTCGCGCACAGCCTCAAGCACATCCGCAAATTCGAGGGGCGGATGCTGCGTAAGCCGACTGGCAACTCGCAGGACAGCTTGCGCATCAGAATCGCTGAGTCCCATGCTCAAATACCCTACCCGCGCGGCTACGCCGAAAGACCTATTGCACAACCACTCTGCCGGCGAGGAACCTTGATCTCATGACAACTGCGCACTCATCCCTCATGCCCTTTTCCGTTCTCTGGGCGCGCAAAGCACGGCTCGCGGCAATCGTTCTCGCTGTCAGTGCCACGCTCGCGGCGTGCTCCCCCGCCGCCGACCCCGCAGACTCCACCACGACTGAGGAAACGACGACAGCGGATGAGACCACGGGTGACGAGGGAACGACAGACGAGCCCGCTACCGCCGGCTTCAGCACCGACGATGTCGGCAACGCCACGCTGCGCATCAACGGCGTCGAGTTTCCGGACTTCACTGGCGACTGCGAGATCAGCCGCGGGTTCGGCGCCGAAGACGTGGGAGACCTCAATGACGGCGACATTGCCACCATCATCGGCATCGACAACGTCGACGCCCACGAAGACATGCTGATGAACTACATCGCGCTCAACGAGGAGAGCTTCCGATTCCGTGACCAAGAGGCGGCCGCTGGGGTCGGCAACAACGCCAACGGCACCATCTCGACGTTGACAGAGATCAGCGAGAGAACGCCCGATGGAAGCCGCGACATCGTCGAAGTTCGCTTTGCCGGCGCCTTCGAAGACGGCACGTCGATCGAGGCAGATGTCGTCTGTGAACTGCAGAACAAATTCTAGTTCGCGTCCTCATCCGCCGACTGTCTCGCGACACGCGCGAACTCCGCTCGCGCTACCAGAAGGCAAGGCTCAGCCAACTGGCGTAAACTAGGCCTCTTGCTTACTGAGCCCGCGGGGCTCGCTCGACGGAGGTTCCGTGGCCGGAAATGCCAACACGCGCTTCAACAATGTTTCCCTGTTGTCGGTCGCGAGCACACTACCCAGCCGGGTAACCACATCAGAAGACCTTGAGACGCGTCTCGCCCCGGCGTTTTCGCGCCTCGCGCTGCCCAGCAGACTTCTTCAACGGGTGGCCGGCGTGCTCGAGCGTCGCAACTGGGCTGCCGGTGAAACATCCGACGATGCCACCGTCTCGGCGGGTCAACGCGCGCTAGCCGAAGCTGGTGTGGATGCCTCTGAAGTCGGCCTCCTCATTAATACGTCGGTCAGCCGCAAGCACCTTGAGCCCTCGGTAGCGGTGCGCCTGCACCACGGCCTCGGCCTGCCCAGCTCGGCCATCAACTTCGACGTCGCGAACGCATGTCTCGGTTTTGTCAGCGGGATGAACCTTGCCGCGAACATGATCGAGTCGGGCCAGATTCGCTACGCGATCATCGTCAATGGCGAAGACGCCGACGACATCCAAACCAACACCATCGACCGCCTGCTGAAGCAGGATTCCGATCGTGACGGCTTCATGAGTGAATTTGCCTCGCTCACGCTCGGTTCCGGAGCTGCTGCTGCCGTACTCGGACGCACCGACGAACACCCGGCCGGGCATCCGATTCTCGGTGGAGTCACCCGCGCGGCAACCCAGTTCCACGAACTCTGTGTCGGCAGCGTCGACGGTATGTTCACCGACGCGAAAGCACTGCTCAAAGGTGGCCTCGACCTCGTCGTTTCGGCGTGGAAAGAAGCATCCACCGAATGGGACTGGTCCGCAATGGATCTCTACGTCACGCACCAGGTGTCGTCGGTACACACCAACGCGATCGTCAAGGCAGCAAAACTCGACCGCGATCGCGTGCCCACCACCTTCCCGCAATACGGCAACGTTGGCCCCGCGTCGATTCCCATCACGCTTGATGAAGCCCAAGGGTCGCTCAAGAAGGGCGACCGCGTTCTCCTGGTGGGCGTGGGTTCCGGCCTCAACACCGCAATGATGGAGCTCGCATGGTGACTGAAGCCGCTTCCCGCCCGCCGCACGACCTGCCCGGGCTCGACCCGCGCTTCAGCCGAGTTACCGCTGTACCCGGAAGTGGTCTGGATGCGGGACTCACCCGCGACTGGCACTACCTCGACACCGGCGACGAGTTGGCTCGCCTCGGCGTGCCCGTTGCCGGCACTGTCTTGGCCGTCCACGGCAACCCGACCTGGTCGTACTACTGGCGCGAACTGCTGACGCAATCGGTGCAGGCTGCTGAAGCTGGGGCTGCGGATGGGGCTGGCGACGGGTCTAGGGTTGCGGCGCCCGCGTGGCGGATCATCGCCGTCGACCAGCTCGACATGGGCTTCTCTGAGCGCACCGGCATCCATCGTCCACTCGCGCAGCGGGTCGCCGATCTGACCGCCTTCACCGACGCACTTTCGCTTACCGGCCCCGTTATTTCGCTTGGGCACGACTGGGGCGGTGTCGTTTCGCTCGGGTGGGCAGTCGATCACCCGGCCCAGCTCTCGGGCGTCATGCTGTTGAACACCGCCGTGCACCACGAGGCAGGCAAGCCAATCCCCGCGCCGCTGCGGCTGGCGCGCGCCCGTGGAATGCTGGCGGCATCCACCGTGCGCACCACCGCGTTCTTGGAGACCACGCTCGCACTCACGACCGATTCGCTCGACCCGGCGGTGAAGGATGCGTACCGCGCGCCGTACCGCACGGCAGCACGTCGTGGCGGAATCGGCGGCTTCGTTGCCGACATCCCCGTCGACGCCAACCACGAAAGCTATAGCGAACTCGACCGGATCGCCACCGCTGTGGCCACGCTCGACCTGCCGGCGCTCATGCTGTGGGGTCCGCGCGATCCGATCTTCAGCGACTACTACCTCGACGACCTCATCGAACGCCTCCCGCACGCGAACGTCCACCGCTTTGAGGGTGCCGGCCACCTCGTTGCCGAAGACGTTCCGTACGCCGACTCGGTGCTGACCTGGCTCGGCGACAATGCTGCGAGTCTCGCGAACCCGGGCTCGGCCTCGCCGACGCCCCGGGAAGCGTTCGCTGCAGCATCCGCCTCCGCCGACGCCGACGCCGACGATTCGAGCTTCGTGCCGCTCTGGCGCAACCTTGATGAACGCGCCGACGACACCACCACGGCCGTGATCGACATGTCGACGCGCGGGCAACGTGGTCCTCAGCAGGTCAGCTGGCGACAGCTCTCCGACCGCGTGAGTCATATCGCCGCCGGCCTCACCGCGATCGGTGTGAAGAAGGGTCAGCGGGTCTCGTTGCTCGTCCCGCCCGGGCCGACACTCACCGCAGTGGTCTACGCCTGCCTGCGCATCGGCGCCATCATCGTCGTCGCGGATGCCGGCCTCGGCGTCAAGGGACTCACCCGTGCCGTGCGCGGATCGTGGCCCGACTTCATCATCGGCGAAGCCCCCGGCCTCACCGCCGCCCGCACGCTCGGTTGGCCCGGAGTGCGCATCTCCACCGCGCGACTGCCCAAGGTTTCCGCCGCAACGCTCGGAGTCTCGTACAGCCTGCGCGACCTCATCACGCTCGGCGCCAACACAGCCCTCCCCGCCGAACCGCGGGCTGAGGATGACGCAGCGATCCTCTTCACCTCAGGCTCCACCGGCCCGGCCAAGGGTGTGGTCTACCGTCACGGCCAGCTTTCTGCTCTGCGGGACGTGCTTGCGCGCCACTTCGAAGTCACCGCCGACACCGGGCTCGTAACCGGATTCGCTCCGTTTGCCCTGCTGGGTCCGGCACTCGGCACGCGATCCGTGACCCCTGCGATGGATGTCTCGTCTCCCCGCACTCTCACCGCCCGCGCTGTCGCGGCCGCAGTGGAAGCATCCGGGGGCAGCATGGTGTTCCTCTCCCCCGCCTCGATCCTCAATGTCGTGGCAACCGCGGGAGATCTCACCGATCACGACCGCAGCGAACTCGAGCGCGTGCACACCTTCCTCTCAACTGGGGCACCGATCGGCGCAGAACTGCTCGCCTCGGCAGCCACCATCATGCCGAACGCAACACCGCACTCCCCGTACGGCATGACCGAATGTCTCTTGGTGACGGACATCACGCTCGACGGCATCCGTGCCGCCGCCGGTGGTGCGCATACTGGCGTGTGCGTGGGAACACCGATCGGCGAGAACCTCATTCGCATCAGCGCGCTCGACTCCGACGGCGCCGCGACCGGAACACCGAGCACTGAGCCCGGGGTTCTTGGCGAGATCATCGTCTCAGCGCCGCACCTCAAGGATCACTACGATCGCCTGTGGCTCACCGATCGCGCCGCTGCTCGTGAGACTTCGGTCGAGACGGATGCCGCTTCCGCCGTCTCCGCGGATGGGTCCACTGTTACGTCTACTGACGCTGCGACTCCGGATACTGACGAGGCACGTGACTCAACGAACGTTCCGGCTAGCCCGCCCGCACGCTGGCATCGCACAGGCGACGTCGGTCACCTCGACGAGACCGGCCGCCTCTGGGTCGAAGGCCGACTCCCCCACGTGATTGTGAGCGCGACGGGGCCGGTTGCTCCGGTTGGCGCGGAACAAGACGTTGAAGTTGTCTCGGCCGTTCGCCGTGCCGCCGTGGTTGGAGTTGGTCCACACGGATTGCGCCAGGCCGTCGCGGTCGTCGAAACCATTCCCGCGGCCAAGCGCCCCGGCCTTGCCAGCCCCGAGCTGACAGCAGCAGTGCGCGCGAGCACCGCGCTTCCTCTGGTCGCCGTGCTCGTCGTTCCTCAGCTTCCGACGGACATCCGTCACAACTCCAAGATCGACCGCTCGCGGCTTTCTGGGTGGGCAGAGCGTCTTCTCGCTGGCGGAAAGCCGACCGCACCGTGATCGTGCTCGTCACCGGTGCATCCGGATTTCTCGGTCGCGCGGTTGCCGCAGAAGCAGTCGCCGCGGGGCACGACGTGCGCACGCTGCAACGACGGCCTTCTGGTGTCGACGGTGTCACCGACTTCCTCGGTTCGATTACTGACCCGGAGAACGTCGCGACTGCGATGGAAGGCGTCGAAGGCGTCATCCACCTCGCCGCGAAAGTATCGCTCGCCGGCGACCCGCACGCCTTTCACGCGGTCAACGTCGAGGGAACCCAGCTCGTGCTCGCCGCGGCCGAAGCAGCGGGTGTTCCTCGCTTCGTGCAGGTGTCATCGCCCTCGGTCGCGCACTCGGGCTCCGCGTTAGCCGGCGTTGGTGCCGAGCCTGCGTCACCCGAACACGCGCGCAGCGAATACGCGCGAACAAAGGCGCAAGCCGAACTGCTCGCTCTCGCCAGCGATTCCGACCGGATGCGCGTGGTTGCCATCCGGCCGCACCTCGTTTGGGGTCCTGGCGACACGCAGCTCGTCGGCCGCATCGTCGACCGAGCTCGCCGTGGACGCCTGCCGCTACTCAATGGCGGCACCGCCCTCATCGACACGACCTACGTCGACAACGCCGCATCCGGAATCGTCGCCGCCCTGCACCGCGCCGACGTCGCCCACGGCAAGGCCTACGTTCTGACTAATGGTGAACCTCGCCCGGTTGCTGACATCTTGGCGGGCATCTGCCTCGCTTCGGGGGTTCAGCCTCCGCGCTGGAGTATCCCGGCCGCCGTTGGACGCACCGCAGGCTCTCTCGTTGAACGGGTGTGGGCAGTGCGCCCCGGAGCGGACGAGCCTCCCATGACGCGCTTCCTAGCCGAGCAGCTGTCGACGGCACACTGGTTCGATCAGCGCGACATCCGCGAGGCGCTCGACTGGTCGCCCGCCGTGAGTATTGACGAAGGCCTACGCCGACTCGCCCGTCACGAGCGTTAGCGGGTACGCTCGGGGCACGAGCCACTCGGCTCACAGGAGGACAACGTCATGGCCGATAAATCACCCAAGAAATCATCCGGCAAGACTGTAGCCAGCAAGTCTCTCAAAGAGAAGCGCGCTGACAAGAAAGACAAGGCCGCCGGCAAGCGCAAGGACTAAAACTTAGTCAGCGGCGCGGGTGCTTCTTCGAACGGAAGCGCCCGACCCGCTGATGGGCGGTTGTGCATCGATACCGCAGCCCACGCGTCGCGCTCCATGTCCGCACTCAGCGGCGAATGAATCTGAACTACCAGTTGAAAACGTAGGTTGAACGGCGCGCAGAACTGGCGGTAGAGGTCGGTGGGGTGACATCCGCGAACTGAAGAGACGGATGCTCCGTGAACCGGCTCGGAAACTCGGCTGGGATTGGTCCTGGCCTGGGAGAAGTCTTCAAAGAGAGACTGGTCTTCACACGTTCTGGGTAGCCGCCCCTGAAGCACGTCGACCAAACCAAGTCAGTGCATCGAGCACGTTTCCTATTCGCAGGCACGCGGCTCGAAGCTTTCCGAGGATCGTTGCGGAGAAAAGGAGCGTCGGTCGGCGTGCGTCCTACCGTCGCGCTGATGCCCTAGCAAGGCCTAGGTTTGCCACCAGCCCCGTAAGTTGCGCGGAAGGGGCGACCCCGAGTTCGGTATCCAGAATCGCTGTGTAGTGCTTGACGTGGGCCAGCGCGTCGGAGATGTTGCCCTCGGCGAGGAATGCGGCGACGAGCGCCCTGCGTGGGCTCTCGCGCATCGGCTCCACCGCGATCGCGGCAAGTGCAGACTCGATCGCCTGCGCAAACTGACCCTTGCGACGGTACGACGCGGACATCTGCTCAAGAGCGTGCAGCGCCGTCATCCGAAAATGTTCACGCTCGATGTACACCCAGTCGTCGTCCCAGTCGGGCAGGAGCTCGTGCGCAAACCAGCCCAGCGGCACCACCACGCCTTCGTCGGGGTCGTGACCAGACGCGAGTGTGTCGGCAACACGAAGGACGAGGTCGACGTCGGCCTCCACCTCAGCCCCGATCCATAGCATCTCGGCCTCGCCCTGGATGAGTTCGGGGAGCACCTTGCGCAGTCGCCACAGCGTAGATCTCAAGCAGGCGAATGCGTGATCCTGAGACGAATTGGGCCAGAGCACACCCGCGGCGCGCGATCGTGGCACCGGCTGATGCTGCAGTCCAAGGTAGGCGACGAGCCGCGTCGCACTGGCCGGAATCGGGCGTGGCCTCCCGTCCTGGGTTACAGCGAACCCATTTAACAACGTGAGGTGCGTCCCACTTAGCGCGCCCATGTCCCACTCTCCACGGTCATCGTCGGCCCCTCCACGGGTCATCAATCGCGTGCCCACCGCTCGCGGCTGGATCTCCACTTTATGACTGTTTGTCCTAGTTTGCGTCGATTGCGTCACCGCACTGTCACCGAGCGCTGTCGAGCGCGGAGATGCAACGGTGATGACGCGGTGATGGTCCCGCGATCACCATCGACGCTATGGATGAGGCACAACCACACGACGCCATGCTCTTCATTGCGGTGTGGCTCGAGGGAGGCCCGGAGCGGGCACTGCGGGTGAAAATCACTACCGTGGGCGATTACGCCGACGAAGTCTTCTACGCCACCACTGTTCCGGAGGCAGCCACCCAAGTGGAGCGGTGGCTGCGTCGTCAAGAAATGTCGCAACGGTGACGCTGCCATCACGCAGCGGTAACACTTCAGGGTTCATCGTGGGTCTCGCAGCAGTCCACTTCAGCGGTCGTTGGGAGCAATGATGGAAACGGTTCACGGCACGTACGGCATGACGAGCGAGTCCTACCCACCCGCATTTACACCGCTAGTTGAGCCGAATCAGCTCCTCGAGGCAGGCACCGAGCCCCTGCAGCCGGAATCCCCTATGACCTCACCGTTCGCGGAGAGTTTCGCGACGCTCACCGAGGAGGAGTGGGAGGGTCAGGCACTCGAAGATCTCGCGAGCGAGATGGAGGATGAACAGTTCTCGGCTGCCGTCGACAGTCTGGTGAATGAAGCTGCACGGCGCCATCTCAACGCGATGTCTGGTTGGCGCGAGGCCGAGGGCGGCTCTGCACTTGCGCAGAGCGACGTGGAGCAGTGGATGGAGTCCATCGTCTCCGAGGCGGAATACATGATCGATGAGCTGGAGCGCGAACACGACGGACAGTCACTCGAATGGTTTTCAGAACTTGAACTCGAAAACGAGTTGTTCGGTGCCGCCGAATACGAGGACAACGCTGGCAATCCGCTCGACTCTCAAGAACTCTTTTTCAAGGCCCTGCGGCGCAAGTTCAAGAAGGTGGTGAGTTTCGCCAAGAAGGCCATCAAGAAGGGCGTGAAGTTCATCGGCAATTTGAACCCGCTCAAGCGCATCTTCGCCGCCATCAAAAAGGCGGTGCGCCCGCTACTCAAGCGTGTCTTGCGCCGCGTGCTCGGCAAACTGCCACCACCATTGCGTGCCGTCGCGGTCCGTGTGGCCAAGAGGTTGGGGATCAAGACTGAGGTCAGCGAGCTCACCGAGGCCGAGGCGTTCGACCTCGACGTCGCGGGCGAACTCTTCGCCCCAGCGTTCAACACCGAGGGCGACTTTGAACACGAATCCGAATATGAGGGTGCACCCGGTGGCGACGCCTATGAGGCTGACGTCGCAACGCTCGACCGAGCCCGCGACCGCCTCGCGCATCAGCTCGCAGAAATGGAGAGCGGTCAGACGCCGCTGGCAGAGATGGAGCAGTTCTTGCCCGCCGTTATGCCGCTCCTCAAGATCGGCGTCAAGATCGTGGGCCGTAAGCGGGTGGTCGGCGTGGTCGCCAAGGCTCTCTCCGTCGTCATGGCTCCGCTGGTCGGGTCGCAGGCCGCAAAACTCCTGTCGCGCTACATCGCGGATTCGGGGTTGAAACTCATCGGCTTCGAGGCCGAGTCTGCCGCCAACGACCCCACGCTCGGAACATCCGCCCTCGTCGCGGCAGCAGAGGCGGCCGTGGCCCATGTCGCGACCCTCGACGAGTCTGTCCTTGACGACGACCGGCTGCTAGAGGGTGAGGTACAGGCCGCTTTCGCGGAGGCGGCCGCGCAACACATACCCGCTGCGCTCCTGCGCCCTGAGTTCGTGGACCCGTCGGCTGAGGGCGGAGTGTGGGTGTCGATGCCACGGGCAACCGCGCCAGTGTTTCGCTACAAGAAGTTCAGTCGGGTGATCCCGCTTCGGGTGCATAAGTCGCTCGCGCAGTCGGTGCGATTCACCAACGGAGAGACTCTGGAGTCGCGGATGCTCGAGGCAGGGGTCGAGGAGTGGCCCGCTGAGGGCGAACTGGAACTGTATGAGTTCCTGCCAGGTGGTGAGGTGGGCCACCTCACGGAGTACGAGTCAGACGGTGAAGCCTCGACCGTCGACGAGTTCGACGATTTTTCCGAGGAAGTCGCCGGGATGCTGGCTCGCAACCGGCGCCTCGGCAGCAACGCCCGCGGGCGCGGGTCGCCGCGCAGGGTTTTCCGGATCAAAGTTGCGGGCAAGCGGCTGCGCAAGCGTTCCCCGTTCTCGGTTCGACTCGACCTCACGTCGCCACGACCTGAGATCCGCCTCCTGCTGCGCGTGGGCGAAGGAAACGCCCATCGCATGGCGCGCATGCTCGACGCACGTCAACTTACCGAGGTGGTGAAGGTCGCGAGGTCGGTGTTCGGCGAGACTCTGACCGACGCGCTCGCGGCGCGGCTCGTCCACATGACCAAACGCCGCCAGATCATGATGCCGGAAGGATCCACCAAGAAATTGGCGGGAATTCTAGTTTCTGGGGCGATGACGGCGTTCTCGAAACAGCTCCCGGGGATGGCCTCGACGCTCAGTGCCGCCGCCAAGGACGCGGCCTCCGGAGTGACGCTCATGGTGACGTTCCGCTTCGCCGACAAGGCGGCGCTGATCGCCGCGTCGCCCGCGGAGCCCACGTTATCGATCAAAGCGGGGTACCACCGTGCCTAGTGCAGCAACAAAGCGCCAGCTCGCCGCAGAAATCGCCCACTGGTCGCTCGCCATCGACGCTCTCTATGATCTGGACACAGCGGCTTCTCCCGAGGGCTGGCGATCGCTCGAAAGTTATCTGAGCCGCAAGTTGAGAGACCGCATGCACGCCATGGTCGCGGAACTGCGTTCAGAGGGAGCCGACCTCATGCGCTGGCACGATGCCGGCGGCGAACCACACGAGGTGAGGCGCCGCCTACTCCGGCTGCGATCGCGTTACCTGCGCGCGGAGACGATCCTCGACTTCTATAGCACCGCGATCAACTCGCGATCCAATCCCACAATGGGATCGTTGCTGCGCGGCTACGACACGCTCGCGACCGACTCCATGGCTGCGGCTCTGCTCCCGCTCGGGCACGAGCCCATCCCGGCACTCGTCTACGCCGCGATCGGCAAGGGAGCGAGCGTGCTGCGGGCCGATGTCCAATTGTGGGACCACGCGCACCCCTCACCGGCCGCGGCCATCAAACTCACCCGGCACAATTTGTCGCACCCTACGGCCCTGTTCCACGAGACAGGACACCAGGTATCTCACCAAATCGGGTGGAAGGCCGAGCTGGCCGAGGCGCTCGAGCGCGAGCTGTCCCCAGCGTCCCGCAACGTCGCGCTGATGTGGGCGTCGTGGTCGAGCGAGATCGCGGCTGACGTCCACGCGTGGGCGCAGAGCGGCTGGTCGTCAGTCGCGGCACTCGCCAACGTGGTGGACGGCAGCACTCGCGAGGTCTTCCACATCCGACCGGGCGACCCCCATCCGTTCCCCGCGGCGCGCGTGGCATTCAACGTCGCTATGTGCCGCAGTTGGTTTGGCGCCGGTCCTTGGGACGACCTAGGTCAGGCGTGGCAGGAGCGACACGACGTCGAGAGCGCGGGACAGGCCGGCGAATTCATGACAATCAGCTCAGGGATGATGGAGCGCATCGTGGAGGTCTGCACCCGTAGGCCGATGAAGGCGTTTCAGGGCGCGACCGTCACCCACTTGATCGACCCGATGCGCGTCAGCCCTAGCGCGCTCGCCGCGCTCGCAACTCAAGCGGGACCGTCGCTCCTCACATCCACGTATCTGCGCCGGCGCGAACCGTTGCGCATCCTTGGTTTGCTCTCTGCGCGGTCCCTTGAAGAGCCGCACAAGGCCGCCGAACATCGCGCGGTTCTCCGCAGTTGGGTTACCCAGGTGGGTGCCGATGCTATCGACGCCACTGGAGCGCGCACCAGCGTCACTTCGCCACCTTCAACACTTGTTGCCTAGGAAAGGAAAACCCTCATGACCACTAACGAGTCCACCGCACCCGCATCGACCGGGTGGGACGAGCGTCAATTCGAGGAGATGTTCGACAGGGCCATTGCACGCTTCGCCGGCGGGCCGTTGTCCGCGCCTCGCGACTCCGGGCCAACGCGCGAGGAGGTAGTTCAGTCGGACACGGCATTTCGGTACGGGATGATCACTGGTCTGCTGGGGAGAACCGGGCGAGGCGGCAAGTCCACGTTCAGCGGCTTTGTGCCGTCGACGCTGCACGGCAGAACGCTCGTCATCGAAGTGCCTCCGCGTGCACGCCGCGGTGAGACGGTGGAGCTTACGCTGCGCACAAAATCTGGCGAGATCGACTACTACGATGCGGGCGAATTGTCCGACGCAGGCACCGTTGAGGTGCCAAGTCAATCATCCGTCTCCGCAGTGGTACTCGCCGTGGTGTACGACTCCGCTGGTCGCATGATCGCTGCGTCTGCGCACCCGACGAAGAGTTCGGCACATCTGCCCGAACCCGCTGTCAGTGCCCGCTCGAACTCCCCCAAATCGCCGAAATCACCCAAGAACTAGGAGAGAAGCAATGTTCCTCAATCTAGCGAACACGTTTGTAGCGCAGGGCAAGCCCGCCACATCCGTTTTTCTCGTGCACCCGGTCCAGCTCAGTCGATGGCTCGACGAGGCCTGGGCCGCGGGCGCCCTCGTGCCGCCCCTTCCTGGCGTCACTCCCCCGAACGCCGCTCCCCTGCTCGGCGCGAGCCAGATCATTGAGGACCTCAATCTGCCAACGCAGGCTGCAGGGGGGCTGATCGACCCATCCGGAATCAGCGTCACTAATCCCGACAACTGGTCGCGCGTGCGCGGGCCGCTTGAGGCTTCCCCTGGATCGGGCGGGCTGATCTGGCACCAGCTGATTTACGCGTACCTTGTCGAGAGCACCGGCGTCATGGAGATCTTCTCGGAGGTGGTGCGCAGAATGGTGCTCGGCGAGACCCTCGGCTCGCTGTCGCCCGAGAGTGTGAAGTGGTTGCGCAGCACGGAGGAACTGTTCTTCAGGGATCCGCCACTGTTTTCCATCGGCGGCGTGATCAGCGAGATGCGGCCCTACGCCCGCGTGAACCGCCGCAACGCCTACTGGCGGATGTTCGGGCTCGACCTCCCGCACCAGATCCCCAACATCTGGGGCGGCGCCACGACCCCCGACGCGTGGAAACAGGGAGTCGGGAGCGGAGTGAACCTCGACTTCCGCGAGAAGTGGACGGAGTTGTTGCGCCAAGTCTGGATGGGACTCGAGAACCGCAAGAACGCGGCAGGAGTCAACCCCACAGATCCCTCGTACGTCGCGCTGCTGTGCCGTGCGATCCGCGACATGCTGAATCAACGCAGGCAGGGCGGCGCGCTGGCGCGCGAGGAGTTCGCGTACGTGTCCGCGCTCAGCTGGTTCGACCTGACATTGCGCTCAGACTCGCCGATCGTGAAGGACCTCAAGGCCCAGGCGAGTACGCCAGACGGGCGTCTCACGGCCATCGCAGAGCGGGTAGGAATGAAGTCCGCCACCCGAAGCCGCGAATTACTGGAGATGGCGGAACTCTCGTCGAGCGTTCTCCGCGCCATTGAGTTGGGAATCTTCGACGATCCGGTTCAGGCCGAGGCCCTCTACTCACCCGCGTCGCAGTTGACCGAGGACATGAACGACCTCATCAACCTGTGGCAATCGGCGACGGGCGATCGGGTCAAAGAGCGTCCCACCGGCACTGCTGTGACTGCCAGCGCGCAGCCGCTGCGCGTGCCACGCCCGGAACTCGCGGCCACCCGCGCAGGTGCCTGACATGTCGACCGCAGATTACTTCGCCGCCCCGGCGTCGCCGTTTGGGGAGGTGTCGGACGTCGATGCAGACGGCGCCGCGCTGAGCGAGTGGGAGTCGTCCGCCGCCCGGGAGGACTTCGCCGACGACGAGGGGCCATCCATAGCTGAACCGGTGGGTGGGGATGCCACCGCGGAGGAAGACGGTTGGGAGACTTCCGAGGACGAGTGGGTGACAAGCGAGTTCTTCGACGAGGGTGCACGTGAAGCAGGCGACGGGTGGCAGCGGGAGCCAAGCGAGTCGCTGCAGGCCGAGGGCGACTTCGAGTCCGAACAGGAGTGCGAGGTCGACGAAGAGGATGAATGGGAAGCGAGCTTTGAGGATCAGGCATCTGCCCCTGCGCCAGCCCAGGTCGGCGCGCCCCAC
Source organism: Salinibacterium sp. NK8237 (assembly GCF_015864955.1). Lineage (NCBI taxonomy): Bacteria > Bacillati > Actinomycetota > Actinomycetes > Micrococcales > Microbacteriaceae > Salinibacterium > Salinibacterium sp. NK8237. The sequence continues at coordinate 26,690 of NZ_JADYWE010000001.1, read as the reverse complement.
GCTCCGGTCCCCTCTACTGGCGCCCACTTCCCCGTGCGCTCTACCCACGCCCAGCCCACCGAGGTGAACTACAAGGCGAGCGACGGCACAGGCGTGGGAAGAAACGCGGGGCGCCGCTTCTCTGCAGGTCGACCCGCACGGGGTCCATTCACGCGGAGGCACTGCGCCGTCGATCTCAACGCCGAAATCGGCGACGAGGTTGTGGCGTGTGAAGACGGCCGTATCGTCGCGTTCTACGGGTTCTGCTGCGGACAAACCAAGACCACGTGGGCACTGCTCGTGGAACACCCACAAGTGGTCATCAACTACGGAGAGGTCTCGCCCGACTCCCTCACCCGTCACGGGCTCAAGGTCGGAGACACCGTGACAGCGGGGCAAACCATCGGCCTCATTGGGCGAAACCCTGGCGGCGGGCACATGCTCCACTTCGAGATGTATACCCGAGGAACCACGCGCAACAAGCGGTGGACGCACGGTCAGGCAGCACCTGTGGGATTGCTCGACCCCACGACCTACCTGCTCGCGACGCTCGGCACCACAGCCTCGGGGCCGTCGCCAGCACCCCGTTCGGCCCCCACTCCGCCCACGCCAGGACCAGTGCGCCCGACATTGAGGCGCGGCGCTCGCGGCAGTGCTGTGCGGCAGCTTCAGATCGCCCTCTCGGCGGCGGGATTCGCTACAGCCAGCGACGGCATCTTTGGCGCGGGAACGCAGGCGAGGGTCAAGGCGTTCCAGGCGGCGCGAGGGCTGAGTACCGACGGCGTCGTTGGTCCCATCACGTGGACGGCTCTCGGGTCACCGGCCGCAAGTGCTGCTGCGGGCGCAGGCGCCGCCGGGGCAGGGGCGGGATCCGCGTCGAGCACGACCTCCTCGGGAGCGGCTGGGTCTGCGTCGACGAGCGCTAACCTCGCGGGAATCACACTCGGTACCCTCGAGTGCACGACGCCACGGGGCACCTTCACGTACCCCTTCTCTGCGGATGACCTCATCTGGTCTGCCAAGTTGCTGGTGCACGAGGCCGGCGGCGCTGACAACGCCGACAACGCCGCCGTGCTGTGGGCGATGTTCAACCGCTTCGCGCTATTCACGCACACGGTTTATCCGACATTCACCCGCTTTATTAGGGCGTATTCCACGACGCTGCAGCCAGAGCTGCGCAACCGGCGCGCAGCCGAACGACACTACAACCGGCCGAGCAGTCACTTTGTGCGCACCGGTGGCGTCTACCCGGGGACCAACATCCCCAGAGGCCAGTTGCAGCGTCACCTCGACGTGCAGCGGCAGCCGTGGTCCGCCGTCAAGCTGTCCGCACGTCAACTCGCGCAGCGCACGCTTCAGGGCAATTTGCCTAACCCCGGCATCGGACTCGCGAGCGAGTTCGCTTCGACGCGGGTGTACTACAGGCAGAATCATGGCGGCGCGGAGCCGACGCTGCAGCAGTGGTTGGAGTACACCCACACGTTTGCACGGCGAAAAAACTGGCAGTTTGTGGGCGACATCTCGGGCCTCGACCCCCGCAAGAACGCCTTCTTCCTCGACAATCGTGCCCGGTCCTTGCCTACCGATGCCGTACGTGTAATCCCCGCAACTGGTGCCCGAGAGCACGAGTGGGAGTATGAGTTCGACGAGCTCGGCGAAGTCGATGAGGCCTTTGGTGTGAACGAGCACGTGGATGCGGGGTGAGGACCGCGGCCAGGGACGCCAGGTTAGCCAAACCCACAATCCGTGAGTTCGGGGTATTTCAGTAGCTTGCGACAACACATAAATCACCCAAGAGATCATCCGGCAAGACTGTAGCCAGCAAGTCTCTCAAGGAGAAGCGCGCTGACAAGAAAGACAAGGCCGCCGGCAAGCGCAAGGACTAAAACCCGCTCAACGGCGCGGCTGCTTCTGTTAGCAGAAGCACCCTCCCGCTGATGGGCGGTCGGGCACCGGTAACAGTGCCACGATCATCCCTTGGGCTGAAGGATGACAGCTCGCGAACCGTCCACGTCGCCAGTGGCTGCCTAGGCTTCGTATAGACACTCAGCGACCGTTTCGGCCGATGCAGGGGTTGCGAGGGCGAACCAGAGAGCGTTAGCTACTCGGGGACGAACATCGTCAATATCGACCTGGCTCAGAACCCAAGTAGCGGCGGCACGAGATACATCACGGAGCGAAACGTCGCCAAGCGTGGAGATCTCCGCCGTGAGGTCTGGAGCAACAGTGTTTAGTCGCACAAGCGTCAACTCAGTTTCTCTCGCGCGACGCCTGCTTCGCGACAGAGGTTGCGGTAAGTGAAGAGCAAGTACACGGCGTATGCCGCCGTGGCGACCGCACCGCCGATTCCGGAGATCGCATATACAAAGGCCCACGAAATCTCTGGGCGCGCAGCAACCAGAAACCCGATCACTGCGAACACGACCGCGATTGGCGCGAGAAGAAAATCGATGCGACGTCGGAAGATGAACGCTAACGGGAAGAAATGGGCTCCGATGATGAGCGCCACAGCGGGAAACACTAGACGCCACTCACCGAGCAACGCGAGCACGATCGCTACGATCCACAGCGTGCCATAAGAGATTCCCGAAAGGATTCCCATGCGCTTTCCGATAAGCGCACCTTCAGCGGTGGGCACATTGGGAAAGTTGGCGGCGTGCCGGATGTTGCGGACTGAGAGAAACACGACGACCGCGGCATAGGCGACCCCCACGACGAAAATGAGCGTCCCGGCAACGGGAGCAGCGAAGATCCACCAGATCAAATACACGAGCATGAAGAACACTTGCACGATCGGCTGATGCGCGGTGTTGCGCGCTGCTGAACCGAACCACTCGGGCGTGTTAGTTGACATGAGGGAATCGTAGCGGTGATGTGGAGAAGAACTCACCTCTTCGCCTTGTGGATGCGAAAAAAGGACCGTCCAGATGGACAGTCCCTTTTCCATATTGTCGGGCTGACAGGATTTGAACCTGCGACCCCCTGTCTCAGAATCGTGGAGTCCGTCAGTTACCGAACAGTGCCGGAAACCCCGGAAACATAAGGGCTTCCATACGCCCGTAAGCGAAACTACATCTGCCGCTTACTGAGGATTTAAGAGCAATCCCGAGTCAAAGTGTTGGGTAAGTGTTGGCCAAGACTTGACGAACGACGTTTCGCAGACCGTTCACGTCACCCGCGACTGCTTGTGCTTCGTACATGCAGTCAGCGACCGTTTCAGAGGATGCCGGGATAAAGAGGGAATACCAGAGCGCGTTCGCTGCACGCGCTCGGGCAAACGCGTGGGCGTATCCCACAAGGGTTTCATCACCCGCTTCTGACTCCTGAAGATCCCAGGCCAACTCGTCCAGTTCTTCCACAAGCTCCCAGAGTTCGTCATGAACTCGATCACTCACGCGCCGCTCCTTCAGCGCGGAGAGCGCTACGGCGAGGCGTGGGTCCTCTATCTCCACCTGCCCGATCGCCCAAGCCACGACAGCGTTCGATAGAGCACTCAGCTCGGAGCCGTCACGCTGGGATATCTCTTCCACAAGGTCCGGCGCCACGGTGGCCAATCGCACAAAGCTCACTTCATTTTTCCTCTCACAACGCTCGCGGTTAGTCGAAAAACGCAGCGGTAGTTACTACCCAATCGGGCTTGAGCTCCTCAAACTCTTGATGCCAGGGCTCCAAGCCCAAATGCGCTCGTAGAGCCATCTCCAATCTGACTGGCGCCACTGTGCTCCGGTATTGCAGGAAGTTGATTTCAGCGCGAGTGGCTATACGCCTACGAGTCCCCGAGTAGTCCTCTACGTGCATGTTTGGGGGACCCCCGACACCTACTTTGTAGGCGGGGAGACGCACCGCAGCATGCACAGCCGTCCGCGTCACTACCGTCCAGTGCCCGACATAGATTTTGGCGTCCAGAGACAACGCGAGAAAGAGCACTGGCGATTTAAGCGCGTCCGTTACTCTCTCGGCCGCAACTTCGAGAGGCAACACAGCGTCAAAGATCGCGAAATAATAAGAGCTCTTTCCGTATAGCCCCACCACTTGCCCGACGCCAGCACGACCGTCACCCGTAGGGACGATGAACACATCCCCGACGATGATCTCTTTCACTGCGGGCGGCGGCGGGGTCGGAAAGGTAAGCACTTCAGTCCGGAACACAGGTGAACTACCGGGCTCGATCAGGGCAAGTTGCACAATGAAATCCGGCAGCGCATCCGGGGATGCCTCCCCAGATGCATCTCTCGCGCCCAACTCCGCGTCCCAGTCGATGAGGTGGGCAGTGACTGAATAACTCCCCTTGCCCACAGAAATTTCAGTCGCACCCCCCATGTAGGAACCAATTTCTTCTAGGGCACCCGCCTGTATCAGTCCCTCGGTCTTCAACAGATACGGCTCCGATGTCACGGCTCGTAGCCGCTGTTCTCTTTCGGTGAGTGTTCCGGAACGAACATCAATCTTAAAAGTTGAGCTCCCGCCCACGTTCAGAGGAACAAAAGCACCCTCTTTGATCATGCTTATGATCGATTCATCGTTATCGAACGCAACTGCCCACGTTTCTGCGTCAGTCACATGGGTGAAACGCGATGGCTCCCACACTGCACACATTCCGGCACGAGTCGTCGAAAGAAAAGCAGGATGGGGCCGTTCAAAAATGGTCATGTTCTAACACCTTGGTTCAATCGTGATTCTGCACGAGACGATTCCTGTGGGCCAACCACCGCAGCCACTCAGTCGAAGAGTGCCGCGGTCGTAGTCAGCTCATTGGGCTTCAGCTTGTCGAACAGCTCTAACCACGGTTCCAAACCTAAATAAGCTCGCAAAGCCCGCTCGAATCGCACAGGAGAGACGGTCGACCGGAACTCCAAGAGGTCAACTTCGGCCTCAGTGGCCGGACGACTCCGAGTGCCCGTGTAGTCAATTACGTGAATATTATCTATGGTTCCCATAGAGACTTTGTATGCAGGAAGCAAGATCGACGGGTCCACTTCCGCGTGCGCTACGACGGGCCAATCTCCAAAATAGATTTTGGCATCCAACGACAGCCCAAGGAAAAGCAACGGCAATTTGAGCGCCTCTATTGCTCTCTCGTCCGCAACTTCCAGCGGGACAATGGTGTCAAAGATCGCGAAATAGTAGTCACTCTTTCCATACACTCCCACCACTTGCCCCACCCCCGCACGACCATCGCCAGTAGGGACGATAAAGACGTCCCCAACCTTGATTTTCGTTTTCACCTTGGACCGCCTCCAACATGGGATTAGTAAGCTTCGCTCACCTGATGTCTCATGTTAGCCAGACCGCGTCTGGGATAAACCATTTTCGTGCTCGAACTAAGCGCGAGGCCACAATCCGAAGGTGCTTGGGCATAGAAAAAGCCCCGGACTTCGTGAAAAGTCCGGGGCACATTGTCGGGCTGACAGGATTTGAACCTGCGACCCCCTGACCCCCAGTCAGGTGCGCTACCAAGCTGCGCTACAGCCCGCGACAACTCGACTAGCTTACCGCGAAATCTGAGCGCCGATGTTCAGTTTTGCGCCAAAACGGCAACTCCGGCCAAATCAGTGAGACGAGATGCCGTGTGCTGCGGCGAAGAACTCGCGTTCATGCTCCGTCGACGCTACGAAAGCGGTGAGCATTGCATCCCGAACCGGAGGGGTCGCGTCTGCGGCGAGCGCCGTCACTATCGTGATGGCCTGCTCTGTGGCATCCGTGAATGCGTCATCGGCATACGTGGTCAGCCAGTCGGCGTAGGGGTGCTCAGGGTGCGCCAGCGGGTGCAGTCGCGACCCGACGTCGTGGTAGACCCAGAAGCACGGCAACAGGGCTGCGGCAAGGACCGCGTAGTCACCACGGGCTGCCGTCGCCAGCAGATGATTCAGGTACCCCGTCGTGATCGCACTGGGCGAAGCCGCGAACAGCTCACCGGCCACCGACCACGACTCGTGCAACTGCAGTTCCGTCACGATGCAACCCTCGGCACTTGATGCCCAGAACGCTTGTTCCGCCGCCGTGGGTGCCAGCCGGGCAGCTTCGGCGAGCGCCCGCGCGTAATCGCGCAGGTAAAGCGCATCCTGAGCCAGGTACCAGACGAAATCAGCCCGCTCGAGGGAACCATCCCCCAGCGCCCGCACAAAGTAACCATCGTCGATCTGCGCGCGCACAGAAGCGATCTCCGCCCACCACTGCTCGCGCACCTCAGCAGCGGTCAACGCCGTCTCTAGGCCGCCGCGCTCCCACAACCCCGCAAAGTGACTAATCGGGCCACGCCCGCTCCCCACCTGCAACGCCGCACCGGCACGGATGCTCTCGCTCAACCACCGCTTCGACTCCCCCACAGCGGCAGCCCACTCACCGCCGGCCGCAATCCGGGTCGCGAGCGCACTCGACAGCGAACAGCCGGTTCCGTGGGTGTTGCTGGTCTCTATACGGATGCCAGCAAACTCGGTCACGATAGCTGCGTTCCCGGAACGGGCATCCACCAGCGCATCCGGAGCCTCGGCCCCGCTCAAGTGGCCGCCCTTAGCGAGTACGCGCACCCCGTAGGAGGCAGAGACTCGCGCCGCCTGCTCCAGCACCTCAGGCCACGTCTCAGCGGCGGGTTCTGCGGCGATGATCGCGAGCTCAGGAATATTCGGCGTGACAAGGTCACACACCCGCACCAGGTCGCGCAGCGCCTGCTCGGCTTCGGCATCCAGCAGTCGGTCGCCACTCGTGGCGACCATCACGGGGTCGAGCACGATCAACGGAGGCCGCACAGTCTCAAGCCACGCCCGCACGACACCGACAACCTCGACGGTGCCGAGCATGCCGATCTTCACGGCATCGATTGCCACATCGTCGCTCACGGCATCCAGTTGCTCGCGCAAGAACTCAGCGGGCGGCACATGCACTCCGCGCACCCCCTGCGTGTTCTGAGCCGTCAGAGCCGTGATGGCCGCCATCCCGTAGCCACCGTTGGCTGCGATCGACTTCAGATCGGCCTGGATACCCGCACCACCCGAAGGATCGCTGCCAGCAATGCTCAGAACGCGAGGAACCCGCAGACCGCTACCGCTTTCGCTCCGTGTCTGGTCCCGTAGCCCGCTCCGTGCCCCGCTCATGCGTCTTCTCCTTCGTCTTCGGCCGCTGGTACGCCAGCCCACGCTGCGGCGAGCGCGCGAGCCGCCTCTCGCGGATCAGCCGCACCACAGATGGCAGACACCACTGCAGCACCGTCTGCACCGCCCGCACGCAGCAGCGCGAGGTCATCCGGCCCCACCCCACCGATCGCCACGGTCGGTCGCTTACTCGCCGCAATGAGCTCAGCCATGCGATCGTGCCCGAGAGCATCCGGAGCGTCCTTCTTTGTCGTCGTGGGATGCAAGGCCCCGATGCCGACATAGTCGACACCCGCCGACCCCACACTGGCGTCGTACAGTTGGTCGTCAGTCGATGCGCTCAGACCCACAATCGCCCCCGGGCCTACGAGCGCCCGCACCGACGCTGCGGGCAGATCGCCCTGCCCGACATGCACCCCAGCAACCCGAGCACCCATCTCGCGCGCAGCGAGATAGACATCGACTCGGTCATTGACGAGCACGGGCACCTTCAGTGCCACCGCCGTAGACACCCGCAGCACCAGATCAAGGAAGTCGCGGGCGGGCAGGTCCTTCTCGCGCAGCTGCACGATCGTCACTCCCCCGGCCACAGCCTCGTACACGAGATCAACGAGGTCATGCCCGGCAGCCTTCGCCTGAGCCGAATCTGTCACCAAGTAAGTGGAAAGGTCGAAACTCTCTCGGAAGCCGCTCATGCGATCACCGCCCGTTCTGCAATATCGTCCACCGAGACTTCACTCAGCGCGTCGAGGAGTGCGACCGCGAAGCTGCCCGGCAGTGCCGAGCGCTCAGCCGCGAGGTCGGCCGCTACCGTGTACACGCTCGTTGCCGCCACAGCAGCGGTCAGCGCATCCGGAGTCACCGCCGCAAACGCCGCCATGATCGCGCCAAGCGCACAGCCACCACCCGTTACCTTCGTCAGCACCGGATGCCCGTTCGTCAGCTTCACGACACTCACGCCATCGGTCACCACGTCCGTCGCTCCCGATACCGCGACGACGCCGCCGGTCACCCGCGCAAGCATCTGGGCGGCAGTGAGCGCGGCATCCACACTGCTCGTGCTGTCGACGCCTCGACCTCCCGTGCCCAATTCGGCGAGCGCCAGAATCTCTGAGGCGTTGCCCCGCACGATGGAGGGCCCGAGGTCACGCAGGCGATACGCGAGTGGTGTGCGCACCGGCAGAGCCCCTATGGCGACCGGGTCGAGCACCCAGGGCGTTCCGGCAGCATTGGCGGCCGGTGCAGCCTCGAGAGCCGCAGCGCGCTGCTCTTCGCGACAGGTACCGAGATTGATGAGCACTCCGGATGCCACGCCAGCGAACATGCCGGCTTCTTCCGGGATATCTACCATGGCCGGCGCTGCTCCAACCGCCAGCAATGCATTGGCAGTGAAGCCCACCACCACGCTATTGGTGATGCACTGCACGAGAGGCGACGTCGATCTCACCGCCTCGAGCGCATCTTGAGTGGCGATCAAAAAGTTTGGTGGCGTACGCGACATGCACGACATCCCTTCGCTAGTTCTAACTAGATCAGGTTCGACGGGTGTGTTCTCAGCCCCGCAGGGCACCCCGTGTCACAAGTTGTGCCTCAACGATAGCGGCTTGGCACGGTGTCGTGTTCGCCTCAGGCGAAAGGCAATGTGGACTATTTCAGTGCCGGATGTCGTTGCACCAAGCGACAATAAAGATGACGCGAGATCTGTGCACCCTTTTCAATCCCGGCTGCTGCTTCGTCCTACCGCTTCACACACGACAGGATTTCTATGACCAGCACGGCGCCGATCACCGGCAGCATCCCTCTTTTTGACCCCAACGATGACGGGCCAGCCAGCCCGGTCGATAACAGCGGCCGCAACCGTTTGGTCATCGGCCTGATGCTCGCCGCCACCTTCGTGGTGTTCCTCAACGAAACCTCGCTCGTCGTGGCGATCCCCCGCATCATGGAAGACCTCAACATCGAGCCGAGCACCGCTCAGTGGTTGTCGACGTCGTTCATGCTCACGATGGCCGTGGTGATTCCGATTACCGGATTCCTCATCCAACGCTTCACGACGCGTGGCATCTTTATCACCGCAATGTCTCTCTTCACCATCGGCACTCTGCTGGGGGCTATGGCGCCCACCTTTGCCGTGCTGATTGTCGGACGGGTGATTCAAGCCTCCGGTACCGCCATGATGCTCCCCCTGCTGATGACAACCGTGATGACTCTGGTTCCTGCCGCAACTCGTGGCAAGACCATGGGCAACGTTTCCATCGTCATGTCGATGGCCCCTGCCGTCGGGCCCACTGTCGCCGGCCTCGTTTTGGCCGTCTTCGACTGGCGCTGGGTCTTCATCGTCATGATCCCCATCTCTGTCACCGCTCTCCTGCTCGGCATCACGAAGGTGAAGAACGTCACCGACCCCCGCAAGGTATCGATCGATGTGCTGTCGGTCATCCTCTCGGCCATCGCCTTCTCCGGCCTGATCTACGGACTCTCCAGCCTCGGAGAATCAGCCGCCGGAGACTCTGTTCTCATCGCCCCCGCCATCCCCATCAGCGTCGGCGCAATTAGCCTCGTGTTGTTCATCGTCCGCCAACTGAAGCTGCAGAAAACGGATAGTGCCCTTCTCGACCTCCGCACCTTCGCTGCTCCGGGCTTTGCCGTCGCGATCGGCCTCATGATGGTCATGATGGCCGCCCTGTTCGGCACCATCATCTTGCTGCCCATGTTCACGCAAAACGTTCTCGGGCTCGAACCCATCCAGAGCGGACTGCTCGTACTGCCCGGCAGCCTCGTCATGGGGTTCTTGAGCCCCTTCGTTGGCCGCCTCTACGACAAAGTCGGCCCGCGCCCCCTCATGATTCCCGGCTCGATACTCGTGAGCGCATCGTTGTGGAGCTTCACGCTGCTCTCCGAAACCAGCTCACCGTTCATGGTCGTCGCCATCCACGTACCCATGAGCATCGGACTCGCGTTCATGTTCACGCCGCTCTTCACCTCGGCACTGGGCACGCTCAAGCCACACCTGTACTCGCACGGCAGCGCCACCATCAGCACCGTGCAGCAACTTGCCGGCGCTGCAGGCACTGCGCTGTTCATCGCGCTCCTCACGGTGCAGTCGGTCGCCCTTGCCGCTGAAGGCGCGCCAGAGGCCACAGCGCTTGCTGGTGGTGTGCGCCTCGCGTTCATGGCCGGCGGCATCATCTCGCTCTTCGCGATCGTCGCCACGTTCTTCGTGAAGCGTCCCGAATCAGAAATGACTCCGAGCGACGCTCCCGTCGCTCACTAACCGCACGGTGTGAGCGGACCGTCACACGGCATCCGCTCACCCCCGGAGCGTCACACTCCGGGGGTCACACTCCGGCCGCACTTCCCAGCCGCAGCCCGACGGTTAACGCACAAACGGCGAGTCACTCTCCTAGGAGAATGGCTCGCCGTTTGGCGTTATGCCGAAGCCTGTGACTTCGAGAACCTACTTGCGCTTGCGCTTCTCACGCACACGCATGTTGACCTGGATGGGGCTGCCATCGAAGCCGAAGATCTCGCGCAGTCGACGCGTAATGAATCGACGGTATTGCGGGTCCAAGAATCCGGTCGTGAAGAGCACGAACGTTGGCGGGCGGCTCGATGCCTGCGTACCAAAGAGGATGCGCGGCTGCTTGCCACCTCGAAGCGGGTGAGGGTGCTCCTGCGTGAGTTCGGCCAGTAGCGCGTTGAACTTTCCGGTCGGAATACGGGTATCCCACGACGCCAATGCCAGTTCGAGAGCCGGAACGAGCTTCTCCATGTGACGACCGGTCTTGGCCGAGATGTTCACTCGAGGGGCCCACGCGACGTGCGCGAGGTCCTGGTCAATTTCACGCTCAAGCATGTCGCGACGTTCGTCGTCGAGAAGGTCCCACTTGTTGAAAGCCAGAACGAGCGCACGGCCCGATTCGAGCACAAGGTCAACGATCTTGAGGTCTTGAACGCTAAGCGGCTGGCTGACATCGAAGATGACAACGGCAACTTCAGCCTTTTCCAGTGCAGCGCTGGTGCGCAGGGTTGCATAGAAGTCAGCGCCCTGAGCCAAAGCAACACGACGACGGATGCCGGCGGTGTCAACAAAGCGCCAGAACTTGCCGCCGAGCTCAATCTGCTCATCGACCGGGTCGCGAGTCGTGCCAGCGAGGTCGTTAACAACAACGCGTTCTTCGCCGGCAGTCTTGTTGAGCAAGCTCGACTTACCGACGTTGGGGCGGCCGAGGATAGCAACGCGGCGCGGGCCACCCACTTCTTCCTTGGCGACTGTCGAAATCTCCGGCAGAACCGTGAGCACGTGGTCAAGCAGGTCAGCAACACCACGGCCGTGAACGGCGGATGACGGCCACGGCTGACCGAGGCCGAGGCTCCAGAGCGAGGCGGCATCCGATTCCTGGTGGATGTCGTCAACCTTGTTGGCGACCAAAATAACGGGCTTCTTGGTGGCGCGAAGCATGCGCACGACGTGCTCGTCGGTGGAGGTGGGGCCAACCGTGGCATCCACAACAAAGAGCACAGCGTCGGCGAGGTCGATAGCGATCTCAGCCTGAGCAGCAACGGAAGCGTCGATACCCTTAGCGTCGGGCTCCCAGCCGCCAGTGTCGACGATGGTGAAGTGACGGTTGTTCCACTCGGCCTTGTAGTTGACGCGGTCGCGGGTGACACCGGGGGTGTCTTCCACAACAGCTTCACGACGACCGATGATGCGGTTCACGAGAGCTGACTTGCCGACGTTCGGGCGACCAACGATCGCAAGAACGGGCAGAGCAGGCAGATAGTAGACGGCATCGGGGTCATCAGATGCAGAGTCGAGAACCTCGAGGTCGTCGTCTTCGAGGTCGTAGTCGCTCAGGCCGGCGCGCAGCGCAGACGTGCGCTGGGCAGCCTCTTCTTCGTTCATTCCCGAAAGGCGCTCAACCAGATCTGGGTTCAGGTCGGGAAAGTCGTCTTCGGCGGGCGAATGATCGGCCATGGGTAGTCCTTTGTTTACATGCTGGAGCGAACAAAACTCGCGACGGCCGTCACGGTTTGATCGAAGTCAAGATTGGTGGAATCAATGGTGATGACTCCATCGGCGGCGTTCATGAAGTCCACGACTTTGGAGTCCTGCGCATCTCGATAACTGAGTTGTTGCGCGGTTGTCGTGCTCGATTCTCCGGAGAGTTCGGCCGCACGTCTTCCCATCCTAGCTTCTTCACTGGCTGTGAGCAGAATTCGGGCCTGAGCATCCGGTGCAACCACTGTCGTGATATCACGACCTTCGACCACAATGCCCGGTTTTTCGCTGCCTGCAATGATGCTGCGGAACAGGTCAACCATGTACTGCCGCACCTCTGGCACCCGCGCAATGTTCGAGACGACGCCCGTGATGCGAGGTTCGCGGATGTCGTCAGTCACGATCTCCGAGTCGACCGTCACAAAGTAGTTGTCAGGGTCAATCCCGATGGAGTACTCGAAGCGTGGGAGCGTCTCGATGACGTCGCCAGGCCCCAGGGTGTCAACGCCACGCTCAAGGCAGTGCAACGCAAAGCCGCGATACGCCGCGCCAGTGTCGAGGTAGTCGAAGCCAAGCTCCCGAGCGGTCGCTTTCGACACACTCGATTTTCCGCTGCCGGCAGGCCCATCTACGGCCACAACAACAAACGACGGGTTCTTATTCACGCGAAAGTCTCTGCAATCTTCCAACCACGAGCTTCAAGCTCGCTTATCAATACGGCTTCCTTTTCGGGCAGCACCGAGATTTCGGCCAAACCGAATTGGGCACCCGGTGAGTGCTCAAGGCGCAAGTCTTCCATGTTCACGTCAGCTTCGCCGATTTCGGTGAGCAAGCGTGCGAGCTCTCCTGGCTTGTCGTCGACCATGACAACGAGCTGGCTGTAGTGCTTGCTCGTGCCGTGCTTGCCGGGAATACGGGCGACTCCCGCGTTGCCCCCGGCCAGAACTTCGGCGAGAGCACGACGGGCACCCGGAGCATCCGGCGTCTCGAGCGCCTCAATCGCCACACCGAGTTCGGTCTGCAGCTCGCGCAAAATCTCCGCAACGGGGCCCGAGTTTGCACCCAAAATCTGCACCCACAGCTCAGGGGCACTCGAGGCAATGCGGGTCGTGTCGCGCAATCCTTGGCCAGCAAGAGCAACAGCAGCGTCGGATGCTCCCTCCAACCGGTGCGCGAGCAAACTCGCCACCACCTGGGGAACGTGCGAAATCAGGGCCACCGCGTTGTCGTGATCGGATGCCGACATCGCGACCGGGATAGCACCCAGCTCGATGACAACATCTTCCACCGCGCGACGACGGAAGGGCTCTCCCCTGCCGATAACCCAGGGGCGACCGATGAACATATCGGCGCGCGCCGCAATGGCGCCGCCGCGTTCGCGTCCGGCGAGAGGATGCGAGCCAACATAGCGATCAAGATCGGCACCCAGCGCAATGAGTTCCTCGAGCACGCCCACCTTCACGCTCGCGACATCCGTCACCGTGGCGCGCGGCCACGCAATAAGTTCGCGAGCGACAACTTCAGCGGTGACATCGGGCGGAACCGCCACAATCACGAGCGTCGGCTTGTCGTCAGCCTGCGGAGCACGGCCAGCGCCATAGTCAATCGCGAGCGTCGCCGTTGAGCGCGACGCATCGTGCAAAATCACATCGACGCCCTTGGCCCGCAAGCCGTGACCAATGCTGGCGCCAAGCAACCCCGCACCCACGATGCGCACTTGCCCGGTGATGCGGCCTAGATTCACGACTGTTCCTCGGCCTCGCGGGCAATCGTCAGTACTGCACCCAACTCCACCTTCGTGAGGTTGCGAGTCTTTCCCACTCCGAGGCTTCCGAGGTTCAGCGGACCAAACTGGCGACGTACGAGTTCGAGCACGGGGTGGCCAACGGCCTCCATCATCCGACGCACGATGCGATTGCGGCCCGAGTGCAGGGTGAGCTCGACCATGGTTTGCTCATTGGATGCTCGGCCGAGCGCACGCGCCTTGTCGACGGCAATGAAGCCGTCTTCCAGCTCAATGCCCTTCATGAGCTGCGAAATGGTTTGAGCGGTCACGGTGCCTTCGACCTTGGCGATGTAGGTCTTCATCACGCCGAAGGAGGGGTGGGCAAGCACGTGGGCGAGTTCGCCGTCGTTCGTGAGGATCAGCAAGCCAGAGGTCTGCACGTCGAGACGACCGACATTGAAGAGTCGTTCGTCATAGTTGCCGGTGTAGGGCAGAAGGTCGGGGCGCCCGCTCTCATCAGACATAGAGCTGACGACGCCGACGGGCTTGTTGAGCATGACGTAGCGCTTGGTGGTGTCGAGCTGGATCGCGCTGCCATCCACCGTGACGCGGTCGGTCGGTTTTACCCGGCGACCAGCTTCTTCAACAACTTTGCCGTTGACGGCAACGCGGCCTTGGTAGATCAAGTCTTCCGAGACGCGACGCGATGCCACACCGGCAGCGGCCATTACTTTTTGAAGGCGTTCGCCCTCGGGATTGCTGGGGCCTGAGCCATTAGCGTTGTTCATCAAAACCGTCCGTACCATCAGATAAAAGTGGCGAGATGGGAGGCAGCTCGGCAATGGAGTTGATCCCCAGTTGCACGAGCATGAGCTCCGTTGTTTCGTAGTGGATGGCGCCCGTCTCGTTGTCGGTAAACGCTTCCGTAATAAGTCCTCGACTCAGTAGCGTACGCACTACTGAGTCAACATTCACCGCGCGCACGGCTGCAATGGCTCCCCGGCTGATCGGTTGCTTGTATGCAATCACCGCAAGTGTCTCCAGCGCGGCCTGACTCAAACGCGACGGATTCTGCGTATAAACGAAGTCGCGCACGGCCGAGTCGTAGTCTTCGCGCACATAAATCCGCCAGCCGCCACCGACTTCGCGCAGTTCAAAACCGCGTCGCGGCCCATCGCCTTCACCGTCGAAATCGGCGCATAGTGCAGTGATTGTCTTGCGGATCGCCGCCACTGGTGCGTTCAGGGCCGTTGCGAGGCTCACGAGGCTCTGCGGCTGGTCGGCAACCATGAAGATCGCCTCGAGCCCGCGGGCGAGGTCGACAACGGGGGTGGCTGTATGTTCGTCAGTTTCCATAATCTGCTCCCAGATTAGCGAGGCTATCGTCTGACCAGTGTTCTGCAGTCCAGCGCACGGTCAGTTCGCCCAAAGGTTCAATCTGTTCAAACGCAACATTGCCGCCGCGATACAGCTCGAGCACTGCCAAGAATCGCGCCACAACAACGCCCTTCAACTCGGCGCCGGCGATCAATTGGCGGAAGGTCTTCGGCTCCCCCGCGCGCAACAGCGCGACAACATGCGCAGCTTGTTCGCGGATGCTGATGAGCGGTGCGTGCAAATGGTCGAGTCCGACGCTCGGAATCTCTCGCGGTGTGAACGCGAGGGTCGCGAGTGCGGCGAAATCGTCGAGGCTCAACGTCCACACGAGTTCGGGAGTTTGAGTGCGGTACTTCTCTTCCAGCCGCACCGATCGCACGGTGCGCGTCGCTTCCGCCTCGAAGTGCGACCCAAACCAGTCGCTGGCCTGCTTGAACGCCCGGTATTGCAGCAGGCGCGCAAACAGCAGGTCGCGTGCTTCGAGCAGCGCAACGTCTTCGGCATCCACGAGCTCACCCTGCGGGAGGAGCCCGGCTACCTTGAGGTCGAGCAGCGTGGCAGCAACGACCAAAAATTCGCTGGCCTGATCGAGTTCGTCGATGTCATCTGATCCATTTGCGGACTCGAAGTCGCGCAAGTAGGCAATGAACTCATCCGTGATGCGCGACAGCGACACCTCGGTGATGTCGAGCTCATGCTTGGTGATGAGCGACAGCAGCAGGTCGAATGGCCCGTTGAAGTTGTTGAGAGAGACCGAGAACCCTGGTGCGGATGCCTCGGTCTCGTCCACGTCGCTAGGCGACGGCGCCACGGGCGATCAGCTCTCGCGCCACCTGGCGGTAGGAGTGCGCCGCAGAGTGGTCGGGGGCGAAGGTCGTGATGGGGGCGCCGGCCACGCTGGCATCCGGGAACTTCACGGTGCGACCGATAACGGTCTCGAGAACGTCGTCTCCAAAGTTCTCAACAACGCGTTCGAGTACTTCACGCGAGTGCAGCGTGCGTGCGTCAAACATTGTCGCGAGGATGCCGTCGAGTTTAATCGCGGGGTTCAGGCGATCCTGAACCTTCTCGATTGTCTCCACGAGCAGAGCGACGCCGCGGAGAGCAAAGAATTCACATTCGAGCGGGATGAGCACGCCGTGGGCTGCCGTCAACGCGTTCACGGTGAGCAGGCCGAGCGAGGGCTGGCAGTCGATGAGGATGACGTCGTACTGGTCGCTGACCTTGCGCAGTACGCGCGCCAAAATCGTTTCGCGAGCGACCTCGTTGACGAGGTGCACTTCAGCAGCCGAGAGGTCGATGTTCGCTGGGATTACGTCGAGACCGGGCACGTTGGTGTGCACGATCGCTTCTGCCGGGTTCTTGATCGTGCCGAGCAGCAGGTCGTAGATCGTGGGCACATCGTGCGTGGGAACACCGAGACCGGCCGAGAGCGCACCCTGCGGGTCGAAGTCGATGGCCAACACGCGGCGGCCATATTCAGCGAACGATGCACCGAGGTTAATCGTGGTGGTCGTTTTGCCGACACCACCCTTTTGGTTGCACAGCGAAATGATGCGTGCCGGGCCATGGCCCGTGAGGGGTGGGGGTTCTGGAAAAACCGTAAGCGGCCGGCCGGTTGGGCCCATTGCCTGAACATCCAACCCCGCCAGCGTCGAATCGTTCTCGCGCTGTGTCGTCATGACAAAAGTTTACGTCGCGCTTGCCCCGCAGCCCGCGCTCCCACGCGCGGACACGGCAGGGTCGCCTCTACCAAAGGTTGAAGGTTTGGCAGCGCGACACGCGGGTCAGCGGGTCCTTAGATCAGCGACCAGCAGCATTCCAGCGCTCCCCCACACGCCTTAGCGAGCGCGCGGATGCGCCGTCGTATACATATCGCGCAGCGTGTCGGCGGTGACCATCGTATAAATCTGGGTCGTCGCCACCGAGGAGTGTCCGAGCAGTTCCTGCACCACGCGAACGTCGGCACCGCCCGAAAGAAGGTGAGTCGCGAACGAGTGTCGAAAGGTGTGCGGCGAGATATCGATCCCGAGTTCTGCCCGCTCGGTAGCGGCTTGGATGATCAGCCACACGTTTTGGCGAGACAGCCGAGCCCCGCGGGCCCCCAGGAACAGTGCCGGAGTCGCCGCACCCTTCGCCGAGAGCACTGGTCGAGCGCGCACAAGGTACTTTTCGATCGCCGACTGCGCAAAGCTGCCGACGGGAACGATCCGTTGTTTGTTGCCCTTGCCGAGCAGGCGCACAATGTCGCCGTCGATCATGTCGTCAACGTTGAGTGCTGTGACCTCAGAGACTCGGGCACCGGTGGCATAGAGCAGCTCAAGCAGCGCAGTGTTGCGAAGCGAAATGACCTCATCGCCCGGAAACGATGCAAGCACCGCCGCCATCTGTTCGATCGTGATCGCCTTCGGCAAGCGCATCGCTTGCTTCGGGATCGCGACGGTATGCGCGACGTCCTCCACCGCGAGCGATTCATCGACAAAAAACGTGTGGAGCCCGCGCACTGTCGAGAGCATGCGCGCCACCGAGGATGCCGCGAGCGGACGCTCAGCATCGACTCGCAAACTGTGAGCAAACGCCGTCACGTCATCCGCTGTCACTGCGGCGGGCGTGCTGAGACCGCGCGTGCCAAGAAACGCAAGATAGCCGTCAAGATCGCGGCGATACGCGGCGAGAGTGTTCGCCGAAAGACCGCGCTCAATTGCCAGGTGCCGCAGATAGCGCTCTGCGGCGATCGCAATCGCGCTCTTCGCAACGGGACGCGCCGGCTCGGTCATGTCGCTCAACCTACCGCGAGAGGCTATTCAGCGTAGTTTCGCGGATGCCGTGGCCACGGTGCGTCGGGTGCGCCAAGCGTGTTCCACCCTCGGTCGCGTCCGAGCTGCGCCGCCAAGAGTCCGAGGCACAGGATCGAGTTCTGCACGCGTCGCTCGAGAACCGCCTCAACGGCATCCTCCAGCGGAACCCAACGGAGCTCGATACCGGCTTCTTCCGCATAGCGCTCGAATACTTCGCCCGTGGCGCTCACGCCACGAGCCAAATAGATGCGTACGGCTTCGTTGCTTCCGCCCGGCGAGGTCAGCATTTCGCTGAGCACGTGCCAGGACTCGGCTTGCAGGTCAGTTTCTTCGGCCAATTCGCGCTGAGCCGCCAGCAGCGGCGACTCGTTCACGACATCGAGCAAGCCAGCCGGCAGTTCCCAATCACGCAACCGCACCGGATGCCGGTACTGCTTGATCAGAAGCACTCGGTCACGCTCATCCATAGCCAGCACCGCAACGGCGCCGGAGTGATTCACGAACTCTCGAGTGAGCGCAGAACCGTCGAGCTGAAAACGCTCGCGGTCTACGTTCCACACGTGGCCAGCGAACACCGTTTCGGTGCTCAGCAGCTCCGGTGTGACGCGGTCGTCGCTGAGTTCGTTATGCATCATCCTGCTCAGTCACCTCAAAGAGGCGGCTGGACTTTTGGCGCTCAATTGCAGCGGCGATCAGTCCGCGGAATAGCGGGTGGGCACGGTTGGGGCGCGAGAGCAGCTCGGGGTGAGCCTGCGTTCCCACGTAGTAGGGGTGAACGTCACGCGGCAACTCGACGAATTCGACGAGGGTGCGGTCGGGCGAGATTCCGGAGAACTTGAGTCCGGCATCCGCAATCTGCTGGCGATATTCGTTGTTCACTTCGTAGCGGTGACGGTGACGTTCGGCCGCGGTTGGTGCGCCGTAGATCTCTTCAACGATGGAGCCAGGCTCGAGGTTGGCGTTGTAAAGACCGAGACGCATCGTGCCGCCCATGTCTCCGCCCGCAATGATGTCGACTTGCTCGGCCATTGTTGCAATGACCGGATATTTGCTGTCGGCATCGAATTCCGTCGAGGATGCGCCTTCGAGGCCCGCCACGTCGCGAGCATATTCGATGACCATGCACTGCAGGCCGAGGCAGATTCCGAGCGCAGGGATACCGTTCTCACGAACGAACTTGAGCGCGCCGAGCTTGCCTTCGATGCCTCGCACACCGAAGCCACCGGGAACGATGATTCCGTCGAGATCGGAAAGCTGTTTGGCCGCACCTTCGGGAGTTTCGCACTCGTCAGAGGGAACCCAACGAATGTTGACCTTGGCGCTGTTGGCGAACCCACCGGCGCGCAGTGCTTCGGTGACCGAGAGGTACGCATCGGGCAGGTCGATGTACTTGCCCACGAGGCCGATCGAGACCTCGTTTTTGGGGTTGTGCACGGCTTCGAGCAGTTCGCTCCAGCCGTCCCAGTTCACTGACTTCGCTTCGAGCCCGAGCTGGTTGATGATGTAGGCGTCGAGGCCCTGGCTGTGCAGCATTTCAGGGATGTCGTAGATGCTGGAAGCGTCGGTAGCGTTGACCACGGCGTCTTCTTCAACGTCACACATGAGCGCGATCTTGCGCTTATTGGACTCGGAGACGGGGCGGTCGCTGCGCAGCACGAGAGCATCAGGCTGGATGCCGATCGAGCGCAATGCAGCAACGGAGTGCTGGGTGGGCTTCGTTTTCTGTTCACCCGAGGCAGCCATGAACGGCACCAGCGAGACGTGAACGAAGAAGACGTTCTTGCGGCCAAGTTCGTGGCGAACTTGGCGAGCCGACTCGATGAAGGGAAGGCTCTCGATGTCACCAACGGTTCCGCCGATTTCGGTGATGATGACGTCAGGCTGCGGGTCTTCATCGCTGAAAGGGCCGGCGGCCTGCAGGCGCATACGGCGCTTGATTTCGTCGGTGATGTGCGGGATGACCTGCACGGTGTCGCCGAGGTATTCACCGCGACGCTCTTTGGCAATCACTTCGGAATAGATCTGTCCGGTGGTGACGTTAGCTGCCTGGTTGAGCTTGATGTCGAGGAAGCGCTCGTAGTGCCCGATGTCGAGGTCGGTTTCGGCGCCATCATCGGTGACAAACACTTCACCGTGCTGGAAGGGGTTCATCGTGCCGGGATCCACGTTCAGATAGGGATCCAGCTTCTGCATGACGACGCGGAGCCCGCGTGCTGTCAGCAGGTTTCCGAGACTCGCCGCCGTGAGGCCTTTACCGAGAGAAGAGACGACTCCTCCGGTGACGAAGATGTGCTTTGTTACGACCGCGTTTTTATTGTCCACCACGGGATTCCATCCTATGCCTCGTTGGGATGTTTTGTTGCAGCGATGGGGTGTTTCGTTACCGGCTTAACAGCTAGGGCACGCAGCGAGCCCTGTAGTTCGCCGGATAGTTAGCGCCCGAGAGCAGCATTCTCGAGGTCGTGCGCGGTCTGAATAAGCTCGCGGGCGTGGGCGAGTCCGGATTCCGAATCGGGTAGTCCCGAGAGCAGTCGCGCCATTTCTGCGATGCGCGCCTCCCCCTCAAGCTTGTGAACGCTGGATGCCGTGACTGATCCGTCGTCGCCCTTGATGACGCTGAGGTGGTTGTCGGCAAACGCGGCCACCTGCGCCAGGTGCGTGACAACGATCACTTGGGCGGTGCGGCTCAGCAGAGCAAGCCGCTTGCCGATTTCGATCGCAGCGGCACCACCAACACCGGCATCCACTTCATCGAAGATAAAGGTCGGAACCGGATCGTTGCCCGCAATGACGACTTCGATCGCGAGCATGACCCGCGAGAGCTCTCCCCCGGAGGCGCCCTTGCCGAGCGGACGCGGCGGAGCTCCAGGGTGCGGCTTCAACAGGATCGCCACTTCGTCTTTGCCGCTCAACGAATAGTCGCTGCGGTCTTCGACCGTGACGACAATTTCGGCGTTGGCCATCGCGAGGTGGGTGAGTTCGTCGGTAACAGCGGCTGAAAGACGCGCAGCGCTGCGCGATCGCACGTCACTGACCTTGGCCGCCAGCTCGATCAGCTCTGACTGATCTGCTTCGACCTGAGCCCGCAGCTCGTCTATGCGCGTGGAGTCATTGTCGAGTTCCAGCAGGCGCTGACTGCCGGTGTCGAGCACGTCAACGACATCGTCGAGGCTCACACCATGCTTGCGCACGAGAGCGGCAAGTTGGCCGCGACGTTCTTCAACCTGTTCGAGTTCGCGGCTGCCATCGGAATCCAGTCCAGCAAGGTAACCAGAAAGGTCAGTCGAAATTTCCCCGAGAGTGATGGATGCTGCCGCCAAAGCCTCGGCGATGGCAGCGAGTTGCCCGTCGTGCTCGGCGACCCGCTCAAGCCCTCGTTGGGCACTGGCGAGCAGCGCCACGACATCGGAGCCTTCCTCCGCGGCATCCGCCGACAGCACCGCGTGGGCGCCTTCAGCGGCCAGTCGCAGACCTTCGAGGTTCGCGAGGCGATCCGCACGTTCCGTGAGTTCTAGATCTTCACCACGACGCACGTCAGCGGCTTCGATCTCATCGATCGCGACGCGGAGTTCGTCAGCTTCGCGGCTGCGAAGATCGCTCTCTGCGACTAGCACATCGAGCTCGCCCTGGGCCGCTTGCCAGCGACGGAACACTGTTTGGTAGCCCTCAAGCACGGTTGCGAGTTCGGCTCCCGCATAACGGTCGAGCGCGTTTCGCTGAGCCGTTGACGACTTGAGACGGATCTGCTCAGACTGGCCGTGCACCACGACGAGCTGGTCGCCGAGCTCAGTGAGCACTCCGACGGGAGCGCTCCGGCCGCCGACGACAGCACGACTGCGCCCTTCGCGAGCAACGGTGCGCACCAAGAGAAGTTCGCCGTCGTCGAGGTCACCGCCGGCATCACGCACGCGCTCAGCAACCGCCGAGGTGGGATCAATGACCCAACGCCCCTCCACGGATGCTTGATCGCTATCGGCACGGATCGCTGCCGCATCGGCTCGTTCACCGAGCAGGAGCCCTAGCGCGGTGACAACCATGGTCTTTCCCGCCCCCGTCTCCCCCGTGAGCGCGGTAAACCCGGGACTCAGCGGAAGTCGCGCTGAAGCAATAACGCCGAGGTCGCGAATGGAGATCTCTTCGATCACGAGCCGGTGCCCTCCTCCGATGCTGGTCCACGCCATCCGTTGACCGGCAAATTGAATTTCTTGACAAGGCGATCGGTGAACGGTCCTTGAGACAGTCTGGCTAGTCGCACCGGCACCGGTGAGCGGCGCACAATCACGCGGGCCCCGCGTGGAAGATCGAAAGCGCGTCGTCCGTCGCACCACAACACGCCAATGCCCATATTGCGATCCAGGACCTCCACGGCGAGGGCTGAGTCTGGCCCGACGACGATGGGACGCGCAAAGAGTGCGTGGGCACTCAGCGGAACGAGCAAGAGGGCATCGAGGCTCGGCCACACCACCGGGCCGCCAGCGGAGAACGCATAGGCGGTGGATCCGGTCGGCGTGGACATGACGACGCCGTCACAGCCGAACGACGAGAGCGGGCGGCCATCGACTTCGATGACGACTTCGAGCATCCGCTCACGACTCGCCTTTTCGACGGTCGCTTCATTGAGGGCCCAAGTCTCGTAGACAACCTCAGAATCGACCTTCACGCGCACCGACAGCGTCATGCGCTCTTCGACGAGATAATCGCGAGCCAGCGCGCGTTCCACTGTGGACGTGAGTTCTTCGCGTTCGCTTTCCGCCAAGAAACCAACGTGCCCCAGATTGACGCCGAGAAGCGGGGCGCTGCACCCTCGAGTGAGTTCGGCAGCGCGAAGTATGGTTCCATCGCCGCCGAGCACGATCACCAGCTCGAGCTCGCCCGTCTCGACCTCATTGCCCAACCGGCGTACCGGCGAAAGGTCTGGTTCTGCCTGAAGGATTGTCTCGTAGCTGTCGGGCGCCAGTACCGGCACGATTCCCGCGCTGATGAGTTGGCGGCACACTGAAATAGCGGCAGTCAGAGACTCCGCACGACCGGTGTGAGCGATGACCAGAATGTGACGATCAGAAGCATGAGAGTTCTCGGACTGCACCGTGCACCTCTCATTCGTAGTGTTTGTGTGATTCGACGCCACCAAGCGGATGGCTCTAGGCGATCGCAGAAACCTGCGTTAACCATTCTGTCGGATTGCTGCCTGACCGTGCGCTCAACCAGACAAGATACTCACGGTTTCCTGCGTTACCGGCAATTGGTGAGGAGATGACGCCGGCCGTGCCGAGCCCCAGATCCCAGGCCGCCCACAAGACGCCCGTGATGGCTTCATCACGCAGAGCCGAGCCGTGCACGATTCCTTCGCGAATGTTCGTGCGACCAACCTCAAACTGTGGCTTTACCAGCAGCACGTAGTCGGCGCTCTCCCCCACCGCGGCGTAAAACGCGGGCAAGACAGTCCTCAACGATATAAACGACAGATCAGAAACAACAAGGCTGGGCGTTTCGGATGTCCCGCTCAATTCAGCAAGCGATTCAGCGGTGAGATAGCGGGCATTCTCTCGCTCAATAACGCGCACTCGGGCATCCGACCGGATCAGGTCGACGAGTTGCCCGTGGCCAACATCAAGTGCAATAACTTCGCGAGCACCACGTTCGAGCAAAACCTGGGTGAAGCCGCCGGTAGATGCGCCGACATCAAGCGCAAGTTTGTCTGTCGCGTCGATCCCGAACGCATCGAGGCCCGCCACAAGTTTGTGGGCCGCTCGACTCACGTAATGATCGGTTTCGGCGACCTCGATGACGTGGTCGTCGTTCACCGGAGTGGATGCTTTAGGAATCGCGATTCCTGACACCGTCACGAGATTGTCTGCGATCAGTTTCGCTGCGTGCGTGCGAGAGCGAGCAAGTCCACGCGCAGCGAGTGCTGCATCGAGCCGCACGCTAGCCATTGCGCGAGAACGCGTCCTTGCCCTCAAGCTGCTGCTGCAACTGGTCGTGAATCTGAGTGAACGCGGCAGCACGGGTTTCGAGCGGCTGGTCCTCGATCAGGCTCAGTCGAGACATCAGTCCGTCGACGGGCGATTCGTCATCCATGCTCACGAATATAGCTCGGCTGGAACCTCGAGGGCGTAGATGGCGCTCCCCGAATTCCAAATTGCTGCGGCTCCCGCACGCAATCGGTCGATGGATGTTCCGGCCGACGTCACGGTCAGTCGCTGCCCTTCAAGGCGCACCGTCGCAGTTCCCACCGTCGTCACAACGGCGGCGCCGTCGTGCGCAACGACCGTTTCGGGATACGGCTCATGCAGACCGCGCAGGTCATCGACCATCATCGTCGGTCGCTCATCCGGGATGCACGCGAGCACTTGCTTGGCTTGGTCGATGCCGGTGAGAACGAGCAGAGATGGGATGCCGGCCCGGTTGGCACCGAGAATGTCGGTGTCGAGGCGGTCGCCAATCATGAGTGCTTCGCGTGAATCGTAGCGACGGAACGCTTCTTCAAAGATTGCTACTTCGGGCTTGCCCGCGACGATCGGCAAACGCCCAACGGCGGAATGTACCGCCGAAACGAGCGTTCCGTTGCCGGGTGCGGTTCCTCGAGCTTGGGGAATCGTCCAGTCTGTGTTGGTAGCGATCCAGGGGATGCCGTCGTCGCCGCTTTTGAGAGCGAACGATGCTTCAGCGAGATCTTTCCACCCCACGTGCGGAGCGAAGCCTTGCACAACTGCCGCTGGCGAATCATCGGCCGAGCGCGTGACGACGAAGCCAGACTTCTCGAGTTCGTTGGTGAGTCCGTCACCACCAACCACCATAATCGTCGACCCGGCAGGAACGATCTCGCGCAACAGACCCATCGCCGCTTGCGGCGAGGTCACCACGTCGCGCGGTTCCACTGTCAGCCCGAGTTCACTCAGGTGTTCAGCTACGGATGCATCGGTACGCGACGCATTGTTGGTGATGTACGCGACTTGAGCGCCTTCAATAGCGTTCATGCTTTCGATTGCATGAGGAATTGCGTCCGGACCGCGATAGATCACTCCATCAAGATCGGCGAGTACCAGAGCGACGCCAGTAAGCGGTGTCTTAGCTGACACGCGTGCCGCTCTCGTCGTCGTTCCCGTCCGCTTCGTCAGCGACTTCCACAGCGCCATCAGCATCCTCAATCTCTACTGCAACATCGTCAGACACTTCGAACTCGAGCTCTTCTTCGACGACTTCGATTGTGTCGTCTTCGTCGTCACCGAGTGCAGCTTCTGCAACATCTGCGCGGGCAAACCAGACGGCCGCTTCATCATCGCGACCGAGGTCCTCGAGCACGGTTCCGTAGGCGCCAAACAACGCGGGGCTGTAGGTGAAGGCCTTGTCGGGGTCGAGTTGCGGAATCTGCAACTCAACAAGCGCTTCTTCAGCGTGACCGAGATCAAGACGGGCGCCAGACATCGCGATAGCCAACTCAACCTGAACGGCCGAGGAAAGCGTGCTGCGCTTCACCGAACGCCCGAGTTCGAGGGCGCGCTCAGGCCGCCCGAGTCCACGCTCGCTGTCGACCATCATCGGCAACTGGTCGTCACGACCAGTAATACGACGGTAGGTGCGCAGTTCGCGCAGTGCCAGAGCGTAGTCGCCTGTTGCGTAGGCAGTAATGGCGAGCGTTTCGCGCGCAACGCCGATACGACCTGCACGACGAGCAGCAGAGATCGCATGCTGGTGTGCAAGTTCAGGATTTTCTTCGATGAGGCGCGAGACCATCACAAGGTGCAAAGCAACGCCGTCGGCATTCTCTTTGCTGAGCGTCTTCAGCTCGTTGGAGGCAACACGATCAAGCATTTTGGGCGTAACGCCCTCAGGAATCTCGGGAGCCTCGTGATACGCACGAACCGAGCGGATGCCGAAGGGATCGCGGTCCTCTTCTGGCTCACGTTCGCTGGCGTCGCGGTCACCGCGCGCGGGCGCTCCGCCCTTGGTCCAGAGTCGTTTCTCGTCCGCGCCACCGCGGCGATCGGATCCACGATCCGGACGGCCGCCGCGCTCGGGGCGCCCTGAGCCATCGGATCGGAACGGGCGTGCCGGACGATCTCCCCTATCGGGACGATCGCCGGAGCGCGGGGGACGACTATCGCGGTCGCCTGAACGAGGAGGTCGTGAGTCGCGGTCACCAGAGCGCTGCGGGCGACCATCACGTTCTCCAGCGGCATCACGGCGGGGGCGACGGTCTTCGCCGGCGGAAGAGTCTCGGCGCGGCGCACGATCGCTGCCATCAGCGTCGCGTCGCGGACGACGGTCAGCGCCAGCACTATCGCCATCGCGACGTGGGCGGCGGTCATCACCCTCGGGCTTGTTGCGCCATGGACGGTCCGAGCCGGATGCCGGCGTGCCGCGGGCAGGACCACCTGCGGCGTTGTCGCGGCGTGGCCTTCCATCGCTTGGTCGTCCCTCACCTGGACGCCCACCAGTGGGACGTCCACCAGATCGGGGCGCGCCAGAGCGGTTCCCGTGGGGTCGGCTGTCGTGCCGGCCGTCATTTTCTGAGGAATCGCTCATTCGTTGCTCCTGATTTTGGGGTGGGGACTTAACGCAAAATAGCCACCAGCTGTGTCTATCAAACACAGTGGTGGCTATTTTACAATTGAAGTCCGGCGGTGTCCTACTCTCCCACAAGGTCCCCCTTGCAGTACCATCGGCGCAGAGAGTCTTAGCTTCCGGGTTCGGAATGTAACCGGGCGTTTCCCTCT